>NZ_CP021781.1:1369396-2054094 GCF_003290445.1 Francisella adeliensis | reverse complement strand
AGCTTATCAATAGATTGTAAAACCTTATTCCATGAGATTTGCCTCACAAAAGTCAGATTAAATTATTAAGTTGAATGAATTTTAAAAGAATAAAAAAGAATAAGCAAACGTCTTTACTACAACCTGTGGATAATTCTGTTAATTAATATGTTTATTTTTTGTTATATCACTTGTTTATAAACATATCCACAAATCTGTTAATAAATATGTTGATAAATATGGTGGCTTTTTATTCACATTTTTATTAAGGTTCTTTTTACCTCTTTTTTACATCCTTATACTTCTTTTGTTAAATACCTAAAACCCTTTATTTAAAATGTTCTCATTAAAGAATCCACAACTAATATGCTCAGTAACAAATAATAATATAAAAAGAAAAGAAATACTTTATATAAATAAAGAAAGTGTTTTATAAAAGCTTTTTAGAGAAAAAAATATTTTTCTATATAATAAATGTTAACAAATTTAAAAAGGTTTTCAAAAATGTCTTTTAATACAGAAATATTTTTAAATATAAACTCTTATGAAAATAGAATAGCTATAAAAGAAAATAACAATCTTAAAGAAATTTTTATAGAAAGAGATAATCAAAAGCGAGTTGTAGGTAATATTTATAAAGGTAAAATAATAAAAGTACTTCCTGGAATGCAAGCAGCTTTTGTAGATATAGGTTTAGAAAAAGCAGGTTTTTTACATTTATCTGAAGTTTTACCTTTAGAACGAGATGATGAAGATAATGATTTTAGATTAAATAAGTTAAATAAAGAAGATATTAATAAATGGCTTAGAGCTGGGCAAGAAGTATTAGTACAAATTGTTAAAGAAAGTATTGGAAATAAAGGAGTTAAATTAACTTGTCATTTATCTGTATCTTCAAGATTTTTGGTATTTTTACCAGATTTAGATCATATTGGTATATCTTTAAGAATTTCAAAAGATGATGAAAAAAATAGGTTACAAGAAATAATAAAAAAAATAACTGTTACAGAAAAACCTAGAGGATATATATTAAGAACTGCTGCAGAAGGTGCTACTTTTGAAGAAATTGAAACAGATATCAAATTTTTAAATAATCTTTGGCAAGATATTTTAGATACATCAAGTACTATTGTAAAACCAGGAATAGTATATGAAGATTTAAATTTAATTGTAAAAACTATAAATATTTTTGCTAATGATAATCCAAGTAAAATTTTAGTTGATAATTTAGATTCTTATAAAGAAATTTGTCAATTTGCAGATAAATATATACCTGGTTTAAGAGATAAAGTAGAACATTATCAAAAATCTAATATTTTTGAACAATATGATATAGAAAAAGAAATAAACAAAGCATTAGAAAAAAATGTTTATTTAAAATCTGGTGGTTATCTGATTATAGAACAAACAGAAGCTATGATAACGATAGACATAAACACTGGGGGTTTTACAGGAACTAAAAATCTTGAAGAAACTATTTTTAAAACAAATTTAGAAGCCACAAAAGAAATAGCTAAACAACTGAGATTACGTAATTTAGGTGGAATCATTATTATTGATTTTATAGATATGATGGATGAAAATAATAAAGCACAAGTTTTAACAGCTTTAAAGAAGGAATTAGAGCTCGACAAGGCAAAAACTACGGTCAGTGATATATCTGAGCTAGGTTTAGTAGAAATGACGCGTAAGAGAGTTTATGAGAGTTTATCGAGGACTTTATGTCAACCATGCAAAAGTTGTAATGGAAAAGGCACTATAAAAACACTTCAAACTATTTGTTATGATCTTTTTAGAGAAATACAGTCTGAAGCTAGAAACTATCCAAATTATAATAATTTTTTACTAATTTCTTCTGAAGATGTTATCAAGTATATAGAAAAAGAAGAATCAGTATGGCTTGCAGAATTAGAATTAGAACTTGAAAAAAATATTCATTTGAAGATAGAAAAAGCACATTTATATAATCAATACGACATTATCCCACTAAATTAATATTTTTTACTAATTAATTATTGACAGTTATCTAAATATGACTATAATACATCCATGTAGTGCCGACTTAGCTCATTTGGTAGAGCAACTGACTTGTAATCAGTAGGTGACCAGTTCGATTCCGGTAGTCGGCACCATACAACGGAGTGGTAGTTCAGTTTGGTTAGAATACCTGCCTGTCACGCAGGGGGTCGCGGGTTCGAGTCCCGTCCATTCCGCCATATTCTTTTAAGGTTTAGTTATTACTTTCAGTTTTCCCTTTTTTATCTCTGATATAATGCCTCTAAACCTTAATTTAATTCTTTTTAAATCCCAAGTTTTATATTTTATAAAAGTTATGATCAATATATTATATTGATATCTTATTTGTACTTGTGTAACATTACAATAATAAAAAATATACTTATATCAATATGTCTAGATCTAATAATGGTTGGCAAGAACTAATAAAAATATTATCAAAAAATAAAAATCCTGAAGATATAGATATTATTTGTGATTTTTTACTAACTAAAGAAGAAAAAGAGCAATTAAATAAAAGAGTTTTATTAACAAAAGAACTGATTAGAAAAAATAAAACACAAAGAGAAATTTCTAAAGAGCTAGGAATTAGTATATGTACAGTTACAAGGTGTTCTAATGCTTTAAAAGACTGTTCATTTAGAATAAAAGAAATATTTGGTGAAAAAAATAGGTGAAAAAATGTTTGATCAAAAAAAAGGTTTTTTAGCTTCGTATATACATAAAATAGATTATCAAGAAGATTTAAATAAATGTTTTGCTAATTTATGTAATGATAAAAAAAATACAATCCTTTTAGAATCAGCTGAGATAAATACAAAAGATAAACTTAAAAGTATTCTTGTGTTATCAAGTGCTGTTAGAATATCTTGTATAGCTAATAAAATATACATTAAAGCATTATCTATCAATGGATTAAGTGCTATTAGATCAATATCAGAAGACTTTAAAAAATACGACTTATATAAAGAAACCGATAATCAAATTGTTTTAACAATTAAAAATAAAACAGATTCAGATTCAAGTGAGTTTCAAAACCTAAAGAAAGAATCAATTTTTGATGTATTAAGAATATTTAGAGATAGTTTTGAAATAACTAATAGTTTTAGTGTTTTTTTAGCTGGGTTATTTGCATATGATGTTGTTGGCAGCTTTGAAGATATAGGGAAAGTTGAACGTAAAAATAATTGTCCTGATTATGTATTTTATTTGGCTGAAAATATTCTTATTAGTGATCATCAACAACAAAAAAGTTATATTCAAACTAACTGTTTTAATGAATCTTTAGTAGATAAATTAAATAAAGATATTCTATTTAATATAAAAAATATAAATAAAAATATTAAAGCAGATATCAGGAAATTTAAAGATCTTGAGCCTACAGTTTCAATAGATGATAAAGAATACTGTAATGTAGTAGATTACATGAAATCACACATTATTGATGGGGATGTTTTTCAAGTTGTTCCATCAAGGAGCTTTTATTTGCCATGTCAAAATTCTTTAGCAGTTTATAAGGAACTTAAAAGGACAAACCCAAGCCCATATATGTTTTACATGCAAGATGAGGATTTTATACTATTTGGAGCTTCACCAGAAAGTGCATTAAAATATGAAAAAGAAACTAATCAAGTTGAAATATATCCAATTGCAGGTACACGCAAACGAGGCAAAAATCTTGACAATACTATAGATCACGATTTAGATAGTCGTATTGAACTAGAGTTAAGATTAGACACAAAAGAAAATGCTGAACATATGATGCTTGTAGACTTAGCAAGAAATGATGTTGCTAGAATTTCTAAACCAGGGACAAGATATTTAGCTGATTTATTGAAAGTAGACAGATATAGTCATGTGATGCATTTAGTTTCAAGAGTTGTGGGTCAACTTGAAGAAGGTTTAGATGCTTTACATGCTTATCAAGCTTCGATGAATATGGGAACACTTACAGGAGCCCCTAAAATAAAAGCTATGCAACTTATTTCAAAAGTTGAAAAACAGACTCGAGGTGGTTATGGAGGAGCAGTAGGTTATTTAAACGGATTAGGAGATCTTGATAGTTGTATAGTTATTCGCTCAGCATATGTAGAAAATGAAGTGGCAGAGGTTCAAGCAGGAGCTGGAGTAGTTTTAGACTCTATACCAATAGCAGAAGCTGATGAAACAAGAACTAAAGCTCAAGCAGTAATAACAGCTATAAAAAATGTGCATGGAGAGTGATATAAATGGCTAATATAATTTTTATAGATAATTTTGACTCTTTTTCTTATAACCTTGTAAACGAATTTAAAACGCAAGGTCATACTGTAGAAGTTTATCGTAATACAATTAATTTAGATATTTTAATAAAAAAAATATTTAATAAAGATAACCCTATAGTTGTAATATCACCTGGACCTGGAAACCCATCACAAGCAGGCTGTATAGTAAAATTGGTTTCTCAATTAAAAGGGAAGGTACCAATATTAGGAATATGTTTAGGTCATCAAGCTATAGTAGAATCTTATGGAGGGATAATATCTCACTCTAATGAAATTGTTCATGGTAAGATTGCTTATATAAAATATATTAAGCATGATATATTTAAAAACTTATCATCTCCTTTGGCTGTTGCAAGATATCATTCTTTAATAGCTATAAAAGTTCCTGATGAGCTAGAAGTTATAGCGGAAGTAAATGATCTGGTTATGGCAGTAGTAGATGATAAAAACAAGATATGTGGATTACAGTTTCATCCAGAATCTATTATGACTATAGAAGGATCAAAACTTTTAAGTAATATTATAGAATGGGTTTACAAATGATAGATATTCAAAAAATAGCTCATAAACTCTATGATCAAAAAAACTTAGATTATGATGAAGGTTATAAACTATTTGAAGAATTTATAAATGGAAATATACCTTTAGAACTTCAAACAAGTATCTTAATAGCATTAAAAATAAAAAAAGAAACACCTACAGAAATAGCAGCAGCAGCAAAAGCTCTACTATCAAATTCAAAAGCTTTTCCTCAAAGAAGTTATGATATGGTAGATATTGTTGGTACAGGAGGAGATGGTTCAAACACTTTTAATATATCAACTACAGCAGCAATAGTAACAGCAGCATCAGGATACAAGGTAGCTAAACATGGAAGCAGAAGTGTATCCAGTAAATCAGGATCTTTTGATTTACTGGAATCTTTTGGTGTAAATATTGAAGCATCTCCACAAGAAACAAGTTGTTCTATAAATACTTATAATATAGGGTTTTTATATGCACCCTTCTATAATGATGGTTTTAAATATATTAAGAAGGCTCGTTCAATATTAAAAACTAGAACCATATTTAATATATTAGGACCTCTAATAAATCCATCTCGTCCAAATAAAGCACTTATTGGAGTATATTCGGAAGAATTAATTTTGCCAATGGCAAAAACCTTAATTCAGTTGGGTATGAAAAGAGCAATAGTTGTTTATGGGAGTGGTCTTGATGAAGTGGCTATTCATGATAAGACTTTTGTTGCTGAAATTGAAAACGGAAATATAACAGAATATATACTAGAACCTGAAGACTTTGGAATAAGTAGATATTCACTAGATAGTTTGAAAGGAGGTACTCCTTCTGAAAATAAAATAATAATAGAGAATATATTAAAAGGAAATGCGCCAGATCCTCATAATTATGCTGTTGCCATAAACATAGCATTAATGATGAAATTATATAACAATTCTAACTTAAAAAATAATACAAAAAAAGTTATTAAAAAAATAAAAAGTGGTGATTGTTATAGCTTCTTTAATAAACTATTAGAGGATAATTTAAAGTAGAATAATTTCAATATTTTCTGATGAGAGATTCTCACTTCAAAATTACCTAATAAAAATTATAATAAATGTTTCCTGTATCTTGTCATGTTGGAAGCGTTTTTTAAAATACTTTAAAGTTTCTTTTTAGAGGTTTATTGAGTAAAAAAGACTGTTTTTAGATGTATAGATACACTAATCCCTGTAGACCTATGCAGGCATTCATTTTCTGCTAGCTAATTGCTCATGACAAACTATGAGTTGACCTATTCTTTTACCCGTAACTAATGTTGATGCTACCATTTGATTACCACACAATATGCATTTAAACGGATCATATCCAAAAGAAAATATTGATAACTGTTGGAGTGTGGTCAGAGTTACATCTTTTAGCTGTTGATTAAATATTTTGAATAGCTTAGGCAGGGTTTTGCCTCTTACAGCATTAGCAAATAATCCATAATATCTAGTCATTCTAAAGAACTTTTCTGGTATATGCTGTATAAACCTATCAAAGAACTCATCTATAGTAATTGTTGTTTTATTATACTTCTTAGTTCGATGATTTAAGAACTCAAAAGTAACTTTTTTACTATCAAAATATTTTATCTTTGACATAGCTATAGGAGGCTTTTTAGTATACCTACCAATGTATGCAATAGTGTGTTTGTAGTCTTTAGTAGGCTTTTCAAAATGGACAATCCATGGTCTTTCATATTGAGCAGTAAGAGTTTCTTTTGTTATATTTTTGTAACCATCATTAACTAACCCTCCCATAGTAGCAGATACATGCATATGCATGTTCCATGTCATTTGTCTTCCATTAGTGTGTAAAGCTGCGAAAGCACCGATAGTAATACTTTTCTTTTTAGCAAACCTAAGAAGAGTATCTACAGCAGCTTTCATAAGTATGTTAAGAGATTCCCTATTATCCTTAAAGACGTGCTACAATACATCTGGCATAGTAAAAGTTATATGTTGGTATGTGCAATCTGGGAATAGGTTAGGCGATTTCTCAGCCCAGTGATCAATAGCTCTTTTGCCACATGTAGGGCATGATCTAGAGTTACAGGAAAAACAAATTCTTTTTGTATGCATGCAAGTTCTATTTGAACATCTGTAAAGGATGAATCCACATACTTGCAACCCACACCCCGTTATTTTCACTACATTTTCTACTTCAGCATCACGAATATTGTGCTTATTGGCTTCATAGTATTTGAGCCAAGCCTTACTCTTTTGAAATAAATCTTTGATTTTCGATGGAGTGCTAATTGTAATATAGACATTAGTATTACATAATATGTGCCTATTATATCAGTAATAAGTATTGTGATGAACTGTGAATGTAATCAAGATAATGAAGTACGAAAAGTATTAAAAAAATAGCATGAAATCATAACCAACCATATAAGGAACTTACTAAAGATTTTGCATATGGATGCCATGATTTTGTTATTGAGTTCTGGAAGTATATTTATGATGATCAATATAATAAAGTAGATTTTTGTCCAGACTATAAAAAATTTGATCTTTCTTACAATGACTCTATTGATAATATGTCTACAATGTTGAAATATTTAAGCTTTATTTTCTAATAGATACAGTAATCCTACTCCAACCAAATGAAGGAATGATAACTTACACTATTTGTGGTGGGTCAATACCATTATTTTATAATAAATGAACCAGCATATGCTCCCAGCTTTCAAATAATAAGAGTTTGAACATACCCAATAAATCATCATATGTAACAGATACATAATGTTTGTATGTTATTATCTAATAATATGGAATGTTTTAGTGGATATTAGTCAAAATTAGTGCGAAAGAGTTAAATGTCTATTTGCCATTCTTAGTTCCTTTTGTTTATTTAAGTTCGTCAAAACCTGATAAACTACATTTGGGACTCTCTTTCAACTATTTTAAAACTTTCAGAATACAATCTAGCTAATAAAACAATATAAGGATATTCTAATATGTTAGAAAAACTATACAATTGGGTGAATGGAGCAGCTCAGAGTCGTGAAACTATTAATATTAATGGCCATCCTTTTTCTTTCTGTTACGCAATAATAAGTAATGAATATCCTCTAGTGTTTGGTTATTACGAAAAACCAAACATACAAGGTAAAAAGCCTAGGTTATGGTATAAGTCAAGCAGTGAGTCAATGTGGCGTGCGCATGTAGGGTTTCGATGTCAAATCAGAGGAAAACCAACTACTGGTTTTATGAAAGGAGATGAGCTCGCGAAATAGGCACGTAGGATACATAATGGAGTGTCTAGTGGATCATGCATTAGAAGAAAAACTAGAAAATTTTTTTACTCATATGAAAAACACTAATCAGATCCTAGAAGGCAATATAATGGATGTTCATATTAAATTTGCAGCTAACCCTGATGATTTATCACGAAAGCTACGACATTTTCTATGGCCCTATGCACTAAGACAACGAATCCATAAAAGTGATATATCAGAGCAATATGGTAAAGAGAGGCAATACATTCGACCTCTTCAAAATAGAAAATCTGTTTATATACAATCAATACAAGATGATGAGGGCATTAATAGACATCTGAATTTATCTCAAATTGGTAATACTGAGGTACAAAAATCCTACAGAGGGTACCAAAACCCTAGGCCCGCTATTGGCCAAAATTTCACTAATAATATCTGGGATGAATTATGCAATAGTCTGGAAGACTTAAATAGATCTTATGACACTTATCATTCAACTCTTGAAACTAGAACCACGGTCGATTTATATGCAATAACTATTAGAGGTGAAAGATTTATTGTAGAATTTGCACAAACTGATCCACAATGTATTAACCTTTTAAGAAAAAGTTTAAATAATGCTAATCAAAGAGGAGCTCGTATTGATAGAATAGATGCTCCAATATGTTGGATACGTAATATATATAAAGAAGATAGTGATTTAACATCATTTGGAACTTATAAATCAATTCCGATTAGTTTAAGTTTTTTAGTACAGAAACCTTGTGATTATATTAGTCAAGTCTCTTCTATTGCGATGGATGAGCAAGTAGGTAATAGCTTACAGCAAAGCCTTATAGACGCTGCAGTAATTAATGATAGATATTTAAAAATTGGACTACTAAATGAAATAACCAATCCGCTACTGGTTGAATATAAAAGACTTAAAAGATTACCTTTAATTCTAACACGTCATGCACATAATGTTAGGCGTGCCAATCAACGGTGCTATTTATATTGTTATGATGAAATATTTGATAGTCTAAAAGATAGAATTCTTGTTGGTATAGATAATTATCTAGATATTACTTATCAATATGGAGGGGATGAGCTTAATAGGAATCATGATGGAATTCATGGAAAAAAAGGTAGCACTAGAGCAGGTCAACTGCGAATAGCAATTCGAGACTGTGGTACAACGGATGATCTAGGACAAATATTGTCCCTATGCTTTGTAAATAATAGAGTTGGTACATTTACTGGTGGAATATTCTCAAAGGTAAGAGCATATAATATGTCACTCTTCACTTTTGTAATTGAATCTATAGGTCAACTGTTTTCAATATATGACACTCCACCTAGAATTGATAATAACCTATCTAAACTACATAGAGCTGTACATCAAAACATTCTATATAATGGAAATGATGATGTACGAAGGCTATTGATGGACAGGAGTAACACGATCTTACGAACATTCACTAATATGGTTCTGTCGCAAAATTTGCCAATGACAAAAAAGGATACTCAAGAGAGCAAGCTATAATGTTTTTAAATAACACATATAACCCTAGTAAATATGATTCAACAGGTTATGAAATGTCTGAAAATATGGCGATATCTCGTGAAAATAGTAGATCTAAATATGTGGTTAGTTTTATAAAAGATGATAAAACAAATAAAGAAGTACCTTATGTATTTACTGAATTTACATCACCAGCTCAACCATATAATCGAGCAACTATTAAGTTAAATAAAAAGTTTTGGAATTCTCATAAAGATGGAGATGTTATAGTAGATCAAAAGATTCCTTACTACAGGTACCATTCTACTTATCAAAACACTTAAGTATATTAATCAAAGGGATTAAAATATGAAAAAAACTATATTTATAAGTTCATTATTATTGTCTATTTCAGCCTACTCAAAAGATAGTAATTTACATTATGAAAAAGCTGTATTTGCAGGAGGATGTTTCTGGTGCTTAGAATCAGATTTTCAGTATATGCAAAATCATACAAACCTTAGCCATGGAGGTATTAAACAAGTAGTTTCTGGATACGATGGAGGCACTAAAAAAAATCCTAACTATAAAACTGTATCGGCAGGAGTTACAAACTATAAAGAGTCTGTAGAAGTTATATATAATCCAGAAAAAATAAGCTATAAAGAGCTTGTAGAATATTTCTATCGTCGTATTGACCCTACTGATAATAAAGGACAATTTTGTGATAAAGGAAAGCAATATCAGTCAGCTATTTATTATACTAATGAATCACAACAGAAAATTGCTGAAGAAGTTACTAGGAAGCTGAAAGAAGTGTTTAAAAAAGTTGATAAACCAGTCTACACTCAAATACTAGCTTCTACAAAATTTTACGATGCTGAAAAATACCATCAAAACTACCATCATAAAAACCCTAAACGCTACTGCTATTATCGTACAGGATGTGGTAGAGATGTTACAATAAATAAAGTCTGGCAAGATATAAACTGGCAATACAATAAAGTAGTTCCATTTAACATACCAAGTAGTTATGCTGCTTGTTTGTCAAGGTAAAAAGAAAAATGACAGATTTACAAAAAAGTATAACTTTTATACAAGAAATAGATAAGCTAAAAAGTGTTTATAGAAGAGCACTTATAAAAAGTGATGATAATAGAAGAGAAAATACCGCAGAACACAGTTGGCATGTTGCAATGATGGCATTAACTCTTAAAGATTATTCTATAAAAAAATTAGATATGTTAAAAGTAATAAAAATGCTATTAATTCATGATATTGTTGAGATTTATGCTGGAGATACATTTGCTTTTGGAAGTGATAAAAGCCTATCAGAACAATATGATAAAGAATTAAAAGCATTAGATAAAATTTTCTCATTCTTACCAGAAAAAGATAGCCAAGAACTAAAAAAATTATGGATTGAGTTTGAAGAAGCAATTTCTGCAGAAGCTATATATTCAAAAGCAATAGAAAAATCAGCACCAGTTTTTCAAAATATGCAAAATGATGGAGGAAGCTGGTCACAGAATAAAGTTGTTAAAGAAAAAGTTTTAAAAAGAAATGAAATGTTAAAAACAGTAGCTCCTAAATTATGGGACTATGTAGAAGAGCAAATAAATATAGCATATTCAAAAGGTTGGTTAGTTTAAAACAATAAAATTATAAGGATAAATATAAATATGAAAGTAGTTGGAGTATCTACAAAAGTTTCTAACGATAGAGAAGATCTTTTAGAGCAAGCATGGGATTTATTTTCTAATAGTGAAGTCTTAGAATATTTACAAGGTAAAAATTTATCACAAGATATTATATCTGTATATTATGAGTATGAAGGTGACTGTGATGACCCTTATACTTTACTTATAGGCTATGAAGTAGATGAATCATTTGAAACACCTCTAGGGCTAAATTCTGTTGTTATAAATTTGAATCATGAAATTTATAAACTATCTGAAAATGTTCCTGATGCTATTTTTGATAAGTGGGAAGATATTTGGGATGATATTTCTAGAGAGAGAGCCTATATCGCAGATTTTGATAGATATAACCCTAAACAAGATTATGCTGAAATAGGTGTTGAATATAAATAAGAGGTTTAACTAAAATCCATTATAGGAGCAGCTGTAGATATATTTGTGTTATATGTGCTTATTTGATTAACATTATAACCAAAAGCTGTTGTAGTAAATAATACAGTAGTTAGTAGTGTAATTATAGATATAAATTTTTTCATTTTAATTGCCTTTAGACGATTTTATATTTATTGTTTTTTTTGTGATTGTAGTATCTCATGGAACCTTTAAAATGTTAAATAGATAGTTTTTATAGTCTATATAAAAAAAAGTTATATATAGATGTAAAAACCTTAAAGCATTAAAGAAAACAATACTTTATGATAAAAATAGTATTTTTTTGGTAAAATTTAAAAACAATAAGATTTAGTCTTTTTCATATTTAAAATATCTTGGGAAAATAGTAACAGACAATTATGATTATACTTGTATAGTATCAGTAGAGTGCATTACAACTCAAATAAAATAAAAAATAACACTAAATAGAATAAAATAGTTTGGTATAAATGATAGAAAATACATGGCTTTAGTGACTATAAAAGCAATAAAACTTTGAGTTTGAAAAATGTTAAAATAACTAGATATAGTACTTAAGGAAAATATGTAATGAATCAAACTCAATTAGAAATACTTAATTTCTTAAAAAGTGATGAATACATAAGCGGTGCAGAAATTGGTGAAAAACTTAACATAAGTAGAGCGGCAATATCTAAAAATATTAAGTTACTAAATGATAAGTATCAACTAGAGATATTATCTTCAACTAAAAAAGGTTATTTGTTGCAAGAAAAGTTAGATTTATTAGATATTGATAATATTATTGAAAAATACAAAAATGTTATTTATTTCCATAGTATAGACTCAACATCTAACTATGCTATAAAGCATCAAAATAGTTTTTTAGAAAATACTATAATTTTAGCTGAGCATCAGACTAAAGGCTATGGAAGGTTTAATCGAGAATGGGTATCGCCATTTGGCAAAAATCTATACTGTACTATTGTAGAGTATATATCTTTTGATATATCAAAGTTTTCAGGTCTATCTCTTATTATAGCAATTAGTATTGCTAAAGTTTTACAAGACTTAGATTTTGATGTAAAACTGAAGTGGCCAAATGATATTTATATAAATGATAAAAAAATTGCCGGAGTCATTATAAATATTAGTGGAGAAATCAATAACGAATCTATTTTGCATATTGCTTTTGGGTTAAATGTTAATATGCAAAAAAATGATAATATCAAACGCGAATGGACTTCATTAAAACGAGAATCTTCAAAGCATATAGATAGAACAGTATTATTAATTAAACTCATAGAAACAATAAAAAAAGATATAGGTTTGTTTTATAAAAAAGGTTTTATCTTTTTTAAAGATGAGTATGAAAAATTAAACTATATAAAAGATAAAAAGTTTACCATAATGGTTGGAAACCAAAAATTAGAAAATTGTAAATATGTTGGTTTATCAGATATAGGAGAAATAATAGTAGAAAAAAATAATCAGCAATTTTTATTTTCTTCTGGAGAAATTAGTTTTTTAGAAAGTTCTATAAAATCTAAATAATTAGCATCTTTTTTAATTTTAGTTAAACAATTCATATTTGAAAATTTTTCAATCGTAGTTATTTGTTCGTTTGTATATTTAGTTTGTTTATATTCATTTGCTATCCAGCCTATACACTTTATATTATGTTTTTTTAGCTCATTAATAGTTAAAAGAGTATGATTAATACATCCAACTTGAATATTAGATACCAATAAAACAGGGATATTTAGTTTCTTTATTAGATCAAGTTGAGTTAATTTATTAGAGTATGGAGTTAGTAAACCACCAGCACCTTCAATCATTAATATATCGTAGTTTTTTGAATAGTTTTCTACTACAAATTTCTCTAATTGATTTAAATCTATTTGTTTATTGTTTAAATTTGCTGCTATATGAGGAGCAATAGCCTGATCAAAAGAATATAAGTTTAGATCTTTGGGTAAGTATTCATTATTATGCGCAATAATAATATCTTCAACATCCTCACATAAAATAGAATTATCTTTTTTACCTGAGGCTACAGGTTTCAAACACTTTGAATTAATATGGAGATAGTTAAAAGCTTTGATTAAGTTTACGGAAACAAATGTTTTACCAACTTCTGTATCAGTCCCTATAATAAATAGTTTGTTCATTTAAATTCCTTATTTTTATAACATATAAATATACCTACATGGTAAGTTAAATTATATATAGACTTATTTTTAATTAGATTACGAACACTAAAGGCCTTAGAGCTAGAGTTTTTTCCTGTATATGTTGTGATTCCTGTAGACTTAAAATGATTTCTAAGATCACTAAAACAATTAAAATCTAATTTGTAAAAATAACTTTCTTCATGCAGACATATTAGACCGTTGTTTTTCATTAAATTTAGGATGCTCTCTTTTGTAAGCATTTTATTAATGCGGAATATACCTGATAATTCATGAAAATTCTTTTCAAGAAGAGTGCTAAAAGCAAACATAGATTGTTCATTTAACTTTTGGTTTAGGGTTTCTAGTAGCTTATTTAAATCTTTACTCCATTGAAGAGACATATTTGAAAATATAAGATCGTATTTTTGAGTTAGTTTATTTAAATCTTTATCAAAATTTAACTCATGAAAAGTAATATTTTTGTTTTTAGTTTGCTCAGAGATATTTTCGAGAGTTAAATCTATAACATCTATTTTTTTTGCTAAAAATCTACTTTGTAATTCTATAGGCTCGCTTATATCTCTGACACCTATATTTAAAACACTTTCTATATTTCTTTTTTTCAGGTTGTTTAGGCATTTAGTGATAAGCTTTTCTCTCACATTTGTTTGTACTATAGCATTTTTAGTATATGAATTTGTATTTGAAAAATTATCTTTAATATTTTTGTATTTATTCATTTTCTTCTTAAAATTTAGTTATGATATTTATAGCTTTTTCGATTTCACTAAAAGTATTCTTAGCATGAATTGATAAACGTAACATTGTTAGATTTTGAGGCACGGTAGGATATCTAAAACAAGATACTTTTAAACTATTATTTTCAAGTTCTTGTTTTATTTGTAGAGCTAAATCATTTTCTTTGATAATTATGCTTCTAATAGGGGAAATATCTATTGAAGCTAGTAGCAAGTTTCTTTCGTTGGATAGTTTATTAAAATACAGGATATTATTCCGTAGATTTTCTCTTTGCTGATTAGCTTCTGCTAAATTATCTAACTGAGTTATAGAGGCCTCTAAAATCAATGGAGGGATAGCTGTAGTATAAATATAACTTCTAGCAAATTGCTGTAAATAATTAGCTATTTCTAATGTAGTGCAGACTACAGCGCCAACTCCTCCAAAAGCTTTACCTAATGGATAAATAGCAATAGGACAGTTATTCGAATTCAAATTATAGTGATTTATTAATCCTCGCCCATTATTACCTAACACGCCTAAACTGTGAGCCTCATCAACTATTATTTTATTATCAGAGATTTCAAAAATCTTTTTTAGGTTAGTTATAGTTCCAGTAGTGCTAAAAATACCTTCTGTAGCAATGTAACTATTTTGATCGTATATTTTAAGTAAATGATTATAGTTTTGATGTCTGTATCTTTTGAGTTTTACTTTTGATAGGTTTATACCATCAATAGTAGAAGCATGTATAAATTTGTCTGTAAAAAGGGTATTTTTTTCATTAAATAATGTAGCATAAATTGCTAAATTGGCCATATAACCTGAATTAAAAAAGATAGCTTTAGGGTAACCAACAAAGTTAGCAAATTTTTCTTCAAAGTGTTTTGTACTATCGTTATATCCACATACAGCTGCAGAACCTTTGCTACCAAAACCATATTTCTCAAAACCACTTAAAATGCTTTTTTTTAGGTTTTTAGATGAAGCTATATTTAAATAATCACTACTAGTAAAATCGATGTTTGATTTACAGTTATTAGAGATATTTTGATTTCTAATTAAATTTTTTTCTAAATAGTGCTTATATTTTTCTTCTAAAAAATCCATTTTATTTATGCCATAGGACTTATCGATAAGCCAAGCCTTTGAATCAAATAATCATCAGAATTTATAGATGCATTATTTTCAGTTAATAATTTATTACCATAAAAAATAGAGTTAATACCAGCAGTAAAACAAAGCGTCTGAGTTTCAATAGACATATCTTCTCTTCCTGCAGATAGACGAAGTCGAGCTTTGGGAAATAAGATTCTTGTTAAAGCTATAAATCTTACTAAATCAATATTATCAATTTGTGCTTTAGTATACCTATCTCCTAGAGGCGTACCTTTAACAGGTATTAGTGTATTTATTGGTATGCTTTGAGGAATGGACGGTAGGTTTAATAATTCCATTAATAAATTTAACCTATCATCAATAGATTCCCCCATTCCTAAAATACCTCCACAACAGACATTTATATTGGCATTAGCTACATTTCTTATTGTTTCTATTCTCTCATCGAATTTACGAGTTGAGATTATCTTAGGATAGAATTCTCTAGAGGTATCTAGGTTATGATTATAATAATCTAAACCAGCGTTTTTTAATTCTATAGCATCTTCTTGGTTAAGTGACCCAAGAGTAACACATGTTTCAAGCCCTAGATTTTTAACACTAGTTATTATCTCAGATATTTTAGGTAAATCTTTTTTAGGGATATTTTTCCATGCAGCCCCCATACAGAACCTTCTAGAGCCACTTGCTTTAACTTTTCTAGCTTCCTCAAGGATTTCTTCTTTATCGAGCAATCTATGCTTTTCTATACTTGAATTGTAATGTCCACTTTGAGGACAGTATTTACAGTCTTCAGGACAAGCACCTGTTTTGATGCTTTTTAATGAGCATAATTCAATATCATTATCAAAATTTTGTTTATGAATTGTTTGGGCTTGATGTATTAAATCTAATAGAGGCTTATTGTATATGGTTTTTAACTGCTGGATATTCATTTTTTGAAATGTGGTTTATTATGTTGCATATAATCATATCTTTTGGTTACAATGTATGTCAACCATAATTTACATAAAAGGTTTACATTAATGTATAGCACTAATATTTGGCATCCATGCACTCAAATGAAAGATTTTGAACAATGCCTTCCAATAGATATTTCAAAAACAGAAGGTGGATATATTTATACGAATGACAATAAAAAAATATTTGATGCAATTTCAAGCTGGTGGTGTAAGTCGTTAGGGCATAGACATCCGTATATAGTTAGCAAGCTCAAAAACCAGTTAGATAAATATGAGCATACAATTTTTGCTAATACAAAAAACAGTGAGATTGATAGCTTTAGTCAAAGAATTTGCAAATTTACTAATATGGATAAGACTTTATATGCAAGTGATGGATCATGTGCTGTTGAAATAGCATTGAAAATGACTATACACCTTAGAAGTTTCCAAGGTCAAAAAAATAAGACAAAATTTGTTTGCTTAAAAAATTCATACCATGGGGAAACATTAGCAACGATGAGTGTAAGCGATTGTGGTTTGTATTCAAAACCATACTCTCAGTTTTTATTTGAAAGTATTATCTTAGAAGATATTCCATACATTACGGGTAAAAATGACCCTTTATGGAATAATGCGGATGCATATTGGCTAAAATCTAAGCGTATTTTAGAAGAGAATAAAGAAAATATAAATGCCCTTATTGTTGAGCCTATATGTCAGGGTGCTGGAGGAATGATGATGTATAGCAAAGATTACTTAGGTAAATTATGTCAATGGTGTAATCAAAATGATATATATGTCATTTTTGATGAAATAATGACAGGTTTTGGTAGGTTAGGTAAACTTTTTGCTTATGAGTATTTAGATAGTTTTGAATTAGATTTTCTATGTATTTCCAAAGGATTAACTTCTGGAGTAATTCCTTTTAGTGTGACTTTAACTAAGAATAAGTATTATGATCAATTTTATAATGACAGTATATCAAAAGCATTTCTTCATTCTCATACTCATAGTGGTAATGTTTTAGGGGCTGTTGTTGCTAATGCTGTATTAGACATATATAGGGATGAAAAAATATTAGATAATATTAGTAAATTAGAACAACAATTTTCACAAAGTTTTGGGCGTATTAAAAAAGAGACTGGCTTTATAAAAAATATTAGAAATATGGGTGGTATAATAGCCGCTGACTTAGATACTGATATAGATAGGTTTGGGTTTAAAGTATATCAAGAAGCATTGAAGCTAGGGGGATTGTTAAGACCTCTTGGAAATACTGTTTATTGGCTCCCACCTCTTAATTCAACTATAGATGAAATACTTACATTAGAACAAATAACTAAAAAAGCTATAATTAATGCAATGAAAAGTATTTGAGTTATAAAAAAGCATGATTTACCATCCATTTAGTAAGCATTATATCTGCTGCTCTTTTAAACTATTTAAGATCAAAAAACATATATTATATCTTTGATAGATATAACCTTAAACAAGGTTGTATTGAAATAAGAGTTGAATATAAATAGGGAGTTTAACTAAAATCCATTATAGGAGCAGCTGTAGATATATTTGAATTATATGTGCTTACTTGATTAACATTATAACCAAAAGCAGTTGTTGTAAGAATAGTTGTTAAAAGCATTGTTATAATAGTAAGTTTTTTCATTGTTAAGTCCTTTTTAAAATCTATTTAATATTTATGGTATGTAATTATAGTAACATTATATTTAATAAAATTAAATATATATTTTAAGTATTTATATAAAATTATTTTTTTAATCTTAAAAATTATGATTTATTACTAAAAATAATAAGAAATTTAATTATAAAGATAAGGCTTACAGTTAAAAAAGTTAAGCAATTAAAGCTTTGTGGGGTTTTTTGTAAAAAAGAATTCGAGAGTTAGAATAAGCTATATATTTTACAGATGTTTAATTAATTTTTAATGTAAGAAGGTTGTAATATTTTATTTCTATTAAATAGAGTACTTTTTATTAAAAATAAAAAAGTATATGTAAATAGGTATAGTTCCAAATAACAGTAGCAAGTAATAAAACTCAATACTTAAGTAAAATAAAAAATTGAAAAAAATAGTAAGTTATATATCAAAAAAAAGATATGTAAGCTAAAATTTCTAGTACCTAACTCTTATTAAGATATAAAGAAAACATATGAAATATTTTAATAAACTTTTATTAGTTTTATTTATTTTAACATCAACAAGCTTAATAGCAGAAGAAGTTAAAAAAGTTGATGAAATTAAAACCGAAAAAACCAATTTGATGCCAGATCGTATTTTAGGTGGTTTTTTAGATATAAGAACCCCAGGGTCAGCTACAAGAGTAAATATCGAAAAAGTAAAAAAAGATGGTTACAATTTAATTATAGCTGGTTTTGGAGAGGTATATGGGACAGATATAGGTTTTAATTTATCAGGTAATAACTCTAATCTAAGTATGCAAACGGCTATTGGAAAGATACGTCAAGCAAAAAGTTTAGGTTTAAAAGTACTTCTAAGTGTTGGTGGAAACCCAAATACTTTCCATCCAGGTACTGAAGTTAAAGGTTTAGATCCAAAAATACTAGGCAAATCAATGACAGCTAAGCAAACAAAGGCTTTAGCTGCAAATATAGTAAAATTTCTTAAAAAATATAATCTTGATGGTATTGAATTTAGTATAAGAAAATATACCTCAGCATCTTTTATTAATGATTTGACAGGTAAAATTAAAGAAATTGATCCTAATCTAATAATAGCAGCAGAACCAGAAATTAATGACTATAAGCTTGTAACTACTGGTAGAAGTAATGATTATGATATGGCTATTCAATCAGGAAATATTGATTATTTATTTTTACAAGAATATAATATTTATCCTCAATATGATCCAAACTATATTGCTGAAAGTTATAATAAAATAATAAAAAACTCAAAGATTCCACTAGAAACAAAAATATTGATAGGAGAGCCTACAAATGCGACAGCTGGTGGTATAAACACTATATATCATCCAGGTGGAGATGGATCTAAATCTTTATCAACAGAGGCGGCGATGTCTTTGATGCTACCTCAGTTAGAGTTACTTAAACATAAACCAAGGTTTGTTGGTGTAGTAGGATGGACTTTAAATACAGCTTATGCATCTGATTTATATGGCGATAAAAAGCATAGAGCGGGAGCATTTGCTAAATCCTTGAGAGATTGTATTTATGACAATATTTGTGTACCTAAGTCTCAAAATTTAATGGGTCCAGTTATTGCTGGTTATTTATCATTGTGGGGAAGAAATAGTTCATATAATGTTTCAGGACAACAAATAAATAGTACATTAGTAGATCTTAAAATGCCAAAAGGCCAAGAATACTGTGATAAATATCCTGAAGTATGCAAATACAACACGATAATAGCTGCTTATTTGACATATACTAATAGTTCAGGGTTTAGATTAACTTTTGATGGAGAAAATGGAAACTCTAAAAAAGAGTATACACCAGAAGAAGTTAAAGAGTTTACCAAGTATATGGGCTCTAAAGGAAAGCATGTAGTAATATCTGTAGGAGGTAAATTTTCACATATAAATTGGAAAACTATAGATTTAGATAGCATAGAAAAAGTAATACAAGATTATGGATTTGATGGTATAAATTTTGATTTAGGATATTCAGATATTCCTAAAACAGATGAGTTGGTTAATATAGCTACAAAAAAAATAAAGAAAGTAGTAGCAAATATTTCTAAAAACAGGAAAGATACAGATAAGTTTTGGCTAACATTTTCTCCTAATTGGCAGTATGTTACAGCATCTATAAATAAAGATTCAAAAGAGAGTACATTTGAAAATCATAAGTATATTGAGCTTATGAATCATATAGGTATGAATAATATAGATTATATTTTCTTAAAAACTTACTCAGAAAATGTTAGAGAAGGAATTTATGGTCCAGATAAAGATCAAAATGAAGAGTATCAAAAAATAACTCCATTAGATCAATATAGTAAATTTTTAACATCATTAGTTTGGGTTATAACAACTCAAGATGGATATGATGCAAATCTGACTAAATATAAGCAAAATGCATTAATAATACCACCTAAAAAGCTTGTTCTTTTAATACCTGCAACTGAAGGAGCTACAGCAAAGGGTAAAGTTTATGGGCTTAATCCTGAAGGTATTGATAATATTGTTAAAGAGGTAGCAAAATACGATGCTTCTTTTGGAGGGTTTGCATTATGGAATATAGACTTTGATGCAACTAATATAAAAGAGGGAGATCTATCAGAAAATTATTCTCATCAACCTTGGTCTATGACTAACATTATAGCTAGTATAAGCTTGCCAGAAGTTAAAGGGCAAGTTACGAGCATGCCTAAACCCAAAAAAGTTGTAACAGAAAATAGTTATGAAAGAACTATAGATACGGGAATTATTAACTATCCATATAAACTAGGGAGTTATACTGCAAATACAATAATCGAGTTTCAAGGTAAAAAATACAAGTGTTTATCTGCAGATTTAATAGATTTATGTAACAATAATTCATACATTCCAAATGGTTTACATGGATACCTTGCATGGCAAGAGCTTGATAAAAATAATACGGCTAAAAAAGTAGAGTATAAAAAAATCATATTAGATGATGAGACACCAACATATCCAGAGGGAATAGGTGACTATAAACCAAATAGGGTAGTAAAAGCTGGTGATAATAGAACTTTTGAATGCATAGATGGTAAAGAAACTTTGTGTAATAATATTATATACTCACCTACAGGAGATAAAGGCTACCAGGCTTGGAGTGATATAACGTCAGATGTCTCTCATCTCGAAGAAACTAACACGAGTCAAAATCAATATAAACCTCAAGG
Organism: Francisella adeliensis; assembly: GCF_003290445.1. NCBI lineage: Bacteria > Pseudomonadati > Pseudomonadota > Gammaproteobacteria > Thiotrichales > Francisellaceae > Francisella > Francisella adeliensis. The sequence goes on along the minus strand of NZ_CP021781.1, from coordinate 2,032,651 downwards.
AGCAGAATATATTTATCCTAATGGACATGAAAACTACGTGGGTGGAACAACTGTAGCTATAGGAAATGTGGTTTATAGATGTAAGGTTGGACCTGAATCTAGTCTTTGTCCGCTAGAAGCATATTCACCAGATGGCAAATATAGTAAAGATGCGTGGAGTAAGGTATAGGGTTTCGTTGGGGTTGATGTGCTACAAGTAAGAGCTCTTTTTAGGCCTGTTTGTATGTTTTATCATCAATAAGGGATGCTTTATCAATCCAGCTTTTAACTACAGGCCTTATTGTATTAACTAGTTCTTTTAAAAATTTTGAGTTTTTGTTTATAAGAATTAGTTGAGGTTCTATGTAAAAGAAAGCATCAACATTGTCTATAGCAGATATGTTTTTCTCTTGTAAAGATTGTGATTCAGCATGGATGGTCGGCATAAAACCTATACCAAGTCCTTTTTGTATTAGCTTTGTTTTATGTAGTTGATTATCAACCACATATTTTACATTATCAAAAGCAAAGTCATATTTTTTATCATTATGAATATAATTTAATATTCTATATGTGAAATCATAGTTATTGAATATTAACGGCATATTTTGTAAATTATTTATGCCCTCATTTAAATCATTTCTCTTAATAAAGTCATTAGATGCATAAATTTTTGCTTTTATATTAGCAGAATCAAGAGTAGAACATACTATCCAATCATCAGAAGCAATATAGTCAAGGTGTTTGGTATATAGTTGAATCACGTCATACTTATCAAGTTGATATTCAAAGCCAGATAGACTATCAAGTAAATAATCATTTAAAATGTAGTTACAGTTTTGTACTCCTAGCTCTTCTAAAGAAGGTATTACTTCATCTATCATATTTTGAATAAATATTGGTGAACCTAAAATTTTTAAAGAAGGTTTTTCCTTGAAGCCATTATGTTTTATGCTACTTATTGTATTTTCAAACTCTTTAAGAAGCTGGCTACAAGAATAATAATATTTCATGCCATTTGTTGTTGCAGAAATCTTATTTTGGATATTTTGTATAAGTTTTATATTAAGGTACTTTTCCAGTATCTCAATCTTTGCTTTTATAGTGTTAAGCTCAACTAAGTAATAGTTTTTAACAGCAGAATATGATCCTTGTTCGACAAGTCTAACAAAGTACCTTGTGCCTTCTATAATATCTTTACTAATTTGTGATTGAGACATAACTTATCCTTAAAAAAATGTAACAATATTATCTAAATTTTCCCTAGTAGTTCTATAATTATTTACAGGGGCATCTTTATTTTCATAACCAATAGCAATACCACATAGTAAGGTGTAGTCATCATAGCCACCAAGTTCTTTTTTTACTATATCTGGATAATGACCAAGAGAAGCTTGAGGACAAGTAGCTAAGCCAAGCTCACAAGCAGCAAGCATTATTGATTGGATAAGCATGCCACAGTCCATATAACTACTCATTCCTGTATCTGGGTATGCAAATATAAATATAGCTGTTGGAGAGTTAAAAGAAAGATAATTTTTTTTCCATTGTTCTATGCGTTTTATTTTGTCTTCTCTTTTTATGTTAAGAGCACCATATAGAGCTTCACCACATTTTACGGCTCTTATTCTTCGTTCACCTTCCAGAGTTGGGCCATCGTAGTCGTATTCCATACGAGGAGGTTCTCTGTTATCACAAGCTTGAAGAATTTTTTCCATAAGTTCAACTTTTCGTTGACCACTAACTACAGCTATTTTCCATGGTTGTGTATTTTTACTAGAAGGTGTCCATTTAGCAGCATCAAGTAGTTTAGTTAAAGTATCTTGAGAGATTTTTTTAGGTGTAAACTCTCTTACACATTTGCGTTTTTTTAAGTTTTCTATAGAGCCCATTGACATATCTTTCTTACTTATAGCTTGTTATTTATTGTAGCCCTACACTGTATGAAAAGATAGGATAATTAAAAAGAAAAACTATATAATGGTTCTTAAAATAAATATTGAAATTTAGAAAATGTTCACAAAAAGATTAGCTTTTACATATTTTATAACTGTTATATTGATATTTAACTCAGGTTGGGTTGATAGTGTTGTTTTATATAATTCATTTGGTGCCAGTGTTGCAGTAATGTCAGGTAACTTAAGAATTTTAGGGCATAGTATAGCTGATGCGGATTTACTTTTTGCATATAAAGTAGCAGTATTGGTTTGTGGTTTTATTATAGGTTCAGCTATCAATGGTGCGATAATAAAAACACCTGCTTATGTAGTCTCAGAAAACCATACAAAATCACTTGTGCTACAAAGTGCTATTATGCTTACAGGAACGATTTTAATAGATGTTTTTAGCAACACTAGAGTTATTGATGATCTATTCTTAGCGATGGCAATGGGAATGCAAAATAGTTTTACTACACTTTTTTTTGGAGGCTTTGCACGTACAACTCATATGACAGGGACTACTACGGACTTTGGTATCGAGATAGGTAAAGTTTTAAAAGGAGATAAAAGTAATATCTGGAAAATACCTTTTTATTTTACATGTATGGCAGTATTTATTTTAGGCAATGCTGTTGGCGTACTATGGGTTGAAATTTCTGGAAATAACTACACGCTAATGCTCTTTCCATCAGTATTATTGCCAATATTTGTAGGAATTATAATACTGATGGTATATAGATTTAAAATAAAACAAAACCATAAGTTTTAAGGTTATTAACCTTTAGCACAAGGTACTAAATTCATTTTTTGTAAAGATTTCCAAGAATCTTTGGGACATTTATCAGTTTTTTTCTCTGGCATACAGTAACCTTCCCAACCACGATACTCTTGCACACTTAAGCAGTTTTTGAAACCTTTGATCTCTAAATATTTTGGTGTCCAAGTTGCTGAATTTGATCCAACCAATTGTTCAGGTTGTTTTGGCTGATCAATTGGTTGTACATCATTTTTATCAAAGTTTTTATTTATTGGCATAGAGTCCATTGTTTTTGGAGCTTTTTTGGTAGTAATTTGTTGTGTGTTGACACTTGATGCGCTTGTTGGCATATCTATCGATATATCTTGTTGAGTTTCAGCAGCAAAGCAGATAGAGGTTGTTGCTAGTATTGTACATAAAAGTAGTTTTTTCATGTTATTTGTCCTTGTTAGAAGTCATCTATGTTTTGATTATATGTTATGTATTTTTATCTTTTTATTCAAGTTTTGATACTGTTTTATAAACGGTATATTTCAGAAAACTTATTTTCAAGATAGTTTATATAATAGTCTGAATTTAATTGTTCACCACACATATTTTTGACAAGTTCATCAGCTTTTTTTAGGCAGCCATACTGATGAATGTGCTTTGTAAGATAAGTAAGAATTGGTTGTAAATTATCATCTTCTATAGATTTGTTTACATCAAATTTTTTACTCATGTAATGGAAAAATTGTGAAGCATAAGCACTACCTAAAGCATAAGTTGGGAAATAGCCAAAAAGCCCAGCAGCCCAATGCACATCTTGAAGTATGCCGTTAGTATTATTATCAGGCGTTATACCTAGGTACTTTTCGTACTTTTCATTCCATAGTTTTGGTAGTTCAGCTACAGGAATATCTTTTTCAAAAATTTCTTTTTCAATTTCATAACGTACAAGTATATGCAAAGAGTAAGTTAGCTCATCAGCTTCTACGCGTATTAAGCTAGGAGCTACAAAATTTGCAGCTTTATAAAACTCTTCAACAGTTGTGTTTGCTAAATTTTCTGGGAATATAGTTTGTAACTCATTATAATTTTTTAGCCAAAAAGCTTTGTTTTTGCCTATTAGGTTTTCATAGAAGCGGGATTGTGATTCATGTATACCAAGACTCACACCAGTCCCTAATATCGTATTATAGATATCATCTCCGATATTTTGTTCATAAAGTGCATGACCTGTTTCGTGAATTGTACTAAATAGTGATGAGCTAAATAAATCTTCAATATAACGGGTAGTCATACGCACATCATATTTGTTAAAGTTTAGTGTAAAAGGGTGAGCGCTTTCTTTAAGTAAACCACTATCAAAGTTAAAACCTAATTGTTTAGCTATTTTTTTAGAATAGCTCTTTTGATCTTCTATATCGTAATTTTTAGTTAGGCATGATATATCGACCTGCTGAGATTTTTTGATTTTTTCTAATAATGGCACAATCTTGGCTTTCAATTCTTTAAAAAAAGGTTCAAGTTTTTCTACAGTCATATTCTCCTCATAATCATCAAGTACAACATTATACGAGTGATTTGGATCTCCGATTAAAAGAGCATAATTCTTTTGATATACTATGATTTTTTCTAAGTATGGAGCAAATTTTTCAAAGTCATTTTCCTGGCGAGCTTCAGCCCAAATGTTTTGAGCCCTTGAAATAAGTTGATTGTACTCGACATACGTATCTTTTGGAATTTTGCATAATTTATTTTGCTCTTTACTTGTCAGATATACTATTCTTTTATCTACATCATTAAGCTTGGAAGAGTTTGCATTTAAAATGTTTAAGCTTTTGATAAAATCTTTGTTATTAGTCAATTCATAAATTTTTTCACTAAAAAAACCAATAACTTCAGATGTGGTATTTACAGAGTTTTTAGGAGCTTCTGTTTCAAGATCCCAGTGCATTAATGAAATTACATGATTATATTTTTTCTTCGCCGAGAGAGTCTTCTTTAGGCTCTGTAGATGCTTTTGAATTTCGCTCATTTTTTTCTTTCACCTGTTGTTTTCTTTCGTTAGAAATAGTTCTTCTTAGAAGAGTATCATAGATAGGTTTTTGATGGTGAATATATGTCAGCATGGATGCACTAAAGCAAGTTATCATTAAAGGAAGCAGCAATTGGTAGTTCCAGGTCATTTCAACCACAAGTATTATACCTGTTAAAGGAGCACCTACTGTAGCTGTAAATAGGGCGCTCATACCGGCAACTGCAAATACACCTGCTTCTACGTTATATTGAGGAAATAGCTCGTTTACACCCATTCCATAAGCTAGTCCAAAAACAGTACCTAGAGCAATCATTGGTGCAAAAATACCACCAGTTACACCAGTACCATAAGAAAATATCACACCAATAAATCTCAACACAAACAAAGCAACTAGCATTTTTATAGGGACATTATCATCAAGAGAGTTTGCTATAACGATATAACCACCACCTACAGAGTTTGGTGATAGTACAACGCCGATACCAAAAATTATACAAACAATAGCTACTAAAACCCAATATCTTTTGCGAGACCCTTCAGAAAAAAAGTTTGCGACTTTTATTATAAGTTTGTTAAAAATCAAACCAAAATACCCAAAAAGTATACCTAGAACCATAAACAACCAAAGAGTGTTTTGAGGAACCGCTGAGAAAGTTTCTATGCGTATGGCAGGAGGGTTGCCTATAATTGCTCTAGAAACAATAGTACTTGCAATACAGGCAATAATCACACATTTAATAGCTGTTACGCTAAACCTGAACTTTCTATTCATTTCTTCTATAACAAAAAGAATACCTGAAATCGGGGTATTAAATGCTGCAGCTAAACCAGCGCCAGCACCTGCTGAGATAAGGGCATTAGCGTACTTTTTAGTTAGTTTAAATTTATCAACAAAGAGTTGAGCTACAGCAGCAGCAATATGGATAGATGGACCTTCTTTACCAAGGCTTAGACCTGACCCTAAAGAAAAAAGGCCACTAATAAACTTTACAGGAGCAACGCGAGCTCTAAGTTTACGGCAGCCTTTTAAGGTACCTTCGACTTCCTGTATACCGCTACCACCAGCCTCTTTAGCAAATTTTCTTACAATGTATAGAGATATAAATACCATACTCATAGTTATGGTAATAGAAACAATAATTTGTAAATAAATATTATCGCCACATAGAGAAAATAAGAACTCTTTACTATCGCCTATGGCTGTTAACAATAGTTGGAAAGATGTGCCAACAAGGCCAACAATAACGCCTAAAAGAGCACCACAAAACACAAGCACCCATATGTGTCGGTTGTTTTTATAATATGTATCGAAAACTTTGTTACTCATAGGATGCTACTATAAGGTTTGTATGCAGAGATTATACATTCAAAGCTTAAATATAAAAACAGTAAACCAGATATATATATAAATATTATAAGTTATGTAATATTTTTAGTAATTAAGTTTGCTAACTTAGCAGATTTATCTTCATCTCCTAGAGTACCTACCCTAATTTTTATCTCTGTTGATTTACCATCAAGATCTGACAGAGTTATATAGACCTTTTCAGAACCAAGGTTCGCAACGACATAAGCTTTTTTAGAAGAGTATGTTTGACTGTCTAATTTATAGTCATTATTTGCTTGTATTGCTTTAATAGTAGCATTATATACTGTACGAATATCTTTAGGTACTTCTATTATGTAGTAACCGTTTATATAATAAACAGCCCCACCAGCTACGATAGCAGTGCCTATTAGTAATGCTGTTACTACACAGCTGTTTAGCATAGTAGTTACAAATAGTGCTAGACAGATGAATTTAAGTTTCTTCATTATAGTTTATGTTGGGAATATTGCGGTTTAAAGTTTCTTGGATTTTATCCATCAATGTTGAAGATTTTGCTTGATCACCAAACTCACCAAATTTAATAGTCATCAAGAAGGTATCTTTTGATGTTGGTTCGATTTTTATATAAAAGTCAGTAGGGTCTGTTTTAGTTATTCCTTCAATAAGAGCATTTTCACCGCTATTGGTAGAACCTACTAATTTATAGTTGTTTTTATTGCCAAGAGTTTCTATAGAAGCGTTATATATATCTTTATAACTACCTTGCATCTCTATAATGTAAACACCATCAATGTAGTTTGTAGTCTGGTCACCGATAGATATTGCAGCAAGAAAACAGCTGTTTAGAGGTAAAACAAACAATGGGATAAGTAAGAATAAGTAAGCTTTTTTAACAAGTTTCATTTTGTTTGTTTAGCTAGCATTTTTTTGAATCTGATTCATTAACTCTGTAGACATAGCTTGATCACCAAAAGTACCAAATTTTATAGTCACTTTTGAAGCTTTGTCAGTTAAGTAAGATATTTTAATAGTAAAACTAGTACTATCAATCTTTGTTGCACCATCTATGTCAGCACTACTTTGAGAACCATCCGTACTTAGACTTTTAGATACAAGAACATAATCATTATTATCATTTACAGCTTTTAGAGCAGCTTTATAGATATCTTTATAATTACCTTCCATATTCATTGAGTATTCGCCATCAATATATGCTACAGAACCACCACCAACAACTAAAGCAGCAACAATACAGCCATTTAAACCTAGTGTTGATAAACATAAAATTAAAATAGATAATAATTTTTTAGAGTGTTTCATATTTGATTAATCTCACCTTAATTATGATAAGTTTTCTTGAATTTTATTCATAAGAGCTTCAGAGGCAGCACGATCACCAAAAGTACCAAATTTAATAGTGACTTTAGAAGCCTTATCGGTAAGTTTTTCAATACTTATACTAAAGTCAGTAGGGTCAACTTTGGTACTACCGTTAACAGAAGCAGTGGTAGGAGTAATAGTTTTTTTGCTTATAACATAATTATCATTACTTTGAGCAGCTTCAATTGCAGCATTATATACATCTTTAATGCTTCCATTTAGATTCATGGAGTATTTACCTTGAACATAAGCAACAGTACCAGCGCCAGCAGCGCCAGCAACTATTAACCAACAGCTATTTAGTGATAGTACAGATACCGCTAAAACTCCAGCAATTACAATTTTTTTCATATTCATAACTATTAAATCCCCAGGCCTATATATTTTGTTTAAATTCATTAGAGATATTATAACGACTTTTTAGAATAGTCAATGTTTTAAGTAGTTTGTATTAGGATGTTTTTATCTGCTACTTCATTCTTGATAAAAGTCCATCTTTTAGAATAAATTGATGATAAAGAGCGGCTAAGATATGAAGTGTAACTAATAGGCCTAAGACTGTTGCAAAAACACTGTGATAACTAAATATCTCCCAACCAAGACTTTGGTTTGTTGGTAGGAAATTTGGAAATGGTATTACAAAGAATATTTTCCATGGGTACCCCATTAGTATTGATCCTACAAGACCTGATAAGCACATACCCATGATACAAATGTAAAGACCAAGGTGAGTGATTTTTGCAACTATATATTGCCATAATGGTAATGCAGGTGAGTATGGTGGTTTATCACTAACAATCTTTACGATAATTGTCAGAATAACGATAAAGAAAATACAGAGACCAAAAGATTTATGCAAAGTAATAATTTGTTTAGATTCGAAGAATCCCCATTCAAATCCAAACCCCACCAAAAGTTGTAAAACTATAAAAATTGCTAATATTTTGTGTAATATCCGTAATGAGAAACTGTACATAATCTCTTAAATTGAAGTTTGATAACAATAATTTTACAACAGTTAAGTTAATTACTAAATTTCTTAATGTGTTTTTTTTATATATAATGATTTATATAGTTGATATTTAAGTTTATCAGATGTTTGAGAGTTCTAGTAAAAATACTTTTTCACTTATGAGCTGGAATGCTTTTAAGGTTGATCATAAGAGACCAGAAGTCTTTACTGATTTTATCGAGAGCATTTACTTCAAGCATGCTATAGATATTTTTTGTTTTCAAGAGGTCGTCAATCATGATAAATCTAGTTTTCCAATAGATTCTTTTGATGTTAATTTCGCGTCAAATATAGTTTTAAAAAATAAAAATTACGGGGTAGCTACAGTCTCTAAGTTTTCTACAATTAAAAGTGTTAAAGTTTTAACAACTCATAAAGAGTCAGTTATAAACACACACAAAGCATCATTAATCAGTCATTTAGAGGTAAATGGTCAGAAAGTAATTGTAGTAAATGTTCATGCAATAAATTTTAAAAGTAACAAGGTTTATGAGTATGAGTTTGAAAAGATAAAGGAGCTAATTGGTCTTAAACAAAAAAGTCTCCCTATCATAATAGCTGGAGACTTTAATACCTGGAATCGAGTTAGGGTTAAACTTATTAAAGATTTTTGTCGTGAGTTTGGTTTTAAAATAGCTTTTCTAGATGAACCTGAGCTTGTGAAATCTTTTCAAAAAAACCATTTGGATTTTGTTTTATATAGAGACTTGTATTTAGAAAAAGCAAAGGTTTTAAATTGCCAGAAAATATCTGATCATAACCCTATAATCGTTGATTTTAGGCTGGGTTAACTTATCCACCATAAGCTTTAGTTTTTTCTGTAATAAGGTCATAGCAAAGATCTGTAAGCTCAGCAACACTATAATCTTTAGGATCAATAGCTTTACCAAAAGACATTCTAGCAATACCTGGTTTGACGAAGTCACCTTTTTTGCGACCAAAATAAACGCCAAAATTATGTGCAACTGGAATTACAGGAACATTGGTAACTGTAGCTAGTTTCATTGCAGAACGGTGAAACTTAGGATACTCGCCAACAGGTACTCTAGTACCTTCAGGGAAAACAATAATACTAAGTTTTTTATTGTTCACTCTATCTTGACCTTCTTCTAGAACTTTTTTTATAGCAGATAGTCCCTTTTCTCTATCAACTCCGATTGCTTCAGCAAACTTATTTGTTTTACCGAAAACAGGTTTTTCTAAAAGTTCTTGTTTCATCACAAAGCAACATTTACTTATCAACCCATAAAATACAAATGTTTCTAGCATTGATTGATGTTTAGATACATAAATACATGGTTTGTCTGGAATGATATTTTCTTTGCCTTCAATTTTTACGTAAATCTGTAAAATCACAAGCACGCCAAGACGATATAAACATGACCATAACCAACATACAAAAAGTCTGACTCTTAGAGATGCACCTAACACTCCAACTACATTCATCAAGATACAACACAGCATTAGAGCAATGTAAGCATAAAGAGTGAACACTTTCATTCTTGCAAGTAATAAAAAGTTTAATATCTTTTTCATAGATTTAAAACTACCCTTTGAAATCTTTAGTTTTAGCAGTAATTATTTCATGGCAGTATGCTGTTAGGCTTTTAGAATCATAATCTTTAGGATCTATTCTTTTACCAAAGTCCATTCTAGCAATACCTGGTTTTATATTGTCGTTCCAGCTTTTAGGGAAAAATCTTCCAAAGTTATGAGCAACTGGGATGATAAAAGTATCTGCATCAGTAGCTAGCTTCATCGCAGAGCGTTGAAAATCAGGGTACTCACCAACTTCTACTCGAGTACCTTCTGGGAAGATGACTACATTAACGCCCTCAGCAAGGCTTTTTTTACCATCAGTGACTACTTTTTTTAGAGATTCTCTAGGTTTATCTCTATCGATAGCAATACTACCTAAGTTTTTCATTGCAGAACCAAATATTGGAGCGTCGAAAAGTTCTTTTTTCATAATGAAATGACATTTACCTATAAAGCCATAAAACATGAATGTTTCTAGCATAGATTGGTGTTTTGAAACATATATGCATGTATAGTCTTTATCGATGTTTTCTTTGCCTGTAACACGGACAAAAACTTGTAGGAATACTAACATTCCTAACCAGTATAAGTAAGTCCAAACAAAGCAAACAGCCATCCGCCAAGATAATGGAAGTTTAAAGAAGGCGAATATATTGATTAATATACAACTACCACCAATTACCGCAAGAGAGTAAAGCTGAAAAGCCGACATTCTTGCCCACATAAATACTGCCCAAATCTTTTTGAGAAAAGATTTCATTAAGTTATTCTCCATTTATATTTATTTTTATGTAGCAAATCAAGTGATTTTCGTTATGTTGTATACGAACATCACAAATATAATTAAGTAGTATTATAACACTTTTTTTAGCTATAGTAATTTTGAAAATTATTAGAAATAAGAAGTTTTATTTATTTTAGATATGTTAAGAGTAATTATCTTTCAAGATGCTTGAGTTTATCTTTGACGGAAGCCCAATTGTCAGCATCTTCACAAGGTTCGCATTTTTCAACGATATTTGGCCATTCTGCTGCTAACTCACGATTTAACTCAACAATCATGTCTTCTTGATCACCTAAATCATCACTTGATTTTATAGCATCTACAGGACATTCAGGTTCACATAAGGCACAATCAATACACTCATCAGGGTTTATTACAAGCATGTTTGGACCCTCGTAGAAGCAATCTACAGGACAAACTTCTACGCAATCACCATACTTACACTTTATACAGCTTTCTGTAACTACAAATGGCATCTTATAAATCCTTTGTTTTAGTCTTTTTTAAAATTGAAACCCGAAGATTATAGCATAGTTTAAAAAAAGGTAAAATATTTGGGTTACATCCAATAAATATTAATAATATGTTTCTTGAATCAATTTTAAATTAATTATTTTTTGTGTTTTAGTTGAGATCCTTAAATTTTATGTTTTACTTACTATGCAGATAAGGTAAAATTAAATAAAAATAAAGTAAGGTGGTAATTATGAAATATAAAACATTAATAATCGGAGCTATCACTTTGGGTGCTCTGTCATTAGCTAATGCAAATGCTAATAGAGTTGATAATTCAGGAGATATTACTTTAGGGCATTTATCATCGGCGAAAGAAAATCCTAATGGTCCTGAGAATGCTCGTTATGGCAAGGTTGAGTTTAAAAATCTTACATCTAATATGGACTATACTATAGAACCAGATAATGAGAAGAGTAAGTATGGAGCGTTTTTAATCCGTAACCCGATAACTGTTAAGCCAGGTGAGACTGCTATATTAGACTTTTCAATGGATTATGGTCAAAATGCAGCAGCAGAAGCGGAAGCAAATGTGCATTGTGAATCAAATGGAGAAGCATCTGTCGGAGGGTTTAACTTATTTGTTGGTGGTAAGGTCTCTGGACATTATAAAGTAGAAGCTTCTTGTGAGGCTGCAGCATCACTAAAAGAGAAAGCATACTTGGGAATAGTTGCTGAATCACATCCTGTTGCAAAAGTAACTGGTGTTCTTCATGATAGAAATAAAGGTTGTACAGCTTCATATGAGCGAGGATCTATCAGTGTTAACCCTATAACTTATTCTGTTGCTATAGCACATGAGCATCTTGATAATATGCTTGTTAAAGGAGGTGCTCAAATAGAAAAAACTTATGCACAAAATGGTTATGTTACAAACAATAATTTTGAACCAGGTATGGAGATTGCACCAACAGTTAATGTTTTTTCTCCCACTTGGAAGACATCTAAGATTAAGAAATGTCCATATTATTAATATAAATCTTATAAATAAATATTTTTGTAATTCATGTTACACTTTATAGTAGGTGAACATTAATAATAAAATTTTTCATGAAAGCAGAACTAAATCCAAAAAAACTTATATCTTTTACAACTATCGGAGTTGCTGTTTTATTTTTAGCGACTTATTTTTTATCTATTTGGGATAATCATAATACACTATGTAACCCATTTATATCCGGATGTTCGGACATTACTCATGCAGGTTTTTCTTCATATGAAAACTATATGTTGAAAGCAGTTCTTATCCCTACTGCTACTTTAATGGGTGTGATATTTTTCTTTATCCAACATTGGCTTGTAGAGATTAGTGATCATAATAAATCAGTAATTAAGCAAGGTAAAATCATACTGTTTTTAGCTATAGCCGGCTGTATTGGTTTGATAATAGGTACTTCCGTAATAGATGGTGATAATACTCTTATGAAAGTTCATCTAAAAGGGGTGGCTATATTTTTTGTGACTATGAGTGTTTGCCAGATTTGGTATACAATTTTAGAATTTAAATACTCAGATAAAGTAAATAAGCTACCTATGATCATGCGTCGTGTAGCTATACTAGTTACAATAGTATTTTCTGTTTGGTCAATATTTATGGATCAAACAACTGTTAACCATAATATTGTAGAGTGGTGGGGTGTTTATGCTCTTATCTTTTGGTTTTGGACTTTTTCTATCAATAAAAGGATAGATTGTTAGTCTTTTGACTCTAGTTTTAACTTCTTTTTTATACGCCAACAGTTTAGGTTATAATTAGTACATAAATCTCCAGTCGAGAATACTTATGTCTATAAAATCATTATTTAACAATCAGGGCTTAAATCAATATATTGATGACAAATCAGTCAATCTAAATCCTATTGCTTTGGAGCTTTTTGAAAAAGCTAAGAAAGAAGAATATTCTGAGATGCTTAGCTCTCCAAATCAACTGCAATTATTAAACATTTTTATAAAAATGATTGGTGCCAAAAATATTTTAGAAATTGGCACTTTTCGTGGATTTGGTACTTTAGTTATGGCTCAAGCACTTCCTGTTGATGGTGGAGTAGAAGCTTGCGATATAAGTCACGAATATATCGAGCCATATAAGTGTTTTTGGCAAAAAGCTGGTGTAGCTGATAAGATTAATCTCAATATAGCTCCTGCATTGGAAACACTAAGGAAGTTTATCTCTCAAAAGAGAGCTTTTGATTTTGTGTATATAGACGCTGATAAGGGAAATTATCTTAACTATTATAAAAGTAGCCTACAGTTATTAAATACAGGTGGCATAATAGCTATCGATAATGTTTTATGGTCAGGTAAGGTTGCAGATATTCATCAAAATGATGAGCAAACACAGGCTATACGAGAGTTAAATAATTTTATTAAAAATGATAAAAGAGTAGAAAATTGTATTATATCTATAGGTGATGGGATAAACCTCGTTAGAAAACTATAAAACTAAGAGGTAGAAAGCGTCTTATATTATACTTGTTATAGTTTGTTATAAGCTTTGATAGCTTTATCAAGAAGTTCCATAGCTCTTTTTAAAGAATTTTCCTCTAGGATATAAGCTATACGAATTTCATCTTTACCAAGACCTTTTGTAGCATAAAAATCAGCTGCCGGTGAAACCATTACAGTTTCACCATTATCTTCAAAGTCAGTAAGTAACCACAGTGCAAATTTTTCAGCATTATCTATAGGTAGTTTAGCAACCACATAAAAAGCACCTGTTGGCTTCTCACAAACAACATCTTCCATTTTTGAAAGTGCTGCAAAAGTTATATCACGACGGTTCTGGTACTCTTCATTTACTTCTTTTAAGTACTTTTCACTTACGCCATATAATGCTGCTGCGCCAACTTGTTCAAGAGTTGCTACACATAGTCTTGTTTGGCAAAGCTTATTAACTTCAGCTATGAACTCTTTATTTTTAGAGCAAAGTGAACCAACCCTAGCACCACAAGCACTATAGCGTTTTGAAACTGAATCTACAATTATTACTCTATCTTCAACACTTTTGATATTACCAAAAGAAGTACAAGTAAGACCATCATATGTAAACTCACGATAAACTTCATCACTGATTATAAAAAGATCTTTTTCTAGTGCTACTTCTGCTAAAATCTCAAGCTCTTCTTTAGAGTATACAACGCCTGTAGGGTTACCAGGGTTAGAGATCATGATAGCTCGAGTTTTGGGAGTTACACAAGCTAGTATTTCTTCTTTACTTGGCAGGTGAAAACCATCTTCTGCTTTTGTTGTGATTGGTTTGATAGCTACATCAACAGCTGTTGTAAAGCCATTATAATTTGTATAAAAAGGTTCTGGAACTAGAATCTCTTCACCAGCATTACAAAGAGCAATTGCTGCAAAGATAAGTGCTTCTGAGCCACCATTTGTAATTAATATCTCATCTTCCTTGTAGTCAATATCAAACCTTTTGTAGTATTCTGAAATTGCTTTTATAAGATTTATGTCACCACTTGAAACAGCGTACTCAATAGTTTCTTTATCAAAAGCACGGATAGCATCCATAAACTCATTAGGAGTTTTAATGTCTGGTTGTCCGATATTTAAGTGATAAACCTTTTTACCTGCTTTTTCAGCAGCAATTGAATAAGGTACTAGTTTACGAACTGGAGAGGCTTGCATCGCCTTTACTCTTTTTGAAAGTTGCATTTTTATATCCTTTGGTTTCAAAATTACCTTGAAAGTATAATATATTTTAACCACTCATAAAATATATTTTTTGCATAGTAATTATAGTTAAGAATATAGCTCGAATAAAGTGAGATCTACTATAAGTAATTCGAGGGCTTATGAAGGCTGATTTGCTTTTATATTTGTTCAGAGTTTTTTCTAGGGTTCTGATAGAGCAACATTACAGCAGATATAGTAGCTAATGAGGATCTTGTATTTGGAGAAGTTGTTTTGTTAAACCAAATATTGCCACCATTTATAACTTCAACAGCACCCATAGGACTATTATTTATAGAAAATATGTAGCCAGTCGGAGTACCCATTGTAATAGATGTTGAGGCAAACTTTTCTGTTCCCGATACATTAATTTGCATACCATTATTTGTCATAACACCTTGTAGTGAAGAGTTGATACTAGGTTGAGACATGAAAAGTTTTGCAGTTTTATTATGATTTTGCATGATACAAATCAACTGTTGGTTGGATGAAGATTCAAAAGATAGGCTTCCACCAAAAAAATTTTCAATCTTAAGTTGATTCCAAGATGCACCTGAAATACATTCTACATTCCATAATAGCTGATCATTTTTGTTAATTGAAAAATTATACTTCTGTTCTGTGTTTGAAGAACTATCTCCTAGTATTGATAAGTCATGCTTTTTAGTCCAGCCTCGATTAATATCAGTGACATAATACTGACCAAAATTTAATTTATTACTAAAGGCTGAAAATGCAAACCCTTCGACAGGTATTTTATCTGAGTTATTTGTTAAATTAACAGGCATAGCCATATGAGCAGCACAACTACTCAATACAATACTCATAAACAAAAGAGCAATAGCCTTTAAAGTCCTACAATAAGGTTTGATAAATAAGTTATTCAATTTCGTTTTTAATATATGGATTGATTAAGACCGAAAATTATACAGACAAATATCATCACTACAAGGGTTTATCAAGTAATTTTAAATGGCTTTTGTATATCTACTTAAGCATGATATATTTACCTATAGAAAAAAGCATATTTTGGTCTCAATGTTATTACATTTATCTATTAAGAATTTCGCTATTATAAAATCAAGTGAAATCGATTTTAAAAGTGCAATGACTGTACTTACCGGTGAAACAGGTGCAGGTAAATCAATACTTCTTGATGCTCTTAGCTTTGTGCTAGGGGCAAGGCTTGAGAAGTCATTTTTACATGAGGATGATATTACAGAGGTATCGGCTACATTTTGTATAAAAGATAATCATCGCGCTAAAGAATTACTTGATGAATTGTTTATAGATTATGATAACGAGTGTATATTTCGTAGAGTTGTAAACAAATCTAAGCAAAGTAGATTATTTATAAATGGAAGTGTAGCCAGAGCAAGCGATATACAAAAAATTTCAGATAGGCTTATAAACATCTATAGCCAACACTCTCATCAAGATTTATTAAATCCAAAATCTCAACTAAACTTGTTAGATACTTTTGCAAGTAATGATGGTTTAGTAACGAAAGTTTCAAACAACTTTTGTGAGCTACAAAAAATAACAGCACAGATAAGAAACTTAGAAGAACTAGTAGAAAGCCAAAATAGTCAAAAAGAGCTTTTAGAGTATAAGCTTGATGAACTTGTAGCATTAGAGCTAGATGAAAATGAGTTTGAAGAGCTATCAGGCAAACAAAAGAGTCTTTCAAGTGTAGATGAGGTTAGCTATAGCTTAAATTACATCAGTAATGCACTTTATGATAATGATGAAAATATCATTTCAATGCTGACTCAACTTGAAAAAGAAACATCAAAACTTATAGAAGATAAATCTTTTGAAACTCTTGCGGATCTAATAACACAAACAAAAGTTTATGCTCAAGAAGGTTATGATGAGGCTCAAAATAAGCTAGGATCTTTAGAGCAAGACCCAGAAGAGTTGGCACAAGTGGAAACCAGGATGGGACAAATATACGATCTTGCACGTAAGCACAAAGTTGAGCCTAGTTATTTGTATGGTTATATTGCAGAGCTTCAAGCAGAGTTAGAAAGTTTCTCACAAGAAAATGATAGCTTAAATGCTCTGAAAGATAGAGAGCAACAGCTTTTACAAGAATACCTAACACAAGCTACAAAGCTTACGCAAGCACGCCAAAAAGCAGCTAAGGATTTTTCAAAGCAGGTTGAGAAAAATATCAGATCACTAAATATACCAAAAGGTAGTTTTGTTGCACAGATTTTGCCATTAGATAGTAAAACAGCTAAAGGTGTTGATAAATGCGAGTTTATGATTAACTTTAATTTGGGTGAACAACTAGCACCTGTTAAAAAAGTTGCATCAGGCGGAGAGCTTAGTCGTATAGGGTTGTCCATACAAGCAGTATCAGCTGAGAAAAGATCATATCCTACACTAGTTTTTGATGAGGTGGATGTTGGTATATCTGGAGGTACAGCTGAAATTGTCGGTAAACTACTAAAAACGTTGTCACAAAAGCTACAAATACTTTGTATCACTCACCAAGCACAAGTTGCTGCACAGGCTGATTGTCATTTACATGTATCTAAAAAATACCTCAAAGATACTACAGAGTCAAAGATTATTGAATTAGATCAAGATCAACGAATCCAAGAGATTGCTAAAATTGTTGGAGGGATAGATATTTCTGAAAATACCTTAAAGCATGCTAGAGAGCTTTTAGGGGTTTTAGAATAATTTATCTTTTAGAGTTAGGTTTTTATAGATCTTTCAAAAACATGATCAATTTCTTTTAGATAAGTCTTTTTGATACCTTCAAAATCCATTTCTGGAACGCTTAGGTCGATACCATGCTCAGACTTCATAATAGCTTGTAGCTTTTGTGAGAATGATTCGCCAGCTTTAAGCTCAAATGCTACTTGCTGTACGATTTTGTAGCAATCTTCACGCATAAACTCAGTGTTTGCAATCAAGAAGTGTAGGTAGAAGCTTGATAGGTATGCACTTGTACCCTTTACTCTATCTTCGATAATATCTTTTTGTACTACAAGATTATCGATAGTATTTCTCATTCTACGCAAAGTATAAACCATGATACCGAAGTTATCAGGAAGGTAGAATCGTTCTGCAGATGAGTGAGAAATATCTCTTTCATGCCAAAGTACACAGTTTTCTAATGCAATAGATACATGAGAGCGAAGCATTCTAGCCATACCTGTTAGGTTCTCTGTAGAGATTGGGTTTTTCTTATGTGGCATAGTAGAAGAGCCTTTTTGACCCTTAGAGAAGCCTTCATAAACTTCAAATACATCACTTCTATGTAGATGTCTTATCTCAACTGCTAATCTCTCAATCGCAGCAGCTATAAGTCCATGAATAGATACTAGCTTAGCGATTCTATCTCTAGGGATAACTTGAGTTGAAACTTCTTCTACTGGTAAGCCTAGTATATCAGCAGCTTTTTTCTCATCTTCAGTTGTAAGTATGCAATAGTTACCAACTGCACCTGAGAACTGAATAGTAAGACCATCTTTTTGGAAGTCTTTTAAGTCTTTCAAACGACGCTTAAACTCGACAAAAGCACCCAAGAATTTCTGACCGAAACTCATAGGCTCTGCAAACATACCGTGGCTTCTACCCATTGTGATGATCTCTTTTGTCTCTTGAGCTTTTGCAAGTAGTGAATCACAAAGAGCTTCTAAATCTTTTACTACAAAGTCTAAAGACTCACGGATTTGTAAGCTAAGAGCAGAATCAATAATATCTGATGAAGTCACACCAAAGTGGAAAAACTTACCTGTCTCAGCTGTAAATTGCTCGGCGATAGAAGTACAAAATGCAATAATGTCATGCTTTGTAACTTTCTCAATTTCATCAACTCTATCTGGACGAATTTCAGCTTTTGCACGAATCTCAGCAGCTGTACCTTTTGGCACCATTTTATCTTCAAGTGCTTCTAAAATTGCTAACTCAACTTCTAGCATCTTTGTATATTTATTTTCATCATCCCAAATTTTTGAGATCTCTGCTACATCGTATCTTTTTATCATCGTTTTATCCTTGTTATTAAAACACTAATGGTAGACACAAAATAAAGGTGTATCGACACCGATCTTTGTGAAAAATTTGATTTAAAAATTGAATATAGTTTAATTTTCTCAAATAGGGAGGTATTGTCAATATATAACTAGTTCAAAAGCTATTGAAATGACAAGATATATCACAAGGTTAAAGTTCATTTATCATTCAATATATGTTAGAGTCACAAATATAACAACTTCTTTAAGGGTAACAATGAGAAAGACCTTGATCATTTTAGCAACTGCTTTAACAATTATATCTGTAGGTTATAGTTCTGACCTAAATGGTAAGGATTATATTTCAACTGACACAGGTACAGTCTACAAGTATAAAACTATAGATGAAAATGGTAAGCTTAAGTTTTTTATTAGTACAACAATCAAGAGTTGTAATGAAGATAAGAGTTTGTGTCACTATGTTAGTGAGCTTAAAGATTCATCAAATACTAAAGTTTCAGGTACAAAATATGATTACGCTTACGAGATAAGAGAAGATGGTTCTATTTATACTGTATCTCCTGGATCAGAAGTGGAAACTAAACTATTTCCAGCAAAGATAAAGTTTGGTGAGGTTGAAAAGCATCATCAAAATATAGAAGATAGAGATGTTACAGATACATCAGAGTTTAAAAAGCAAATCCCAGAAATCAATGTTGATGGTAAAATTTATAAAGATTGTGTTGAGCTTGATGTTAATTCAACTATCAAGTTTAAAGATCAGGTTATAAAAACTGAAAGTGAAGAATTTTATTGTAAAGGTATTGGCTTAGTTAAAGAAAAGCTAAAAGAAACTCACAACTCTGACAAACCAATGATTTATACAAATATTTTGACATCTGTAAAAACTAAATAATTATTTTTAAAGATATTTTACATGATTTAGCCCGTATAAGAATTATTCGTTAGGCTCAAGAGAAAAATAAGGTTTAAGTAACTTTAGAGCATTAAAACTGAGGTTGTACAAAAGGAATAACTTGCTTTTTGCGACTTAGAACACCATCTAACCACACTTGATTATTTTCTAGTTTTTTATCAAAAGCTGCTTCTATTTTGCTTGGGTCATCACTTACACAAAGAAGTTGAGAACCTTCTTTCATGACATCTGTCAGAAGAACTAACATTGTATGAAGACCTTCTTCTTCTTTCATAGCAACCATATCTGCATAGATTTCATCTTTTCTATCATCTAGAGTAGAGATATCTATCATCTCAAGCTGATTTACTCCAACCTTATGGCCATTCATCATAAACGGCTTGTAGTCTTTAGTATTTAGTTGTCTAGCTGTTGCACCTACTGTCGCAGATTTCACAATAAACATTTCCATAGCTAGCTCTTGAGGGTTTGCTATACCAGCTATCTTAGCTAGCTCTTTTACAGCCTTTTTATCGATTTCTGTACAAGTTGGTGATTTAAACATTACTGTATCACTTAAAATAGCCAGCATCATCATACCAGCGATATTTTTAGGGATAGCTACACCTAAAGCATCATAAACTTCTTTTACGATAGTGTTAGAACAACCAATAGGTCTAATCCAGCATTCAAGTGGAGTAGATGTCATCATATCTCCAAGTTTGTGGTGGTCAATAATACCAACAATAGTTGCTTCATCTATATCATCTTGAAAATGTGCCTTATCTGTTGAGTCAACAACATATACTTTTTCACCTGCTACAGATGTTTTAAGCTCAGGTAATTTACCATCAAACTTATCTAATATAAATTTTGTTTCATTAGATATCTCACCTAGTCTTACAGGAACATACTCCTCTTTCTCAACTTGGTTTTTTAGGTAAGCTATAGATATAGCACCCACGATTGAATCACTATCTGGATTTTTGTGTCCGAAAACATATACTGACATAAATTAAAGCCTTTTTTTATTTTTTAAAAATTGTACTATATTTCTTTAAATATTTACAAACTTACTTTTGAAAACATTTTTCTAACAGTTCTTTCATCTTATCTGTGCCTAGCTCATTCATAAGCTTGATATTTCGCTCTGGGATATTGTCAGGGTCTGGGTAGTTTGTCACTGCTTTTTCAAGACTTGCTTCTCGTATAAGGTGTAGCATCTGATATGGTGAACGATTTGTATAGTTTTCAGCATCATCAAAATCTGTACCACCGAACTGATAATCAGGGTGAAAGCTAGCTATTTGATAAACCCCATCTAGTTTCATCTCTACAAGAAGACTATCTGTCAGCTCTAAGAAATCATTATAATTATAAAAATCATGTAGAATATTTGGGTGAATAAGTAGCGTAGTTTCAATATCTGTATTTGCATTAAGTAGCTCTAACTCCATCTTTAAATCCATAAGTAGCTGATCTTGTGCCGTAACTTCCGAAACTGTGTATCGCACTCTATCTTTTACTATTTCACGCTTTGCAAAGGGGCAAAGATTCATACCTACTACAATTTTCTCTACCCAGTTTTTAGTGGGTGTAATAATATTTTGATTACTCATATAATTTATTGAGGTGATACTGTTTCATAAAATTGGTTAATTAATAAAAAAGTATACTATTGAAGGTATTTATTTACTATCGACAAGTTTTGAAAAGTTGGTAGTTTCAGTTTTAAAGATTAAAAAATAATGTTTATAATGAATGTTCGAATAAATTAACTAGATTTGATATGGAATATTTCACACAATTAAATTCGAATGATATAGATAACGCAAAATATGCGATTTTGCCTGGAGACCCAAAACGAGCGAGAGATTTAGCTTTTTGTATTGATGAAAATGCTATCAAACTTAAAGAGAACCGTCAGCACGCTAGCTATCTAGCGTATGTAGATAAAACACCAATACTTGTGGTAAGTACAGGAATGGGTTGTCCTGCAATACATGCTGTAACGATAGAACTTAACCGTTTAGGATTAAAAAACCTCATTCGCATAGGGACATGTGGTGCTATAAAACAAAGTATAAATTTGGGAGATATTGTATTTACTAAGGCAGCTGTGAAGCTTGATGGTATTTCAAAACAGTACTTAGATGTCGCTTATCCAGCTGTTGCATCCCATAGTCTTACTCAATCATTTGTAGCTGCTGCAAAAGAATATAATGTTCCACACCATGTAGGAATTACTGCTTCATCAGATACATTTTGGCCAGGCCAAGAGCGAGTTGATAATTTTTCAGGCTATTTATTGCGAAACTTACAGGGATCTATGCAAGAATGGCGCGCCTTGAATGTTTCTAACTTTGAAATGGAAGCGTCAGCATTACTTTCTGCGGCTCATATATTAGAGATGAAAGCTATTTGTTTTTGTGGTGTATTAGCCAAACGAGTAGATAGCGAAGAGATTTCAACAGATGCTAAAGCAATAGCTAAAAAGAATTGGGAAACTATATTAAAACCTGGTTTGTTGAATGATATAAAAAAACGAGAAAATCAGATTGGAGGAATAGTAAAATGAATATAGATAATCAGACAAAGCTATACCATATAGGGTTTTCTCGTGAAGATATAGAGTATGCAACACTTGCAATACTTACAGATGATAGTGATTATACTAAAGATTTAGCACTTGCTTTAGACTCTAAAGCAAGGTTGGTTTGTATCAATCGTGAGTATCATAGCTACATAATTCATGTAAACGAAACACCTGTACTCATTGTATCTACTGGTTTTGGTGGTCCTGCGATGGGGATTGGGTTAGAAGAGCTTTCTATGCTTGGGCTAACAAGTTTTATAAGGCTAGGAGAAACAGGAGCTGTACGCGAATACTTACAAGTTGGAGATTTTGTTATTGCTAAGGGAGCATTACGCCAAGAAGGAACCTCTCAACATTATGCTCCGATTAACTATCCTGCTAGTGCTGACTTTAGTTTCGTTGAATTTGCAGAACAAGCAATGATTTGTTCTAAACTTAGATACAGAATTGGCGTAGTAGCAAGTACGGATATACTTTGGCCAAAGCAAACAGCTAGTGATTTATTTGACAAATGTAGTATAGATTATCAGTATAAATTATTAAAAAGTTGGCGAGATTACCGTATACTTTCAGCAGATAACACTACAGCAACTTTGCTAACTATAGCTAGTGTTTTTAATCTTCAAGCTATAAGTATACTAGATGTTATAGATAGAATAGATACACCTGAATATGAGCTTTCGAATATAAAACGCGATGATGCTATTCGTATTGAAAAATGGTGTGAATTTTTACCTAATCTTATGGAATCTATTTTAGAAAAGTAGAATTTTTATTAATAACTTCTATTAATAATTATTTGATTAATAATTTCTCCAGCCTTGTTACTAAATATTTAGTAGCTTCTAGGCTCTTTATATTATAAATAAGTTGCTGCAAATTGGTTTAGTATACAAAATAATTAGGCTATTATTTTCATTTCAAATACTAAACAATTTAGCAGGTTTACATCATGAATGAAAGATACAAAATTAATACAGGGCTAGCAGAAATGCTCAAGGGAGGCGTGATTATGGATGTGGTTACACCTGAACATGCTATTATCGCTGAAAAGGCTGGAGCTGTTGCTGTTATGGCTCTTGAGAGAGTTCCCGCTGATATCCGAAAAGATGCTGGTGTTGCAAGAATGTCGGATCCTAAAATGATTAAAGAAATAATAAACAGTGTATCGATCCCCGTTATGGCTAAAGTTAGAATAGGTCACTTTGTTGAGGCTCAAATCTTAGAGTCATTAGGCGTTGATTTTATTGATGAAAGTGAGGTGCTTACTCCTGCTGATAATATTCACATTGATAAACACGACTTCAAAGTACCTTTTGTTTGTGGTTGTAGTAATTTAGGTGAAGCATTACGCAGAATAGCAGAAGGTGCTTCATTGATTAGAACTAAGGGTGAAGCAGGTACTGGTGATGTGTCTCAGGCAGTAATACAAATGAGATGCATAAATAATCAAATGCGTGCTGTAATGTCTGCAGATAAAATGGAGCTAGCTAATATAGCAAAAGACTTACAAGCTCCATTACATCTTATTCAGTATGTTCATGAGCATGGTAAGTTACCGGTACCTAATTTCTCTGCAGGAGGTATCGCGACTCCAGCAGATGCTGCTTTAATGATGCAGTTAGGTGCCGAGTCAGTATTTGTTGGGTCTGGAATATTTAAATCAACTAACCCAGAAAAAAGAGCCTCAGCAATAGTTAAAGCAACGACTAACTATGATAACCCTAATATCTTAGCTGAGATATCTGAAGATATAGGTATAGCTATGACAGGAATAAACTGTGATTCACTTACTGAAATTGAAAACTTCTCAAATAGGGGTAACTAGTTGAATATAGGTGTTTTAGCATTACAAGGAGCTTATGTAGCACATAGCAATAAACTAAAAGAACTTGGTTTTGATAGTTGTTTATTAAAAACAAAACAAGATTTAGAAAAATGTGATGTGATATTTTTACCGGGTGGAGAAAGTACAACTATGCTTTATCTACTAAAGGAATTAGATCTCATAGATATGCTCAAAACTAAACTTAAAACTATCCCAGTTTTTGCAACTTGCGCCGGTCTGATATTACTCAAAGAGCTAAATATTCTTGATATTGAAATAACAAGAAATGGTTATGGTCCTCAATTGATGAGTGGTATATATCCTTTAGATGTTAATTTAAGAGGATCATCGTTTTTAACAGAGGCTTTTTTTATTAGAGCTCCTATAATTACAGGTTTAAGAGATGGTTCTATAGAGGTGAGATCTAGTTATAAAAATAGCCCAGTGCTTATAGAGAAAGACAATATTCTAGCAATGAGTTTTCACCCAGAACTAAGTGATTGTAATCAAATATATAAATATTTCTTTGAAAAAAACATGTAACCATAATCCTAGTATAGATTAATTATTCCACTTACTAAATTATAAAATACTTGCTAAATAATACTTTGACAAAGTTTATTAAAGCAATTATGCTGTTAGTAGATGAATATAGATTCATTAGTTTATCTTTAAGGTAAACACGTGTTGATTTGTTAACTCAGCTTGCGGACACGATAAATAATCTGCTAAAAGGTTAAATACATAAATTTACCTACTTTTCAGATTTTCTCCCAAGCTAAAGAAATTTATAAATAGGAGAAATTTATGAATAAATATTCTTTAGAAACTTTAGCCTTACATCAATCCATACCTGCTCAAAGTGGTTCGGTGCAAATACCAATTCATCAAACTTCAAGCTATGTCTTTGAAAGTACAGAACAGGCTGCAGACCTTTTTGCATTGAAAGAGTTTGGTAATATATACTCTCGGCTTACTAATCCAACTGTGGATGCTTATGCTTCGAGACTTGCTAAACTTCATAATGCAGCTGGCGCTTTTGCTTGTTCTTCAGGACATGCTGCTCAACTTTTGATATTTTTGAATTTACTACAAAGTGGAGATCATATTGTAGCATCTAAGTATCTATATGGTGGCTCTATAACGCAACTCACTCATACCTTCCCTAGGCAGTTTAGTTGGCAATCTACATTAGTTGATATAAATGATTTTAATGAAGTTAAGAATGCTATAAAGCAAAATACAAAGGCTATTTTTATAGAAACTCAATCTAACCCTAGTGGAGTAATTGCTGATATTCAAGCACTAGCAGATATAGCTCACTCAGCAGGTATTCCGTTAATAGTTGATAATACTGTTGCGACACCTTATTTACTAAACCCTATAGATTACGGAGCAGATATAGTATCTTATTCCTTGACCAAATATTTGGGAGGTAATGGTTCTATAGTTGGTGGGGCTGTTGTTGATTCTGGGAAATTTAATTGGTCACAAAATGAGAAGTTTCCTTTACTATCTAAGCCGGATAGTTCCTATAATAACATTAGTTTTTATGATAGTTTTAAAGAGCTTGCTTTTACTGTTAGAGGAATTGCTGTTGGATTAAGAGATATTGGTGCAACACTTAGTCCTCATACAGCCTTTTTAGCTTTACAAGGTTTAGAAACCTTAGGAGCAAGGTTGGATAAACATGTAGCGAATGCTATAGTCGTTGCTGAGTACTTAGCTAAGCATCCTAAAGTGGAAAAAGTTAATTATTCAGGTTTAAAAAACTCTCCGTACCATGATTTGGCTAAGCAATATCTGCCTAGAGGTTTACCAGGACTCTTCACTATAGAGTTGAAAGATGGTTTTGATGCTGGAAAAAATCTTGTAGAAAAAACGCAACTTTTTATCCATTGTGCCAATATAGGGGATGCTAGAAGTTTAATCATACACCCTGCATCAACTACACACTCTCAGTTAAGTGATCTAGAAAAAGCACAAGCAGGCATAACTAATAGTTTAGTAAGACTTTCTATAGGCCTAGAAAAAGTTGAAGATTTAATCTTAGATTTAGAGCAGGCATTAAGCTGAAGGGAGGAGGTATGGAAATAAATAGAGATTACTCAAAAAATTCTTCTGTACTAATTAATGATAAATCTGGAATAGATAAACATACTCTAAGAATAGCAGTATTAAACCTTATGCCAACAGTACAAGAGACGGAGTATCAATGGCAAGATCTCTTATCCCAGAATAAAAACAGCTCTGTAGAAGTTGTCTTTTTTAACTCATTAATTAGGCCTAGTTCTAAGGTCGATAAAAGGTATATAGATCAAAATTATTCTAACTGGGAAAAGTATGATTTTAATGAACTTGATGGAATAGTTATAACTGGAGCACCAGTTGAACTGCTCGATTTCAATGAAGTCGATTTTTATCCGGAAGTATGCAAAATTATTGCCAAAAGCATAGAGTATAATCTCCATCTAATGCTTATATGTTGGGCGGCTCAAGCTGCTTTACACTATTTGTATGCGGTAGATAAGTGTTGTTTAGATAAGAAATTATTTGGTGTTTATGAGCATAAAATAATAGATAACAAACACCCTTTGTTTAAAAACTTCAACAAAACGGAAATGAAAGCATGTATATCAAGACAAACAAAAGTAAACTCAATCGAAGCTCTTAAATATACTGATAGAATTTTATCATCAGAAATTGATGGGTTAGACTGCTTAGTAGATAAAAATAATTCCAATATTATCTATATGTTTAATCACCTTGAATATACAGAGAAAACATTAGAAGCTGAGTTTGTAAGAGACTTGAGTTATAAAAAAACCAACCCTCCATATAATTATTATCAGAGTAAAAATAATTATGTAAACATCAAATACTCTTGGAAAGATGATAGAGTTAATTTTTATTCTAACTGGATAGATACGCTAATTTAGTTAGTTGATTTCTCTAACTCATCAACCATATAACCAGCTTCTTCTAGCTGTTGTTCAAAAACTTTCTTAGCATCATTTAGACCACTATTATAAAAATGTGGCCCTATTTCTTTTGCAAAAAACTCCATAAGAAATTCAGCTTCAAAACCGCCGATTTTTTGGTTTAGTTCTGTAGTGAAATAGGTCTTTATCTTAGCTACGATTTGATCGGTTTGTTGTTTTGTGAGGTTTATTTTGGTCATGGATCTTTAGTCAAATTTATTGGTTTGTTAAGGGCAATTGTTCACTTACTATTTCTGACTTAATTTCTTTAATTTGTCTCTTATCAGTTTTATTTCTAATTATTTCATTTAAAGGTGAGTGGCTAGGATACAGAACTTTTGCACACGGCACATCTAGTGCAGCAGGTTCGAGATGTGAATCTTGATCATCAAAGAAAATGTGTGGTTTAAATGCTTTTAAAAAACGACTTTTTTGGAGTCCTCCAAGAAAAAATGCTTGATCCATATATACATTCCATGCTCTAAGCGTTTTTATAACTCTCATCTCAGCCGGACTATTTCGTGCTGTCATTATAGCTAACTTAACAGGTGAATACTCTACACACCCAGGTAATCGTTCTTGAATTTTTGATAGTTTTTTTAATAAATTTGCATACGGTTCTTCAGGAAGAGGGATGTTTTGATTTTCGTCTTCATTTGACCAAAACTCTTTCAAGCCTTTAGTTTGGTTAATTATTTCACTCGTTTCATTAAATAAAACAGCATCGGCATCAAATGCAAAACGAACCTGCTTATCATCGAGAGGTTTTACACACTTTGGTGGTGCTTTTACTAATGCTGAAGCACAAACTTTACTATCAATTACATCTTGAGCATCTTCTTCATTTGTAGTCAAAAATAAATCAACATAAAAAGCATCAAGATAAATTGAACTTTTTTCACCAGCTATAAAAGCAGAGCGAGTTATAGGTAGGTTTCTTCTACGAATTTCTTTTAAAACTCTAAATCCAGTTTCTGGACTATTTCTTGAAATAATTACAACCTCTACAATTGGATTATCTCCATCATTTAAATTCTCATTTAAATTCAACAATGCTTTTACAAGTGGCATTCCAGTACCGTCTTCAAGTTCATCATCCTCCTTTTCAAGCATATGTTTTCGATACTCATCTATCGCAGATTCAGGATCTGATTTTGATTTTTCATCAAAAATTTTAGTAGATTCTGAAAGATTAAATAGTGCTGTTGCTGATATGGCCACAACTAATGTTTTATTTAACTCTATAGGCATAAACACTCCTCAACCATTGAATATTATAATAATGCATTACTTTGCCCCAATCTTCATACTCTCAACAAACCTGCTCAACTCATCAAGCATAGTCTGCTCATCACTCAAATTATTCTCAATAATCTTCACAGTTGCCGAACCAGATATAGCACCACTTGCACCTGCTTTTATAGCTTCTGTGACTTGCTCTGGAGTAGATATACCAAACCCTAAAATTGGCTTAGGAGCATTGTACTCTTTGAGTTTAGCTAGTACAGTTTCTACTGGTAAGTTTGCTGCAGTTTCAGCGCCTGTCACACCAACTCTTGAGAGAAGATAAGTGTAACCACTACCAAGCTTTGAGATTGACTGTAAAAGCTCATCAGTAGCATCAGGTGGAGCTATGAATATCTGTTGTATCCCGGTCTTCTCAGCTACTTCTAAGAAGTCTTTTGACTCATGGACTGGTACATCTGCAATTAGGATAGAATCAACACCTGCATCTTTACATTTTGTATAAAAATTCTCAATACCATTAGCATAAACAAGGTTTGCATACAGCAACAAGCCTATTGGTGTATTCGGGTACTTAGCTCTAATCTCACGCAATATATCAAAACAATCATCCGGTGTCATACCACTATCTAATGCACGAATATTCGCAGCTTGAATAGTAGGACCATCAGCTAGAGGGTCAGAAAATGGGATACCAAGCTCTAACGCATCAGCTCCGGCTTGTACAAGTGTATCTATGATTTTTAGAGATGTTTGTTTATTAGGGTCGCCAATAGTTACAAATGGTACAAAAGCACCTTCATTTTTAGCTTCTAATCTATCAAAAAGGTTTGTATATCTATCCATTATATTTCTCCTTTTTGCTTTAGTACATCGTGAACTGTAAATATATCTTTATCTCCTCGACCAGATAAATTTACTACTAAAACCTGTTCTTTTTGTGGATTTTCATTAGCCAATTTGACAGCATAAGCTAACGCATGAGCTGATTCTAACGCTGGGATAATCCCTTCTTTTCTGCATAGTAGCTTAAAAGCATCGAGTGCTTCATCATCTGTAGCAGATACATATTCTGCACGACCAATAGACTGTAAATGAGCGTGTTGTGGCCCAACTGATGGAAAATCCAAACCTGCAGATATAGAGTATGATTCTTCTATCTGACCGTGAGTATCTTGCATAAGGGGAGCTTTCATCCCAAAAAATATACCTGTCCTACCGTGTCTTAATGGAGCTCCATGCTCGGTAGTATCAATACCCTTACCAGCAGGCTCTACACCTATTAGTTTGACATCTTTTTCATCAATAAAATCAGCAAACATCCCAATAGCGTTTGAACCACCACCAACACAAGCAATCACAGCATCAGGTAGCTTACCTTCTTTTGCTAATATTTGCTTTTTAGTTTCTTCACCTATCATCTTTTGAAATTCTCTAACGATAGTTGGGAATGGATGAGGTCCAGCAGCTGTACCAAGCAAGTAATGAGCTTTAGCATAGTTAGCTGACCAGTCTCTAAGAGCTTCATTACAAGCATCCTTAAGAGTAGCTGAGCCACTATGTACAGGGATAACTTCTGCACCCATAAGCTTCATTCTAAATACATTGGGGTTTTGTCGCTCGACATCTTTTGCACCCATGTAAACTTTACATTTAAGATCAAGCAAAGCACAAGCTAAAGCTGTAGCTACACCATGCTGACCAGCACCTGTTTCTGCGATGATTTCTTTTTTCCCCATTCGTTTTGCAAGTAGAGCTTGGCCAAGTACTTGATTAGTCTTGTGAGCACCACCGTGCAATAGATCTTCACGTTTTAAGTAGAGTTTTGTTTTAGTTTCTTTAACTAAATTTCGAGTAAGTGTAAGAGCTGTTGGACGACCAGCGTACTCTGTTAGAAGCTCAGAAAACTCTCTTTTAAAAGATTCATCTTGTTGAGCTTTGATAAACTCTTCTTCAAGCTGGTTTAGAGCAGGTACAAGGATTTGCGGCACAAATTGGCCACCGTATTCGCCAAAGTAAGCATTTAATTTAGACATTGAAACTTCTTTAAATATTGTTTGTTTATATTATCGCTAATATTGAGTTGAAAATATACAACAAAATTGTGATGCTAAAGACAATTTATATTTTCTAACAGGACTATATGTATACATTCATATTTAGAGTGACTGTATTCATATGCTTATGATCATATAGTTCTTGGTATACATATTCTGGACCAACAAGGACATTGTT
The DNA here is from genome assembly GCF_003290445.1 of Francisella adeliensis. Lineage (NCBI taxonomy): Bacteria > Pseudomonadati > Pseudomonadota > Gammaproteobacteria > Thiotrichales > Francisellaceae > Francisella > Francisella adeliensis. The sequence continues at coordinate 2,001,935 of NZ_CP021781.1, read as the reverse complement.
ATCAAAGTAAGCGCGTTGTGATGATAGTATAAACTGTTGCTTTACGCCGGTGGTAGATCTTCCTAGAGAAAGAGGGGATGCAGATATAGGCATTGGTATATTAGAAGCATTATAAGATTGGCCATAAGAAGTACCAAAGTTTGTCTTCCTTCCTTTAAGTACGAAGGAGTAATTGGTTGCAGCGTACCATCCTCCAGCTAAGACATTAGAGCCAGTATCGTCGAAATCTTTCTTATTTGTAGTAGATGCCCAGCCAGCTCCTATATTTAGAAAACCACCGCCAACTGTATATGTAAGATTAGTGTTTATATCTAAACTACCGATAGTATCTCCACTTTTTGATTGTGATTTAAGGAACTTGTTTAGAGATGAATTACCAGCCTCAGCAAGGTTGTAGACATAGCCAGTGTTAAAGCCGACAGCTAGATTCTCACTCCATTTTTCTGCATAAAATAATCCGGCTGAAAAGTTTAACCTATTGTCATCACTACCAAATACAGCAATGTTTGTGTTTAAAACATCATTTTTATAGTTGAATGAGACGTTGGTGACATTCCCTGCAGCAAGAAATTTAGTCATACCACCCGTCCATGTTCCACCACCACCAAACGCTCCAATAGATAGTTTATTTTTACCAACTGTAAAGAAAAATGGAGAAGTATCTAAGTTTCCTATAATTACTAAAGCATTTCCGAGAGAGAAGTTATTTAATTCAGTTGTACTAAAATCAAACTGAGCTGTTACATAGTGTCCTAAATTAGATACAAAATACAGGTTTGCAGCTGTAAGGTAGATGTTTTGACCATTTCCAGGTAAAGTTGTTGTACCATTTGTTATACCGTTACTTCCAGACCATGCTTGAGTATTTGCCCCAATTCTGGCACCAAACACTATAGAATGATTATCAAACTTATATCGTTGACCAATAAGGGTTGATGCAAAAAGATTGCTTGAAATCATTCCTATTGGGATTCGGTTATTTCCGGAGAATGCTCCTAGGAATGTTATCTCTCCCATAGTTGTAATAGCAGGGATGTTAGCAACATCTACACCTCTATTTTTATTGAATAAACCACTTTTACCTAGATTGATAATTGAATTATCTGTGTTAACATTTGTTAATATGTCAAAAGCTGTGTTTCTGTGAGCATCAGATATTAGATTTGAACTATCTATTCTTGATTTATATGTTGAAAATGTTAAAGAATTTTTAGCTTTTTCATCGTCATGTTGTAGCTTATTTATTTCGGATTGGATATCTTTTATTTTTATTTCTAGCGCTTTTATAGTTTTTAAATTATCAAAATCATTTAAATTTTTATTGGGAGATTGTTGCTCAATAGAAAATCCTACAGAAGGGAGTAATAGCTGTACTAAGACACCCAAGGATAATGCTTTAAGCTTATTAGACATAGATATTATTGAGGGAAGAAATTATTATTTGTGGATAATACATTTAATGATAATGATTATCAATACTATTTGTTGCGAAAATACTTATTTATTTCTTTTTATATAAAATAACCACATTCCAAAGGATATAATACTCAAAATAGTTATTAGTAATGAGATTGGGTATAGAGATGTTATTGCTAAATGGCTCGTTATAAAACTACTTAGTGAAGATAACAAAAACTCTAGAGATAGTGCAAAAGCCATTGCTGTGCCGATCATTTTTGGGAATGGTGAGACTACACCTACAGCAGCAGTTGTCATAATAAACCCTGTTCCAAGAAAATAAACAAACATTGCAGATATTGTTAGGTATGGCCCATCAACTTTAAGCATAGTTGTAGCTAATAAAAATACAGCTGCTAATACTAAAATTACTACACCTACACCTGTTAGATTAGAAATTCCTTTTCTGACAACATAGCGACCACATATAACAGCACCTAACAGATGAGCTACTAAGAGACTGGACATCATTATTCCAAAAGTTTTTGTTGGTATACCGTAGGTTTTAATCATCAAAAATGCAGCACTTGTATTGAATGCTGTTTCACCAGCGACCATTAAGCCCGTACACATTAAGTAGCCGAAGAAAACGGGGTGCCTGAATACGGTAGAATAATCTCTTAAAATCCCTTTGAAAGACAATTTTTTTCGAAAATCAGCTTTTTGCGTTTCAGGTAAGTATTTAAACATTATCAAGAAAATAAAACTGCTGTAAATACACATTACTATAAAAGCAAAATGCCAGTTTTTAAAAGTTGCTATAACTCCACCTAGAGTTGGTAAGAAAGCAATAATTATCGCAGCTAAGGCAAATAGATAACCAAAAACATTTGCAGCCTTGTCATTAGGGTAAGAATCATTGATAATTATTCGCCCCATGAGTATCGTAGCACTTACCCCAAGACCTTGGATAAAGCGGAAAAATATCAGCCATGTTATGTCACTAGCAAATATACAACAAAAACTACTTATAATATAAAGTAGAAGCCCTATTAACATAAATTTGCGTCGACCATAGACCTCTGATAAAGGGCCGTAGATTATCATTCCTAAAGCTTTTCCTGCTAAGAAAAAAGCAATAACATACTGTGTAAGCCTTACAGATGTATCTAAATCTTTTGTCATAATCGGAAGTAGAGGTAGTAAAAAATGTACTCCCATATTGCCAAGAAACCATGTCGATAGAACCAGTAAAGGGATATGTCTTATATTTTTATTATCTAAATTCATTTTCTAACCTATTTTTAATGTGTTTGTTTTGCTCTGAGTATTTCGTATTGATTATCTTTTTTTACTAAAATTACACTAGGTTTTAAGTGTATGAACTCATTATTTCTTGAAATGTTGTAAGCTCCTAAGCCATCAACTAAAACATGATCGCCATACTCAAGATGTGGTAAATAAGTTTCAGATAATAAATCATGTTGCATGCAACTAGGTCCTAGTAGTAGAGTTTTTTTATTAGGCAAATCAGTTGGTTTAGTATGGTATACAGGGTGCCTATAAACAGATGTTGTTGGAGCTATATGTATACCAGCATTTGTTATTAGTGTTTGATATTTATTATTTTGTTCTCTTACTCCTACAACTGAAGTAATTAATGCAGTAGAGTAGTCAACTAAGCTTCTGCCTAGTTCAAAGATTAGCTTTGTTTTATTGTTTGTTTTTGCTAGGTATTCTTTAAGTGGATTAATTACAGTGCTTGCATAAATCTCAAGATCAAAAGGGTGGTAAGGTTCTATTTGAGTATCATCTAATCTAGGGCTTATACCAGCTAATCCTCCGCCAAAATCTATCCAATCTAATGTTTGGTTATATTTGACAAGAATAGTTTCAGCTAGTTTTGCAATATTTTGAGACATTGCTTCAAAGCGAGATAGATCGCGAATATTTGTACCAATATGACAATGTATGCCAGAGAAGTTTAATTCAGGAATGTTTTTTATTTTATCAATGGTTTTGAGTATCTCATTATCATGACTCTGCGTATTTGTCAGAGGAAAACCAAATCGTGACCAGTTTTTAGTAGTTGTGTTATCACATATTCTTATACCAATATTTACCTTAGTTTTGAGTTTTTTGGCAATTTCAGCAATACGTAATATCTCGCCAAAATGATCACAGTTGATAATACTGTTTGATAATATAGCTTTTGTTAGCGACTCATCTGTCTTATACGGTCCATTGAAAATAATATTGCTATTATTGAGATTTAGTTTTTCTATAAGCTCAAATTCATCACTAGATACCACTTCTGGAACAAAACCATTTTTGCAAAATATATTGATGATACCTGGTAGTGACTGAGTCTTTACAGAATACGCGGCGATACTATTTTGATAGTGGTTTGTAATTGTTTTTTTAAATAATTTAGCCCTATCTAAAAGAGCTTTTTCACTAACTATAAAACATGGAGATCCATATAAATGAGTTATTTCTTCTATTTTGTTTTTAGAAAGATCTTTAAAGATACTATTTGAAGTTTCTAGTTTAGACACTGGCTAATTTCCTTATTATTTAAATTCAATTTTTGTTGGTCAAAAAGATAAAATAAACATGCGTACATAATTACTAAGAGTAGATAAATAAACGAAGTTAGATAAAATACAGTCTGCATATTACATAGTTGAAATATCATTCCACCCAAGAAAATACCGGATAAATTTCCAAATTTAGAGAAGGTGTTACAGTACCCAATTAAGTGTCCAAAACCAGCATCTTTAGCACGACAAGCTAGGCTAAATAGACAAGGTAGTGTCCCTGCAAAAGAGGCTCCTAATATAAGGCGTGCAATGATTATAAGATAAATGTTGTGGGTAGTGGCATGTATGCTTATTGCGATAGCTGCTAGCATAAATAAAGTTATAAAATAACCGCTAGCAAAGAAGTATTGCTTATCAATTTTTTTAAGTAGTTTGTCAAACATAAGTCCTAACGGAGCAGATATTAGAAGCAAACTAAAAGCAGGTGCAGCGTATATAGCACCAATAACTATGGGACTTGAATTGAAGAAATTTTCTGCATAAACAGCAAAGAAAGATTGAGGTAAAAATTTCGCTGTTTGAGCTAGAAATATACTTAGAAAAATAACAGAAAAATAAAAATAAGCAGAAGTATTTCTCTTTGATTGTTTTGAATGTATGTTTTTATGTTTTTTTGGTTCAAAGTGAGAGTTTACTTTTTTTAATTTCAAGCATAGCACTGTAAATGTTAGAGTTGCTGCAAGAGCACTGATTAGAAAGATTGTGTTATAACTGAAAATGCTAGCAAAAACCCCACCAATTAATGGACCTATTGCTATACCTATAGCTGTAGATGATTGTAACCATGCTAAGACTCTACTTCTATATTCTTTTGAAACTAATACCACAGCATAACTTTGCGAGGCGAGTAAAAAACCAGCTATTGCACCTTGGATGAAGCGTAGAGTTATAAAAATCACAACGCTATCTGTAAGGTATATTAATAATTGAATAATAGCTAAAGCACCAGCAGCTCTTAGAATCATAGTTTTATAGCCGAATCTATCGCCGTATTTGCCCCAAAAAGGAGAAGAGATTATCGCTGATATAAGAGGTAGTGCGTATGCTAGGATGCTCCAAGTGTTCGCTGAAAGCAGACCAAAGTTACTAAGTGAATGTAAGTATATTGGTAGGAAAGGGTTGCTCATTTCCATTGCAGCTATTACAACAAGCTGACAGCAGCATAGCAATATAATCTGAGTTTTTACTGTATTACACATAGCTAGTTTTTAGAGGATTTTCTAAGTTAACATATATATCTCCCTGCATATCATCTTTGTCGCAGTCAAGCCTGTCATTCAAACGCATTCTTGTCAAAGCTTTCATAGACCAAGGTTTTTCAAGTATTTCAGAGAACTCTTTGTTATATTTTTTAACACTCATTCTGTCTTTTAAAGCTATAAAACGATCTTCAATTTCTTGCCTTACGATAAGCCAAAAATCTTCTTCATTTATTTTGTAATGAGAGCTTAGCTGAAGTATTAGCTCACCAAGGTTGCTCTGTAAGCAAGCATGTATTAATTTTCTTCTTGTTATAGACTGAGAGTCTGTGAATGTCAGTGAGAAAGTGTCTTTTGGAAGCTCTATGCCGGCAGCTTTTATACTTGGAGTATGAAGTCGCATCCCTCCTAAATCTCTAATCATAAGCTTTTTAGGAAAATTGTTTTCAAAAACAACTAGAGTATTTTGTTGATGAGCTTCTAAAGCAATACCGTATAGAAGATATAAATCTAGGCATGTAGTTAGCGTTATTTTTGCATAAGCTCTAAAGTATTCTAAAATTTCTATAGAGCTTTTATAGTCTATTAAATCCAAAATATCGCATATTAGAGGTTGGCTATTTGGAGTTTTCACAAATAAGCTTGCTAGAGGAGAAGCAATTTCGTTAGTATTTAGATATTTTTCAGGGTTTTCCCTAAATATTGCTGAAAGTTGTCTGATGTCATCCTTTCTGCAAGCTTTTTCAGTATGTATGCCCACAGTATCAGCAAGTATGTTCATGCTTTTAGCTATTTGAGGCTCTTTGTCTAATATATCTAAAAGAATTCTACTTACTCGAGGGCCTGTTTTAACAGATTCAGGAGAGACAGTTCTCATAACACTTGTTGCGTGAATAGCTACTGGCAGCTTTATATGAGGTTCAATTAAGCCATCTTTGCTGGAAGTAGGAAGCATAGTTCTAAAAGACATACTTGGCTTTGTAGTATATTTACAGTTATCTATGATTAGTAATTGTTGGCAATTCATTAGACACTTGTGTTTTTCTGGTAGGATATGCGCAGCTTGCCATGGGTGAATTGGGATCATTAAATAGTCATCACTATCTAAGCTTTTTTTAGCTAACTCATCACACCAAATACTATGCTGATTAGGATAATTATTTATAACCCACTCTTGGTAAGTTGTTTCTAAACTATCCATGATTTCTGTATGGGCAATATTTTTATGTATAGCACCAAAAATTATACCTACCTCAGCCTGAAATTCTGGGGAGTATTGTATATTTTCAAATTTACTGAGACCTAGCCTTGTTTTTGATCCTGGATGATAGATGTGACCAACAGCTCCCCATTGTTCTAAAAATGAAATTTGTTCATTTTTATTAAGAGAATTGGAAATCCAATGCCATAGATTGTCATGATCTGATGAAACAATATTGTTAGCTAATTGTTTTTGCCAAAAGTTTCGGTATACATACATAGACAATTCATTTTCGTAGGAATTCTTGAGTTCTAACTCAAACTGTTCCCAGTCAGTTTTACTTATTTGAGGGTTATTAGTCTTTGTCCAATTAAGTAATTCTTGAAGGGAATCAATCTCTCGAGTATTTTTAGAGTCGTTATCGATAATGTAGATATCCTTTGTAAATAGAACCCTATTAAGACTGAAAGAAGAGGCTATTCTGGTTTGAAGTATACTTTTACTTTCTTGGCTATAAAAAAATAAATTATCGTCAGTTATTTTAATCTCTCCTAGAAGTCCTTCTCTATAAAAGCTTAAAATTACCCTAGTAAATTGTTTATTTGCTGTATACTTTTTAAGTTTTTCTAAACCTAGACCTATCTCTCTTATTGTTAAGCCAATTAAATCTAAAGAATCTATATCTATTGGTGCATTTGTATTATGAAATTGCTCGCGTTGCATTTGTTCTATCTCTTTATGATAATGATACCGATTATCATTATCATAAATATGAAATGGAAAAGCAACTTTTTTTTGCACTTTTTTTAAATATCTTAAATATCAGTTTGAGATTTGTTTATGGGAAGAAGGAGAAGGGGCTAGAAAAAGATTGGTTTATTAGTCTTTACGACAATTTTTGCAAAAAATATATATATTTAGACTATGATCTACAATCTCAGCTCCAATTGATTCAACAATCCGTTTTTGTAGTTCTTCAATTTCATCATTGTAGAACTCTTGTATTTTGTTACATTTAACACAAATAATATGATCATGATGATCACCTTGATTTAACTCATACATAGCTTGATCATTTTCAAGCTTTAAACGGTTGATTATACCAACGGATTCAAACTGTGCTAAGACTCTATATACGGTCGCAATACCGGTGTTGCTTCCTTTAGACTTGAGTTTAGAAAACACATCGTCAGGACTCAGATGTTTATCCTTATTTGAGTTAAATAATTTAAGTATCTCTAGTCGTGGTTGCGTGACTTTGAAGCCATATTCTTTTAGGTCAATATTCTGAGAACTCATTTTTTATTAAATTGGTAGAGTATTTTATACTAGGTTATTGTAAAAGAGTATTTATGTAAAGAGTTTGATTGGTAGGTTTTAGAGAAACTAATACATTGATTGGCTGTATTTGTTTTGTAATTGTTTGATAAGAGGTGAGATGTTTGACTTACTGAGATAGATATTAGATTAGCCTGTCGAGTATGCTTTTGTATGAAATTATATTATAGTTAATTTAACTTTTGCTGCAATCCATCCTCTTAATGTCTATGTTTAGCAGTATTGGTAGTTTGAATATTGCTAATAAAAAATAATAAAACTATTAATATTAAGAGTAGAAATGGTTAAGGAAGTGGTGCCTGATTGTAGGGGTGGTAGAAATAGAACTGCTGATTTTGATATGTATATTTTTGACGGATCTTCAGTTGATAGTAGCAATAAAATACATGTTGATGTGATTGTAGAGCCTCGTGATTTTGGAACAAATGATGCTTATTGGACAGTTTCTAAATCTACAGCTTCAGAAAATGCTGAAATGCCTTATTATACATTTCTTTTAGATCGTGAATCCAAAGATGTTACAAGTTATAAGTTAGATGATGAAGATTCTTTAATCCTTGAAGTAACCAAGAGTGTGGGTCCAACCTCAAATAAAGCTACATACTATTTGAAAGGTAAAGCAAATTTTAAGAAAGACTCAGTTTAAAGTAATAGATTAATATCTATAAATTGCAGAGATTTGAGGATGTATTAAGCTTTGATTTGATTTTCTATGAATTTCAATATCGTATCTGGATTAGAATTCTCTACATTACTTTTATTAAAAGGTGGGATGGGAGGGAGCTTCGTAGCCCATCTTACTTGATCAACAGGGTCAAGATCTCCATAATTTTTTATGTGTCCAGAAACAGAAACATAATAACTAGCATTATTATGACCAGGATATTTATCAAATTTCATATTTTCTTTAGGCAGCCAGTTTCTAATATTAGCTCCAATCGCCTTATAATAAGCTTTTATTGTAAGCCCTCCTAACTGTGCTTTTGTTTCAACAGTATTATTCTCTGTATATAGTCCGACATAAAGACTTTTATCTCTCATAGCACAATAGCCACTAGCTTCTTCTTCAAATTTGAAGGTACCAAACTCACCTGCTGGGATATAATCTTTTTCTTCATCACTATGGATGTACATACATTTTATAGCTGCTGCTTTGAAATAGATGTTTTTATTCGTGTCGTTATATATCATAAGTGTTCTATCTGTGCCATTTGAACTACTATTACCATATGCAGTAAAAGCAACTGAACTACAAATAATTGCTGTTATAATGAATTTTATGATTGTTTTCATAATGAACCCCTTTTTGCTGGTTAGATTAAATAAGTCTTAATATATAAATAGTATCATTGAAATTTAATATAATAAAGCAGTTTATTATATTTTATTTTAATTTTGTTGAACCTTGTAATTAAGAAGTTGTTCTTTTATAGTATCAATTTGAATTAAAGGCATTATATAAGCTATGCATTAGTAATATGCGCGACTATAATAAAAATAACTTTCTACAAAACCTCTATATATAATGAAAAAAAATAGTATTACTAATAATATTTACCTTGATATGATTTTATTCAGCAAGGGTATTCCCAACAAATAATTGATGCTCAGTTACAAAAAGCTATAGAATCAAGGGTTATACAATCAAACTGGTGATAAAACGATGATAAAAAGATACGATGTAGCAGAAATCTCAAAGATTTGGGATGATGAAAGCAAATTCCATGAATATTAAAATGCAAATTCGATTTTAGCATTCTCATTTGGTAAGAGTTATTTATGATCTTTGCTTATAGGGGTAGAGATACACTCCTGGTAGTCAGACTTCAGCAATACAAAATGTTTTTTATTAGACTTAGGTAGAATAATCACCGTTCTATTTTGCTCATCTGTATAAACTGTTGCTGAATCAGCTCCAATAACAACATTTCCTTTCATTTTTATAGTAGTGCATTTAGAGGGACTATCTTTTTTAGGTGTTTCTTCGATGCTTTCTTTTGCAAAGCTAGACTGAGTAAAACATATTAGAAACAAAGATATAAGCACCACATTTATATTAATAAGGTTTATATTTTGAAACATAATTTCTCTTAAATTGATCATTAGCAATCTCCAACTATTTGACACTAAGCTACCTTAGTACTTAAAAATATACAACTTTTTATACAGCACTTTTTTGTTAGGAAATATGAAAAAATTAACAAGTATAACTCTAGCCTTAATAGCATCTTTATTATATACAAATGTTAGCAATCGAGGGTAATATTGGACATGAGATAAGCTTATATTCATGCTCTATGAAAGTATGACAAGAGGAGATATTAATGATTTAATTTGCAAGAAGTGGAACTAGTTAATTAAATATTTCTAGCTAATACAATTAATATCAAACCAATAATATATGTGATAAACATCAATGTAATAAATTTATTTGTTCCTTTAGGGGCCAAAGCAAATTCTTTCCAAATAAACACACCCCAAAAAGCAGCTATCATCGTTGCACCCTGGCCAAGACCATAAGATATTGATGGTCCAGCAACGCCAGAAGCTATAAAATTAAGGCATGATCCTAGTCCCCATATTACACCACCTAATATCCCTATAGTATGTAGCCAGAGGTTGCCTTGCTTAAAATAATCACTAAAATTTAATTTCTTTCCTGAAATAGGAAACTTTATCATCCAACTATTAAATATAAAGTTTGATAAAAATATTCCTAGAGCAAATATGAAGCTAGCAGTATAAGGCGTCATCAAACTAGGTGTGGGGTTGCTAAAATCAATAGATATAGCGTGTATAACTAGCGGATAGAAGAAACCCATAAGTATTCCTGAGATGACGGAAACTAAAATACCTTTGATCACTTTATTGTTTTTATTGTTGGAAATACGTTTATAAATAATAGCATCAATTACGATAGCTATAAGCACACTAAGAACACCCAGAGATAATAGTATAGGTTGGCCTAATGGTTGGGCAATATAGTTTACTATAACACCAATCACAAGAGCTAAACCGATAGCTAAAGGAAAGGCAACAGACATGCCTGCTATGTCTATAGCTGCAACTAGAAGTATATTAGCAAGGTTAAAAACGACTCCTCCAGCAAAAGCATAAAAAAAGCTCTCTCCTGAGGCTAAGCAAATATCTGAAAAGAAACTTCTTCCTTCAGACCCAAAATTTCCAGCAGTTATTGCTAGTACGAATGAGATTATTAAAATACCAATAGCATAATCCCAGTAAAATAGCTGAAAAGACCACTCTTTTTTTGAAAGCTTTTGAGTATTTGCCCACGACCCCCAACATAACATTGTTATAATGCATAAAAATACTGCTACACCGTATGAATGTATTGCAACCATATAAACTCCTTTGTGATAAATACACTAATATGTATTGGATTGGTATTAAATAATTTTTTCATTAAAAAACTGGTTTAACTCAGTAATTGTTGGAGCAGAGTTTTCTGCTCCTTGAATAGTTACTGCTCGAGCCGATGCTTTATTTGCTATTTTGATGGCTTGCTCAATGCTAAAACCTTTGTCAAGACAGTGTGCTAAACTGCCGTTAAAAGTATCACCAGCAGCAGTAGTATCTTTGACATCAACTTTTGTAGAGGGGAAGAGTTCTTGAGTACCATCTTGCTTCGACAATAAAGCTCCACTTTCTCCCATGGTAATAATTACAATGTTGACGCCTTTCTTATGAATAACATTAGCAGCAGTTTTAGCAGAAGTTAGATCTGTAATTTCTACCCCAGCTATAATGGATGCTTCAGTTTCATTTGGGGTTATAATATCTACTTTTTTTAGTAAATTATCTGGAAGTGTTTGAGCTGGAGCTGGATTTAGTATAAATGTGTTTTTTTCTGTTAGCATATCAGCTAAGTACTCAACAGTATTTAAAGGTATTTCCAGTTGTGTTAAGACTACTGACGAATCTAGTATACATAGTTCGTTTGTATCAATGATTTCTTTATCGACTTCAGCATTTGCACCCATAACAACATTGATTATATTTTGACCAAAATCATCAACTGTTATAAAAGCTAGGCCTGTTTTAGATTCAGAGCTTTTTTGTATGGTGGATGTGTTTAGACCTGTGTTTTTATAGAAGTTTAGGAGACTATTGCCAAAGCTATCATCGCCTAGTTTTGCTATAAAACTTACTTCAGCACCGAGTCTTTTAGCGGCTACGGCTTGATTAGCACCTTTTCCACCACAAAATTCATCATAATTTTTACTGATTATAGTTTGGCCTTTCTGTGCTAGCTTACTGACTTTGACTACTAAGTCACGGTTAGCACTTCCTATTATTGATATAGACATTTTCACTCAAATATTTAAGGTTTGAGGAGTATTATAGCTTTTAAAGATAGGTTTCTATACCAAAAAATACAGCATTTTTAGGTTATGATAAATATATAGAATAGTTTTACAGATACAAACAAATTTATCTCTATATTTTATAGCCTCTCAATGAAAGATAAGTGTGTAGGGTGGATGTGTTATTCATAAGGTTTTTATGAAAGCAGGTTACTTTGTTATTTAAATAGAGACTACACAGTTTCGGCCTCTATTTTTTGCCTTATATAAGCAATCATCAGCTCTTTTGTAGATTTTATCTGCTGTGTCACCACTCTTAACTTCTGTAACGCCAGCACTGATCGTTATAGTTTCATTTTTAATAACTTTTAATTCCTGCTCCACAAGAGCTCTTAGTTTCTCAGCAACTATATCAGCATTCTTTAATGAAGTATTTTTAAGAATTAATGCAAATTCTTCTCCACCTATCCTAAATGCAGAGTCAATATTTCTAATATTTGAAGTTATTAACTTACTAAATTCTTCCAAAACTCTATCCCCTATCAGGTGACCATAATTATCATTAACCCTTTTGAAAAAATCTATATCAAAAATAATCATCGAAAAAGGTTCTTGAGTTTTTTCGAATACTTCTAAATTCTTATTAATTTGATTATTATATGATCTTTTGTTGTTGAGTTTGGTTAAGTCATCTATAAATGCCTGTTTTTTAATAGTGGTCATTGCTTCAAAAAGATCTGTATTATCTATGGTTGTCATAAGTAGCTGTTTATTGTTAGGCATTAAGGCTATAGATGACATTAATCTTTTGGTTTTACCAGATTTGGTTAAACAGGTGTGCTCAAAATTTTCATATACTGATTCTATAACCGCTTTTTTAAGAGCAGACTGATATTCGGCTATAAATTTTTCATCAGTAAAACTGAATGTACTTTTACCCAGAAGTTCTTTGTCAGAGTATTCTAAAAAATCGCAATACTTGTTGTTCACAAAGTCATACACTCCATCTAAACTTAGCAAGCTAATGCCACCTAATGCTGTCTGGAAGATAGCTTCTAACTGCTCATTTTGCTCAAGAATAGTTCGCTCATTTTCTTTTTGTTCAGTAATATCTCTAGCTGAAGCATAAAGCAAGTTTTGATTATCTATATTTATCAGGTTGGCTGTTATATAGGCTATATATTTAGTGTTATTTTTTCTAGTGTGAGTTCTCTCAACCTCTATTGGTCCTTGCTTTAGGGCTTCTATGATCTGAGAATATTCTGTTTTATCAATATTTTTATCCCAATCATAAACACTAAGGTTCTGCATTTCATCAGTTGAATAGCCTAGCATTTGCTTAGCTTTTTCACTATATTCAACCAACTTACCATTGTAGTCCATTATGAAAACACCATCAGAAGCTAACTCTAAAATAGTTTTATATTTAGTCTCCTCGCTTGCTAAAAAATTAGTTACTAAATCGACTTGGTTTGTGTTTCCTGTATCAACGATGCGTTGAGATGCATACAAGTATTTTTCACCATTAATAAGGATACCTTTAGCACTTATTTCCACATCTATAGTAGAGTTATCTTTTTTCTTATGTTTCGTAATAAAAGTGTCAGGGGTATTAATCAATGATTTAATCATAGAGGTAAGCTGCGCACTTGCTGCGAAAGGATCCCAATCACGGACATTAAAATTAAGCAACTCATCGTGATTTTCATAACCCAGGTTAGTCATAAAAGTCTCACTGTAAAAAGCAAGATTACCTTCTGAATCTATAATATGAATTCCATCAGGAGAATATTTAAGCAAATACTCGAGTTTTTCTTTCGATAAATTTAGCAACTATAAATTCTATTTAATCAATCAACTATAAAATATATTTTAACAACTAATTTAGAAAAAAGTATTTGTTTTAGACTATACTTTAAGGTTATTTAAATTGACTCATTTTCATAATATAGCTAACTACTTATAAGAAGTAATATACTATTTTTTATTTGAGCTAAAGCATATTCACTTCACTTTATAAAGGAAGTATTAAAGCTTAAGTATGAGCTTTCTAAAACTATCAAATAAATTCAATATAGGTGTTATAACCTTGATTGGTAAGTATTATTTGCTGTTGGACTATTTTTTGTAATGGTTATAAAAACTATAAACAAAAAGAGAGGTAAGCCTGCTAACAGAAAGTATGAGATAACTAAACCATTATAGCCATACTGTGTCATATAAGCACCTAAACCACTAAAGATAAACGCTGCCAAGTTTTGTAGTAAACCAATTAGTGAAGCAGCTGAGCCTCTTCTGTGAGGGTGTAGCGATAAAGCTTTGCTAACTATGTTAGGCACACCAATACCTGAGCCGATAGTGAAAATAAAAAATGGTATCGCTAGTAACCATCCAGAAATAGTTATTCCAATAGCTTTAGTAGAAAGAACTATAGTAGTTGCAATAACAAACAAGCTAACTGAAAGCGTAAAAATTGTTTTAAATGAGATGTTAATTTTTAATAGTTTTTTAGAGATTATCCCACCTAATATAAATGCAACTGAGATAGGGACAAAAAACAAACTGAATTCATTTACTGTAAAGTGTAGCTTTGTTAGTAAAAAAGGTACTTGCGATAAGTATACATATACTGAGATATACATTGATGCACTGGTTAAAGCTAAAACCATGAATTTCAAATCACAAAAGAGATATTTAAACTGCTGTAGTATAGTTATAACTATATGTTGTTGTGATTTTTTTAGATCTTTTCTATGGTCATTTGTAGGAGCATCAGGCAACTGTATAGTGATTAAAAGTAATACAGTAGCAATTATAATTAAGAATATGAAAACTCCATACCAAGCTGAAAAAGTTAAAATTATTCCGCCAAATATAGGAGCTAGTGCCGGCATTGAACCAATAAGTATATATCCAGAACTTATAATGTGTGAAGCTTGTCTCTCGAAATAACTAAATGCTAAAACTTGCCATAAACATAAAGCACTTGCTGCACTGATACCTTGAATAAGACGAGCTACAAGAAAAGTCGAAATATTTGGCGAAAAAACGGCTATTAAATTAGCAACAATGTATAGTGTAAGACCTACAGCCAAAACCTTTGATGTTTTAATATAGTCTGAAAGAGTTCCATATATTGGGATGCCAATAGCAAGACCGAGCATATAGAAGCTTATAGTTAAACCCATGCTTGATTTTGTAGTTATAAAAACATGCTGTAATACTGGGATTGCAGGCAGGTAGATATTAGCTGTTAATATTGATAGAAAAGCTAATGTGTATATGAGCGTTTTTATTTTTATATTCATTGCGATATTTTCTTATTTTTGATGATATTTTTTATAAAGCGTATTTGAATCTTCCAAGACCCTGTAGGAGATGATTTTATTGTCCTTAACTTCATAGATTGAAATAAGGTGAGTTTCAAAATCCTTACTATTATGTTGGAAGGTACATTCCAAGTAACTATACTCATAAACAAAATTACTCTCACTACTTGCAACTAGGTCAAAGGGAGTCTTTTTAAATGCCGAAACAGAAGAAGAGATATTTTTGAAATGTCTTTTTATCGCATTTATTCCATAGTGAGAGCCACTCCAAGAGCCACCAATATTATCGCTATGCCAAGCTGCATCATCATCAATCATCTCAACTGCCTTATCAGTTTGACCAGTTTGCTGAAATTTTAAAAAGTTTTTAATAGTTTTTAGGTTTTCTATATTCATTTTATTTCCTTGTGTATTGATTTAATGGATCGTAAGTATATAAATTTTCATAGTTAAAAAACATTGAATATTTTTTGATATTTTGTTAGCTTTTAGTTAACTATGGAGAGAGTATGAATTACACATTACACCAACTTAAGATTTTTGCTGCAATTGTAAAATACAAAAACCTTCGTCAAGTCGCACAACTATTATTTTTGACACCTCCAGCTATAACAAAGCAGCTGCAAAATCTAGAAGAGATTCTAGAGATAGATCTTTTTGAGCGAAAAAATAAAAAATTAGTCATAACAAGTAAAGGCGAGTCTTTTTATAGCCTAATAAGTCCTGTTTTAGAGAGAATTGATGAGATAAATCATGTTGGTTTACCTGATTTAAGAAGCTCACCACCAAAGATTAAGATAGCAATGTCTCAAATCTTTGAGCAAAGTGTGTTTAATAGGATAAACACCTTTATGAATAAGAAACCATTATTTGCCTACGATTTAATTGTTGACCATAAACAGAGTGTGCTTGAGAAGATCTTAAATTATGATGTTGATGTTGCAATTATGGTTCTAAATCAAGAGGAGTTGATAGCGATTGAAAAGCAGGGCTTTTATGCTGACCTATACTATCATATTGAATTTGATGCATATGCTTCATCCGGGTTACTTAATAAATACCGGAATGTGAATGAGATGATTAGCAAAGCTAGATTTATTACAGAAGCTAAGTCTGTCGGTAATCGTAATATAAAAAATATGATGCCTTTAAGCTCATGTATGTCTGTATTAAACGCTATAAATCAAGGACTCGGATATGGGTTTTTACCAACTGTTTTGTTGAGAGAAGAGGATAGAGATAGTTTAGTTAAAATCAATGATAAACTTCATTATCAAGAAGGTGCTTTGCATAGTTATTATGTCTATAAGTTTAGTGATACAAAGAAATCGAACCTTATTCGAGAGTTATTTGAATAGTTTTTTTAATCCAATTCTTTACCGTTTCTGCCTATGATAATATCTTGGGATTGATCATCAACACTTCTTTCATCTGCAAATGTAGTAGTTCTTATGCCACTAGAATTATTAGTTTCTGATGAATCTTGAGAGCTACTACCATGTATTAAGCTATTAGCTTGCTGTTGAGCACTTTGCCAGTCGCCACTAATTTCATTTTCTGTACTTGAAAATTTACTCATAAGAGATGTCACAATATCATCTTCACCATTTGCTGGTGGATGGAGATAGTTGACAGCAGGGAGAGCAACTGTTGATATACAGATATAGATTATAAACTTAAAAAACTTGCTCATTGGGCATAACTGTTGTAAATACCTAATAGCTATCAAGTAAATAATAGTTGCTATAACAAAAGCTACGATGTAGTTAGTCATCTTAAACCTCTTTTTGTTTTAGTAGTTTCTGATTTTGTCAAAAACTCTTTTAAGTTTTTGCTCGTCTTTTTCTCCTGGTTTTGATTCAACTCCAGAGTTTATATCATAAGCAGAGCATTTTAATCCGATGGCCTTGCTAATATTATTTGAGTTTAATCCACCAGATAAGATGATATTTTTTTTATCTTTTATAAGATCCCAGTCGAAGCTTCTGCCAGTACCACCAGATTTACCACCTATTTTAGTGTCTAAAAGATGGTAATCAATATTGTCTAAAAATTCAGGGATAGATTTATCAACACCGTATGCTTTCCATAGCTGGCAATTTCTATGTAGTTTAGCTTTTAAGTCATTAATATATTCTTGGCTTTCATTTCCATGTAGCTGTATAGCATTTAACCTTAAACCATAAGCAGTATCAACAACTTCTTTAATTGGAGCATCTGCAAATACACCTATATAGTTTAGTTTAACTTTTCTAGCCACTTTTTTTGCAGTTTCAAAATCTATATATCTTGGCGACTCCTTCACAAATATAAAACCACCGTATATAGCTCCAGCATTGTAGGCTTTTTGAGCATTTTCTATACTTGTAAGACCACAGATTTTATTGAAACCATAAACAATTTTTCTAACAGCAAGCTCAAGATTTCTTTCTCCCATAATAGAGCTACCAATCAAGAATCCATTTACAAAACTTCTAAGTTCACGAACCTCTTGGTTTTTATAGATACCAGATTCAGAAATGATGATAGTCCCTTTAGGCACCTTAGGAGCTAATAATCTAGTAGTGTTTAAATCAACAGAGAGGTCTCTAAGGTTACGATTATTTATCCCAATAACTTTAGCCTTAAGTTTTATGGCTCTATTTAATTCTTCTTCATTACTAGCTTCTGTTAAAACTCCCATGTTGAGTCTATGAGCCACTTTTGCAAGTTTTTTGTACTCATCATCTGTAAGCACAGAAAGCATTAGTAGTATAGCGTCAGCTTTGTAGTATCTTGCTAAATATATTTGATACTCATCGATCATAAAGTCTTTACATAATACAGGTTGCTTAACTTGATTTCTAACAATTTCTAAATTAGCAAAACTACCCATAAAGAACTTTTCATCTGTAAGTACAGATATAGCGTTTGCATAGTTTTTATATACGCTAGCAATCTCATTCAAATCAAACTTTTTACGGATAAGACCTTTAGATGGAGAGCCTTTTTTGCACTCTAATATGAAAACAGCTTGCTCAGAATCTAGTGCTTCATAAAAACTTCTATCTGTTTTCTTTACATCTTCTTTAAATATCTCTAGAGGAAAAAGTCTCTTCTTAGTAAATAACCATTTTTTCTTTTCTTCAACAATCTTCGCTAGTATGGTTTCCATCTTTTTAATTAATGCATTTTAGTTAGGGTAATTCTAATGGAAATGAGAAAAAAATTCTTTGTTTCTTTGAAACTATTTTAAAATAATAGTTATAACAATCAAAGAAAAGGTAAACACATAGGTTTACCCCTACAAAAAACAACATCAAACAATATGACCGTAGGAGTTGAGCTATGTGTCAATCCTTTATAGTTTAACTTTCGCTAGTGATTATAATACAAATTAATCAAAATTATACATTGTAGCTTGATTGAGATAATGGCAATTAGCAATTATAATTGAGTGTCAGTGAGATGTTTAATGGAAGATAAGTTGTTTAGTATCAAGATAGATAAAGATATTAGTTTAGCGTTAGTACAAGAATCCTTTGCTCCAATATATTTCAAGTTAATCAAAGAAAATGCTACTTATCTTGAGAGGTGGTTACCATGGGTTTCATCATATAAGAGTGAGCAGGATTCTACTTTGTTTATTCGCAAATCTCTTCACGATTATGCTGATGGTAAATCAATGGTTTGTGCTATTTGGTTTAATAATGAGTTAGTCGGTAATGCAAGTTTTAACAGTATAAACCATAGTTTGAAAAAGGTTGAAATCGGCTATTGGGTAAAAGAGTCAGCTCAAGGTAGCGGTATTATCACGCGTGTTTGTAATAAGCTTATCGATATAGCATTTAATGAGTTAAAAATGCAGAAGGTTCAAATATCTGTAGCAGTCGAAAATTTAGCTAGTAGAGCTGTTTGTAAGCGTCTTGGAATGAAATTAGAGGGAATAATTTCTAATGCAGAGAATTTAAATGGGCAAATTGTTGATCATGCTATTTATGCTCAAACTTCAGTTACTTAACCCTTTTTTATAATTGATATATGCTATTTGTAGGGATCTCTATATACTTTTTTAGCAATATTTATTTATGGTAATTCTTTTGAGAAAGTAGCCAAGAATACATAATTGTTGAGATAACAATAAAACATAAAAAATATAATGGCTGAAATAAAACCCCATACTCATTCATATAGCCTATAACAATAGAAAATGCCATATAAGCGAAAATACTGCAAGAAGAGGCTAAAGAAATCAATACTTTTCGAATCTGATATTTATAGCTAGTTACAGAATAAAACAAAAACATTACAAGACTAAGTATTAATACTAGTACTAAAATCTCTACTTTTGCTTGTGCTAACATATAGGTGATAAATAAAAACATAAAATAACTTAAAACCTTGCCACAAGGCATTCTAAATTGCTTAATGCTTTTATGTTGTGCAGATTCGTTTAATTTGAATTTTGTATAAGATACTGGAATTGCGACAACTGATAGTAATTGAAAAACTGTAACAACAATCACAATATCTTGCCAATTTTTAAAAAACACAACAACTCCCATACAAACTAAAATAGTGAAGATAAGAGAGCGATGAGAAAAATTATAGATAGGGTGTGTTTTTTTAAAATATGCTGGAGCCTGTCTATCCTCAGCCATGCCTTGTAACATACGGCTTGCTGATGCAGCATATACTACCCCTGTCCCAGAAGGGCTAACCATAGCATCAAGATATATAACAGTTGCCCATATAGCTAATATATTTATTTGGAAAAGTAATAGTAATTGTGCTAAAGGTGAGCTAAAGTCTAAATGAGCCCAACCCTTTGCTACCATCTCTACAGGTAAAGCACCAATAAATGCAGTCTGTAAACCTAAATATATAGCTAATATAATGAAAATTGATGCAGCTAAAGCAATTGGAATATTTCTTTTGGGGTTATCTAATTCTGAACTAAAAGTAGCAAGTATCGCAAAACCATAGAAAGAGTAAAAAATCCCAGAGTCAACTACAGTACTGAAAATATTTCCATAGCCGTATGGTGCAAACCCATGAGAAGTGAAATTGCTAGTATGAAATGCTGCTACCATTAAAATTATTACTGTTGAAGTAGGGATAATGATTTTAAATAATGTAATAACATTGCTAACTTTAACTAAAAAACGGATACCCCAGAAGTTTACAAGAACATATAAGCTTAAAACTAAGATGACAAGGAGTATTCCTATATTTGTAAGGTTACTATCAACATATATATAAGGCTCTAAAACAGGGAATGCCGCACTTAAATATTGGATAGTTGCTGATGCTTCAGATGCAATAGTAACAACAAGGGCTAACCAGGCAGCACTTGATGTTATAAATCCAAAATCTTCATTTTTATGGCTAATTGTAAAAAGTCTAGTAAAAAAAGACGTTTCTTTAGTATGTGAACATGTCATCTCTGCTAATAACAGCGATAAAATAAGTGCCAAGATTGCACCAATAATCCACGATATATATGCTGATGGACCAGTATTCTTTGCAGCATAATATGCTGCAAATAGCCATCCACTTCCTAACATGCAAGTTATACCGAGAGCTATAGTTGATATAAGACTTGGTTTTTTATTGTAGCAATTGCTCATGACTTTTATTGTCCTTAATTTTTTTCATCCAAGAATTAATAAGTTGTAAAAACTTATGAGAACATTCAGGTAATTCACGCTTAGCATGTACAAGTAGATGCGATTGCCCCATGATTGAACCTTCCGTTGTTGTTTTTAAAGCTATGAGCTTATTATTGTTTAACTCTTCAGAAACAACAAATTTAGGCAAAAATGTAATTCCTATACCTGATAAAGCAAAGTACTTAAGTGTTGAAATAGAGTTCGTGGTTAAAACAGGTTTTAAATATACATTTTTCTCAATTTCAGTTTTTGCAAGTAAGCTTCGTATACCAAAATTATTTTCTTGTAATGCAATAGGGTATTCGCCTAGTTGCTTCAAAGTAATGTTCTTCTGTGATGTAGCTAATTCATGATCCGGTGAGGCAATAGCATAAACAGGCTGATCAGCAATAATGACTGAATTAATATTTTGATTCTCAGATGGGTTAAATGCTAAAGCGATATGAGACTCTCCTGTTTCAATTTTACGCAGCATATCATTTGTGCTATCAACACTAATAGAAATAGTGATTCCGGGATATTTGCGATTAAAATCAGGAATAAAATTCATCATCAAATCTGTTATAAAACCTTCGCCAATTGATAGTTTTATGTGTCCAGATTGTAGTCCTTGTAAAGCCTGTAATTTAGAAATACAAATCTCTTTATCAAGTTGTTGCTTATGATAAAAATCAAGCACAGTCTTCCCAGCTTCAGTAAGAACAACACCTTTATTGTGTCTTTGAATTAAAGTGCAAGAAAGTTCTTGCTCCAATAAAGAAATTTGACGACTGATAGATGATGGTGAAATATTTAGTTTATCAGCAGCAGATCTAATAGACCCTAAACTAATAACTTGGTAAAGATATACAAGTCTTTTACTATTTAAATATCTAAATTTAGTAATATGCTTCAAAGCTGAACTCTCCTATCTGAAATCACGAAGTAACACATACTTTTTGAACTAAATTAACCCAGTAGTTAGCACCTAAAACAAGAATATTGTCATTAAAGTCGTAAAAAGGATTATGTAGGCCAGAAGCGCCATCTTTAGTTACTCCATTTCCAATCCAAATATACGCACCTGGTCGTTTCTCTAACATAAATGCAAAATCTTCTGATCCCATGCTAGGATGAGAGAATGAATCTACATTATCGTTACCAACTAAAGAGGTTGCAACATTGGTGCAAATCTCAAAATGTTTTGGATCGTTGATTGTCGCAGGATAAATCCGTCTATAATCAAGGTTACCTTTAGCGCCGAAAGATAGAGATAAACTTTCTACCTGTTGCCTCATTCTATCTTCTATTTTATTTTGGACTTCAGTAGAAAATGAACGAACTGTACCCGATAGAGTAACTTCATTAGGTATTACATTATAGGCTTCACCGCCAGACATTTTTGTTATACTAATAACTCCTGATTCTAAAGGGGGTATTTCACGGCTAACAATATTTTGAAGTGAATTAATAAGTTGTCCAGCAGCTGCAATAGGGTCAACGCCTAAATGTGGCATGCCAGCGTGACCCCCTTTTCCTGTAATTGTGATGTCAAAGAGATCCATCCCAGCCATAACAGGACCATTATGTGTCGCAAACTTACCTTCTTCAAGTCCTGGCCAATTATGCATACCATAGACAGCATCGACATTAAAATCATCAAACAAACCGTCTGCAATCATTGATTTGGCACCAGCTTCTCCTTCTTCTGCTGGTTGAAAAATAAATACCACAGTGCCTGAAAAATCAGGTGCATCCGCTAAATATTTTGCTGCCCCTAGCAACATGGCTGTATGTCCATCATGACCACAAGCATGCATTTTTCCATCATGGTGAGAGCAATGAGAAAAAGTATTTAATTCTTGTAAGTTCAACGCATCCATATCCGCTCTCAAGCCTATTAAAGGACCGTCACCGAGTCTACCTTTTAATGTTGCTACAACTCCTGTAATAGCGAGTCCTCTTACAACATCTAAACCAAAACTAGTAAGTAACTCTGCCACTTTAGCAGAAGTTCGATGTTCTTCATATGCTGTTTCTGGGTGTTTATGAATATCTCGTCGCCAGTCACGCATAGCTTTATGCAATTCACTTTCTAGTAAAATCATAGTGTTTAAATTCCTTATATAATATCTTGATGTATCTCGATAATAGTATTGCCTGCATAGTGAGCAGGTATTAGTAAGCAGTTATCAGTAGTTTGAATATATTCAACTTTATTGTTATCAAGATGTGATTTAGCTTTACTAATAGACTTAGTACTAACACTAATAGCTATACCACTTGGAAGCTGATCATCAGTCAATGGGATATCAATACCTGCAAAACGCTCATTAGCTTGAGGTTTAGATAAAATTTCAAACACTCCTCGATCTGTTTGCACAGTCATATAACCTGGTTTATTTTTAGTTATTTTATCCGCTCCATAAATACCACAAAAATGTGAGTATAAATCATCTGGATTATGTGTAACATACGAGACACTTGTAATTCCATTAGCACCATTTGGATGTTCCATCCATTCCTTCATCCATATTGTTTCAGGGTTATGTTGATGACATAGAAAGTGTGAAACCGATGGAAACTTATTATTTATTAGCATTACTAAAGACACACAAACTTCTGTTGTTCCATTTGGTAAGTGAGCAATTCTACGAAAATCAACAATACCCGAGTTTTCAACTTTATTATTTTCTAATAGTTCATGGTCTTTTCGTGCATCTGTACTATGTAGAGCAACTAATGAAATACCTTCTCGACGATTTATAGAATCACTTATAAATCTACCAAAGGTAAACCCTTTTTCATTCGGTAAATCTAATTTAGTATCATCATATATACTAATTACCTCAATAAAATTTTCTGGAAACATCAATAAATGGTTATCTGTACCCCAGGGATGATGATGACGAGGGTTAATAAAGAAACCTAAACGGGTAAAATCTTCAACTGCTTTATCTATACTTCTTACAGCAACTAGCGGATGATCAATTCCTAAATGATTTTTCTTACTCATAAAATTTACTTCCTGATGATTTAATTAAGACTTATTTATTGTACTTATTGATTTAGATATACTTCCAATCATTGTATCGCCTGGTGAAACTGGTTTAATAACGACGGCTCCACTTGCTATTTTAGCACCTTCACCAATTTCAATATTCCCTAAGATTGTAGCTCCAGAACCGATAAATACATTTTTGCGAACTTTAGGGTGGCGGTCACCTTGAAGTTTTCCTTTTCCTCCAAGTGTTACTCCATGAAAAATTGTTACACCGTCTTCAATAACAGCTGTTTCTCCAACGACAATTCCAAAGGCATGATCCATAAAAATACCTTTACCAATAATAGCTGCAGGGTGGATATCAACTGAGAATAATGATGTAACCTTACCCTGAATGTAGCTAGCCATAGTATAGTTATTTTTAGTCCAGTAATAATGAGCAATACGATAACATTGCAATGCTAGGTAACCATTAAAGTATAATAAAGGAGTATGATGATCCTTTATTGATGCATTTTCAATTAACTGACATAGCAGATCTTCTTTCGCTGACTCTGCAATATTTGGACATTCCTGCATTATTTTTAGTATATTGCTTTGCCATTCCGTAATATACTCTACAGAATCGCTCAATTTACTAGCAATAATATAAGCAAGAGCTTTCTCTAAACTATCGTGTTGAATGATGTTTTTTTTATAAAATTCAGAAAGTACATTATGTTCATTTACCATAGATTGTGCTTCTTTAGAAATAATACTCCATAAATTATCAGCATCTATAATTCGTTGAAATTCACTCATTATGTTATACCTCTTTAAAAAATTATTATTTATGCAGAGTAGCCAAATTTGATATTAGAATCTTTAGCTGTTTCAACCCATACACTTTTCGTCTGAGTGTATTCTAATAGGCCTTCATAACCACTTGAACGCCCATAGCCACTTTCACCAAAACCACCAAAAGGAGACATAACATTAATAGCCTTATAACAATTTATCCAAAATGTTCCAGCTTTAATAAGAGCAGACATTCTATGTGCACGCCCTACATCAGCAGTCCAAACTGCACCAGCTAACCCAAAGCGACTATCATTGGCAATAGATACCGCATCACTTTCATCATCAAATGGAATAACAACCACTACGGGACCAAAAATTTCCTCTTGGGCAACTTTCATAGAGTTGTTAACACCAGTAATCACTGTTGGGCGCAAAAAGTAGCCTTCTTCACCACCTGAAACTTCAGGTTTATTACCACCGCATGAAATTGTAGCACCTTCTTTTATGCCATCAGCTATCATGCTATTTACATGATTATATTGTTTTAAATTATTTATTGGTCCAACCATTGTTGTTTTTTCCCAAGGAAAGCCAGCAGAAAGCTTGTTTGATGCACTTACAAGTCTCTTAACAAATTCATCATATACACCACGCTGAACTAATAAACGAGAACCAGCTACACAGCTTTGCCCAGCAGATGAGAATATAGCTGCTTGTGCACCAACAATAGCATCATCTAAATTTGCATCATCAAATATAATGTTTGCAGACTTACCACCTAGCTCTAAAACACAAGGGATAACTCTTTTTGCCGCCTGTGTCGCAATAATGCTACCAACTTTATGTGATCCAACAAAGATTACTTTTTTGACAGCTTGGTTAGATATAGCTGTTTCACCTGTAGTGTTTCCAAGTCCATTAATAACATTTACAAGACCTTTTGGAATCCCAGCCTTTTCAATAATTGAAACCAAAATTGTTGAGCTTAATGGAGTTAGTTCGGAAGGCTTCAGTAAAACAGCATTCCCTGCACATATTGCAGGTGCTATCTGCCAGCCTGCTGTGAAGACTGGGGCATTCCAAGGTGTAATCTGAGCGACAACACCGTAAGGTTCATGACGAGTATAGTTCAAGTGACTTGTTGGGACAGGAATTACCTGTCCAGTCATTTTGTCACACCAGCCAGCATAATACTCAAACATATCTGCTACTTTAGATATTTCTACAAGACATTCTCTTATTGGTTTGCCTGCAGAAATAGCTTCGAGATTTGCTATTTCATCTGAGACATTGCGGATGCTTTCACCGCATCTATACATTAGTTGAGCACGATCTTTAGCAGTAAGTCCCCACCATTTTTCTTGTGCTTTGACGGCACAGTCAGCAGCAGCATTGACTACATCACTTCCAGCATCTTTGTAAGACTTAAAAACTTTTCCAGTAGCTGGGTTAGTTAGTTCAATAATCTCTCCTTTACCTTGAACTATTTCACCGTTTACCCAACTACCAAATGTAGTAGAACCAAAAAAATCAGTTAGTAATTTTTCAATCTGTTTTTCGCCATTTTTTTCAACTATCAAACTCATATTTAAATCCTATTTGTTATTGTTTACAATGCAGTTAAAGTCATATTCATTAGGAATATTGTCTTTACTTTGAGCCCATATTTCTGATATTTGTTCAGATACTGGTAACTTCATGTCCATTTCGCCAATTAAATTTTTTGCTAGGTTAACGTCTTTACGCATCAGTTGCATAGTAAAGCCTGAATCAAATGCATTATTTAAAATCCAACGAGGATAGTTAACTTGGCTTATCGCACTACTACCAGAACCAGCATTCAAGCCTTCTATTAGCTTCTCAGCATCAAGACCTGCCTTTTCACCTAGTGCTACAGCCTCTGAGGTAGTAACAAGATGTGCAGCACATAAAAGATTATTAATAAGTTTTGCTATATTGCCATTACCAGATTTACCTAAATAAATGATTTTAGATGTTAAAGCATCTAAATATGTTTCAGCACGCTTAAAAGCAGACTCTTCACCACCAACCAACATCAGCATAGTACCACTTTTACTTCCAGCAGGACCTCCACTCACAGGACAATCTAACAACTGATGACCATAATCACTTAGCTTACTTGCTAGCTGGCGAGTAACTTCTGGTTCAGAAGTTGAAGTGTCGATGATAAGGGTATTAGGTTTTGCATTTTCAATAATACCAGCAGGACCTTCAATTACTTGTTGGACATGCTTAGACATTGGTAATGATAAGATGATTATGTCTGCTTTAGAGCACAACTCTTTAACATCATCAGCGATAACAACGCCTATCTCTTTAGCTGCAGCTTTCTTTTCTACATCAAGATCTGTTCCTATAACAGTAAACTTATGACGCAATAATGAATAACACATACCATAACCCATATTGCCGAGACCAATAACACCTACATTTTTTTTAGTCATTTTTATAAACCTTTTTTAACTTTACAACTACCTATGACTAATCATCATAAACAATTAAATGCTGTATAAAAAGTGTCTAAAAATAGATTTTGTGTTCTAAAAAACGCAACGCAGATTCGCTGTAAGGTACTGTATTTATTTATTTTTTTATATTAATGTTATGAACAACATTTATAAACGGAATCATTATGAAGAAATTTTTAGTTTTACTAGCAAGCTCAGCTGAGTGGTATGAGTTTACAGTTTACTCGTTTTGTGCGGTATATATTGGAGCTGCATTCTTCCCTGAGTTGAGTAGTCCTTTTGCTAGCTTTTTAGCAGCGTTTGGTGCATTTGCAGCAGGGTTTTTAGCTCGTCCAATTGGCGGGCTAATTTTTGGCTATATTGGAGATAAAAAAAGTAGAACAACTGCTTTAGCTTTAGCCGCATTCTTTATGGGGGTTCCTACCGTAGGTATGGCACTTTTACCATCGTACGCAACCATTGGCATATTTGCACCATTAATATTAGTGATTTTTAGGATATCACAAGGCATAGCAATAGGTGGTCAATCTAGTGGATCACTTATAATACTTGTTGAGAGCGAGAGCACAGTATATGGTAAATCAAAAGCAGGTGTTAATTTTGTTACTAGTGCAATGGGAGGTGTTTTGCTAGCAATAGTAAGCTTCCAACTTATAGGATATTTTATTCCTGAAGAATCAATGGCTAACGGTGGTTGGAGAATACTTTTTGCAATAGCTATTATTTTAGTAATCATATCTTTCTTTATTAAGCACAGTAAGGATGAGGAAGAAAAGCCAGTAGCAAGCAATATAAAGCTTAGCTCTACAATTTTAAAAAATTACAAAAGTATTATTTTCATATTTGTACTGTGTTTTCCTGGAGCTGTTGTTGCATACTTTCAAATTACGATGCTTCCAAATATTGTTAAGCAAGTTTTAGGGCAAGCAAATGTAAATGTGTCAGCTCTAACGACAATAAGCATAATCGTTTTCCTTGTAGCTTGTCATATATCTGCAAGACTAACAAAATACTTCAGTATTAAAAGCATAATAACCTTTGGTTTGATATTAATGCTGGTGCTGTCTTTACCAATATATCAGTTATATAAGATGAATAACGAATTACTGATATTATTCTTTGTGGTTATGGCAATTGTTTTTGGTATATTCTACGGTAATATCATGGTTATTTTCGCAGAGTGTTTACCAAAAGAGATTCGCTATACAGCATTTGCTTTAGCTTATAATGTTGGTTATGGGGTATTTGGTGGATTATTGCCGTTTGTATGTTTCTACTTAGCAGGTGAAATTTCTGATTATCTTGCAATAGCTGTAATACCTATAAGTGCTTTGGTAGGGCTATATGCTTTATATTTCCTTGATCCTAATAAAAATAATAATAACTATACAATGAAAACTTCAGAAAGCATTACTTTAACGCCTGTTACCCCCATACTCACTACTGATCTTAACCCTACGCAGCAGAGTAGTTGATTGGCGATTTTTCATAAACTAAAGTATTTAATAGAGTTATTGGCTACTTCAAACTTAAATATCACAAATCTAAATCGAAATATCTGTAAATCTGAATATGATTTTGAAAGTTTATAGTTTTCATAAATCTATATTATGAGATACTTATTTATAGACCAAAAATATACCGTGAGAAGTCTTATCTCTATTAATAACTCTAATGAAAATAGATTTTCTAATCCTACAGGTAGCCCTGTGCGTAAAGGTGGAAGTAAAGACTTTTTAAAATTCGTTTTTTCTTCTATGTTTAAGAAATATAAAGATGGTTTTCCAAAAGACCATGTTTTAGAAAAACAACAAGCTTTAGAACAGTTAAACAAAGCTAATAACTATAGTATTACTTGGCTAGGGCATGCTGCTTTTTTGATTAAGCTTAATGATTATTTTATTGTTACAGATCCTTTTTTGAGTAAAAATGCTGGACCTGGATTTTTAGGCCCAAAGAGAGAGATAAGCTCGCCATTAGACTTAAGCGAACTTCCAAAAATAGATATGATTATTATTAGTCATAATCATTATGATCATTTAGATTCAAAAGTTATAAAAGATTTTCCAAATAAAGAAGATATCAAAGTAATAGTACCTCTTGGGCTTAGTAGCTTTTTTATCAAAAGAGGGTTTAGTAATGTAACTGAAATGAACTGGTGGCAGGAAATTAATATAGATGATATTACTATAGGTTGTTTACCTTGTGTTCATTTTTCTGGTCGAGGATTATTTGATGGAAATAAAACTCTATGGGCTAGCTTCTCAATTAAAGATAAAAATAAGAAGATATGGTTCTCAGGTGATACAGCTTTCGGAGAAGTATTTAAAGAAATTGGTAAAAAAGAAGAATATTTTGATTTAGCTTTGATAGGTATAGGAGCGTATGAGCCTCGTGACTTTATGTGCTCTGTACATGCTACTCCAGAAGAAGCAATTCAAATAGCTAGAGATATCAAGGCTACAAAAACTATAGGTATGCACTGGGGAACTATCAGGCTTACGCCAGAACCTTTTTTTGAGCCTCCTAAAAGATTCAAACAGGCTGCAGAAGATCAAAAATATGGTCAAGAAAATGCTTTGATTTTAAAGGTTGGTGAGACTATAGGTATATGACTACTGACATTTTTTACTTTTAATATAGATAAATCTATTGTAGGTGTTTATAAGGTATATCACTATAAATTCTTCTGTTTTCTCGACTTTTTATAAATCTAATTTCGTAGTAAGTTTTCTTTATTAGTTGTTTTGTTATAGGATTGATTGTAATGTCGTGAATAATTATAATTAATATATGAACAGTTGTTAGGCTACTTTCATAAATGGAGTTTAAATGCCAAAGTATTTTGCCAAAATCAATTGGGTTAGAGGTAGTAATGAAAGTTATATTGATAACAAGTATAGCCGTGGGCATGAATGGATCTTTGATGGAGGTGTAACCGTTCAAGCTTCTTCTTCACCTCACGTAATTCCTTTACCTTATTCCGTTGAAGCAAATGTAGATCCAGAAGAAGCATTTGTTGCGTCTCTTTCTAGTTGTCACATGTTATTCTTTTTATCAATATCGGCAAAAGAAGGTATGTTGTAGATTCATATATAGACGATGCTGTTGGTATTATGGAGAAAGATAGCGATGGTAAAGTTTCAATGACTAAAGTTACACTTAGACCACATGTTCAGTTTTCTGGTGATAAAAAACCAACGATGGAGCAACTTGAAAAAATGCACCATCAATCACATGAGCAATGCTTCATTGCTAACTCAGTGAAAACTGAAGTTGTTACCGAAATTGTAGCCTAACAAGCGGTTAAGCAAGGGCAAAAAACAGTTGGCTTTTGCTCACTCCTATTATACCTGGAGTTATGTATCAATTGATGAATAGGAGAATTTACGAGTGAGCAATAATTTTATTTATATTCTCATGGCGATGAAACTAGGGCTAATAGTGTGGGGAGCTCTCGGGTTCATTGAATACTTTGTACCTACAGTAGCGTTTGGTTTGCAAGATCCAAACTTCCCTTTAGGAGTGCAGTTCCTACATTGGCTGTTAATTTCATCAACCGGGATAATTTTGTCTTTGGCTATTTAACTCGTTGGCAACACACTCCCTTCGTTTCAATTGTTATGTATGCAACATTAGCTACGCTTTGTTTTGTCGAGACGGTGGATTTCAATGCTTTTGGAGGTGGTGACAGACGTTTCTTAATCAGTATGTCCTTTACATCATTCTTGGAGTATACTTGCTTCGCTCTGGGCAAGTGAGGCTTCGATTTCAGAGTGGTGATAGAGATATATAGCAAGGCAGAACCCTTGCTTGCGACGTTATTGGACTCTAATATATCCAAAAATACATATTTTTATAATACGCTTTTGACATAGTTAAAAATATGCCCCATAAAGAACTTACATTAAATGTTTTGGATATTCTTCAAAAAAAGAAACAACTACATCTCCAAACTCTTACTAACAATTTCAAAGACATTTTTACTAGGGTTTGAAGCTTTGATTTTCTCAAGAGCTTGTTTCATCATAGCTTGTCTATCTGCATCATAGCGTTTCCAACTCATGAGATTACGAGCCATTCTAGCTGCAACTTGATGATTAATTTTATCAAGCTCTAGCACGGTATCAGCCATGAAAGTATATCCTAACCCATCTTTATGATGATACTTCTCTATCTACTACACTTGCCACTGTTTTGTAACTTATTTTCATTTTTTTTGAAACATCTTCAATTGTACTATTGATCAAATTACGCATTATATATTCTTCCAATGCCTTTGTAACTTTTGCATTCCTCTCACACCAATCGTACAGCTCAGATGTGGTGCTACCACAATGTTCACATTCATAACGAACTGGCCTAATTTGAAGGTAAACTTTGCGGTCTAAAATGGAGGTATGTTGAATTGTTCTTGGAGGGGTTGAACCATATACTTTAGTTGCTAGTTTTCCACAGTTATGGCACGTTGTATCAGAACATGTACTGACCACAGTAAAAGTAATATTCCCTTTACTATCAATGCTTTGAGCGGTTATTTCTAATGAGGTTATATCTAAAGGAAGAGTAAAGTCGGTCATAAAGTGAGTACATTGCTCAAATCTATGTACAGTATAACCTTTATGCTGCTTGACTTCTACAACCCCTAGAAAGGGAGAAGGGCCCCATAATAGCTGTTATCTGCCTAGATTAGGTGTAGATTTCCATTTTCTTAGGTTACTCATATCAATTGCATCTTTCTCTCCCCTACGCATTAAGATAAAGTATTTACTGTCAATTACACTTAGATTCATTCGATTCATAGCTATACATTCATCTTTAAAAAATATATTCTTCAAAGCGTTAACAACAGTATGAGCATTTTGCTTTTCTACTCCAACATAAACTAAATATTCATTGATTATATCTATTGATGCTTTGGGACTATCTTGTTCTAATAATTCTTTATGAAAGTTATCAAGTGCTTTTTGATAATTAATACATTCTACACTCAAATCTCCAATTACATTCAATTGTAGTGGCTCATAATGATTTGCAGCATCTAAAACTTCTACTAATCTTGCTATTAAAACAAAATCAATATATTTAACACAAGAGAAAGATTTTTGTGAAAATAAGTCATCTCTTTTAAAATCATATAATAAGTAGTGTTGAAACTCAGATAGTTCAATTCGACCATAAAATTCTTGACCATCTATCATATAAAATGTATCAAACGTGTATTTATCATTATCCAAAATGAATTGTATATTATCTAAGTAAGATGAGATGAAATCATCTACTTGAGATTGTTTACTAAAATTCATTTTTCTAATAGAAACTTCTATCGCACTAGATAATGTATTTATAGCATTAGGATTTGAATATTTATCACTACAACGTAATCTCAACAATCCAAAAGAAATATATTTTGTTAAATATTCACTTACTGGACCAAAATTAGAACATTCTGATATTTCAATTAACTGCTTATCTAAACTCATTATATTTTCACAATAAATAAATTTTAACTTAAGTAGCATGGATCCATTTCCTTGCCAATAATTTCGACTTTGATTAGATTTTAAGGTCTTTAAAAATTTTTCTGTTGATTTAGTCATGCTGAAATTATCAAAAATAGATCTATGTCTATATTGCCGATATAGTAATTGTTTTTTCATTCTTATTGCTCCTCTTGATTTTTATAGTTTTAGTAATATATAAAATTTTTAGTCATGGTGAATAATCAGCAGTTTAATTCTAAACATGTTTTTATCTTTTTAGATCTAGTAAAAATACTAAAAACAAAGATTTAGTTTTTAGTATTTTTACTAGTTACATCAAAACGAGTTAAAAAATATTATTTTGGATAGAAAGAGTCAAACAATAGGGAAACGAAAGATGATAAATAATCTCATACCAAAGTCAAGGGTTAATATAACCTATGAAATGGAGGTTAATGGTGTAAAGAAAGCCAAAGAATTACCGTTTAAACAACTTATTTTAGCTGATTTATCTAATGGGACTTCAAAGGATAGAGAAAAGAACTTAGGTGAACGTGAGATTCATGAAGTTGCAGGACCAAATCTTAATGAGTTAATGAGTAAAATGAATATAAACTATTCTGCTTCAATATCTAACTGCATTGATTCAAAACAAGGGGTCCTTAAAGTTGGTTTTAAGATTGACTCCATAAAGTCTTTTAATCCAAATAAAATTGCAGAAAATATTCCAGAGCTGACTAATCTAATACAATTAAAAAAACTGCTAAAAGAATATGAGTCATGCATAGATAATAATAGGAATTTTAGGAATTTAGTTAACAGGTTATTAAACCAAAAAGATGATTTAGATAATATAAAAAAACAATTGCCTTTAGATGCAGCAATTTCCTATAAAATAATAGCTAAGGAGAAGGGTGAGAATGATGAGTAGTACTGAGTTATTAGATTGTAATGATGTATTGTTGTCAGCGGGGCTTAATTCTTGTGATACTTACGAGATTATTGAGCAAGACAATATAGGTTCTATGGATCTAGAGAGTTATGAAAAGAGATTTCTAACAGCATTAACCGTGTTGTTGGCTAATTCTGGAGATAAAATAGATAAAGATTCTGTGCAAAGCCTGATTGATAAAATAGATGAGGTTATATCAAGCCAAGTTGATGAAGTTCTTAAAGATGAGAGTTTTATGAACTTAGAGAGAAATTGGCGTAGTGTTTATGAATTAGCATCTTCTATTGATAATAATAAAACTAAACTTTCTATAATAGATGTGACCAAGGAAGAGCTTTCAGAAGATTTCGAAATTAATAGTGCAGACATTATAAGCAGTGATTTATTTCAGAAAGTATATGTTAGTGAATATGATCAATACGGGGGAGAACCATTTGGGTCTATTATTGGTTTATATTCTTATAGTAATACCCCTGAAGATATAGAGTGGTTGAATACTATGGGAAAAGTGGCAGAAGCTTCACATGCTCCTTTTATATCTGCAGTATCACCTAATTTTTTTGGGGAAAATAGTTTTAGTAACCTTTCAGAAATTAAAGATATAGAAGGATTAATGTCACAGCCTAAATATGGAAGGTGGAATGCTTTTAGAAAAACCAGATCAGCAGGATATGTTGGTTTAACATTGCCTAATTTTATGTTGAGAATCCCCTATAATCCAGAAACAAACCCGGTTGGTAAAGGAGTTATACCTAATTTTACTGAAAAACTAGACATGGTAGAGCCGCAAAAAAGTTGTTTATGGGGAAACGCCGCAGTATTGTTTGCAAAAAATCTGTTTAGGTCATATGAGATAACAGGGTGGTGTCAGTCTATATGTGGACCAACTAGTGGTGGTTTGGTAGAAGGCTTACCTATTTATAATTATAATCATAAAGACCCTAATGCGTTTATTTTACCAACTAATTTTTTAATGCCAGATCATAAAGAATACGCATTAGCTAAAGCAGGGTTCATTTCATTGGTTTATGAGAAGAAGACATCTAATGCTACTTTTTTTAGTGCTCAATCTCTAAAGGTTAGTGAGGAGTTTGAAGATGACAATGACTCTGAAAATAGTCAAATGGTAACTAAATTGCCATACACTTTTTCGATTTCTAAGATAGCACATTACATTAAGTGCTATACCAGAGATGTTATAGGGTCTGAGATGGATGAAAACAATTTAAATGATAAATTATCCACATGGCTTAATAGGTATGTAACAGATTTACCAAATCCATCTACATTAACTAGACAGTATTATCCATTTAAAGCTGCAGCTGTTGAAGTTATGAAGTCTAGGGGAATGGCTGGCTTTTATAATTGTAATATTACTGTACTTCCACACATAAAATTTGAAGGTATGGATGTTGTTATGAAAATAGACACAAGACTGGGAAATTAAAAAAAACTTAATAAATAACTTAACGTAAAATAAAACGGAGAACCGATATGGAAAATATAATTATTGATAACAGAGACATCGTAAACAAAGTCGATAATGGAAATTCGCTTAATGCCAATTTTTCAAGAGGATTTGCTGATGTAATGGCGAATAGAAATAGTCCTAGGTTAGGGATAAAAGAGGGGGCTTTGACTATTACTTTGGGGGATGAAAAGATTGATATTAAACCAGTGGAGACTTATGATTCAGGATCATCATCTGAAAAAAAACGATTTGATGCTATGGTTCAAACGATGTATATAGATAATTTTAAATTCTCAATGAGTTTTGAGGTTTCAATGGATACCTATTCTTCTATTACAAAACACATGAGTTCTGCTAATGGTCAATGCGTTTCCATAAAACTTGCAAGTCAGCCCTTTGATGATAAACAGTTTCTTTTCCATGATCCAGTAAACCCAGGAAAGTCAGTATGGTCAGAACTTGTGAATTTCATGTCTGAATTATCAGTTTCATGTGATGGTCAGGCTTTTAGCCAGCATGTTGATAATGATAGAAATTCCGCTATGTGTGGTATTCATGGCGGGATAATAAATTCTAAATCTTGCGTAATTTCTTTTGTTACTGGTGGTGGTGGTATGGTTTCATGTAAAGACACTAAAACTACTTTCGAGGTAACTAGCAGGTTTTAATCTATAAAATTATTTTAGGAGGGAGTGTTATGCCTAATGTTCACTGGCATCTTGGTCAGACATTGTCGCCAAATCATTTTAGATTGCAACAGGACAATATGTCTGTATTGTCAAATACACTGTTGTATGAGGTGAATAATCTGACTCCCGGTATATATCAATTAAAGTTAAAAGATAATGATATAGATAACTTAGTGATAAATGTCGAGGAACTTGTTATTTTACTTGATTCTGGTGAAAGTATAATATTGGGTAAAAATGCTAAAATAAATAGTTATAAGCTAAATGTACATGATAATAGTATAAAAAAACTAGATGTTTATCTAAATATTAAAGAGAAAAAATATATAGACACTTATAAATATAATAGTCATGATATAAAAGTCGAGTATTATGACCTTTTTATATCAGACTCTTATTCTGAGCAGTCTTGTTATTCAATTAAGGTTTTTGAGTTAGATCTTATACAAGATACTAATTCTTATTCTATATGTAAAAGTTTTATACCCAAACTTTCAGCTTTACCTTATCTCTATAGGGATGGTATTTTGCCTAGGTTAATGCCTATCGTTGACCATATACATTGTTTAATTAGCAAAAATATATCTAGCATGACTGTTGGGATCTATAAATATCAACTTATCATTTGCGAACTTTCAAAAATTGATTTTTGGTTGAAAAAAGTATCTTCTAATACAAAATCAATTCATTTTAATGAGATTCAAAAGTATATGGTTAAGTTACTTATAATAGTATCTCTTGTGCAAGATAAAATACCACAGTTTAAAGCTTCTGATATAGAGGGAGATGGTTATCACTGGTGTCTTTCTCAACTTGATAGAATAGAAAAAGCGATGGATGATTTGCTCTCGGTTAATCATAGGATTATTACATTAACTTTAAGTGATGGAATATATAAGAGTCCATTATTGCCTCGCGAGTTTTTTATGTCTAAGAAAAAATATATTGTATTTGAGGGCTTAAATCATCACGGTGGTGAAGTCAAAGCAAGTATGAAGCTTTTTTCGCCTGTTGATATCCGTTCGATTATGACGTTTTCAAGTAAAGGTGTTGAGATGAGAGAGTTAGATAAAGAATTGTATAAAAAAACATTTCCATTAGCAGACCTTATATTAGAAATTCATGCTTCTGGTACAAGTTGGATTAATATATTTGAGCAGAAACTATTATGTTTAACACTTTATTCTCAAGAAAGTGAAGCTAAAGCATATCTAGTATATGAATAAGTATTAGGAGAATTGTATGAAATTAATAAATCTTATATTGAGCGTAAATTTAGATAATGTGCTTTATAAGGCATATGGAGATGATTTAGAAAAAATATATTTATCTATTGAGCAAGGTGAATACAGCAATGTGATTCAACTAGCAAATCAAATAATAGAGGATGACTGTTTAGATATTAGAGTTATTTGTTATGCGATATTTGCACGTTGGTTTTTGGCTGAGAGTGTGATTGAACAATTTAATTTATTTAAAGAGTTTCAACAAATAATAGAATATATTGAAAGCAATGGTTTAAAGATAAATATTAATGAAAGAATATATAATTCTGCAATTAAATGGTTGTATAACAACATATTAAAATACATAAAAAGTATAAACATAAAAAATACTTTAACTGAAGAGTATAAAAGTGAATTATTGCTTACCATAAATCAACATATGCTTTTTATGAAATCTTGTGTTAATGATATAGATGTTATAGAAGTTTTAGAGAAAATTTTTTCACGTTATGAAAAAGCAAGTATAAAAGAGGATATTCTTGCAGAAGAAAGTATCAGTAGGACTGAACAATGCCATGATATCAGTGAGAATGGATATCATAAAAGTAATAATATAAAAGAAAATAATGGCACTGAAGATTATCTAAAAATCAACTCAGATCAAGAGAACAGCGAATGTTGGAACAACCTATTAAAAATGATAGGAGTATATGAATATTTAGTCAAAAACAACTCTTGGCTAGCAGCAGCAGTATTACAAAATAAGATTGAAAGAGAAATATCAAACTTTAATCCTATTAATTATTTTCCAAAAAAATTTGTTTCATATTTAGATTCACAACTTTGTGGATATGAAGAAATAAAATCTATGTACAAATATAAGGATGGAGAGATTTGGCCATTATTAGAGCAATTATATGTTAGTAATCCTACTAGTTTTATTGAAAGAGACTTTAATACATTTAGTTCTATTCTTGAAAAAGGAAATGGTAGCAATCTAGAGAGTAATCTCAATACTAATGAAAATTTTGATAGTAATGAAGATTTTTTATGATAAATAGGTCTAAATATGATAAGTAGAAAATTCATCTCTGTATGTTTAATCCCTTTAAAAGAGAATTTGTCTTTAAATAAGGAAGAAATTAAATATATTCCTCTAGAATTTGTACACATGGTTGACATAGATTATAAAATCTATGGGTTTCTCGGTTCGATTAAATTTAATATCACATGTGATAGACAAAAAGAAAAACTTTGGAAAGGCATTAAAGAAGATAAACCATTTGCAATAAAAATTAGGTATGAGCAAGAGATTGTTGATAAGTCAAAAAATGATGCCGCTTATAAGTATGATGATCAAGCAAGTTGGAGTATTCTTGGTTTTCCAAGGTTTCAAAATAATAAGTATTATACATTAGAGGAGTATTTCGACGGAGAGGATAGTTTCTTAAATTGTGAGATAATTTTTTGCGATCCTATAAGAGCATTTACAGAAATAAGTTTTCCAAAGAGTGTTTATATAAATAGTAGTTATAGCTCTTTACTGTTAGATATTCTTAAACCGTATGATTCAATATTTAAAATTAATCCAATAGAAGCTCAGAATAAATTTTATGATGAAGTTTACTGGCTTGCAGTAAACTGTAATACTAATAACTTGTATGAATATATGGTTGAAGTCTTAGAGTCTAATAATATCCAACTAATCTACAGTTTTGATAAGAATAGTGATAAGACTACATATGAATTAAAAGATATTGATCTACTAAAAAAAGATCTACAAAGTAAAGATAGTGCGGAGTTAGCTAGGGAAGAAGTGTATGTGCATAGCTTTTCAAAGGGAAAACAAACTGAACTTTTCACTAAATACAGCCTATGTAATACATTTTGGATAAATAGTCAAAATAATAATCAATTAAAATCATGGGGAAATAATGAATATACTAATGTTTGTGATAGACAAGAGTATGTTACTGCTGGTACATCCAAGTCTTTTGATTTAAAATATAAAAAATACGAAGCAGATACTCGTAAGAACACGAATAAATCATATCTATCTAATCTTAAATTAAATTATCCGGCATATGAAAAGACTATAATGCCCCTTAATATCATGACTATTGCCAATAAAGGCAAGAAGAATAAAGAAAGTGTTAAGTACTGTATACTTGCCATAAAAATACTTATCCATAAAAAAGAGTCTGATATAAGAAAAAAAGAAAATACGATAGATACTATAAATGATGCTTTACCCAAAGAAGATTACATAAAAAATGAATCAAATGAAGAAAATTATAAAAATATGTTAGATAAAACGGTAGAGATTTATCCTGAACTTGAAATAAAAGAAATTGAGAGAATAGGTGTATATCTACCAACTACTAATTATGTACAGAAGCCAATTGTTGTTTATGGAAAAGTCTATAGCCCAAGACCAAATACACTAGAGTATTTTATTTGTTTAGAAAATGGTATTAAGCAACAGCAGCGATCTGATATTAATAACTCACAGGTTGATGATACAGAGAGAGTCGCTACTTCTCTAAATGGATTATATTACTTAATTGAACTTCCAAGTATGCTTCGAGCAGGTAAAGCAGATAAAAAATTAATTATACCTGCGTCATTTTCTTTTAATAATGATCATAGTTTTATCCCCTTAAGAGAAGGAACACCAGTAAAGATGGAAATATATCAAGAAAATGCCATTATTTCAGAAGTGTGCTGGATATCTACAAAAAAAGAATATAACTCTAGCAAAGACGTCAATAAGAACACTTTGATTCTTGGTAATGGATGCGCTGTTATAGAGCAAGAATCAGAATATAGTGACCTAAGTAAATCAAAATTTAACATTGAAAGCCAGAGTGGACAAATGCAAGGAAATATTTCGATTGATCAAAATAAGTTTGTCGTGAGTTATCAAAGTGTAAAAGGTAGTAAGGAATAGTTATGATGAGCTATATATATATGTTGTATTTTTTACCTGTATTAGTGATTTCTTTCTTTCTTTTAAAGAAATATGCGATGTTTTGTTTTAAAAGTAAACAGTCAAATTTTATTAGTAGAATGCTTATATCTATATTTGCAATAAATAAACTTCACCTAACTTATCGTACTTTTATAAAAAGTCTGCCGTTAAGATATAGGCTTAAATATAGGTTTTTAACCAAAAAGCTAGTGGTAGAAAATTATTTAGATGAAAGTAATGAAGCTGCTATAAAAATAAGACTCATAGATAAATCTATTATTTGTAGTATAAACATAAATTACTTATCTAAAGAAAAATTTACATATAAAGAAATTAGAAAGTTTTTAAAAAAATTTTCTAAAGGCAGAATAAATAATATTCTTTTTAAGATAGATATTGCTACATATGAAAAGGATTTAGAAGAAAGTTTTTTTCAAGAGTGCTTAGAGCTGTTTAGAGTACTCAAAAAGTATTTTTCCCATAAGTTATATAGTAATTTTATGTTCACATATGATAAAGCAACACAAGGAGCAATGGCTTGGGAAAAGTTATGTAAAATTAATGAATATCCAATGTATTGGGATAATGTTCTTCCAAGCGATTTGTTTTTTAAAGATCTATTCAATATGGATAATACTTGTAACTCTCTATTAAAAGAATCCTTAACGCCTAAAGAAATTATAGACTTACATTGTTTTATTGGAAAATTATTAGAGGTTTCTAATAAACTGCATGTCTTAAATAAAAATCCTTATTGCATTAAGTTTAAAGGTTTTTATTTATTAAGAGATGAGGATAAAAAATCTCAGTATATTAATAAAGATACTATAAATAGGAGTTACTCACATTCAAAAGTATTAAAATACCGTTTCATAGGCATTATTTTATTTACAATTACTATGCTGCTACCAACTTATTATGTATTTTTTTATAAAAATAAAATATTAACAGAAGTTAATCAATCTGGCACATTGAAGGAAAAAGTCAATCTTAGTGATTTGGATAATTTCTTTTTAGACATAAATAATAAAATCTCTTTTTCAAAGATTATAACTCCTTTTAGAAATCATAGTGTAGATTATAAGAGTGCTTGGAAAGAATATATATTAGATAATAGAATAAAGGAAAAAGCTTACCAAACTAACTCATTAATTGAAGAGTTTTCTCTATTAAATATTCAAAGCAAATCGCATTTTGAATACTTAAATTCTAATTTTCCATTAGGTATTGTTTCATGGAGCAGTTTAACTTCTTTAGATATACCGACTCTAGTTGTTTGGGATGAGGTTGAGCCAATCGCGCGTTGTAAATATAAGCCATCACATTTTGATATCGATAAATATGATTTTAAACTCGATATTGATAAGGTTATAAAAAAAGCCAATAAATTTATTTCAACCCCCGAACAACGTGCTGTGGATAAAGAATTTTATAGAAATATACTTTTCTTATTGTTAGTGAATACCTTATCAAAGAATACTAATGATGACTTAGGGTGTCAGCAATTACATGAAATATCAGAGCAGATGTTGTTGAGAAAAAATTTAGCACTGACACATAAAGAATTTAATTTGCTGGTTAATGTTGCAGCTATTTTAGATATAAGGTTGCTGTTACCAAAAATAAGAAGAGCTAGTTCTTTATATTTATTTAACGCTTACATAGAAGAGGCATATAGAGATCTTGGATATATTTCACTTATAGATAAAGCACCTCTTATAAAGAAAATAAATAGTATTGTTTTAGAAAAAAAGAGTATCCCTTTTATTTTTTTTAAAGAGAAAGGTAAATACTATTCGAAAGTAAACTATAATTCTACAGTAAGCCATGCTTATATGAAATTCATAGGAGTCTCAGAGAGCGTGGATAAATATTCTCCTGAGCTATCTAAATTGTTGAGGTTATATTTTGCAAAAAACTTAGATTTTTATATATCTAACTATGTTAGATATAATTTATCGCTTATTTATAAGGTTGATAGTTTCTACTCTAATTATGATTATAACAGTGTTAAAAAATTACAGCTTGTTTTAAAAACAGGGAATTTTCAAAAAAAACTTTCATATGTGATAGATAATTTAAGCTTATTTGCAGAGAATAAAAATATCTTAGAGGATATTAAATCTCTAAAAATACTTAAGAAAAATATCGATGGGTACAAACAAATAGTTTCACAAGAAGTTAGGTATCTAGAAAAAGCATCTCTAAGCAATGAGCATATAGAAAGAGGTTATAAGACTAATCAACAAAGATTGATTGAAGAGTTTGATAAATACAGCAAAGAAATAAAGCTTAATAAAAATGTAAAAGAATTGATATATTCTCCTATAAAAAACTATGAAAGAATTTATATAGATATTATAAAACATAGGGTTGATTCATACTGGGTAATGAATGTGAAATGGATATATCAAGAGTTATATGATTTTTTCCCATTCACCATAGAGTCAAAGAAAAATATGAAAATAAATTATCTTATTGAATTATTAGGTAATAATGGGGTTTATGTTGAAAAAATAAAGCAGATAAAACCAGAGTTGAACTTTCTTAAAAACATAGGAGAAATCTCTGGGTTAGAATATTCGGAGCAATATTTTAGGATAGAAAACTTAAGAAGTTATTTTTTTCAACGTAGCGGGAAACTAAAGCCGTTAGAGTTAAGTATAAAAACACATGGCCCATTAATATCAGAGTTTGTAAAGAATTCAAATAGTAGTGATATAAATGTTTATTATAGTAAGTTAGATATCAATAATGATAGCCTGTATGGCTTTGGGGTTGATCATATTTATTCTAAGTTTAAACTTGACTGGTGGCATGCAAATGTTGCAAAAATTGAGTTGTTGGATTCTAATTATAATCAGGAAAAAAGTATAAGTTTTAATGAAAATTGGAGTATATTCCGGCTCTTGTCTGTTGCTAAAGTGAACGAACAAAAACATATATATTCTTGGGTGTTTGGGGAAAACATGAGATCGAGTTATTTGGTAAGTTTTGAGGCACCGTTACTATTAACTAAGGAGGAAGTTAATGAAGCCGAATAATAATGAAAACTACCAGCAGAGG
Source organism: Francisella adeliensis (assembly GCF_003290445.1). Taxonomy (NCBI): domain Bacteria; kingdom Pseudomonadati; phylum Pseudomonadota; class Gammaproteobacteria; order Thiotrichales; family Francisellaceae; genus Francisella; species Francisella adeliensis. Next base: position 1,958,781 of record NZ_CP021781.1, on the reverse strand, counting down.
TTAATTGATATATTAAGGGAATGGAAAGTAGGAGCAGAAGAAAATTTCATAGCTTATGCTGAAGAAATATATAAATCAAAAATTTATGACTATTTTAATGGGTTGGTAGCACCTAGCTTTCATGGAGTATTTGTCAAGGTTGAGGATATAAAATTTTATAAAGATGATCAACATATAGATCAGTTTCAAGAACTATATTTTAATGACAATTCTAGTAGAATTTTATATTGCGCAAAAGAGATTACTCTTATGCCTTGTGAAATAACAGAGATTGAATTCCAATCCGTGAATCTCCAAAAATTAAATTTCAAGAATATTCACGGTGATTTTGAAATAAATAACGGTATTCTTGAGTTTTGGTTTCACCCTAAGTTAGACATTAAGAGAGCCATATATATATATCAAAATATTTCCAAATATGCCAAAATACGTGCGCATCTTTCAGATAAGAGGATAGTAGAAAAGGACGTTACTATTGATTTTGGTAATAGCTATCCATTTAAAAAAAATACTCAAATAAAAAACAATATGTCCGATCCAAAGCTTCAATTCAAACTAAGTGTCAACCTATCTTCATTTGAAGAAAATAGTTTTGAGAGAATTGAGTTATTGATATCTAATCAATTAATGGATATTTCTGTTTTTGAATTAAGACAAGCATTTATTACAAATTTGCTACCAATGATCAATTATAACTTTGAAAAATCATTATCTATTTATATTGACGGCCATCAAGAAAGGTATTGGTTCGACTTAGAGAAAGAAACTAACTATACGACAGAAGAGTTAAGGTGCATAATGATTGAAAAAAATGTACTTGACCCAACATCTTATAAAACAATATATAAGGGGGGTAAGATTGGGTTTGAGCTAAACTCAATTGCACCATATATGAATAAGTCAGTTGTTGCTCACTTATTTGTTAATAATATATTGTCACTGAATGGTGATATAGCAAACTACGATGCTGTATGGTACGAGAAAAATGTATCTTTGTATAAGATGAGATTTTCAAGCTTCATTCAAGTAAGTGAGGATACTGTTAATATAAAAAACATAGAGTCTTTAAGTACTATACTGAAGGCTCATGATATTTTTAAGTGGACAAGTTCATCGTGGTTAAACTTATTAGGTTTTTTTGATAAATTTAGTTGCAATAAAGTAAAGCCTCTATTTAGGTCATCAAAGGTTGAAGATAATCTTATTTTTTTAGAGTTTAATTGCATGAACCATATGGACAAAGTATGGATTAATTATTACGTTTCACAGGTCAAAGAGTTTATTTTACATAATATTCCTTTTTTTGACTTTGATTTAAAGGTGATTTTTTAATATGTATGATATATATAATTACCCTACAAGCTACTATTATTGCATTTTATATTTGCAAGAAAAATATCCTTCTTATGAGATTGTTTATGATATATGTTTTAACTATGACACTAGCAATCAATTCATAAAAAAAATAACTGCAAATAAAGATGATAAAATTATTTATGTAGATATTAATGCCACTTTTATAGTAGGTGAAACAAACCAAATTCACGATCTCCAAGAAATAATGGAAAAAATAGCTCAGAATAGCAAGCAATTATCTAGAGATATATGGACATTATGGTTTTCAATATACAACTTCTCTCTTCATCCAAGTCTAACACCTACAAACAGAATATATAATGATGGTTCGTTATACATGTTAGAAATTGAAAAAAATAATGGTTCACTAAAATATATAGAATATCGTATACAAAAAGCATTATCTTCATTTCATGTTGTTTGTAGTCTTTATAATAAGACAGTGAATATGAATTATAAACTAGGACAACGCAAAAGTATTCAGAAGATTTTTTTACAAAAAGAAATTAATAAGAATTTTGTGTGTGGAAATGTGAAGGTATTCATGAATGAATACCTTGATAGTAAAAAAGAATATGTTATTAAAACTCTAAAGGAAGAATTGGAATGTATTTCGACTTCACGGCTCGTTGAATTTAAAAACATTAAAGTAAATCTTAGTTTTGGTCCTTTAAGATTACCACTAGGAAGTAAGTTGGATAAAAATACATTTATTGATGGTGGAACATTGTCGGAGATATTATATGAATAAAAAATGGATAGTAATTACGTTAATAATTTTTTTATTAAGTTCATGTTCAACTAACAGATCACAAGTTGAAGTTAATCTTCCTGGAATGGTAAATGATTCAGGTGCGTTTATTTTAGTTATAAAAGAGAATATGATGCCTAATGAGTTCCAAAATATGACTCCTGAGGAATTGCAGAAAAGAATGGTTGCAGACCCTAATTCATATATGAGATATACTCTTTTCCCTTCAAGAAATTTTTCTATAGAAGATTTAGATACAGAAAATATAAGTTCATTAAGTTTTTTCTTTTTGGTTAGAAGTGCTGGTAGTAGTACTATGCAATGGAAGTTTTATTTTTCTAAACCTTTTTTGAAAAAGTATAAGTTTTTAATATATAAAGAAAAAATAACTGTTGATCGTGAGGAGGGGTAATATGTGGGAATTCATGTTTTATAGTATTATCGATGATATAGATAATTTTAAGCCAAATAGTCATGATGATGTATATAATATTTTTATAAAAACAAAGCTTAATATTGAAAACCTACAAGCTGCGTTAACAGAAGACGAAGATGATAGTAGTAGCAATGCATCTCATTTAATAACTTTTGCATTAACAGCATATTGTGATGAAAAACTTGGTTTAATTTCACTAGAAAAAAATTATATATATACGCCCATTCAGCTATCATTATTTGGAATCTCAAATGCAGGTAGTGAGTTTTATGATTATATTGATGTTTTAATATCAAAAGATATGCCTTCAATCAAAACAGTATTTATATATTACTTCTTGTTGAAAAATGGTTTTAGAGGTTGTTATGAGCCTAATGAAAGCCATAAGAAGACTATTTATATGAAAAAATTAAAAGTTATACTAAAAGCGTATATTAGTAATCAATCACCTATCAAAAAGATAAATGGAGGCACTCGCAAAACACCTTATCCTTTATTTGGTAGCCATATTATTATACCCGCTTTATTTTTTTCTTTATCTTTCTTGATAATACAATATATACGCTTTTAAGGGGTAAACTATGTCTGAATTAGTTGTTAGTGGTGCTATATGTAACTGCACATTTGGAGCTACACCAGCTTCATTGATTGTATCTTCAAATTTAACATCGAAAGTAAAGAAGCTTCCTATTGCTTCAGTAGAAGATAAGGAGCCTATAGTAAATATACTAACTTTCGGGTTGTGCTCTAGCCCAACAAACCCTCAAGTTATTGCAGCTACATCTGCTGCGTTAGGAGTTTTTACTCCTCAGCCATGCATACCAAACATAGTGGCTCCATGGGTTCCAGGATCAACAAAAGTAAGGCTAAATAAAATACCAGCGTTAACATCAGAGTGCAAGGTAAACTGTGCTTGGCAGGGGATTATAAGCATAAACAACCCCATTCAGTCTATATGTAAATTAAAATAATAAGGGTTTCACATGTCAGAAGTAAATCACTTAATAGAATGTAATGAGAATGGAATAAACCTCCAGGCTCAAAAAGATAAGACTAGCATAACAGTTTTATTAGATGCTGATCAAGATATTTTTTCTGTGAAAACAGAGAAGATACTTTTACAAATAAATAGCAAAAATAACTCTATTTATATTAAAAATACTAAGTCTGAAGTATCGATAAATGAAGGTGATATTAGCTTAAAGGCTAGTAATATAATTTTAGATGCAGATAAAATAGAAATAAAAGGTTCTTCTGTATCTGTTAAATCATCTAATGCTGAAATTCAGGGCTCAGCAGAAGTATCTATTAATTCTTCAAATGTGAATATAGGCTAGTTAATGATATAATGTATGATATATTGCTGCTTGATGGGGGGTTAAGCTTTGAATCATCATTATATAACAAAATATATAAGCGTATTGGATAAATTAGAGATTCCTTATTTTATATGTGATGATAAGTATAAAATAGTTTATGTGAACTCTAATTTTGAGAATTTAAACTTGAATGAAAGAGATATTGAAAATCAATTGGATTTTTCTTCACTGAATAATGACGTTCAATATTTAGAGTGCTCCAAAGATTCTAATGATTTATTCTTGAAAATGAAACTGATAGAACAAGAAAAAAAATTTTTTCACTGCACCCTTGAAAATTTAGATCTAGATATGGTTAAAAATGAGATTGTTGGTGCAGAAGAACTAATGAGTAATCTTTCTGTTGGTGTTTATATAAAAGATATTTTTGGGGTATACGCATATTCTAATGACATTCATAGAGAGTTTATCTTTTCTAAGAGCCTAAATAAAACAGATTTTGATATTACATCAAGTGCATATGCTGAAGAAATAAGGGCTAATGATCAAAAAACAAAAGAAAGTTTAACCATGAGTTCTTTTTATGAGAAGTATTTGATTGATGAGAAAATATATACGTATTTAACTATGAAGATATTTCATAAAAACTATATTTATGGTTTTATAATTAACTTACATGATATACAATCCTTCCTTTTAGAAAAGGATAGACATATATACGGATGTATTAGCGAAATTGTACAAAATAATAAAGAACTTTTACATTGGGTGGTTGAGGGGAAGTCATCAAGTGAAATTGCTACTATCATGAATCTATCAACGAAATCAATAGAGTTTAAACTTAGTAAGATAAAAAAGAAACTAAACTGTCAAAAAATATCAGAATTGTCTTATCTCGTGGGGAAATATTATACTATTTTTGAATCTTAAATAATGATCACTAAATTACTCATACACTAGATCCGATAACTCCATCAAGATTATTAATATATTTTAAAAAGCTATCAACTCTATTTCTCTGATTATTATCAGAAATGAGATATATATGTTTATTTATCGTATGCATATAATCCTTCAGGAGATCAAGAGCCCTATAATGTTGTATAGAATTAAACATAGATAACCAAACTTGAAATACAAAAGCATTATGTGAGAGATGATATTGTGTTCTAGGATTATGAAAGTTATAATTTGATATAAAGAACAATATAATCGGCATTTTTTTGTGTCCAAAAGTAATTTCCCTTGGATCCCTGTTGAAACTAAAATAATCATCCCATTTATTATTTAGCCATCTCATATCTTCTTCATTAGTCGTAGCGATATAATAGATAGGATGCTTTAGTAAATCTTCGAGATCAGCTAGATGCCTTGTTTCAGTTGTTCTATTAAAATAAATATGATTAGGATCACTTATGGTGCTTATTATCTCAATTCTTGAACTATATTTTTTATTGATTAATTGCATCATATATCCTTGATAATCATCCCAGCGGAAGGCCTTTGTAAAATTAAGGTTAATGGGTGAACTTATCCATTTGTTGGTATTAGTTATTCTATCAAAGAATTCATTTGCAACCTCAGTGGGTATAAGTACGAAAAAACTTTTTTTAAGTACTTGTTTAGTCTTGTCAACTAGATCGATAATAATCTTTCTACAATTTTTTTTATATAGGAGTTCAAAAATCAAAATTTTTAAGAAAATCTTGGATCTAGTAGGTTCGAGGCACAACTCCATAGTTGTTTTACCGGTACTCGGTTCAGATACAAACAAATCATTAATTTTAAAACTATTACTTTTGACTAGATTGTGAAATATCCTTGATGACATAGTATGAGCTGCAAGATACAATGGATTACCGTTTTTATTTTGATAGAGATATTGTGCGTAACTTGGATAATATTCCGTAATTTCAAGTGATGGAAGCTTATAATCTAATTCTGCGATTAATATTAAAACGAAGGGCGGTGGTCTTTTATGTGTTAAACCAGTTTTATAATAAGAAGAAATCAGTGTTTTTATTTTGTCACAATCTAAATTTAATAAAGCAATTTCTTTATGATTACAATAATTAGACATTACATCTAGTATTTTTATATTGCTGACTAAATTTGTCATGAGCTCACTAAGACTGAGAGGTTTTAAAACCTCTCTTCCCATCCATAAGAGAGTGTCATCCTCCTGAGAAATTGTTGAAATTTGATATATATTTTCATGTAATACTATCAACTTCTCATTTTCACAATAATATTCACTTTTAGCTATATATCCATAAGTTTTAAGTACATAAATGATTAATCCTAGAATTCGGCTTTCCATATCAATATGATTACTAACATTAGATTCATATAACATTAGTGGAAGAGAGTTTCCAAAAGTTGCCTGAAGGGCTTCATAACCCTCATCTCTAGTTTCATTATTATATTTTTCATTGGGTAGTAATGAAAAAAACATCTCTTGGAAAGCTTTAGCAAATTGGTATTCGTCCATTAATGCAGATTTTTCTATTTCTCTATCTAATATTCCTTTTATTTTATGATAGTCTTGAGGCCTAGTAAAACCATCAAAAACTTCTTTCAAACCATAATTCTTGCAAATTTGATTATAACATGAGTTTACATAGTGTACATTCATTCCAAACATGTCAATAAAATTAAATTTATTCTTTAGAATCACTTCATTTATACAATTTTGAATGATCCTTTTTTTAGTCAGAACTATTTTAGTCTCTAAATTTAGTTTTTGAGTCCCATTATTAGAGGATGTTTTATTATGTACCAATAACTCTAAAATGGTTCTTAGTGAAGTATTACAACCATCTAAGCACTTAAAAACCAATCCATTTATTTCATCTAAAACGAGTTTGTTTAGATGGGTATATGGCTCATTATGTAAAAACGTAACCATTGGTTTTAAGATATTTAATGCTTCATCACATTTATGTTTTTGATCTACTGCAGAATCAAGGAGATTCATTGAGTAAGATAATTTAAATTTTTCCATGGAGTTCTGAAGTGGATTACATTTTTTAATTACAAGATTAGATAATTCTATAATTCTCTCTTTAGTAGTTAAAGAATCATTATCAAGAAGACTTCTTATAATAGATTCGTCTACTTTATATTCCTTTTCTTCTAATTCTAGGTACTTGTTAATATGTGGCATCGTTCGCTCTTAATAGGTTTTTAATATGAATATTTTAAAGGTTTTAAAAACTTATCTAACTAGTAAAATTACTTTCTTAAGTGAAAAAGCTTATGAGTAGCCGCGCAGCAAAAATTTTAAAGTTAGAGAATACCTTACACTTTAAATAGGGAATGATATCTTCCTATAGTATGAGCAATCTTTGTTATTTTGAAACAATTTAGTTTTGTTTTGGCATTAGATAGATGAAACTCAACTGTCCTAGGTGATATTAACATTTCCCTAGCTATTTCTTTAGCTGTTTGTCCATTAGTGAGATAGTTTAAACATATAAGTTCAGTTTTTGTTAGTGTAATATCTATATCAGGACTAGAAGCATTTAGAAAATTTTTTTTAAAGTCTTGCTCATGTATATGGTTTAAGTTTATACAAACAGCGCCAATATGCTGTTCTTCTGAGCAAAACTTCAATGATAAAAAAGTATCATTTTTAATTTTTTCATAAAATATGTCTTTTTTGTTTTTTATTGTAGTCATATCATTTTCTGATAATAGTTGAGCATCTCTGCCAAAAATATCAAAATGAGACATACCTTCTATTGATTTAAATCGAGTTAGTGAAGCCGTGAATTTATTTGCACTTAAGTAAATTCCATTCTTGTCCTTAGTATAGACACTTAAGGGCAAATCAGGAAGGCTAGGGGGATGAGAGGGCACACAATTTATAACTCTGACTGTTACAAAATAGAATTCTCCTTCTGACAAAGCTAGATCAAATCTAAGTTTATAATATACGTCGATACCTTGTGATGACTTTTTATATTTATAATATTTATTGTTTTTTAACATGGCTATGTCTATAAACTCTTTAGAGTCATCCACTTTATCAAAAAGGTGTTTAAAGAATTTGTTATAGAAAACTAGCTTAAGATTATGAGAATATACAGCTAAAGGGATTTCTGATTTATCTGCAAAATTAACCAAATAATGTTGATCAATATTCATTTATTTAATCTCACATGCTTAACAGTAAAAATATTAAAACATTTTTTACTGCTAAATAAAACCAGTAAAAATACTAAATAATTATACCTTATTAACTGAATTATTTCTAATATCTTGTTACTATGATGTATATCTGAAAAATATATTGAACATTGCTATATTTTGTTTGTGATCTACACATCCAATTTTGAATCTGAGTGTTTATAAGCTTCATTAATTTCAATTTTTAGATTATTGATTTCAGCATTATTTCTACAATGCTTTAAGTCAAACAATAACTCCTTAATATAATTATGTATGTTTTGATTATCTTTTGACACACCAGTACCAAATAATTTATCTTTACTTTTATTGAATAGTATTGCTGCTGAAAAATTTTTAACTCCTGATTTTTTTGATCTATGGTTTAAGGTTTTTAAAGTATGTGGCGCCAAACTCTCTCATTGTGCTTACTAGAAGAATCTGGTTTTTTTAATCTCACCTTCAATCTTATTGATTATTCGGGTTATGTTGTTATAGTGTTTACATCCTCGACGCCAAGAACCTGGATTTAATGTATCTTTCATATTATTAAACCATAGAATACAAACATCATTATCATCTATTAAATCCTTGTTATTTATATAATCATTTTGAACTTTAACGTAAACACAGGAGGTAGCTAAGTCATTTGCAGCGGTAAGTTCTTGTATCCTTTCTTCGTTTCTTTTATTTTTATTTAAGTTTAAGTTAGTGATCATTTTGGATAATTCATTACACAGTTCTTGATATTTTTCAAAAGAGAATATTCTTTCGTGAATAATAGTATTTCTCTCAGCTAACGATATTTGCTTTTTAAGTTCTGTACTCTGTCTAGAGAAAGTGGTTAAACTACTTTTTGTAGGCATTATATATTGTTGGGTTAGAAATTCATATTGTAATTTGTCATTAGTACTCTGAAACACATCCATCTCTACTAATTTAGTTATTATCCCTTCTAACTTGTCATTATATGTGTTTACAAAGTATAGAAATATCTTTTTATCTTCTTTATATTTGCTTGTTAATTTTAATGCACGATCTGCATATAAGAAAGACCATTCTTTTAAGATATCAACTTTACTCCGCATATATTGTTGATCTTGTTCTTTAAACATATTAGAAAACTTAAATGTACTTTTTTCTTTGGAAACATTAAGGTGAGATATCTTATCTAGAGCTTCATTAAAGCATTTTAACCGATCATTTTTTTTGAAATACCCACCATTTCTTTCTATAATAGTTTTGTTTTTATTTATAATTTTTTCTATATGTTTTAGAGTAACGGTATGTTTAGATATGATTGGCTTGACATAGTAATGTCCTGACTTAGCTGCCTTTATAGAAACAAAACCATCGAAGGCTTCTATGAATTTCTGCTCATCTATGTGTTTACCAAAAGATTTTTGAAGTTTTATATCAAGTTTTAAGTTATCAAAATACTTATTCGCAGCCATAAAAAAAACGTGTATTATGTTTTCTTTCATAAAATAGTACTTACTTAATAAATGCTTATATCCTTCTGTCATCTTAATTATTAGCTCACTATATTGCTTATCTTGAGTGTTAAAGTCTTCTTTAATCTTTTGATCATTATAGATGAAAACATCTATATTTTTAAATTCTTCAATTGTTTCTTGTATGTTCATCAAATGCACTTGTTGTATACTTCTCAATCTATCAACTTTTGTGTGATTTGTATCATTATGAGGCATTAAAGATTTTAGTTTTGTTAAATTGTCTATAGTGTTTTGTATTATATTTATAGTTGTACCAGCCTTTTCAGTATATGAAGTTTTATTTATTTCTTCTGAATAATATTCTTGGGCTTTTTGCATTTCTATAACTAATTTATTATATCTAACTTTAGTTTTGGCGTAAAGAGCCCCATATGTTGGGTTCTTATCTGTTTTTTTGGGATTAAGTACACGTGTTCGTAGTTGTTCATTATACGGCTTATATTGCTCGAGATTTCTAATGTTTTGATTTAATTCAAGTGAATGGTAATGACTTGATATAAAGCTAGGAACTTCCAACTTATAATGTTTAAGTTTAAGAGCTTTTTCTTTATAACTATCAAATATGGCTTTCAAACTTAGGGTTACGGGATCTTCCTTATGAATCATATTATATAAAAAAGCATTGCTGAAATTAGTATTAACATCCTCCCACTTTGATGTAACAGTATGAATACCGCTATTATGGCCAAAGAAGCATTTTATATGGGTAGAATTATTTTTCTCAAAAAGAGATATGTACAGCATTACTATTTCAGTATATTTATCGTGGCGAATGAAAGGGTGCTGTACTAATAAATCTTTTTCAATGATAGTTGTTAATACCTCCCCCACATAGGGGATTGAATCTTCATGTATGTTCACACTATTTTTAACTAATATTAATGGTGTTTCCCAGAATACAGATAATTTATTTGAATTACTTTTTTTATCAATAATTATTACAAAGCTATCATCAATATACTGGTAATCAAGTTTGTTATGCATATTATATTTTTTTAGTTCTAAACCTTAAAATGAATGATAGTAGGCTTTCTTTAAATGTTCATCTAGTAAAAATACTATTTTTTAAGTACTTTTCTTTGTAATTCAGCTCTAATCTTACTGATCTCATCTCCAATTTGAGACACTAGCAGTGTGAGAAAAATGAGAGGAATATGAGAATAAGATCTTTGTGGAATTTATAGAAGATGCAGTTGATCCATGTTGTTAAAACAATTATATTAGTATTATTACTAGTTAAATACCAATAATCTATCAACATATAATCAAAGTTATTGCAGTTAGCGAATTAGAATAACATGAAAGGTTTTAATATAATAAAGTTTAGAAGTGTTGAAAAGCTTGAAAGTGGGTTCATTAGAGGGATAAGTTTTTATAGAAACTTATATGAAATACAATCTCTAAAATCAAGAATAAATGAATTTATGTCAGGAGATATACATCATATATCAAGAAAAAATTATGATAGAGCTAAAAACTGGGAATTATTATTAGAAAAGCAAACAGGCAGTTCTAGAGAGGAGTATGTGAAAACAACTATAAAAAAATTTTTTCAACATGAAATAGAAAAATCATCTATGGCGATATCATCATTAATTACTTTTGTTTATTACAGTATATTGTTTGAAGCAACATACTTTTCAGTTGATGAGAGAGTAGAACAGCTACCTAAAATATTAAAATGTATATTTACACTTCATACATCTGCTAGAATAGATTTGAAAGGCTCAATAAATGAAATTATTAATTTGCTATCAAAAAAAAATCCTTTTTGTTTAAAAGTAGAGCAAAGTTTTGTTAAATATGAAAACTTATCAGAAATTGAAAAACTACAATATATTTTTTATGAAATTATGACTAAAAACCCTAACCTTGGCTGTGCTGAGAATTATTTACCAACAAATTTGCTATCAAAATTTATAAATATCAACTCTCCTAAAAAAAATTATTCCTCTAAAGTATCAGTAAATACAAGTAAAGATGAGTTAACAGCTGATCTTGAACGCTTTATGATATTTTGCGAAAAAATAACTCGGGCATTAAATGAATATACTGAAAAATTTATGTCCAAGAAATCCATATTAACAGATAATGGATACATAGCATCTAGCATAGGAGAAATAAACATACCAGTGCATATACCTCTCATGCAAAAATCAATAAGTAATTTAATAGCATATATTATTAGAACCGAAGGGTATGGTTTTATAAATAGGCATGGTGTTTCAGGGCAAATAAGAACTTTTTTGTTTGCTAGTTTCGTTTATAATAGCTTGGCTTTTATAAAAAATGAGTATGAAAACTATACAAATAGGTATAGTTATGAGGTTGTTGATAGTTTGTCAACAGAATCTTATAATCCCTCAGTAAGGAAACAAACAGTTACAAAGTATATGGATTCTTTTTTTATGGCATATCGGCAAGCATTTAAGTACTTACCTAATCAAAATAAAAGTGGTTCATTATCTTTTTACCTAAGTATGTATTGCGATCCTAAATCAGAACCAATAGGCAAAATGAATATACCAAAAATACAAAAATGGGAGAGAGATAGGGTGCATTAGAACTTATATCTCCATTAGTATTTTACCAGTAAGTAAAAGTTTTTTTGCACTATAATTTCACTACTATAGTTAATTATCACAATAAGGAAATATAAGTTTTATGCCTTTTTGCTATGAATGTGGTATCTCATATACAGGAACATCTGATAAACATGAACAAAAATGTAATAGTGGTGTCCTAGTATTCAGTAACGAATCTAGGTATTCACTCGGATTAAAGGAATTTTGTCATAAACATGGAATTAGGCATAGAGAGCTTAATCTTGAGGATGTTTGGGTAAGAGATTACTTATAGATACATCACGAGGACTTTATGTGAGAAATAAAAATTCTATACATGCTCAGAGTCGTTTATTTAGGGAACATCAGAAAGCCAACGTACCTCAACCATATTCACTTGATATGTTTCAAGATGAGCTGCTAATGTATGGATCACAAATAAGAGGTATTGACCCTGATATTTTTCCAAATAAGCATATGATTAAATCCACTAATTCAGCTTTAGAGGGTGGCAATCTTTTCATTGCCAAGAATTTAGCTGGAGAAACCTGGTATATAATAGGGGAACAGGCATTGAGATTTGATGCAGCTATTAAATACCACAAAGATATTAAATACAGCAGATACAGAAGAGATATTGTTAAATTAGAGACAGATTTATCTAAATTATCCGATAGGTATAAAAAAATATTTAACAGTAATAATATTCTTATATTATTTAATTTCACGTATCATTTGAATCTAAGTAAGTAAGCAAAAATATATTCAAGATGTTATCACAGCCTTAGAGCAATGTGGTTTTAAAGTTAAAATATTTAGAGGCGTAATCTATGGAAAAAATCATGAAACCGATAGTAAAGATGCTATATGGATAGGTGAAGCAGCAACATCATCATTAATTAATGGTATTAGTTTGACTAGTAATTATGATGGTAATAAATATTTTTTAACTTTAGATAGCCAAGATACAGTACATAAAGAGATGTTGATTGATATCTGTAAAGAAGAAGGTGTTAAAGTTGAATTTATTAATCATAATGGAAAAAAAGGTGCTGAAACACAAGAAATAGCAAGAAGGAGTCATGGTGCTCTTAGGTGTCAAACTAATATCTTATCTAAAATGTTTCTGACAGAGATGGAGAAGAGTGCAATAATTATTCAAAAAAAATTTAGAGAATATAAACAACACAAAGAATTTGAAAAAATAAGATTGAACAGCACAAATTTTCCTATGGGTGTTAAAGGTGATAAGTGGAATGATCGTAAATACAAACCTCTTGCTTTTATACCTCCTAAAGAAAAGGAAATGTAACTAGGGCAATAGCATTAAATTGACCGATGAATTTAAGCATGAATTTCTCATCCTACTAAGCCTCCATTCTTTTAGTTTTAAAACTTTCAGACTACAATCTAGCTGTTAAATCATCAACATATAACACTATTAGTATTTTTACTAGTAAGTAAAAGTTTTTTTTGCACTATAATTTCACCTTTAATGAATTAAAGGTATACATGATGCATATTCCCTTTTTTTTAAAGCCCATACAGAAAGTTAAGCACACTTCTGGCAATCCGAACGTTTGTGTAGCTTTAAGTTTACTTTGGCTACGAAATGTAAATAAAATAGGGTTAAACAAATCATTCAATGAAGTAAAAAGAAATATAACGTCCGATTTTGCCCATCCAAAATTATTACAAATAGAACATCGAAATAGTTTAGAGGAAGTGAAAAAAGAAGTTTTAACTAATGCTCAAACAGTAAAAGGTTATTTAAACGATTATTTATACCAAGATAACATAGCCAAACAAGAAATGAAAAAAACTCTTCCTAACCTAGATCTAATTGAAAATATTAAAAAAAATTGCGACATGCTAGAGTCATTAACTAAAAAACTGCTAGAAAGAAGTAGCATGCTAGAAAAGAGTTGCGAAAACCCACGTGAAATTTTTTATAAAAGAATGAGGGCGGTACTAGGCATCGACTGTCCCAAAAACATTGAAATTTTAGATAATATATTAGACATAAAAAATAGAGAAAGAGAAGGTTACTTTTTTATGGAATTTCAGACACATGCAGTTGCCGTTTATAAAGACAAACATTCTATTTATTATTTCTATGACCCAAACTTCGGCATATATTATAGTAACTCAATTAGAAAATTATACGAATTGATACGGTTAAAATATTGTGCTAGGCGATCTAACATACCTACAAAAATTGCTAAAATAGTACAGCTAGAATGGTAATCTTTCTGGTTCTGTCGTAAACCGACATTAGTATCAGAACCCCATACACTATCATGCGAATACTCACTTAAAATACGGGAGGTAATAAATGATTTTTCCGTACAAACAAAAGCAAGGATGTAGAACATGTGGAGCAGTAGCTCTTATGCATTGTTTTGCAGTAGTGGATTCACTATCTAATAGTATAGATTTATCTTTCAAAAGAAGGGGGGTAATACTGAATACAAATTTAACCATGAAATACATAAATAAATCTATACTCAAAAATAGGTTAGAATCAGTCACTAATGAGGGGCTTATACCTAGACATTCACTTGTTGACTTAACTAAAATTATTAAAGATTTTGAAAAAAAAGTTTGCGAATCTATTGCTAGTCAAAGTTTTAACTATAGGGCTGGACGAAACCAATTGATAGAAATATATCGTACAGGACCCATTCCATTAAGGTATATAAAAGATAGACACGGTAATTATATATCTTATGATAATGAATTTATTAATGATGATAGATATGTTTCTATACTTGAAGAATCCGAGTATTGGGTTCCAAAAGATCAACTTATGGCTACACAGGTTACACTTTTTACTCTTATAGATTCTGGTCTATATAGTCCAGCTACAGGACTTAGAACTTTAAAGGATTTAAAGGATTTAAAGGATAATGATGATGTATTGATATATCCAAGTAGAGAAATGGAATACTTATTATATTCCATTACTAGTGCAAAATTTAGTAGTATAGATGTATATTCTAAAGATTATTATAGTATTAGCCTTCCATCTGAAATTTGTTTATGTTCTAAATTATTAGGAATGAATCCGCGAGTAAGAATTTCATTGGGAGCAAATATAACTGCTGGACTTAAATGGAGGACTGAATCAAGAAGAATTGAAGCAATGGGAGTGCAAATTGAAAATAACTATATTCCTCATCCAACATGGATAGCTGGTGATTTTAAGGGTAGTGAGAAAGTATGTATGATTTGTACAGTAAGTTGGGATCTTTCTTTATTACATTGGATAGTATTATACCCTAATGATATGATATATGATCCCGGTAGTGGATATTATTATGATTCTTTTCATGATTATAAAGAATCTATGCGAGTTAGCAGCCTTCAATCAATTAGAACACTGGGCATAAATATTTTCTTTTAGGGCTGGCATTGTTTCTTAACCCTCTCAAGGTCTTTGAGTTAACTGATTTCAGGCGTGTCGATAGCTAATGGGCATACTTAGAGAAGTTATCTTATTTAAGATGCTAGCTTCCAATCATAGCCTCGTGATTTTATGTGCTCTGTACATGCTACTCCAGAAGAAGCAATTCAAATAGCCAAAGATATCAAGGCTACAAAAACCATCGGTATGCACTGGGGAACTATCAGACTTACACCAGAACCTTTTTTTGAGCCTCCTAAAAGATTTAAGCAAGCTGCAGAAGAACAAAAATATGGTCAAGAAAATGCTTTGATTTTAAAGGTTGGTGAGACTCTAAGCTTAGAGGTTTAACAGGGTTAGTTAGAAATAATTAGTAACCGGATACAATTAATGGCTATTATAAACATAAGAGCTCCTGTAAAACGCTCTATCCACTGCCAAACAGTTAGTTTTTGGATAAATTTTCTTAGAAAAAAACCTGATAACATCAAGGATAAAAACCAAATAAAACTTGCCATAACTGCGCCTAACATAAATTCTATTTTTAAACTATTACTTTCATAATGTGCCGCAACTCCCCCTAATAATATAACTATATCTAAAATAGCTTGAGGATTGAGCAAACTAAAGGAGACACTCAAAATAAAAATTTTAAAAAAACTATACTGATTAAAACTTTCTTCAAGTGGATTTTTATTTGAGAAAGATGATTTTATTGAAATAAAACCATAGTAAACTAAGAAGAGTATTGCAACTATAAGCATAGTTGGTCTCAAAATAGGAATATATTGAGACATAATCGTAGTTAATAAAATACTGAATATAATTAAAATGACATCACAACAAAAGCATAACAATGCTGTGCTAATAGCATAGTGTTTTTTGATTGCTTGCTTGAGTACAAAAATATTTTGTGCGCCTATTCCTAAAATTAATGATAAAGCTAAACTAAATCCAGATATGAATGCCATTATTGTTTTCTTACTTTGAAGTGTTTGATGAAATAAAACTTTAGCACACAATAAATTATTAGTATAATTAATGATTATTGTAGAACATTAGTTAAATTAATGATCGTGATAGATTATAAAGCTATACAAGCATTAAAGGAAGTAATAGAACAACAAAGTTTTGAGTTTGCGGCTAATAAATTATTTATTACTCAATCAGCTGTATCGCAACGGATAAAATCTCTTGAAACAAAGTTTGGTGCGCCTGTTCTTATAAGAGTACTCCCTTATAAAGCTACAAAATTAGGCCAAGATTTATTAAGTCATTTAACAAAAGTAGAACTACTAGAGTCTGGTCTCCTAAAAGAAAAAAAGCTAATAAAAAATACTGAACTGCAAATATCTATAGCTATAAATCAAGATAGTTTAGATACTTGGTTTATAGATATTTTAGACAATATTGATATATCGAATATGGCGAGATTTAATATCAAGGCTTTTGATCAAGAAATGACTCTCAAATCATTGCAAAATGGTGAAGTTTTATCTTGTATCAGTACTAAGAGTAAAGTTTCTCATAATTGTCTTGTCGAGAAGCTTGGTGAAATAGACTACTTATTGGTTTGCTCTAATTACTTTTATGATAAATACTTTAAAGAAATTAAAAGGAATAGTAAAAAATGGATAAATACTTTGAAACAAGCTCCATCTTTATTATTTAATCAGTATGATCAATTAAATTCTAGATTTATGGAGAAATTTTATGGCTTTCAGGCTGATATAGAGAATTGTCATATTATTCCATCTGTAAAAGGATTTAAGCAAATGTGCTTACAAGGTAAAGGCTATGCTTTATTACCAAAATCAGACATTATAAAAGAACTTAAAAATAATGAACTAATTATTTTAGATAATGGGTGTATATGGAGTATGGAGCTATATTTTCATTACTGGGACTTACCAGATAATACATATCGTACGATTATGGCTAAATTAATTTCAGAAAGTAAACAAAAAATATTAGATATAAAAAATGATATATCTTAAATGCTTCTAGCAAAAACATTAATTTAATAGTCTTTTTAAATTTTATCAGCCATATAATAATAAAAATGAGGAAGGTTTGGTTTATAAATAATTGTAATATAGCTCAAAAACCTTCAAACTAGAGTTTTTTACAGGTTTATATATTATGTATGATTTAATTATTACTGATCTTGATGGGACTCTTCTACAAGATGGGTGCAAAATGGGAGCTTATACAAAAGAAGTATTAGTTAATTTATCTGAAAAAAATAAACAAATAGTATTTGCTACAGGGCGACACTATTTAGATGTTAGTTCTATAGTCTCATCTCTTAATATTTCTGTACATATTATCTCATCTAATGGTGCAAGCTTAACAAGCTCTTGCAGGGATATGGATCTTAAACAGTATATATCTAGTATCAGAGTTAAACAGCTGATTAATGAAGCTAAAAAATATAGTGATGTAATTATAAATATGTATACTGATTATGGTTGGTTAACTAGTGAATTTAGACATGATTTTAGCGACTTTAATCAAAATGATAAATTTACTCCAACTTATTGCAAACCAGAAGATATGCCATTAGAGAAAGTTGAGAAACTTTTTTTTTATTCATAAAAAAAGACATAAGAAAGTTTTGCTCGAGTTTCAAGAAAATTTATGCGAAGAAATTAAAGAAAATGTCCATTTAACATTTTCTTTCGATTGGTGTTTAGAAGTAATGAAACAAAATGTTTCTAAGGGAAATGCTATAACTAAATTATCAAAATTTCTGCAGATACCTGTTACTAGAAGCATAGGTTTTGGTGATGGAATGAATGATATAGAAATGCTATCGACAGTTAATAAAGCAATAGTGATGGAGAATGCACCAGAGGAAGTAAAGCAAACTCTTTGTCATGCTGAGGTAATAGGTAACTGTATCGATGAATCAGTAGCTAAATACCTAGCTAATCTAATCTAGCGTTGATGTTGATCACAATAAATCTAAAAGAAATTATACGAAAATATGTTTGACTGGCTGTTGAAAGGTAATAGATATAATACAGTAACTACATCTCCAAACTCTTACTAATAATTTCAAAAACATTCTTGCTAGGATTTGAAGTTTTGATTTTCTCAAGAGCTTGTTTTATTTTTTATAAATCTGATTGTGTCATAAGTTTTATACTCTTTTTTTAATAAAATTACACTGTTACTTCGCTCATAAATGGCTATAATTAATATATGAACAATTATTAGGCGTCCGAAAGTGTTTGGTACTCCTTGCAGATTGTTAGTAACTCGTTTATTATGTAAGAATTCCCTTATGGGGATAACGGTGTTACCTTCTACCAGTTAGAAATGACTGGTTTTCAGTTGTGATAATTCACACTGATGGGGGAAAGGAATCAAATCCTATCCAACCATGTGATAACTTACTTTTACTTGGGTTAACACCGTGAAAAAGCCTGAGTCTAACTCAGGCTTTTTTGTTTAAGGAATTTATGAAATTAGAGCAGCAGATTGCAAGAATTATTCGTGAAGAGGCTGAAAAGTTAATTGAACGCTACCACGAATATCACAACAGGGTACATATAGAAGCTAAGCGTAATCAAAAGCGATTAGGCGACTCTGCACCAAAAAAGAAAATACATACTCCAGACTATTGGTCTTTTGATAGGAAGTTCAGTCCATTTTATGTGAAAGCAAAGCATAAAAGTATTGCTCGATCTATCGCCAGTAAAATTGAGAATAGAACCTATTCTCCGAATGCCCCATATATAAAGGAAGTTCCAAAGCCTGACGGTGGTATTAGAAAAGTAGCGATTTACCAAATACCTGACGCAGCTATATCGAAGTTTTTCTTTAACCGACTGCTGGCAAAAAATAGACACCGATTTAGTTCTTTTTCATATGCTTATAGAAATGATAGAAATGTTCACTTCGCCATTCAAGATATTTCTGTCGACTTAAAAAGAAATGAACGCACCTTTTTGGCTGAATTTGATTTCTCTGACTTTTTTGGTTCTATATCCCATGAGTTCTTAAAAGGGCAGTTTTCTGAAAACGGTTTCTACATCAGTCCTGAAGAACGGTTTGTTATTAAATCTTTTTTGAAAGAGAGTAAAGTTGGTATTCCTCAAGGAACATCAATAAGTTTATTTCTTGCCAATTTAACCTGTTGGAAATTTGATCAAGATCTTGAGCGAGAGGGAGTTAAGTTTTCTCGATATGCTGATGACACTATTGTGTGGTCACCTGAGTACGCAAAAGTATGTAATTCCTTTGGCTTAATAAACGAATTCTCTCGAAGCGCTGGAATAAAAATAAATCCTACAAAGTCAGAAGGAATATCTTTGCTAACAAAAGATGGTTTGCCATCAGAAATCGTAGCTAAAACTAGCCTAGATTTTTTGGGGTATTGCCTGTCGGTTGATAATGTTTCCATTAAAGATAAATCCGTCAAGAAAATTCAAAAGCAAATATCATATATTCTTTACCGAAGCTTAATCCAACCACTTAAGCAAACAGTGTTGACTGGGCAGCGAATTCCTGCAAATGATAGCGATTATAATTTTTTATCAGCAATGTGTGAAATTCGGAGATACATGTATGGTGGACTAAGCAAAAAGCAAATTAAAGACTACTTATCTGGCAGAACAAAACGAATATACTTTAAAGGTGTTATGAGCTTCTACCCTCTAGTCGATGATGTTGGTCAATTAACTCAGTTGGATGGATGGTTGCTCTCCGTAGTGCATAGAGTATTGAAACTAAGGTGCAAGCTGCTTTCAAGTCACGGCTTTCAGTGCTCACATAGCTTTCCATTCAATGTCTCAAGATCGGAGCTTCTAGAGCGTTGTGCTATTGAAGTCGTATCAAGAAAGAATCTTCTAGAGATTCCAAGTTTTCTTCTTATACATAGAGCCCTGAAAAAAGGATTGGAGGAATCAGGGATAGAGAGAGTAATGAACCCTGATTCACTTAATTATGACTACAGGTAGCGTAGCGTTCACAGCTAACAAGCGCATGTTACCGGACTGGTTTTCCACTGGGCTCCCAATCTTCTGATGAATAGCATTAAACTCTAATATATCAAAAGATATACTCCTTAAACAACTACACCTCTAAACTTTTACTAACAATCTCAAAGACATTCTTGCTAGGATTTGAAGCTTTGATTTTCTCAAGAGCATTTTTCATCATAGCTTGTCTATCAGAGTCATAGCGTTTCCAGCTCATTAGATTGCGAGCCATTCTTGCAGCAACTTGATGATTGATTTTATCAAGCTCTAGTACAGTATCAGCCATGAAAGTATATCCTAAGCCATCTTTACGATGATATTGTGAGAAATTAGCACCAAAACCACCAATTAGAGAATAAACTTTATTAGGGTTTTTAGGATTGTACGCAGGATGGCTAGCTAAGTTTTTAACGATATCTAAAGCTGACTCATGTGAGATTTGAGCTTGAGATACTAGCCATTTGTTTACAACTAAATCTTCATGTTTCCAACGGTTATAAAACTCATTGATAACATTATCACGAATCTGCTTATCATTTGACTTTAAAAGTGCTGAAAATGCAGTTTGCTGGTCTGTCATATTATCAGCATTATCAAATAGCTGTTGTGCTAACCCTGTACCTTGGCTTTGGTCACTAGCATTCATCAGATAACTCAAACAAACACCTTTTAGCTTTCTCTTAGCAATTTGTTCAGCTGATAGGCTATATGGCTTATTGTCATTACATTGTTGATATACTTCTAACCAATCATCTTTTAGTTTATCAGCTAATTGATTTACAACTTTTTTGCGAGATTTTACAATCTGATCAACAGCAATCACAGGCATTGTCTGAGCAATTGTAGACTCACCAGGTATTTGTAAAGCATCACTAATTAAAGCTTTATCTAAATTTTCATCATGTAATATTGCTTTAAAAGCATTTAAAAACTCCTCACTCACATCAGAGTTATTTAATATCATATTTGTAGCTAACTGCTGTAAAGAATCCCAACGGTTAAAGGCATTATTATCGTACTTAACGATATGCAGTAGCTCTTCCTCAGAACGAGTATGCTCAACCTTTACAGGTGCGGAGAAATCTCTAAATAAAGAAATTACTGGTTTTGCTGGGATATTCTCAAACGAGTAAGTTTGTTTTTGCTCTTTTAATTCAACTACTTGCTCGGTGATATTTTCACCATTAGGAGTGATAAGCCCCATACTAACAGGTATATGCAGAGCTTGTTTTTCTTTTTGGTCAGCAGTTGATGGAGTAGTTTGTTCAAGTGTTAAATTATAAGTTTGCTTTTGTGCATCATAATTTTCACTAACTTTGATATTTGGTGTACCAGATTGAGCATACCATCTTTTGAATAAGCTAAAATCACGATTATTAGCGTCTGCCATAGCATTTATAAAATCATCACAAGTTACAGCTTGACCATCATGTCTATCAAAATATAGCTTCATACCTTTTTGGAAGCCATCCTCTCCTAAAAGAGTGTGTATCATTCTAATAATTTCAGCACCTTTATGATAAACAGTTACAGTGTAGAAATTATTCATCTCAATGTACGACTCAGGACGGATAGGATGAGACATAGGACTAGCATCTTCAGCAAATTGAGCACTTCTAATAATACGTACATCATCTATACGTTTAACATCTCTTGAGTTTAAATCAGAAGTAAATTCTTGATCTCTAAATACAGTTAAACCCTCTTTTAAGCTTAGCTGAAACCAATCACGACATGTCACTCTATCACCCGTCCAATTATGAAAATACTCATGTCCTACAACACTTTGAACTAACTCAAAATCCTTATCTGTAGCTGTTTTATCACTAGCCATGATGTATTTAGTATTAAAAATATTTAAGCCTTTATTTTCCATTGCACCAGCATTAAAATCTGGTACAGCAACAATCATAAATGTATCAAGATCATACTCTAGGTTAAATCTTTCTTCATCCCACTTCATTGAATCTTTTACAGCTTGCATAGCATAATGACATTTATCAATATCTTGTTTAAATGCGTATATTTCTAAGCTAACTTTTCGGTTTGACTTTGTAACATAAGTATCTTTAATACTTGCTAAATCTCCTGCTACAAGTGCAAATAGATAACATGGTTTCTTGAAAGGGTCTTTCCATACTGCAAAGTGTTGAGTATCTGAAATATACCCTGATTCAATTTTATCGCCATTTGAAAGAATAACTGGATATTTGTCCTTATCTGCAATTATCTTGACAGTAAAAGCAGACATAACATCAGGTCTATCTAAATAGTATGTGATATTCCTAAATCCTGTAGCCTCACATTGTGTACAAAATACATCTCCAGACTTGTATAAACCTTCTAGTGATGTATTCGCAGTAGGGTTAATTTCTACAACTGTTTCTAGGATAAACTCATTAGGAGCGTTTTCTATAGTTAGTTGATTATCGCTAACTTTATATTCTGTTGTAGATAGTTCTTTATCATCTATTTTAATTGATACTAGTTTCAGCTCATTACCATCTAAAACTAGAGTGTTATTTTCTCTATTTGCAGTATTAGCAGTGATGTTTAACCTAGCTGTTACTATAGTTTTACTCTCATCAAGCTCAAATGTTAAATATGTATTTTCTATAAGATAATTACTAGGTTTGTAGTCTTTTAAATGTTTAATTTCTGGTTGATTCATAATAATCTAAGATTAGATGTTTTTTCTTTAGAATATCAGCCGTTATAGATAGTTGCAATTGTTTGCTGCTAGAAACTGGCAGAGTAGATTTTTCCTAAAAATGGTTGTGTAAGAAGAGATAGAGTTTTCTTTATTATGTATTCATATAAACATAGTAAGGCTGTAGTTGTTTTAATAGTTTGCCAAATCTTCTGTAAGAATTTATACTTTGTAGTTATATAGTTACAAATAGTAGAAGTTATGAAAGAAATTTTAGACCCAATCAATGATTTACTGAAAAACTCAAAAGAAAGTATAGTTAATAAAGGCCTTAAAAAGCTAGATGTTGTATCTCGTGAAGAGTTTGAGATTCAAAAAAAGATTTTGTTAAAAACACGCACAAAGCTTGAGCAAGTTGAAGCAAAACTAGACTCTTTGATAGCGGAGAAAAAGTAGCGTGTCTTTAGCGGTACTATCTAGTCGAGCTCAACTTGGCATCGAAGCTCCTTTGGTGTCTATTGAGGTTCATCTTTCAAATGGATTGCCAAGTCTTTCTATAGTTGGTTTGCCGGAAGCAGCTGTAAAGGAAAGTAAAGATCGTGTTAGAAGTGCTATTATAAATTCAGGTTTTAATTTTCCTAATAAACGCATCACAATAAATTTAGCTCCAGCAGACCTACCTAAAAGTAGTGGTAGATTTGATTTACCAATAGCTCTAGGAATACTTTATGCTTCAGGTCAGGTTAATCTAGCTAAAGATACAGAAGAATATGAGTTTGCTGGTGAACTTTCACTAAGTGGAGAGTTAAGAAAAATAGCTAGCTCAATCCCAATGGCAATAAAGTCTGTAAGTTCTAAGAAAAAACTTATAGTGCCAACATCTAATGAAAAAGAGATAGCGCTGGTTGAAGATGTAGAAGCTTATGGTTTTTGTGATCTAAAAGAGGTTGCTGATTATCTATCAGGTGAAGCCACAAAAGAGCAGATACAGCCAAGCAAAAAAGTTGATTTTGAAAGCTTGTATAAAGATTTAGAAGATGTAAAAGGACAGTATCAAGCAAAACGAGCTTTAGAAATAGCTGCATCAGGTGGGCATAATATATTGCTTGTTGGACCTCCTGGTACAGGAAAAACAATGCTTGCAAGTCGTTTGAATTCAATACTACCATCATTAGATAAGAAAGAAGCACTTTCATCAGCAATGATAGCATCTATTAAAGGTGAAACCGACATAGCAGAGAGCTTTTATAAAAGACCTTTCAGACACCCTCATCATACTTCATCAGGTGTGTCATTAGTTGGTGGAGGTAGCAATCCAATGCCTGGAGAGATTTCTCTAGCTCATAACGGCGTATTATTTTTAGATGAACTTCCAGAGTTTGATAGAAAAGTACTAGAGGTTTTGCGTGAGCCACTTGAAACAGGCACGATAAATATCTCTAGAGCAAAGTGTCAAGTTGAGTATCCGGCTAATTTTCAGTTAATTGCTGCAATGAACCCTTGCCCGTGTGGTTATCTTGGGTCGCAATATAAAGACTGTAGTGATACGCTGCAGGCTATTCGTAGGTACCAAGCAAAACTTTCAGGTCCTTTGTTAGACAGGATTGATTTGCATGTAGAAGTACTTGAGCTACCAAAAGATGACCTTACAAACCAAGAGTTGAAAGGTGAGAAAAGTACTACAGTGCGTAAGCGAGTTGAAAAAGCTAGGGCTATTCAGATAAAACGACAAGGTAAAATCAATTCTGAGCTGAGTAGTAAAGAGTTAGATAAAGTCTGCGAGCTAGATAGTGAAAGTAAAAATATGCTTAACATGGCAATCGAAAAAATGGGGCTTTCAGCTCGTGGATACTATAAAATACTCAAAGTAGCTAGAACTATAGCAGATTTAAATGATATGAATGTAGTAGATAAACGAGCAATCCAAGAAGCTATCAGTTATAGAAAGATGGATAGGTTTATTAAGTAAAAATAAAGAGCCTTTAGAGAGTATGGGAAAAAATTGTGAACAATATAGTTATAAATATCATCTTTATACTTCTGCCATTTATAGTAGGGGGTGTTATAAAAATTTTCTATGGCGAGAGTTTTTTTATAAGCAGGTACAGGGTCTCAAGAGAGCTTAATGAGCTGAATAATTTATCCATAAAGATACAGGGAAATGATAATAAATTTTCACGGTCAATATTTCAGGGCAAGCTGGATATGGAATTACAGAATTTGTTCTATAAAGATTTAAGCTTGACTGTTAATAATGATGATAAACTAGATCTTATTTTGGAAATGCTTAAGAGAATACCACCGTCAAAGATAAAGAAAATATCAAAATTAAGTGCTATATTTTTTAAAAAAAATAGGGTTATAATAAGTAGAAATTTACTGCTCAAAAATAGTAAAAGAGCAAGAAAATTAAATATAAGGTATTGGCTACTCTGCATCCTATTTATGGTTATTGGAGTATCTTTAATTATTTTACTAAAAGATGTTTTTAGAGGTGATATACCAATAGGTGCTGTTGCATATATAGTTTATATCTTTTGCATTGGTTTTTTATTTGAAATAATTGCTTTGCAAAGAGCGGAATGCATTTTAAAGATGGATGAGTATAAATGTATTTTTAAATCGTTTTATGACTCTGAAACAGTAAAGATTGTTAAAGAAAAAATTTAAGTTAAGGAGTTGATTTTAAATGAGAGAATTATTTTTAGAAGCGTTTGGTGAAAAGAAACTAGAAAAGCCACCAATATGGATAATGCGTCAAGCAGGTAGATATTTACCAGAATATAGAGCTACAAGATCAAGGTTTCCAGATTTTATGGATATGTGTCGTAATGCAGATGCTTGTTGTGAAGTAGCGTTACAGCCGTTAGAAAGATATGATCTTGATGCTGCAATTGTGTTTTCAGACATTCTAACAATCCCAGAAGCGATGGGATTAGACTTAAAGTTTATAAAAGGTGTTGGTCCTGTATTTTCTAATCCAATCGAGACAGATGCTGATTTTGAAAAGCTATTATCTGTAGAGGATAGTGCTGGTAAGCTTGATTATGTATACAACGCTGTTAAAACCACAAAATCTGCAATAGATATACCGCTTATTGGTTTTACAGGTAGTCCATGGACTTTAGCCGCGTATATGGTCGAAGGTGCTGGCTCTAAGCAGTTTAATAAACTTAGAAAAATGATGTACGCAAATCCAACTCTTATGCACAAGTTATTACAAAAGCTAGGAGATATTACGGTTGTATACTTACTAGAGCAAGTTAAAGCAGGTGCTGATACGCTGATGATATTTGATACTTGGGGTGGAATACTACCACAAGATAAATACGTGCAATTTTCATTACAATACATGAACTATATCGCAAAAGGCGTAAAAGAAGTACTACCTAATATGCCTGTGATGTTTTTCACAAAAGGTGGAGCAAACTTTTATGGTGAATATGCAGATGCAAGTTGTGATGGTGTAGGTGTAGATTGGAGTGTGACACTAGAACAAGCTCGTGAGCGACTAGGCAACGGTAAAGTCATACAGGGCAATTTTGACCCAGCATTTTTGTATGGTAGTCATGAAAGCATCAGAGCGAAAGTAAAAGAAAATATGCAGTTTATCCAAGCGGATAAGCTAAATAACTATATAGTAAATCTAGGGCATGGAATTTATCCGGACATTAGTCCAGATAATGTAAAAGCTATGATTGATGCGATTAGAGAGTTTAACTAAAACTTCGGTTATAGTTGCTGTTAGTGATAAATAAGCTTGCAATCAATGAAAATGTTGTTATTATATACTTCATAAACGCGGGGTGGAGCAGCTTGGTAGCTCGTCGGGCTCATAACCCGAAGGTCGTAGGTTCAAATCCTGCCCCCGCTACCAGGAATTTTTTAAAAGGCCCTTTATGGGCCTTTTTGCTATCTAAAGCATAGCAAAAGTTAAATGCAAACTCTAAGGGGTGAAAATGGTACTAGACAAATTATATGAGTTAGTAGAACCCATCACAGCTGATTTAGGCTATATATTATGGGGCATAGAGATAGTTGGTAGTGGTAAGATGACTATCCGTATTTTTATTGATCATGAAAATGGTGTGGCTGTAAATGACTGTCAAACTGTGAGTAGAGAGGTTAGCGCAATATTTGATGTAGAAGACCCAGTTGCTAGTAAATATACTCTTGAAGTGTCTTCACCAGGCATGAATCGCCAGATATTTAACATTATCCAAGCAGAAGCTTTATTAGGGTTTAATGTTAAAGCAGTTACAATAGCTCCAGTTGAGTCACAAACAAAATTTAAAGGTAGGCTTACTCGTGTTGAAGGTAACAATGTTGTATTGGTATTAGAAGACAGCCAAAAAGAAGTAAGTTTTGATTTTGATGAGCTTAAAAAGCTAAGAGTGTCACCAGAGTTTAGTTAAGAGGTATAGATAAATGAGTAAAGAATTATTAACAGTACTAGAAACTGTAGCGAATGAAAAAGATATTTCTAAAGATCTTTTGTTTGAGGCAATGGAAGAGGCTCTTGCGATTGTAACTAAGAAAGAGCTAGATGAGCAAATGAATATAGAAGTTAAAATTGACCGTGTAACAGGTGATTATTTAGCTGATAGAGTTTGGCATATAGTTTCAGAAGATGAAGATTTGATAGATTACTCTAGAGAGCTATATGAAGATGTTGCTCGTGAAAAAGGCTACGATGTAAAAGCTGGTGATGTAATTAGAGAGCCAGTTGAAACTAAAGTTTTTGGTCGTATAGCTGCTACTATGGCTAAGCAAATTTTGATGAAAAAAATCAAAAACTTTGAAAGAGAGAGAGCTGCAAAAGTTTATTTAGAAAAAATCGGTGATATCGCTTACGGCGAAGTTAAAAGAGCTACTTATGAGCTTTTAATTATTGATCTTGGGAATAATTTTGAAGGCATCTTAGCTAAAAAAGATCTTATTGCTCGTGAAAGATTCCGTGTTGGAGATAAAATTAGAGCAGTAGTTCAAGATGTTGAAAGAGATGAAGATGGTACGCCAAATACTATTATTTTGAGTAGATCTAGCGATACGATGTTAAAAGCGTTGTTTAAACTAGAAGTTCCAGAGGTTGAAGAAGAAACTATTGAAGTTGTAAATGTTGTGCGTGAGCCAGGATTTAGATCTAAGGTTACAGTAAAAAGTAATGATCAAAGAATTGATCCTTGTGGTGCCTGTGTAGGCGTTAGAGGTTCAAGAATACACTCTGTAATGAATGAGCTTAATGGTGAAAAGGTTGATGTTATTCTTTGGGATGCAGAAACTGTTCAATATGCTATAAACTCACTTTCACCCGTAGGTGCTGAAGATATCTTAGAAGTAAACGTAGATGAAGAGTCTAGTTCTATGGATATCGTTGTTAGACAAGAAAGTTTATCTAAAGCAATCGGTAAAAATGGTGTGAATGTAAGGCTAGCAAGCGCACTAATTGGTTGGAAGATAAATGTATTATCTGATTCTGAGCAAGAAGAAAAGCAGGTTGGTATAGTTGAAACATTTGTTGAAGTCTTAGATATTGACCATGACTTTGCATTGGTTCTTATAGAAGAAGGTATTGAAACACTTGAAGATCTTGCTTATCTTGATAAGGATGAGCTTTTAGAGATCGAAGGTTTTGATGAGGATGTTGTAGATGAGTTACAAGAAAGAGCAAAAGCTGCATTAGTTTCAAAAGCTTTAGGTGGTAAAGAGCCGGCTGAAGATCTTTTAAATATGCAAGGGATGAGTGAAGAGTTGGCTAAGCAATTAGCACAATCAAATGTAGCTACTATGGAAGATTTGGCTGAGTTATCTGTTGATGAACTACTTGATATAGTGCCTATGGATGAAGAGCAAGCTACAGATTTAATTATGCAAGCAAGAGCTCCTTGGTTTGAGTAAAAGTTAAAATACAGGAGAATAACACATGGCAAATATTACGGTAGGGCAATTAGCTCAGCAAACAAATAAAGATGAAGAAACTCTATTAAAGCAACTTAAATCTTTTGGTATAGACAAGTCAAGTAAAGATGACACTCTAACTGCAGATGAGATGAAGACTTTATTAGCAAAAATAAATAGTGCAAAAGCAGCACCGGCTAGAAAAAAAATGACATCTACTGTTAGAGCTGGTGGAGATCACAAAATAAATGTATCTGTAAAAAGAAAAAGACGTGTAGCCAAGAAAGTTGAGGATGCTCCTAAAGAAGAAGCTAAGGATTTAGTTTCAGAAGCTAAAGAAGTTGTTAGCAATTTAAAAGAAAAAGTAGCTCCAGTTTTGGAGAAAGTTGTTGATACTATAGAAACAAATGTGGTTGAACCAGCTAAAGATACTGCTAAAGACATTGCAGCTGAAATTAAAGAAAAGACTGTTGCAGCAAAGCCTAAGGATAGTGGTTTTAAGATAACTTCTATGCCAACCGTTAAAAAGGTTGAACAAGAAGAGAGCAACACTAGAGAGCCAGCTAAGAAAAAAGCAGTTAAAAAAGTGTTTTCAAACGCTAACACGACAAATACTAAGTATAAAAAAGAAGAAGAAGATAAGCGTGGCAAAGCTAAAAAAGCTGCGGGTAAAGGATTTAAGAAAGCCAACCCAAGACAGCTGTCTCAGCTTGCTGGTGGTGATTCATTTGATGAATTTGGCTCTAAAAAAGGTAAGTTAAAAACTCCTAAAGTTAAAAGACAAGAGTTTACAAAGCCTGTTGAAGATACCGTTAGAACTGTAGAGATTTATGAAGGTATCACGGTAAGTGATTTGGCTTCAAGAATGGCAGTAAAAGGTGCTGAAATTGTTAAAGTACTTTTTAATATGGGTGTAATGGCAACAATCAATCAATCTTTAGATGAAGATACTGCTATATTAATTATTGAAGAGATGGGACATAAGTATACTTTACATAATGCAAATGCTCTTGAAGAAGCTGTAACTACAGTAGACAGAAGTGCATTTAAGAAAATATCTCGAGCTCCTGTTGTAACTATTATGGGTCATGTAGATCATGGTAAAACATCATTGCTTGATTATATTCGTAAAGCTCGCGTCGTAGCGGGTGAAGCTGGTGGTAT
The DNA here is from genome assembly GCF_003290445.1 of Francisella adeliensis. Lineage (NCBI taxonomy): Bacteria > Pseudomonadati > Pseudomonadota > Gammaproteobacteria > Thiotrichales > Francisellaceae > Francisella > Francisella adeliensis. The sequence goes on along the minus strand of NZ_CP021781.1, from coordinate 1,928,562 downwards.
TACTCAGCATATTGGTGCTTATTCAGTTGAAACTGAGAAAGGTTCGATTACATTCTTAGATACTCCAGGCCATGAAGCATTTACTTCAATGCGTGCAAGGGGTGCAAAATCTACAGATATCGTAATTTTAGTAGTAGCAGCGGATGATGGCGTAATGCCTCAAACAGAAGAAGCTATTAACCATGCAAAAGCTGCAGGTGTTCCGATAGTTGTTGCTGTAAATAAGATAGATAAACCAGAAGCTGATCCTGAAAAAGTAATTAGCGAATTGGCTCAAAGAAATGTGATTCCAGAGTCTTGGGGTGGCGATGTAATGTTTGCAAATGTATCTGCTAAGAGTGGTGAGGGTATCCCAGCTCTATTAGATGCTGTGCTTTTACAATCAGAAGTACTTGAGTTAGAAGCGTTTGCTGATGGTTCTGGTGAAGGTGTCGTTGTTGAGTCGCGCCTTGAAAAGGGTCGTGGACCAGTTGCAACTGTATTAGTTCAAAACGGTAGCCTAAAGCAAGGTGATAACATTCTATGTGGTACTGAGTATGGTAGAGTTAGAGCTATGCATGATGATCTTGGTAAACAAATTAAATCAGCAGGACCGGCTACTCCGGTTGAAATACTTGGTCTATCAGGTGTACCAGCTGCTGGTGATGAAATGGTTGTGATTGAAAATGAGAAAAAAGCTAAAGAGCTTGCATCTCAAAGATCACAAAAACAAAAAGAAGCTAAAATTGCTCAAGAGCAATCACTTAAACTATCTAATATGTTTAATAGTATGGGTAAAGAGGGTGAGCAACAAACACTTAAGATTATCCTTAAAGGTGATGTACAGGGCTCTGTTGAAGCAATTAGAGAATCTTTACTTAAACTTTCTACGGAAGAAGTTAAAGTTGATATTATCACTAGTGGTATTGGTGGTATTACATCATCTGATATTACTTTAGCTGTAGCATCTATGGCTGTTGTTGTAGGCTTCAATGTGCGTGCTGATGGCGCTGCTAAAAAATTAGCGGAAACTGACGGTGTTGAGCTTCGTTACTATAATATTATTTATGATTTAATCGATGATGTTAAAATGGCAATGACTGGTCTTCTTTCACCTGAAATGAAAGAGCAGATTGTTGGTATAGCTCAAGTGCGTGAGGTTTATAGATCTACTAAGTTTGGTTCTATCGCTGGCTGTATGGTGATTGAAGGTACTGTTAAGAGAACTAACCCTATCCGTGTACTTAGAGATAGCGTAGTTATTTATGAAGGTACTTTAGAGTCTCTTAAACGATTCAAAGATGATGCAAATGAAGTCAAAAAAGGTATGGAATGTGGTATAGGTGTAAGAAACTATAACGATGTTCGTGCTGGTGACCAAATAGAAGTCTTTGAAGTTATTGAAGTAGCGAAGGAGCTATAGAATATGGCAGCACAAGGTAGAGTTCATCGAGTAGAAAGTGAACTAAAAAAAGTTTTAGCTGTAGTTTTACGTACTAGAATAAATGACACAAAACTTGCTATGTGTACTATTACAGAGGTTGAAGTTTCTAAAGACTTATCTTATGCAAAGATTTATTACTCTTGTTTGATTGCTGAGGATGTTGAGTATTCTAAGAAAGCTTTTCAAAAATCTAAAGGCCTTTTTAGAAATGCTATCGCTAGCTCCCTTAAGCTTAGAATTGTACCTGAGTTGAAGTTTATCTATGATGATTCGCTTGAGTATGGTGCTAAGATGGAGTCAAAAATACAAGATGCTTTAGATGCAGATGCTAAGTTCATAAAACAAGACGAAGAGTCTTTAGAAGAAAACTACAAAGGTAGTGATAAAGATAGTAAAGTCGAAAAACTAAGATAGAGGTTTCTCTATGAATAAAATCCAAATTATTCGTGGCTTCAATGATATTCTTCCAGATGAGAGCCCTAAATGGCAGTTTCTGGAATCTAAGATTAACAAAGTTCTAAATAGTTATAATTACCAAGAAGTTAGGCTTCCTATACTTGAGAAAAGTGAGCTTTTTCATCGTAGTGTTGGTGAAACTTCAGATATTGTATCTAAAGAAACTTATGATTTTGCAGATAGAAATGGTGACAGTCTTACTATGCGACCAGAAGGTACTGCTGGATGTGTAAGAATGGTTATTGAAAAAAGCTTGGCTAATCGTGGACAAACACAGAAGCTATATTATTCAGGACCAATGTTTCGTTATGAACGACCTCAGAAAGGTCGCTATAGACAGTTCTATCAGCTTGGTGTTGAGGCTTATGGTTTTGATGGTTTGGCTATAGATTTAGAGATTTTAGCTATTGCATGGAACTTGTTCTGTGAGCTCGGTCTTTCTCAAGATATAAAGCTTGAGTTGAACTGTTTAGGTTCAATAGCTAGTCGTAAAGAGTACACACAAGCACTTTTAAAATATTTAGAACCCTTTCACAATGAGCTTGATGAAGATTCATTAAAGCGACTAGATAAAAACCCACTAAGAATATTGGATAGTAAGGTTTCTACTACTCAAAATATTCTTAGACAAGCACCTAAGTTAACTGATTACATAGACGCCCAAGAATTACAAAGGTTTGAGAAAACCTGTGAGTTTGTATCAGCATTAGGCGTAGATTATAGTATAAATAAAAACCTTGTAAGAGGCTTGGATTATTATAGTGGTTTAGTGTTTGAATGGACTACAGACAAGCTTGGTGCTCAAAGTGCTATATGTGCGGGTGGCAGATACGATACTTTAGTAGAAAATCTTGGTGGACAAAAAACTCCTGCTATAGGTTTTGGTATCGGTATGGAGAGATTACTTTTGCTTTTAGAAGAGCTTGGCAAGTTAAGTGCTCAAAAAGATAAATTAGATGTCTTTTTTGTAGTAGATGAAGCCACAATTCATCAGAGTATGGTTTTAATAAATAGCATTCGTAGTGAGCTAAAAGATTTAAATATTGAAATGGATTTAAAATCTGGAAGTATGAAATCACAATTTAAAAAAGCTGATAAATCAGGTGCAAGAATAGCTGTTGTTATAGGTTCTCAAGAAATTGAGAATAAAATAGCAAACATTAAATATTTACAGCAAGATAAGCCACAACAATCGGTGGCTTTTGATGAATTATTAAACCTTTTAGAAAGAAATATATGAAACTACATAAGATAAAAGGCTATGCTTGGATTGTTGTTGGTCTGAGCTCATTTTTGCTAATTGATAAGTACATAATGAATGTTTCACCGAGTCTTATAGCAAATGACTTGATGAGTAGCTTTTCAATCAACGCTACAGAAATGAGTGCAATGGTTTCACTATTTTTATGGGCTGTTGTAATTTGTCAATTTTTTGTGGCTGGACCTGTTATTGATAAGTTAGGATTTAGAAAGGTTAGTTTTTTCTCACTAATACTATCTGCGATAGGTCTTTTATTGTTTGTTTTAGCTGCAGATATTAATAGTTTTGCATTAGGTTGTGTCTCAAGGCTTATGATCGGTATAGGAGCATCTTTTGCAACTGTTGGTTATATTAAAGCCGCAGCTGTATGGTTTGACCCAAGAAAGTTTGCTTTTGTATGTAGTTTCTTGATGACAGCTGCCATGACTGGAGCTTTGTTAGGTCAAGTACCTTTGGTTTATCTGATAGAACTGACAGGATCATGGCATACAGCATTAGTGAGCTATGCATGCTTTAGTATATTGATAGCACTGTTATATTTTGCACTAGTCAGAGACTATAATCCAGATGCTGACTTCTCTAATAATCTAAAAGAGAAAACAAGTACCCTTGAAGGCATTAAAAAGGTTCTATTTAATAAAAATAATTGGCTTTTGACTCTATATACAGGCTTAACTTTCACAACAATAGATGTATTTGGTGGTATTTGGGGCAATAATTACTTTAGAGAGCTATATAGCGTAACACCAAAAGAAGCTTCTTATATTGTATCTATGATGTTTCTAGGATTAGCGATAGGGTCTCCTGTTATAGGAAAACTTTCTGAGAAGTTTGATAATAGAGTGGGGATAATGATCGTATTTCATATTATTGCGACAATTTCATTAGCGGTAGTCTTACAAGTTAAACTTACTCCAGCTATTTCGGGAGTATTGCTGTTTATCTTTGGTTTTTGTTTGGGTGTATATATGCTTGCTTTTGCAATAGGTAATCGTATAAATCCTATTATTGTTGCAGCTACTGTTGCAGCACTTATAAATACAGGAGAGCCATTGTTGGGGGCTATATTTGATCCGTTAATTGGTTACTTTTTAGACATGACATGGACAGGTCAATACATAGACATTCATAATAATATTGTACAAACTGCAGTTGAAGGGTCGCATCGATATTTTCACGTATCTGCTTACCATAATGCCTTTTTAATACTTGTTTTAAGTATGGTCGTGGCTTTTTTCTTGTTAGTATTAATCAAGGATAAGGAAGTTAAATAAATATGCCACAACAGTCTACTCTTAAGCAAGTCTACTACGATAAAGTCAAAGAGTTAGGCTTAAAACCAGATTCTCTTCAGTTAGAAGCAATTGAAAGGCTTCAAAATATAAATAATCAATTGGTTGAAAAAAAACCTCTAAAATTTAATCTTTTTGGTAAAAAACTTTACCCTGAGATTCAAGGGTTGTACATGTGGGGTGGTGTTGGTAGAGGTAAAACTTTTATCATGGATATGTTTTATGAACAAGTTCCTGTTACGAATAAAACAAGACAACATTTCTCACATTTCATGAAAGATATTCATTCAAGATTGCGAGGATTTCAAGGTAAGAAGAACCCTATTGGAAGAGTTGCAAATCAAATAGCAAAAGAAACTAGAATCATTTGCTTTGATGAATTTTTCGTTGAAGATATTGCAGATGCTATGATTTTAGGAAATATCTTTAAAGAGCTATTTGCATTGGGTGTGGTTTTAGTAGCAACTTCAAATATTGAGCCACAAAAGCTATATTCAAGAGGACTACAGCGAGAGCTTTTTTTACCAGCGATAGAGGTTTTAAAGCAGAATGTTAGCGTACTAAACTTAGACTCAGGTGTTGATTATAGGTTTTTAGTAGATAGTGAGCACTTAAACTATACATTCCCATATAATGAGCATAATCGTAAAAATTTCTTTGATAGATTTTTTGTGCATAATAAGGATTTTGATAAGGGTAAGAGTATAAATGTCCTTGATAGAGAAATACCGACTTTATTACTAAGTCACACAGATGTTTGTTTTGAGTTTTCTATTATTTGTGGGGATGGTAGAAGTGCTTATGATTATATTGAAATTTGTAAAAGGTTTGAGCAAATATTTTTATATAATCTCGTTGGTTTTGATGAGTATAATGAAGATATGGCAAGAAGATTTATTGCTTTTATTGATGAATGTTATGATCAAAATAAAAAAGTGATAATTTTAGCAAATCAAGATTTTAAAAATATTTACAATGGTGAAAAATTAAAGTTTGAATTCCAACGTACTATTAGTAGGCTTAATGATATGCAAAACTCTAACTTTGGAAGTATAAATGGCTAGAGTACAACACTTAGAAGTTTCAGATGACATAAACGGTCAACGAATTGACAATTTCTTACTAGGCAAGTTTTCTAAGCTTCCTAAGGCTTTGATATATCGTTGGATTCGCAAGGGCGATTTGCGTGTAAATAAAAAGCGCGTTAAACAGACAACGAGGGTCAGTGCTGGAGATATAGTGCGAGTACCGCCATTTATGCTTGAGGATGAGCAAGCAGAGGTAAAAGTATCTCAGTCACACCTTGATTTTCTTGAGAGTAAAATACTCTATGAAAATGATGATTATATTATCGTTAATAAACCATCAGGGTTAGCAGTTCATGGTGGATCTGGAGTTAACTCTGGTTTAGTAGAAAGATTAAGACAACTTCGCCCAAAAGCAAGAAGATTAGACCTTGTTCATCGTTTAGATAAAGAGACATCAGGTTGTGTGATATTGGCTAAAAAACATAGTTCTTTGGTGTATTTTTTTGATATTTTTAAAGAACGAAAGGTTGATAAGATTTACTATGCTGTTGTTCATGGTAAGTGGGACAAAAGCCTTAAAACTATAAATCTACCACTTAAACGCACTGAGACCAAAGATGGCCAAAGAGTAGTAAAAGTTGACAAACAAGAGGGTAAGAATACTGTTACACATATACTTAATGTAAAGCATATCAAAGATGAATTTAGTCTGCTAAAAATAAAATTAGAAACAGGTAGAACCCATCAGATAAGAGTACACTGTAAAGAAATGGGACATCCTATAGTAGCAGATAAGAAATATGGCAATACTATTAAAGATAATCTTTTAGATCGAAAAGGTGTTAACAAGCTTTTGCTTCATGCGGGTAGTCTTGAGTTTTTTGATGAAAAACAAGATAAAACGATTAGTGTTGAAGCTAGCTTAGATGAAAGGTTTGATAATTACATCAACTAACTTAAGTTTGCCATGCCTTTAATCTGCTTTCTAAATAGATATATTGCCAAAGAGACAATCATTCCTACTGCAAAGCTAAAAATAAATAGTCCTTCCCAATTATAGTGAGACTGTATATATCCAGCTAGTGGTCCAACTAGTACACGCCCAAGTGAATCAATAGAGCTTAATATTGCAAATTGTGTTGCTGAGAATTTTAGGTTTACCAAGCTCATAATCATAGCCACTAATATCGCTGTACCCATTGCGCCAAAAAAGTATTCAACAGCTACAGATGAAACCATTAGATAATAATTTTTACCGACTATAGCTAGTGCGACATAAGTTAAGTTTGCGCAAGCCATTAGTATACTAAAGTATAAGAAACTACGATAAACCCCAATTTTTTTAGCGACCAAACCACCAAAAATAAGTCCAGAAATAGTTGCTACTAGTGAGAAAGCTTTATATGAAACAGCTATGGTAGTTTTATCAAAACCAATATCTACAAAAAAGATGGTATTTAATGAAAAAGCAATAGCATCAGCTAGTTTATAGACAATGATTATAATCAGTATTATGACTGCAGCAGAGACATTTTTACGTGTAAAAAAATCAAAAAAAGGTATTGTGAAGGCTTCTCTAAAAGATTTGGGTGCAATGCTTTGAGGGTTTTCTTTAAGCAATAAAGTATATAGTGGACAAATTATAAAAAATGGTAATATCATTAACCATGTGAGATTCCAGTTATTATGAAGTTTATCAGCAATGATTAGTACAATTGAGCCAGTAACAATCATTCCGATACGATAACCCATCACAGCAACAGCATTACCTAAAGCTCGTTCATGTTCAGTTAAAACTTCTGTTTGATAAGCATTGATAGCAATATCTTGGGTAGCTGAAACAAAGCAAATTAAAAAACCAATAAATGCGATAATCAAAGGAGAGCTTGCGGGAGAAAAAAGACTCATAAAAGCTATAAGTGAAATCAATAATACTTGAGTTAAAAGTATCCAGCCTTTGCGCCTACCAAGACCAAGAATACTTATTTTGTCTAAGAAAGGAGCCCATAGATATTTTACAGTATAAGGAAGTGCTATAAGCGTAAGGAAAGCAATTTTTTGAGTGTCTATGCCACTATCTTTATACCATAATAGCAAAGATGATGCTGTTAGCATTAGAGGGAGTCCAGAAGCATACCCTAAAATAAGCATGCTAAACATTTTTGAGTCACGGAAAGGGGCTAGAATTTTTTGTAATAATGTTGGCTTGGTATGTTGCATGTTTAATTGCTATAAACCTTAATAGTCTAAGGCTAGTTTAAAAAAAGGATAATGTAAAGAGCCTTCTAGGTAAAACGAGGATCTCAAGATAAACAATACTATTTTATAAAATACATCCACATATTTACACTTAAAAAGCTAAGTATTGTTGTGAATACAACTACAAATGTTTGAATATTAACTTGTTCAGGTAGATCATACTGGTTAGCTATTATATAGTTATGGGTAGCTGTTGGGGTACTACACAGCAAAATCAAAGCTAATAGTAAATTACCATGCAAACCTAGAGCTAAACCAAATAGCAAGGCTACTAAAGGAAACACTAAGAGCTTAAGAACTGTAAGTACACATATCGCTAGCATTTGGTAGTCAACTTTAAACTGTCTTAAACCATAGCTACATGACAAACCTATTGAGAATAATGCAACAGGTGCAGATGCTTTACCAAGAAATTCAAAAGAATGAGTTATGTTGTGGTTTATTGGTACTTTAAGACCGCCAAAAATAAAACCTAATACAGAAGATAATATGATTGGGTTTGTAAAAGATACTTTGATAATTCTCTTAATTACAAATGTAACACTGCTAGTCCCAGATAAGCTATTTTTTTGTAATAGCTCTATCATCAAAACACTAACTGTGAAAAATACTATATTTTGTATAGCCATTAAAGGTATCGCAAATGCTGCTGATGAAAATACCAGCATAAATAAAGGTATCGCAAAATAAGCTCCATCTACTTGAGTAACAGACATAGAGTTTAATACACCATCTACTTTAGTTCCTTTCATCAGTTTTATAGTTATAAAAAAAGTGAAAGTAGCCATAACTAGCATACTGCCAACATAAGCAAGACCATAATTAAAGCTAAGAGTTGAGGTGTCTGTACGATAACAACTTAAAAAAAGCTGTAATGGTAAAAGAATATAGAAAACCAGGTGGATAAATGTTTTATCAGAACCTTTGGGAAATATTTTGCTGTAGCCCATAATTAGACCAAAGAAAATAGTGAAAAACAGTACAAATGTAGTATTAAAAACTTCCATCATGATAAAAAAATGACTCCGATAATTTTCAATTAAAATGGTAATTATAAACAAGGGCTCACAAAAAAACACATTTTTAAGTGACATAATATATTTTTAACATTTGTGGCTTGATTTAATTAATCAATGTAGTATTATAATGAAATCTTAAAGAATAATTGAGAAACTTATTGTGAATAAAAAATTAATCATAGCAATATTAACTCTATGTAGCCTAACAGCATTTGCTGAAGATGGTTTCTTATCACCTACAGCATTACCAGATAGTAAAGAAATTCTTCCACCACCTCCGAGCATGGAAGTTGATTCTAATGGACATAATTCTCCTACCTTTGCTCAAGATCAAGAAATAACGAAAACTCTTTATCAAAACAATAAGTTTTTTAATGGTCAGCCAATATCAAAAGAGAGAATGGATCAAACTATTGCAGATGCGAGTAAAACAACAGAGTATTATCAACAAATATTTATAGATCCTCTTAATATATCTGAAGAGGATAAAGTCAAGATAAAAAACGCAACTACAGATATTTTTACTAAAGTAGTTCTTGATGGTAATAATTCTACAGAAAAAGCAAAGACTGCATATGCAAGAGACAGGCCTTATTACTATTATCATACTGTTAGCTGTCAGGGTGACGATTCTACATCTTCTAAAAGAAGTATTTCATACCCATCAGGACACTCTACAAGAGGAATGACTGTAGCGTATGTTTTAGCAGATATTTTACCTGAAAAATTCAGAGAGCAAATTTTGGCTCGAGGTATGGATTATGGTTATAGTAGAGTTATATGTGGTGCTCATTGGCAAAGTGATATAGAGGCAGGAAGAGTTTTAGCAAGATCAGTATTTGAAACATTAAAAGAAAATAGTGCTTTTAATACAGAGGAAAAGAAAGTTATACAAGAAATTGGTACAGTCTCATCATAATTTCCATGGGCTAATAAAATAGTCACATCTTTTAATAACGCTATTATATATGTTTTATCTTTACATTTATAAGGCTATACTAAATTAGAAATCTCTAAACAGTAAATCTAATATGCAACTTAAAAAAATACTAATATCTATAGCCTCTGTAGTAGGTTTTTCTTATGGACTTTCTTGTACAACTATTATTGTTGGAAAAGATGTTTCTGCTGATGGCTCAATTATTGTTTCTCGTAATGTGGATGGTCCTTCAGACAGTGGTGCAGTGAGATTTGTGTATCACCCTCCACTAAAGCATGGTTACCTTTATCAAAATCATGAAGAGCCTGAAAATGGTTTCAAATACCAGCTCCCAGATAATTTGTTAGGTTATTCAGGAGTCCCTGATTGGCAGACTGATAACCATGGGTTTGAAGAGTCTGGTTTCAACGATGAAGGTGTATCTGTTTCAGCTACAGAGACAATTTTTAGTAATGAAAAAGTACTAAAGGTAGATCCTTATGTCAGCAATGGCGTATCAGAAGAGGCTAGTGCTACTATACTATTACCACAAATACATTCTGCAAAAGAGGGTGTATCTCTTCTAGGACAAATTATAGAAAAGTATGGTTCATCAGAAGGTTTTGGTGTGGCTTTTGCCGATAAAAATGAGGCGTGGTATCTTGAAAATGCTGGTGGTCATAATTGGGTAGCCGTAAAAATCCCTGCTGATAAATATTTTGTATCTGCAAATCAAAGTAGAATAGGTGTGATTGATTTAGGTGATAAAGAAAATGTAATGATGTCTCCAGGTTTAGTTTCTTTTGCTACTGAACATGGTTTATATAAAGGCGGAGATTTTGATTTCAGAAAAATCTATAGTCAAGATAATATTTCAGATGCTGGATATAACTATCCAAGAGTAAAATATTTACAGAATCTATTTACACCATCACAAAAAGCTACAGAATATAAAGGTAATAGTTTTCCAACATTTCTAACGCCTGAAAATAAGATTTCTATCGATGATGTGGAGCATGCTTTAAATAGCCATTTTGAAAACACGAAACATGATCCTTATGAACTACAAGATCCATCTGTGACAGCTAGACCAATATCTGTATACAGAACTCAACAATCACATATATTATCTTTGAAGGATGATTTGCCGTTACCAATAGCAAATATTGAATATCTAAGCCTAGGAATGGGTGCTTTGAGTATTTATGTGCCTTTTTACCAAGGAGCAAAAATCCCTTTGGAATACCAAGTTGGAGATAATCATGCTGATAATTTCTCTGCATACTGGAAATTTAGAAAGCTACAGATGTTAGGTATGCTTAACTTCCCTAAGTATGCTCCGATTATAAAGGCAAAATTTGCGATATTGAATAAACAAATACAGCAAAATCAGCAAGCTTTTGAGAAAGAGTATATTTCGCTGTATAAAAAAGACCCTAAAAAAGCACAAGAACTTTTAGATGTATTCACAAAGACTACAGTAGCGAGTGTATTTGCAGTCACAGAGAGCTTGACTAATGAGCTGACTACAAAGTATTCTGAAACAATCAACGATAAATATAAGTTCCCAGGAGCTTAGGCTTGAGTTTTTTGTAATTCGCTTAAAGTTACTCGTGTTTCGCGTAAACCTTGTTTAGCTAGAATCTTTTGGACTTTGGTTAGTATCTGTTTTTTCATCTTATCGGAAGCAACATCAAAAATTAGAGTTCCTGATGAGTGGTTTATTTGAGCGCTATAAGAGTGTAATTCACTTGATAAGAGATCATCATTAAAGAGCTTCTTACCTAAGCTGACATATTCTTTGTGTGGGAAGTTTGATTTCTCTACAGTATTAATCGTGATAGTAAGTTGGTTTTTGCTAGAACAAGAAAAAGCGTTAAAACTAACAAAAAGTAAGATAACTAGTAGTATGTGTTTCATGATATTTTGGTTTAATTATTATAAGTTGTAAGTATATTATCAGTTATTCTATTTATGGTAAATACAAACTCAGCGAATATAATCTTATAGCTATACACAATGATGGTCTTAGCTAATAACAAATAGTATAATAGCTATTTAATAGATCATTTAATATTTAAATATAACCATGTCACACATTTTAGTACTCAATTGCGGTAGTTCTTCAGTTAAATTTGCCCTTATAAATCCAAAGACAGCAGAGTCTCTATTTACAGGCTTAGCTGAAAACATTTCTCAAGAAAATTGCTCGATTACATTCAAAGGAGATGAAAAAAAGCAACTTTATATCAAAAATGGTCAATACAAAGATGTTTTCTTGGAGCTTAAAAACTATTTAGATGAAAAGGGCTTTTTTGATAAAGTTATAGCTATAGGTCATAGAGTGGTTGCTGGTGGTGAGTATTTTTCTCACTCTGCAATTATTACACCTGAAAATTTAGAAAAAATCAAAGCTTGTATACCTCTTGCACCTCTACATAACCCTGCTCATGTTGAGGGTATCAATTTTTGTAAGGAGATATTTGTAGGGCTTCCGCAGGTAGCAGTTTTTGATACAGCATTTCATCAAACTATACCTAGCTATATCGCAGAGTATGCAATACCTAGAGAGCTAACGGAAAGCCAAAAAATCAGAAAGTACGGTGCTCATGGTACATCTCATAAATTTGTATCAATGAAAGCGGCGGAGCTTTTAGGTAAAGAAAAAGGTAACTTTATAGTGGCCCACCTTGGCAATGGGTGTAGTATAACAGCGGTAGTTGATGGTGAAAGTAGAGATACAAGTATGGGGCTTACTCCGCTTGATGGTCTTGTGATGGGTACGCGAAGTGGTTCTATCGACCCAAGTGTGTTTGGGTATTTGGCAGATAATCTTGGTTATGATGCTAAGCAAACTACAACCATGCTAAATAAGCAAAGTGGTTTACTAGGTATTTGTGGGCATAATGATATGCGTCAGGTTTCTGAGCTAGCAGAAGGTGGCCATAAATTAGCAAAGCATGCTATAGAAATGTTTTGTCAGCGAGTAGCAGAGTTTGTGTCTAAATATATGTTACATTTTGATAAGCTTGATGCTTTAGTTTTTACTGGTGGAATTGGCGAGAATGCTGCTAATATTCGAGAGCAGATAGTCTCCAAATTAAAAAATATTAGTTTTAAAATAGACAATACTAAAAATAAAAATGCCAATACACAAATACAGTCACAAGATAGCCATAAAATCATGATTATAGCTACAAATGAAGAGTTGATGATAGCGCAAGACACATTAAACCTTATCTAAGGAGGCTTATAAATGAAAGACACAATATTTATTTTACCAACCTCTAAGTACACCGGTCTTAGAATGCTTACTAAATCTATAGAATATGCATTACAACAAGAGGGTTTGAAAGTTACTACATTCCATCCTATTTATGATATGGATTTATCAATTGAAGAAATTGAGAAGTACTTACTTAACAATCGTGTAAAAGATTTTGTTGAGATACTTCTAAGTAAGTATTATGAAAAATGTTTAGATAAGGATTTTGCTGTATTTTCAGGGCTTTTCCGACAAGGTAACAATAGTCATCCACTTTATTCATTAAATAGCGTAGTTGATGAGCTAAATATAGAAATTATCAAAGCACTATCTGCTAAAGTTATCATTGCAAGTTATCATGGTAACAAATCTCTAGTTGAGCTTAATGAAGACTTAGAGTATTCGCGTAGAAGCTTACCTAAAAAGGCTGATATCTTAGGTGCTATAATCACTAAAATAAATGCCACCTATAATGAAGATGGATATTTAAATTTTAGTTTAACTGATGAAGATATTGATTTAGACCATCAAAAAAACATAGCTGTTAGTGACCTGAAAAATTTAGAAGTGTTTAAACATAAAGGCTTTGAGCTACTAGGTGCTGTTGAGTGGAAAAATGAAAAAACCTACCCAAGAGTGTTAGATATTAAAAATAACCTCAAACTTGATGAGCTTACAAATGTTGATCTAAGCTCCAGAGTACAACGAGTTATGATGTGCTCGCGTGGGGTTGATAACTTCATCAAAGACCTTACACCAAACTCTCTTGTCATAACTTCTGCTGATAGGTCTGATATATTGCTAGCGGTATGTTTAGCTGCCAAAAATGGTATGAAGATAGCAGGTGTAGTTTTAACTGTAAAAGATTATCTCGATGATGATATCAAAAAACTTTGCTTAAATACTGCTCAAGAATCGGGTGTAGCTATTCTTAGCACTAAAAGTAGAAGTGTAAGTACTATTTTGCGTATCGCTAATATTGATGTAATGGGTATACCTTTAGATGACAAAGAGCGTATTCAAGAAGTAAAAGATGTGGTGATTAATTCATTAGATAAAGAAAAGATATTCAAAGCTGTTAGTGAAAATTTATCTAAGCATCAAATTATGTCGCCACCTGCGTTTAGGTATCATTTATTAAAAATGGCAAAACAAGCTCAAAAAAGAATAATCCTACCAGAAAGCTATGAGCCTAGAACTCTACTGGCAGCTAAAAACTGTCAAGAACAGGGTCTAGCAAAATGTGTGCTGATTGGAGATAAGGGAAAAATCCATAATGTTGCTGAGCTAAATGGCTTTACTCTACCACAGGATATCGAAATTATTAACTTTGATAATAACGCTTTTACAAAGTATGTAGATGCGTTAGTTGAGCTTAGAAAACACAAAGGGCTTTCTGAATCTCTAGCAAGAGATGCTCTTAAAAACCCAATTGTACTAGCTACACTTATGCTACAGCTTGGTGAGGTTGATGGCCTTGTATCAGGTGCTGAACATACTACAGCAGATGTGTTACGCCCAGCGTTACAACTTGTAAAAACTAAACCTGGTGCATCACTAGTATCATCGGTATTTTTTATGTGTATGCCTGATGAGGTGATTGTGTTTGCTGATTGTGCTGTTAACCAAGATCCAACGGCTGAACAGCTTGTAGATATAGCTATGCAAAGTGCTGAATCTGCTAAAAAATTCAACATTGAGCCACGTGTTGCAATGATAAGCTATAGTACAGGTTCATCAGGCTCAGGAGCTCAAGTAGAAAAGGTTCGCAAAGCTACAGAACTTCTTAAGCAACAAGCTCCAGAGCTACTTGTCGACGGACCATTACAGTATGATGCTGCGATGATAGAGAGTGTAGCTGCTAAAAAAGCTCCAAATAGCCCTGTTGCAGGTAAAGCTACTGTACTTATATTCCCTGACTTAAATACTGGTAATACAGTCTATAAAGCAGTCCAAAGAAGTGCAAATGTACTGAGTATTGGACCTGTTTTACAAGGTATAAATAAGCCTGTAAATGATTTGTCTCGTGGTGCTACAGTTGATGATATAACTTATACGATTGCTATTACGGCTATTCAGGCTATATAGTAAGCCTTTTAGATTTCAGGTTAATAAGGACTCTTTATGAAATATCTAAGCCAAAACTGTGAACTAACCCTAAGAGAAGGGTTACAAGAATATATAGATAATTATAAGTTTTTGAATAAAAACGATGGCCATGATGATGTTAGTCAATGGTTCAGGAATCATGATGTTACCCATGTGATTTTTGGAACTATACCTTTTCAGTTAAGAGGAGAAAGTATCAATGATACTTGGACACTTTTTGGTTCTGATATGACATTTAAAGAATATATGAAGTTTTTTAAGATAACAGGAGTTGATTATAGAACTGTTATGAAAAGTTATAAGAAACATTACGGCAGCATGTTTAGAGTTTACCTAATGATGCTTGTTTATATTCCAGATATGCTTTCAGCTATTTTTAGATCTTATAAAATGACAAAAAAATGGAATTGGCATTCTCATGGAGAATACTTCGATATACCTCTTAAAGACTTAAGAGAAGAATTTAATATTAATGTGATGAAGCCGTAGTTTATCTAATTAAGGAGATTATAAAATGCTAAACAATAAAGTTTTACAAAAAATTCTAAATAAATATTCTTGTGCTGCAGAAAACAGCTTTGAACTAAGAAACCCTGCAACTGATGGGCTAATATGTAGTTTAGAAAATAAATCTGCAAAATATGTGCAAAACGCTATAGCTAAATCAAAACAAGCTCAAGCAATATTTAAAGACCAATCTGCACGATCAAAAGCAGATCTTTTATTGAACTGGTATGATCTTATAATGCAAAATTCTGATGATATTGCAGAGATTATAACTATAGAAAGTGGTAAGCCTTTAGCAGAATCAAAAGGTGAACTTCAGTACGGAGCAAACTTCATAAGATGGTATGCTGAAAAAGCTAATCGAATAGATGGTAGGGTTTTTGATCCAAACCTTGAAAATATGGAGGGTAGAGTAGACTACCAACCTGTGGGTGTGGTTGCTGCAATTACACCTTGGAACTTTCCGTTTGCAATGATAACGCGAAAGGTTGCACCTGCTATTGCTGCAGGGTGTAGTGTAGTACTGAAACCGTCTGAGCTAACACCACTATCTGCTTTTGTGTGTAAAGAGCTTTTTGTCGAAGCTGGTGGAGACGAAGATTTATTTTATGTGGTATGTGGTGATTCTAAAATTATTGGCAAAGAGTTGCTAGAGAGTAAAGCAGTAAGAAAAATCACATTTACTGGTTCTACTGGGGTTGGAAAGCTACTTATGCAACAAGCTGCTGAGAGTGTTAAGAAAGTATCTTTAGAATTAGGGGGTAACGCTCCGTTTATAGTATTTGAACGAGCTAATTTAGATAAAGCTATAGCAGGACTTATAAACTCTAAAATTAGAAATGCAGGACAAGTTTGTGTTGCACCAAATAGAGTGTTTGTTCATAAAAGTATCAAAAAAGAGTTTGTAGCTAAGCTTAAAGCTGAAGTTGCTAGCCTTAAACTAGGTAATGGTCTAGATGAAGGTGTAAAAGTCGGTCCGTTAATAAATAATTCTGCTGTTGAAAAAGTACAAACGCATATTGATGATGCTATATCAAAGGGAGCAAAGCTTATTTATGGTGGTAAGGTTGATGAAGAGTTAGGTGGCAAATTCTTTAAACCAACAGTTTTAGATAATATAACAGATGAAATGCTTGTTAGTTGTGATGAGACTTTTGGTCCTCTAATAGCTATATTTGAATTCGAAAATGAAGAAGAAGCTGTCGAGCGAGCAAATAACACCAATTATGGATTAGCTAGCTATTTCTTTAGTGAAGATATGGCACAAATTCGAAGAGTTCGTAATCAACTAGAATATGGAATGATTGGTATTAATACAGGAGTGATTTCGTCAGAAAAAGCACCGTTTGGAGGGGTTAAAGAGTCAGGTCTTGGTAGAGAAGGCTCTGATGATGGTATCTACGAGTTTATGGAAGCTAAGTATAGTTTGCAGAGTTTTTAAAATCTTGAATTTTATTTCAAATAATCTCAGCATTATTTTATACTATTATTGCTTTCAACTTTTAAAAAACAATCAAATCTTCATAATTTACTGTAAAAAAAGTTGAATTTATCTTAGCTGATATGATAATGTTTATTCAAGCGCTGATTTATTTCAACTTGCGAGCGCTTTATAAATTATGCTAAAACGAAAACGATTCCCCAAAAGTCTTGTTTACTTCGTTTTAGTCAAAAGTTTTTTTGAGATTAACTCAAAATTGATTTACTAATAAAACACGGAGACTACCCAAAAATGAAAAAAGAAACCCTACTAGAAAGACTAGATAAAGGCCCTGTAATCTGTGCAGAAGGTTTTTTGTTTGAAATTGAGCGCCGAGGTTATTTATCTTCTGGTGAATTTGTACCAATGGTTTCTCTTGATAACCCTCATGTTATAGAAAATTTACACCGAGAGTTTCAGCATGCCGGTTCAGATATTGTCGAAGCTTTTACATACAATGGTCATAGAGAAAAGTTAAGAGTAGCCGGTAAAGAGCATTTACTTGAGCCTTTAAATAGAGCTGCTTTACGCATAGCTAAGAAAGTTGCAGATTCAACTCCTGAAGGTGTGCAACCAAACTTGATGGCAGGTAATATTTCAAACTCTAATATTTGGAAAGAAAATGATGAAGAGTCTCAACGTCAAGTAGCTGAAATGTTTGAGGAAATGGTAACTTGGGCTGTAGAAGAAGGTGCTGATATACTTATTGGTGAAACTTTTTATTATGCTGAAGAAGCTTTTAAAGCACTAGAAATTATGAAGAAAACGGGACTTCAAACAATTGTAACTATCGCACCAATGGCTGAAAATATCATGCGTGATGGATGGTCAATCGTTGATACTTGTAAAGAGTTGGAAAAGCGTGGTGCTGATGTGGTAGGTTTAAACTGTTTTAGAGGTCCTGAGACAATGCTTCCAGATTTAGAAAAGATACGCAAAGCAGTTAAGTGCCATGTTGCAGGATTGCCAGTACCTTACAGAACAAATGATGAGCATTCTACATTTTTTAATCTTCCAGACAATAATGGCTGTGGTTGTCCATCTCCTCATGGTAGAACATTCCCAACAGCATTAGATCCACTATTTTGTAATCGTTACGAAATAAGAGATTTTGCTGAAAAAGCTTATAATATGGGCGTTAATTATCTTGGTGTATGCTGTGGAGCGAGCCCTATGCATATAAGAGAAGTTGCCGATGCTGTAGGCCTAACAGTACCAGCTAGCAAGTATAATGAAAATATGGAAAACCACTTTATGTATGGTAAAAATAAACGTACAGCTAAGCACATGCAAGAGTATGGTGATAAAGCTTAAGATAACTTAATAAACCCATAAATAAAATGCGCTGATTTATCTCAAATTGCGAGCGCTATATAAATTCTGCTAAAACGAAGATAATCTATTTGTCTCTTATTTGTTTTAGTGGTTTTTATAAAAACAATAGGAGAGAAAATATGACTCAATCTAACTTTAAACCTAACACTCTTTCTGTACATGCTGGTTCACCAGGTGATAAAGCTACAGGAGCTGTAACTACCCCAATCTATACATCTTCAGTATACGCTCAACAAAGCCCTGGGGTTTGTGAGTTTGAATATGGGAGAGTGGGCAACCCAACAAGATTTCAGTATGAAAAAGCTGTAGCTGAATTAGAGCGAGTAGAAAAAGCGTTTGCTTTTGCATCAGGAATAGCTGCAATTAATGCTGTAATAGATATTTTGTCAGCAGGTAGCCATATAATTGCTATAGATGTTATATATGGTGGAACTTACAGAATTTTTGAGGAGGTGAAGCGTAAAACTTCAAACCATGAAATTAGTTATATTAATTTTGATCATATTGATTCATTACAACAAAGTTTACAAAAAAATACTCGCATGGTGTGGTTAGAAACCCCTGCTAACCCTTTACTAAATATAGTTGATATCGAAAAAATTAGTAGGTTTTGTAAGCAAAATAACCTCATATTAGTTGTTGATAATACTTTTGCCACACCATATAATCAAAACCCTATTTTATTAGGTGCTGATATAGTTGTCCATTCAGCTTCTAAATATATTAATGGTCATTCTGATGTTATTAGTGGAATTGTTGCTGTTAGTGATGAAAGCTTAATTAAGCAAATAGAGTTTGTGCAATTAGCTGGAGGAGCTGTAGCAGGACCTTTTGATAGTTTCCTTGCTGCAAGAGGTCTAAAAACTTTAGCTCTTAGAATGGAAAAACATAATCAAAATGCTTTGAATTTAGCTGAGTGGTTAGAAGAACATGCGCAGGTAAAAAATGTTCATTATCCCGGCTTGAAAAGTAGCATTGGATACGAAATTGCTCAGCGTCAGATGACTGGTTTTGGAGGGGTTATAGCTTTAGAACTCCAAGGAACTGCTGAAACTGCTCGAGTTTTCTTAGAATCGCTAAAGCTTTTTTCTATCACAGTAAGTGTTGGAGGTGTTGAGAGTTTATCATCTATTCCTGCACTTATGTCGCACTCTTCTATACCCAAAGAAATTAGAGAAAAGCATGGTATTTCTGATACTTTAGTAAGGCTTTCAATAGGGATTGAGGATGTAGAGGATTTACAAAGCGACATAGAGCAAGCTCTTATTAAAGCTACTCAGGGAGAGATTGAGTATGAGCGCTGTAGCTAAAGCTAATCTAACAAAATATCCTGAGGGCATGACACACCTATTCTTAACTGGGCTGTGGGAAAGGTTTAGTTATTATGGAATAACAGCATTGCTAATCTTATATTTGTTTAAGCATTTTGACATGTCAGATGCTAGAGCTTACTTGATTTATGGGGCATATGCTTCGATGGTATATGGTACCCCTATTATCGGTGGAATTATAGCAGATAAATATATTGGCCAATATAGATCAATAATAATAGGCGCTTCACTTATAGCTCTAGGACATTTTGTGATGATAGTTCCTGATAGTGAAAATATTTGTTTTTTTATGGGCTTAAGTATAGTAATAGTTGGTACTGGCCTATTTAAGCCTAGTATAGGAGCGATAACTGGTGCTATATTTGCTAAAAAGAATGCACACAAGAGAAACCAAGGTTTTACATTTTTATATATAGGGATGAATGTAGGTACAATTACTGCCCCTTTAGTGTGCTCTTATATAGCTGTAACATATAGCTGGAATTTAGCTTTTGGAATAGCTGGTGTTGGGATGTTGATCGGTTTGGCAATATTTATAAACGGCAGTAAGTATTATAACGATATAAAAAAGAGCAAACTCAATCTGATTAAGAGGGTTTTTTACTGGATTGCTTTAACATTATCGTTACTATGCCTTATCTTATTTATTTTCATCTTATTGAGTTATCCATTTTGGGCTAGTAAAGTATTGTTTATAATAGGTTTAGCAACAACACTGCTAATAATCTATTTTATTTTTAATTCTGAGCTTAATGATAGAGATAGAATATATATCACTGTAATTTTGACTCTCTTTTATATGGTTTTTATGATTCTTTTGCAACAAAGTGGAGGGATGATGAATGTATTTACAGAAAGAAATGTTAATAGAGAAATATTAGGTTTTGTAATACCAACAAGTGCTTTTCAATCTGTAGAACCATTTTTTATAATTTTATTTGGTCCATTATATGCATATTTAGGTAAGCGTTTTAATTCCAATCCTCATACATATCCTGTGAAATTTGCTACAGGTCTTTTAATCATGAGTTTATCTTTTTTACTGTTGGTGGTGGCTATATTACTGACGGCAAAAAATGGTTTCATTTCATCTTGGTGGATAAATGTAAGTTATCTTTTACAAGCATTAGGGGAGCTTTTTATCGGTCCTATTGGTTTGGCTATGATTAGTGTCGTAGCTCCTAAAAGAATGGTTGGTTTTTTTATGGGTGTATGGGTTTTAAGTTCAGCCTTTGCAAATTATCTGGCAGCTAGTTTTGGAGCGTTGATTAGTGGAGATGGTAAGGTTGGTTCACTAGCACCAAGTGAGACTATAGATATTTATATGAGGGCTTTTGGATACTTTACTTTATTAGGCATTATTGCTGCACTTATTTTATTTGTTTTAGTCCCAGTTTTAAATAAGAAACTTAAATTCTTGCTCTCTTAATTTATTGAAGCTATGCGATAACTCAATAATGAAGAAAGATTAGCTTTTTATGAAAAACAAAACTAAGTATTTATTTAAGGAACTTCTTATTTCTAGTGCTCTTACTAATAGTGCTATATTTATAGTTAAGTTGATAAGAGAAGGTTTCAACTACATATCTAAAATAGAATCTACTATTTGAAAATTTTCACCTTAGTCTGAGTATTTTCTTTAATTGATGATTGTGGTATTATCATAGTCTAGTTTTATGCGATAGATTTCACACTTTTAATAAGGTTCTGATATGAATTTCGAATTTGCTCGAGAAAATATGATTAAGCAGCAAGTAATGCCTGAAGGTATTGCCTATGGAAGTTTAATAGAGGCAATGTCTAGCATCGCTAGAGAGGATTTTTTACCTCACCAATATAAAAACTTAGCGTATTGTGATACAAATCTTGTTTTGGGCTCTAGAGAAATAAAAAGCCCTATGCTTACAGCAAAATTGCTTAATTCTTTGGAAATAAGAGAAAGTGATGATGTTTTAATGCTTGGTGTTGAATGTGGCTACACTGCAGCACTTTTGGCTAAGATTTCAAATAGTGTCGAAATCCTTGATTATAGTGACGATATGCTTGGTCAAACTCGTCGTAGTTTAGCAAGTTTAAATATCTTCAATGCTGAATTTAATAATGCTGAGCATCTTACAAATATTATTGAGAATGATAAAAAATATGATTGTGTATTTATCACTAGTGCTGTTCAGGAGAGTGATATTGATGAGTCATTGTTACAGCTTCTAGACTTAGATGGTAGAATGGTTTTTGTTGTACAAACTAATATTTGTAATAAAGCGTATTTGCTTAAAAAAACAAGTGCAGACGAATATGACAAAAAGTTTTTGTTTGATATATACAATAAGTAGAGCAATATGAAAAAATACTTCTTATATTTGTTGGGGATTTGTGCGTTCGGCTCAGTATTTGCTGATGATACGAACCCAGATACAAGTGAGAATAAAGAAAAGCCTAAGCCTACTGCGGGTAGGCCTATCGGTACAGACATTGCATCAAATCCGTATACTGTTGAGAAGCAATATGCAAAAGTTGATAAAATAAGAGAAGATAATAAGTTCTATGATCTTAAAAAAGCAGACGAAGTTGCGATGGCTGGAGATGTTAAGGAAAAGTTCTATAGCTTAACAGATGTATAT
The DNA here is from genome assembly GCF_003290445.1 of Francisella adeliensis. Classification (NCBI taxonomy): domain Bacteria; kingdom Pseudomonadati; phylum Pseudomonadota; class Gammaproteobacteria; order Thiotrichales; family Francisellaceae; genus Francisella; species Francisella adeliensis. Next base: position 1,906,257 of record NZ_CP021781.1, on the reverse strand, counting down.
AAGTTAGCAGCTGAGCATAATGCTGATTATTTAGCAGCTCGATCAACTTTTTCTGCAAATGTCGAGACTGTACCTGCTGCATTAGGTGCATTGCTACCACAGGTTGATTTTGGTTTTAATCTTCGTCGAGATAATTACGATCAATTCGGTGGACAAGTTACAGATACAGCGCAAAGTACTAGTTTTCAAGGTTCACAAACATTATTTGATTGGACTCAATGGAAAACATATACTCGAGCGACTTATTTGCAAAAATCATATGCAATGATTTATGCTAAAGCTGAGCAAACCCTTGTTACTAATACTGTTACTGCTTACTTTGAATTATTAAGAGCAGAACAAGCTTTACAGTTTCAGTTTGCCAATGAAGCATGGAACAAAAAGTTATATAATACACAAAAATATCAATATGATGCGGGTATGGTTTCATACGCAGATTTTAAAACTACTGATGCTCAGTATCGACAAGCTATAGCAGATAGAGCTGATGCGCAAAGAGCATTAGTTAATGCAAAAGCAGTGATGGCTAAGCTTATAGGTAAGCGAATTAGTGCTATTCTTTATATCTCCAAAGATACAGAATTTGTAGACCCTATTCCTAATGATATTAACTACTGGATCAGCACTTCTCAGATTCATAACCTAGATGTATCGCAAAAAGATTTTGAATATGAAGCTACAACAGAAGGTGTTGGTATAGAGTGGGGTAATTTCTTTCCTAAGCTTAATTTAGTCGGTGGAGTTCAGATGACCCGTAACAAGCTTGGTGGTTCAGCTATCCAAACAGCTAATATCCCTAAGAAGTTCGATGTAGCTAATGTTGGAGGACAGTTAAATTGGAATATCTTAAAAGGTGGTTCTGATTATGCAAGCCTAAAAAAGGCAAGTTATGATAACCAAGCAGCAGATTACCAATTGCTACAGACCAAAAGAGAGGTTTATGCTGGAACAGTTGAAGCTTACCAAACCGTTGTACTTGACGTTGTTAGAATTGATGCCTTTAAGAAGTCAGTATACTCTGGTTTAGCTTCAGTAAAAGCTATATTAGAAGGGTTTGAAGCTGGGACACAGACTATTGTTGATTTGCTTAATAGACAGGCAATTTTAGTCCAAGCACAGCTTTCTTTTGCTGACTCTATCTTCAATTATGTAGAAGATTATGTCAGACTTAAAGAGTTGCAAGGAAGTCTTACTTCTAAGGATATAGAGTATATAAATACTTTACTAGGTAAGACAAATATGATTTCTGATATTGCTGCAGAGTAGTATTAATGTCTTGCCAAGTTAGCCTTTTTATCTTAAATACTGAAGATTTTTATATTGAAGATATCGAGCAGATGGCTAAAAGTTTCAAGCTTAATCTAGATGTTACTTCAAAAACATACAAGGAAAAGCTTTTTTCCCAGTTTATCCGTTATTTCGTTTTCACCGAATATTTTAAACTTTCAAAGTTGAAGTTTTCTACAAATAATACAAATAAACCTTATTTAGAAAACTATAATGATAAGCATTTTAGTATAAGTCATAGTGGCAATAAGATTATTATGACTGTATCAAGTGTTGATATTGGTGTTGATACAGAAATTATTCAACCTCGTAAAAATATTTTCTCAGTTGCTAAAAGGTATTTTAGTGAATATGAAATCGATGTGTTAGGAGACTCTGAAAATATAGAAAAAGAGTTCTATAAGCTATGGACACTAAAAGAAGCAGAAGTAAAAAGAAATTCTACAGGTATTGCTCATGGATTGGTAAAAGCGACATTTACAAAAGAAAATGAATCTTGGATTAGTGAAAATCACCCTAAAGACTTTGCTAGCTATCTTTTTGAAAAATCATTTATTTCTATTTGTTCGAAAAATATTTCCTCCTCAAAAATCAGTGTTTTAAAGCTAAAAAATGATTTTAGTTTTGAAGATATTTCTAGTAAGTTAAAATCTAATTAACTTATTTATCTTTACCTTGTTATAATGAAATTAGAGTTTTATACCTAAGTATTACAAATGAATTGTTGATCTTTATATAAGAAATAGTATTTTTTTTGAAGTTTTTATTTTAACAATATAGGAGATAACTTATGGCTTTACATGGTAAAAAAGATAATGATTTAGAATTTTTTGAAGGCTCACTACCTAAGCTAGAAATTCCTGCTAAATCTCAAAATCCAATAGATGTTTATCAAGAAATTAAAGATGAACTAATGCTTGATGGTAATTCAAAACAGAATTTAGCAACTTTTTGTCAAACTGAAGTTGATGATTTTGTGCATAAGTTGATGAATGATTGTATTGATAAAAATATGATAGATAAAGATGAGTACCCACAAACAGCTGAATTAGAAGCTAGATGTGTCAATATTTTAGCTAACTTATGGAACTCTACAACTGAAAATGCTGTTGGCTGTTCAACTACAGGGTCATCAGAAGCTGCTATGCTTGGTGGTATGGCTATGAAATGGCGTTGGAGAGACAAAATGAAAGCTCAGGGTAAAGATTACTCTAAGCCTAATCTTATTACTGGGCCTGTTCAAGTATGCTGGCATAAATTTGCAAGATATTGGGATATCGAATTAAGAGAAATACCTATGTCTGAAGATAGTTTGATTATGACTCCTGAAGCTGTAATTGAGCGATGTGATGAAAATACTATAGGTGTTGTACCAACTTTAGGTGTGACATTTACTGGTCAGTATGAACCTGTTGAAGTGGTATGTAATGCTTTAGATGAATATGAAAAGCAAACAGGCATAGATATTCCTGTACATGTTGATGGAGCTTCTGGTGGTTTTCTAGCACCATTTATCCAGCCAGAACTTAAATGGGATTTTAGGTTGTCTAGAGTTAAATCAATTAATGCATCAGGTCATAAGTTTGGACTTTCTCCTCTTGGTGTTGGTTGGGTTGTGTGGACAGATAAGAAGTATCTTCCTGATGATTTGGTTTTTAATGTGAACTATCTTGGCGGGGATATGCCAACTTTTGCTCTGAATTTCTCGAGGCCTGGTGGGCAGATTGTAGCTCAATACTTTAACTTTGTTAGACTAGGTTTTGAGGGTTATAAAGAAGTTCATCAGTTAAGCTATGATGTTACAAGATATATTGCTAAAGAGCTGAAAGCGATGGATATTTTTGAGATTATCAGTGATGGTGATAACGGTATTCCAGCGGTAAGTTGGTCACTTAAAGTAGATAAGAAGTTTGATTTGTTCGATGTTTCGGAAAAAGTAAGAGCAAGAGGTTGGCAAATTGCTGCTTACTCGATGCCAACAAATAGGCAAGATTTGGTAGTTATGAGAGTGCTTATCAGAAAGGGCTTTACTCATGATTTAGCTCAGCTTATGATTAAGGATTTAAAAGCAGCTATACATTCACTTGAGTCAAAAAATAATAAACAAATTAAGAATGGCTTCTCACATTAGTGTTCTTTTAAAAGATAATTAACTACTCATAGAGTTAAACCTATAAAAATCTTTCTAACAAATATTCTTTTTAATTATTGTATCAGTTCAAATTTGATATAATAGACAAGTTAATAATCCTTTCAAGAAGATACAGTTTATGTGTGGAGTAATTGGAGTTGCAGGACCTGGTCAGGTCAGTTATGCATTATTTGATGGTTTAAGTTTATTGCAGCATCGTGGTCAAGATGCCGCAGGTATTACTACTATGCATGAAGGTCATTTTTTCACACGAAAAAATACTGGTTTAGTAAATGAGGTTTTTACTGACGATAAACTTGCTAAATCACTAGGGAATATGGGTATAGGGCATGTGCGTTATCCTACCGCTGGTAGTTTAGGTGCTGCAGATAGTCAGCCTTTTTATGTAAATAATCCTCATGGTATAGTTTTTGCTCATAATGGTAACCTTACCAATGTCTCAGAATTGGCAAGGATGCTTCATGACATAGAAAGAAGGCATTTAAATACTTCTTCAGACTCAGAGCTTTTACTTAACTTTTTTGCATGTGGTATGAATAAGAGTAAAGGAAGTCCTACATTAAATGCGGTATATAAAGCTTGCGAGTTTGTTTTTAAGCATGCTCGAGGTGGTTATGCTTGTACTGCAATGATTGCAAACTTTGGTTTAATAGCGTTTAGAGACCCTCATGGTATTCGTCCACTTGTGCTTGGAGTAAGAGATGAGGCAGATGGTGAGAAATCTTATATGGTTGCTAGTGAAAGTGTATCTTTAGATATTTCAGGATTTAAAGTTTTACGAGATGTAGCTCCAGGTGAAGTTATAATAATCACAGAAGATCGTAAGATTCATTCAAAAATCTGTGCTAAGAATCCTAGTTTAGCTCCATGTTTGTTTGAATATGTATATCTTGCTCGTCCAGATAGTGTTATGAACGGAGTTAGTGTGTATCAAGCTCGTGTAGATGCCGGTAAACTTCTGAGTAAGCGTATAAAAGATGTGTGGAAAGATAATCAAATTGATATTGTAATACCTGTTCCTGAAACTGGTCGTGCTTCAGCTCAAGAGATAGCTACAGCATTAGGTGTTGAGTATCGCGAAGGTTTTGTAAAAAATCGCTATATTGGTCGTACATTTATAATGCCAGAATCAGTAGATAGGAAAAACTATGTTCGTCGTAAGTTAAACCCTATTCCAGCAGAGTTTAAAGATAAAAATGTACTACTTGTAGATGACTCTATTGTCCGAGGTACAACATCTCAACGTATAATAGAGATGATACGTGATTTTGGTGCTAAGTCAGTTTATCTTGCATCAGTTTCACCTGCTGTATGTTATCCAAATGTGTATGGTATAGATATGCCAGTTAAGTCAGACCTTATTGCACATGGTAAATCAGTTGAAGAAATTCGCCAATGGATAGGTGTTGATGGGCTTATTTATCTACCATTATCGGACTTAAAAGAAGTGGTACAAATGCAAAACCCTGACATAGTAGAATTTGAGGATAGTGTATTCTCAGGTAACTACATAACAGGTGATGTGGATGAAGCTTATCTTGATGACCTAGAAAGACATAGAAAAGAACTAAAAGAATTAGAAAAAAAACTCAAGGGATTTGACAACTAATGATTAAAATCTTTGAAGGCTTAAGTGCCTTATCTCCATTTAAAAGAGAGCAAATATTAGCAGATACAAAAAAAATATCAAATAAAGTTGATTCTATATCAGCAGAGTATATTCATATTGTTGAGATTGATGAAGAACTTAGTACTAAACAAGAAGAAGTAATTAAATCCTTACTAAATTATAACAAAGAATATGGTGTAGCTAATCCAAAAGGTCATACTTTTATTACTGCGCCTAGAGTAGGCACTATTTCTCCATGGTCATCAAAAGCAACTGATATTATTCAAAATACAGGTATCTATGCTGTTAAAAGAGTTGAAAGAGCAGTTGTTTTTGGTATTGAAGGTAATGTTTCTAATCATGATTTAGAAAAAATCCAAGATTTAGTCCATGACCGCATGGTTGAAGAAGTCTTTACTTGTAAAGATGATTTACATAGATTGTTTAGTGTAACAGCACCTAAGGGCCTAGAGTTTGTTGATGTGCTAGAAAAAGGTGAGCAAGCAATCAAAGATGCTGATGCTAAGTTAGGACTGGCTTTAAGCACTCAAGAAATAAGTTATCTTGCTGATGAATATACAAAGATAGGAAGAAATCCTACAGATACTGAACTATATATGTTTGCTCAAGCAAACTCTGAGCATTGCAGACATAAAATCTTTAATGCAAAGTGGACTATAGATGGTCAAGAGCAAGACAATTCTCTTTTCAAGATGATTCGTAACACTACAAATTGCTCACCTGAAGGTGTACTTTCTGCATACAAAGATAATGCCTCTGTGATAGAGGGTGCAACGGCTCAAAGGTTTTATAGCAACCCTGAAAACAATGTTTATAACTTCCATCAAGAAGAAGTTGATATCTTAATGAAGGTTGAGACTCACAATCACCCTACAGCTATTGCCCCCTTTAGTGGGGCGGCTACTGGTATTGGTGGAGAGATTCGTGATGAAGGTGCTACAGGACTTGGTTCTAAACCAAAAGCTGGCTTAGCTGGATTTACAGTTTCAAACCTAAATATCCCTAACTTTAATCAAGCTTGGGAATCTAACAAATATGGTAAGCCTGAACATATAGTTACTCCATTACAGATTATGCTAGAAGCTCCGATTGGTGCTGCTCACTACTCAAACGAGTTTGGTCGTCCGAATATTACAGGATATTTCCGTACTTTTGAACAGTCTGTAAAATCTTCAAACGGTGAAGAGATGCTTGGTTACCATAAACCGATAATGATTGCCGGTGGTATGGGTAATATTAAAAGAATGCATGTTGAAAAAGGCGATATTAAAGTAGGTGCTAAACTTATATGTCTTGGTGGTCCTGCTATGCGTATTGGTCTAGGTGGTGGTGCAGCTTCGTCTGTTGTATCATCTGGAGCTAATTCAAAGCTAGATTTTGAATCAGTACAACGAGATAATGCTGAGATGGAACGCCGTTGCCAAGAAGTTATCGATAAATGCTGGCAGTTAGGTGAAAAAAATCCAATTACATTTATTCATGATGTAGGTGCTGGTGGTATTTCAAACGCATTCCCAGAGCTTGTGAAAGATGGTAATGTCGGTGGTCACTTTGAGCTTAGAAAAGTTATAGTTGGAGAAGAAGGTCTTTCTCCGTTAGAAATATGGTCAAATGAATCACAAGAAAGGTATGTGCTTTCAGTAGACCCTAGTTCACTAGAGTTTTTTGAAAGTTTGTGTACTCGTGAGAGATGTCCATTTGCTGTAGTTGGTGAAGCTATTTCAGAGAAGCATATTACTCTAAATGATGAGCATTTTGACAACAAACCAGTAGATTTGCCGATGGGATTACTGTTTGGTAATACTCCGCAAATGCACATTGATGTAACAACTGTAAAAGTTGAGCAAGACTCTTTTGATACAAGTGCTATAAAGTTAGATGATGCAATTGAGCGAGTGCTAAAAGTACCAGCGGTAGGTTCAAAATCTTTCCTTATCACAATTGGTGATAGAAGTATTACAGGTATGGTTGCTCGTGAGCAAATGGTTGGTCCGTGGCAAGTACCTGTAGCAGATTGTGCTGTAACTACAGCGACTGTAGATAGCCAATCAGGTGAAGCAATGGCAATGGGTGAACGCACTCCTGTAGCTGTTATAAATGCAGCTGCTTCGGGTAGACTGGCTGTAGCTGAGACTGTAACAAACCTACTTGCAAGTGATGTGCAAAGTCTGCGAGATATAAGACTTTCTGCTAACTGGATGGTTGCTGCAAATCAAGGTGATGAAAATCAAAAACTATACGAGACTGTAAAAGCTGTTGGTATGGAATTTTGTCCAGAGCTTGGTATCGCAATCCCTGTAGGTAAAGACTCTATGTCGATGAAGACTAAGTGGTCTGATGATGGAGAAGCTAAAGCTGTAACATCTCCGATGTCGATTGTAACTTCAGGCTTTACTCCTGTAGCTAATGCTCGCAAAACTCTTACACCTATGCTTGTTGATGATAACGATACAACATTGCTACACATTGACCTATCAAATGGAGCTGGTAGATTAGGAGCTTCATGTTTAGCTCAAGCATACAATCAAGTGGGCAATATTGCTCCTGATGTGGAAGCTAGTAAGCTAAAAGCATTGTTTGAGAATATCGCAGAACTAAAAGCTGATAACAAAGTACTTGCATACCATGATATCTCTGATGGTGGTGTATTTACTACACTTGTTGAGATGGCTTTTGCAGGGCGTAAAGGGCTTGATATCACAATCAACTCTAATGATACTCTAGCAAAACTTTTTGCTGAAGAAGTCGGTGTAGTTATCCAAGTTAAAAACAGTGATAGAAAGCTAGTTGAAGAGATGTTTAGGCAAGCAGATATTCACCTGTGTACAATAGCTAAGCTAAATTCTAGTGACGAGATAAACATCTTTGCTAACACAGATAAAGTTTACTCAAACACTCGTGTAAACCTACAAAGATGGTGGGCTGAGACTTCTTATCAAATCCAGGCATTACGAGATAATAGCGAATGTGCAAAACAAGAGTTTGATAATATCTTAAATACTGATGATAAAGGTATCCATGTAAAAGCTACTTTTGATATAGAAAAAGATATAACTGCTTCTTTTGTAAATACTCAAAAACCAAAGGCTGCGATCCTAAGAGAACAAGGTGTAAATGGTCATGTCGAAATGGCAGCAGCATTTACTACAGCAGGTTTTGAAGCTCATGATGTGCACATGTCTGACCTTCATGCAGGTCGAGTTAGTCTTGATGACTTTAAAGTACTTGTGGCTTGTGGTGGTTTCTCTTATGGTGATGTATTAGGTGCTGGCGGTGGCTGGGCTAAAAATATTCTATTTAGTGAGAAGTTGAAAGCTGAATTTAGTAGATTCTTTGGGCGTGATGATACTCTTGCACTAGGTGTGTGTAATGGTTGTCAAATGCTTGCTCAATTGAAATCTCTAATAGCTGGAGCCGAAAATTGGCCGATATTTATTAAGAACAAATCAGAGCAGTTTGAAGCTAGAACTTCGATGGTAGAGATACAAGAGTCAGATTCTATTTGGTTTGATGGTATGGCTGGCACGCTTGCACCTGTAGCAGTTGCTCATGGCGAAGGTCGACCGTTATTTGATGATGAAAACCAACAGATTACAATGCTTTCAAGCAATCAAGTAGCTCTTAATTTTGTGGATAACAATGGTAGTAAAACTGAAAATTATCCACAGAACCCTAATGGTGCAATAGATGGTCTAACAGCTGTTACAGCCCTAAATGGTCGTGTACTTGCGATGATGCCACATCCTGAACGTGTCTATAGAGCTATTACAAACTCCTATATCCCAGCTGATTACGATGAGTATAGCGTTTGGATGAGAATGTTTAGAAATGCGAGGAAGTGGGTTGGGTAAGTATTGAAAGCTATTAAAAAAATTAAGAAATATTTGTTTAATAAAGCTATAAATTCTCTAAGAAAATCAGCACGACTTAAGTCTTATAATATGCTTTTGGAGAAAGGAGAAGTATCTTATTTAGATAATTTTAAGAATAATAATTTACCTAAACCAACTATCGTTCTTATTCATGGTTTAGGGGCGGATAAAGATACTTGGGTTGCACTTTCAAAACATCTTACTAAAGATTTTAGAATTATAGCTTTAGATCTCCCTGGACATGGCGATAGTTATATTGCCAATAATTACAGTATAGAATTACAAGTCGATGCTGTAATTACCTTACTTGATTCTTTAAATATAACTGCTGCACATTTTATTGGTAGCTCAATGGGAGGGGCGGTAGCTATAAAGCTTACAAATACGAACCCCGAACTTGTTTTATCTTTAACTCTTATTGATGGTTATGGGTTTATTAAAGAGCCTAGTTATATAGATAAGTTGGTTGATAATAAAAATTTAAACCCAATGATAAATATTAATAATCGAAGTGACTATAAGAAGATGCTTTCATTAGCTATGTATAAGCCTCCTTTTATACCCAATTTTATTTTAGATATTCTAACCGAAAATATGCAAAAGAGAGTGGGTTTAAATAATACAATATTATCTGATTTAAAACAGGACATTGAGCAAAAATTATCTTTATCGAATATCGAACAACCGTCTCTAGTAATTTGGGGAGAGAATGACAACTTATTGCATGTAAGTAATTCAAAAATTTTTCATGAAAATATGAAAAATAGTTCTTTAGTTATTCTAAAAAATACAGGCCATATCCCAATGGTTGAAAAACCTAAAGAAGTTGCAAAAAATATAAAAAATTTTATAAGCGAAAAAGTAAAATAAAACAGGACAAAAAAAATGCTAGCCAATACAATAGGAATTATCGGTGACATATTCGTTATTATTGCATTTTTTCTATTACAAACAAGACGCATAAACTCTAGTCATTTGAGTTATTCATTGCTAAATATTTTAGGCTCATTAGCGGTACTGTATTCTTTGATGTATGAGTGGAATCTACCTGCTTTTGTTATTGAATGTGCGTGGGTTATTATTAGTGGTTGGGGGTTGTATTGTTATATAATTAGTAAAATCAAGAACAATAAAAGTTAAGTCAATATGATTCAAATCAAAAACAATTTTTTGAAAGTTCAAATAAATCTATTAGGTGCAGAAGTCCGCAGTGTAACAAATACAATCACCAATCATGAGTATATGTGGTCTGGTGATAGTGATGTTTGGGCTGGAGTATCGCCAGTACTTTTTCCAACTGTAGGTAAATCTCACGATAATAAAATCAAGTATCAAGGTAAAGAATACTCTATGAGTAATCATGGACTTGCTCGCCATACTGTATTTGATGCTGTGTTACATAGTGAGAGTAGTGTTACCTTAGCTATGGAAACTACAAAAGAGAACTATCCATTTAAACTAAGGTTTGAAGTTACATATACTCTTGAGGCTAATAAACTAATTACAGAATATAGTGTCATAAATTTTGATGAAAATGTTGCATCTTGTGGTTTTGGAGCACATCCTGCGTTTGTTTGCCCATTTGATGATAAACATCAATTTAGTGATTATGAGATTATATTTTCAGAGCAAAAGCTGGATTTTCATTCAATAACACCAGAAGCTTTTTATACGGGTGAAGTGCAAAATCAAAAACTATCAAGAATTAGTTTAGATAATCATACCTTCGATGATGATGCTTTGGTTTATAGCGGCTTTTCAGGTAAAAAAATCCGACTTGCTGAAAAGGGTTCTAACCGATATATTGAAGTGTCATTTGATGGATTTGAATATCTTGGGTTATGGTCAAAGCCAAAAGCAAATGCTCCTTATGTATGTATTGAGCCATGGTGCGGTAGAAGTGATACACTAGGGATGGATGTTGATATTGAGTATCGTATTGGGAATGTTGATATAGAACCTCAACAAAATTTTTCTCGTTCGTATACCATAGAGTTTGGGTATTAATCAATAAACCAAAAAATTATATATATAAAGATAAAATATATCGGTAAGAAACTCATTATATACTATTGTTTACGAGGTTGCTGAGCGTAATCGAATGTGCTCAGCAAATTTATTTTCTTGTACAGCAAAACTAGCTCAACAGTCTTTTAAGCCAGATATTAGGCTCAAAAATATTCCAAACTGATGAGTTGGATTAATTTTTATTAAATAGTATATGTTGAAGAAAATATTTAGAAAGAGAGATAAGAATAATTAAAAGCTTCTACTGCTAGCACCAGTATATAGCTGTCTAGGACGACCAATTTTTTGAGCAGGGTCATTTAACATTTCCATTAACTGAGAAATCCAACCAGATGTTCTTGCTAATGCAAATATTGCTGTAAACATTTCTTCAGGAATGCCCATCGCTTTAAGGATAATACCTGAATAGAAATCAACATTAGGGAAAAGTTTTCTATCAATAAAGAACTCATCTTGTAGAGCAATCTCTTCAAGTTTCTTAGCGATTGAAAGTAGAGGATTATCTCCATCACCTAATTTAGACAATATTTCTTCGCAATTTTCTTTCATAGCTGTAGCTCTTGGGTCAGTGTTTTTGTAAACTCTATGACCAAAGCCCATTAGTCTAAATGGATCATTCTTATCTTTTGCTTTTGCTATAAATTTATCAATATTTTCAACACTCTCTATTTCAGCAAGCATTTTAAGAACAGCTTCATTTGCACCACCGTGAGCAGGGCCCCATAATGCAGTAATACCAGCAATAATTGCAGCATAAGGAGAAGTACCTGTTGAGCCAGCTAACCTTACTGTAGAAGTAGATGCATTTTGCTCATGATCAGCATGAAGCATAAACATAGTGTCCATAGCTTTTACATGTAACTCATCAGGCTTGAAGTTTTCATCTTTTGCAAACATCATGTATAAGAAGTTTTCAGCATAGCCATAGTCTTCTCTTGGCTCTAAAAATTTTTCACCACGATTATGTCTATAAGCCATTGCAGCCATAGTTGCCATTTTCGCTGCAACATTTTTAGCAATATGATCAAAAGCTTCTTTTTGACCGCCTTCTACGTATTCAGCAGCTAGTACATTTACACCAGCAATTAAGCAAGACATCGGGTGAGCGTGTTGAGGTAGAGAGCTTATAGCTGTTTTGATATGCTTACATACAGGCATTTTAGCGACTATTTCTTCTCTAAATTTCTGTTTTTGACTATCTGTTGGGATTCTGTCATAGAAAAGAGCATAGCATAAGCTTCTATAGTTTGATTTTTTTGTCCATTCCTGAATAGGATAGCCGCGGTGTAAAAGTATGCCTTTACCACCGTCAATATATGTGATTTTTGATTCACAAGCCGCTGTTGACATAAAGCCAGGGTCATAAGTGAAAATTCCATGCTTAACAAGAGATGAAACATCGATGCAGTCGTTGCCAAGGCTAGGTGAATGTACAGGTAATTGTAGTTCAATTCCCTTGTCTGCGTATGTAAGAGTTGCGTATTTACTCATTTCAATTTATGCCTCCGAGTTAGAGTTGAGTTAAAAAAGTTATGCAAAAATGCATTTATTAAGAAGATACAAGCTCTAATCGGTTTGGAGAGCTTTTTACCGTATCGATACTCAAAAAGAATAATAAGCTAAAGAAAAGCTATTTGCAAATAATAAAATAGCTCAAGTCTATTTAGATATGAAATTTTAAAAAATAAATCTAAAACTTTACTTAAATATTTGAATTTGAGTGTGCAAAAATATATCATTAAGATGTTGTAGAGTGCGTGTTTAAACGCTACTTAAAGTTTAGTGAAATGCTTGGGAGGATTATCGAGCGTGAAAAAAATTACTAATATTGATTTGATGTCAATCAAGTCGTATAACTTTCCTATTACTGCGATAAGTTCTATACTTCATCGTATAAGTGGGGTTATATTACTTATCGCGATGCCACTTGCTGTTGTGGGTATGAATTATTCTTTGGCTGGTCCTGATGGCTATAAGGCTACGGTAGATATTCTCACGGGTAGCTGGTGCAGTGTGTTTTTCTGGTTATTCTTATCTGCTGTTACATTTCATATATTTGCAGGTTTTAGGCATATGCTTATGGATATGGGCTTTGGTGAAAGCATGAAGGTTGCTAAAGCAACATCTTTAATAGTTATTGTGCTGGGCTTAGTTTCAGCTGTGTTGTGGGGGTGCTACTTATGGCTATAATGTCTCTAACATCTACAGGACTTAAAGACTTTTTTGTACAAAGAGTTACAGCGATCATTATAGCTGTATATTTTGCATATCTACTTATTGAGGCATTGTGCCTTTCACACTCAGGTCAACTTAATTATGAGGCTTGGTATGGATTGTTCACGGGTAGTATGTTTTTTAGAATAGCTACTTTGATGGCTTATTTAGCTGTATTTTTCCATGCCTGGGTAGGTATTTGGATTATATGTGGTGACTACATTAAATGCGCTTGGGCTAGTGCTACAGTGATGTTGACATTTGTTTTGTCATATATCTTCTGTTTCTTCTGGCTGTTCGCAGTATTATTTTTCTACTAAGAGGTTGTTTTTATGAGTATAGCTACACAAGAGTTTGATGCTATTGTTATAGGTGCTGGTGGTGCTGGCTTAAGAGCAGCCTTTCAGCTTTCACAGTCAGGTTTTAAAACTGCTGTTGTTTCTAAGGTTTTTCCAACAAGATCGCATACGGTTGCTGCCCAGGGCGGGATAGCTGCTGCACTTGGTAATGTTCAATTTGAAGATGATCTACCTTCGGATGATTGGAAATGGCATATGTACGATACTGTAAAAGGGTCGGACTATATCGGAGATCAAGATGCTATTGAATATATGTGTGAGCATGCTCCGCAGTCTATTATTGAGTTAGAGCATATGGGTATGCCATTCTCTCGTCTGAAAAATGGTAAGATTTATCAGCGAGCTTTCGGTGGTATGTCAAGAAATTATGATCCAGCTAACCAAGCAGAGAGAACTTGTGCTGCTGCAGATAGAACAGGACATGCTTTATTGCATACGCTTTACCAAGGTAACTTAGCTCACGATACGGATTTTTATACGGAATGGTTTGCTGTTGATTTAGTGAAAGCTGATGACGGTAGTATTTCGGGTGTAGTAGCACTATGTATTGAAACAGGCGAGACTGTATTCTTAAAAGCTAAGATAACAATTTTAGCTACAGGTGGAGCTGGTCGTATATATGAGTCAAGCACAAATGCTTATATCAATACAGGTGATGGTATGGGTCTAGCCTTAAGAGCTGACATCCCATTGCAGGATATGGAATTTTGGCAGTTCCATCCAACAGGTATTGCTGGAGCTGGTGTACTTGTTACTGAAGGGTGCCGTGGTGAAGGTGGTATCTTGCGTAATAAAGATGGTGAAAGATTTATGGAGCGTTATGCTCCAAATGCAAAAGACCTTGCTTGTCGTGATGTTGTATCTCGCGCATCTCAGCAAGAAATTATGGAAGGTCGTGGAGATACCTTTGGTGGGTCTAGCTGTGTATGGCTTGATTTAACTCACTTAGGAGCTGATGTGATTGATGAAAAACTTCCTACAGTTAGGGAGCTCGGCAGAACTTTTGCAGGTGTTGATCCAGTTGAAAATATGATCCCAGTAGTACCTACTTGTCATTATCAGATGGGAGGTATACCTACTAATAAATTCGGTCAAGTTGTTACACAGATCGATGGCAAAGATAAGGTCATAGAAGGTCTTTATGCTGTAGGTGAGTGTGCATCTGTATCTGTGCATGGAGCAAACAGATTGGGTAGTAATTCACTACTTGATTTGGTTGTGTTTGGCCGTGCTGCAGGTATTCATGCTGAGCAAAGTTTAAAAGAAGGTATGAAGGTGAAAGATACTTCTGCTGAAAATGTAGAAGCTGCTACTGCTAGAATCAATAAATGGGATAGTTCAGAAGAAAGAGGCTGTAAGGAAAAAATTTCTGTACTTAGAAAAGAGTTACAGCAAGTTATGCAACAGTATTTCTCTGTATTTAGACAAGAAGATACTATGCACAAAGGACTTGATGAACTTTATGCTCTTAGAACTAGACTAGAGAATGCAGTTCTTGAAGATAGTTCAAGAATATTTAATATGATGAGAATTGAAGCGCTAGAGCTTGATAACCTTATGTTAACAGCTATTGCAACAGCAAAAGCGGCTCTTGAAAGAAAAGAGTCTCGTGGAGCGCATTCGCGTGTAGATTTCCCAGATAGAGACGATGTGAATTGGATGAAACATTCGCTTTATTTCTTAGAAGATGATAAAACTTCATCAAGAGAAGTAAATATGAGCCCAACTAAAGTTAAGGCTTTCCAGCCAGCTGAAAGAAAGTACTAATAAGGATTTCGCATAATGGAAGTAAGATTTAAAATTTATAGATATAATCCGGAAGTTGATAAAAAACCTTACTACGATGAGTATACTGTAGAGGTAGAAAACGAAGGTGTTAAGGTACTTACAGCTTTAGAGCTTATTAAAGAGCAAGATCCTACGCTCGCTATGAGAAGATCATGCCGTGAAGGTGTCTGTGGTTCTGATGGTATGAACATCAATGGTAAAAACCGTTTAGCTTGTATTACTTCTATCGGAGAGTTAAAACAGCCAATCAAGATTAATCCTCTACCAGGTTTACCAGTGGTTAGAGATTTGATTGTAAATATGAAGCAGTTTTTTGATAACTATAATAAAGTTAAGCCATATCTTATCAATGATGAAGAAGCTCCTGTTAAAGAGAGGTTGCAATCACCTGAAGATAGAGCTAAATTAGATGGACTATACGAGTGTATTTTATGTGCTTGTTGTACTACATCTTGCCCATCTTTCTGGTGGAATCCAGATAAGTTTATTGGTCCTTCTGGTCTTTTGCAGGCTTATAGGTTTATCGCTGATTCAAGAGATACAGCTACAGAAGAAAGATTAGAAGATCTTAAAGATCCGTTTAGCTTATTTAGATGCAGAACAATTATGAACTGTGTTTCTGTTTGTCCGAAAGGTTTGAATCCAACAGAAGCTATCGGTAAGATTAGATCAACTTTATTAAAGAAGAGTGTATAAATAGTAGTAAACCAATTCTTGGGAATCTATATGAAAAAAAACCAACCTGATTTTAGTCAATGGCTAGAAACCACTCAGTTTTCTGGTGGTAATCTAGAATATCTTGAATCAATATATGATGATTATATTATAGGCAATCGCGAAGGATTAGATCCTGAGTGGGTGTCTTTTTTTGATTCTGTAGCTAACGAAACTGATACTGTACATAGAGATGTAGTTAATGAGTTTAAAGGTTTAGCTAAGAATAAGACAAACACTGTAGTTGTAGCAGGCGAGAGTGATATCAGCTTAAAAGCAAAAGCTTTGTTAAAGGCGTATCGTTCACATGCTTATAAATCAGCTAAGATTGACCCTCTTGGGCTTACGCAGTATGATAGAGACTCGGATCTTGAAATATCTGCACATGGTTTATCAGAGAGTGATTTGTCTGAGTCAGTTAACTTAGGTGGCTTTACAAACAATAAAGAAATGCTTCTAAAAGATGTTATCAGTAAACTTAAGTCAGTATACGAGTCAAGCGTAGGCTATGAATATAGGTATATTAGTAACAAATCAGAAAAGCTTTGGCTTCAAGACAGAATTGAAAGCGATACTACCCCAACAATGGAGCAGAAAAAATGGATCCTTCAGCAGTTAGTAGCCGCTGAAGGACTAGAGAAGTTTTTGGCTTTAAGATATGTTGGGCAGAAAAGATTTGGTGTAGAAGGAGGTGAGTCAATGATACCTTCACTACAGCACCTTATCGAGAAAGCAGTATCAAGACATTCAACAAAATTTGTGCAATTAGGAATGGCTCATAGAGGCCGTTTAAACGTACTTGTAAATGTTTTGGGTAAAAATCCAAAAGAGCTTTTTGAAGAGTTTGAGGGTAAGCAAAGTGAGAAAACGCTATCAGGCGATGTAAAGTATCACATGGGTTATTCAAACTATCGTAGTATTGATGGTAAAGAAGCTAAAATTGCATTGGCATTTAATCCATCTCATCTTGAAGCGGTTGATCCTGTTGTTGAAGGTGCTGCAAAAGCTATTCAAGACAAGTTAGATGGTAATGTCTTTAATAAAGTTCTTCCTATTTTAATACATGGAGACTCTGCCTTCTGTGGTCAGGGTGTTGTAATGGAAACATTTGGTTTTTCATTAACAGAAGCATATGGTACGGGTGGTACAGTACACTTGGTAGTAAATAACCAAGTTGGGTTTACTACAGCAAGTAAAAATGGTGTAAATAGAAGTAGTAATTACTCTACAGATATAGCAAAAATGGTTGATGCACCAATATTTCATGTAAATGGTGATGATCCTGAAGCTGTTGTAAGAGTTACAGATATTGCACTAGAATATCGCATGAAATTTAACAAAGAT
The DNA here is from genome assembly GCF_003290445.1 of Francisella adeliensis. Taxonomy (NCBI): domain Bacteria; kingdom Pseudomonadati; phylum Pseudomonadota; class Gammaproteobacteria; order Thiotrichales; family Francisellaceae; genus Francisella; species Francisella adeliensis. The sequence goes on along the minus strand of NZ_CP021781.1, from coordinate 1,888,869 downwards.
GTTGTTATTGATTTAATTTGTTATCGTAGAAATGGTCATAATGAAACTGATGAACCTTCGGGAACTCAGCCAAAAATGTATGAAGTTATCAAAAAGCACCCTACAACTTTAACACTTTATAGCGATAAGGCTATGAAAGAGGGTGTGGTTGATAGTGAACTATATTCTCGTTATATGGCAAATTATCGTAGTAAACTTACAGATGGTAAAGTAACGGTTGATATTTTAGATAGAAGTGTGGTTGCTGATCATTTAAAAGTATCTGATTGGTTACCTTATACGGGCACACAAGAAACTGATTATGACTATAAAACTATCTCTCAAGATCATTTAAGAGAGTTGGCTATGAAGATGTGTACTGTGCCAGAGAATATCAAGGTACAGATGCAGGTCAAAAAAGCTCTTACTGATAGAGAGAAAATGGCTAATGGCGAATTACCATTAAATTGGGGTTTTGCTGAAACGCTTGCATATGCAACGCTTTTAGATGAAGGATACCCTGTAAGACTGTCTGGTGAAGATAGTGGTAGAGGTACATTTTCACATCGTCATTCTGTTGTTAAAAACATGAATACAGATCAAAGTCCTGAAGAGTACATACCTCTTGAGCATATCAAAGAAGGTGTTAGATTTGATGTGATTGACTCAACACTTTCAGAGTATGGAGTGCTTGGTTTTGAGTATGGGTATAGTTGTTATAGTCCTAAATCTTTAGTGATATGGGAAGCGCAGTTTGGTGACTTTGTGAATACAGCTCAAGTTGTTATAGATCAATTTTTAGTGGCAGCAGAAGAAAAGTGGGGTATATTATCTGGCTTAACTTTATTCTTACCACATGGTCAAGAGGGAGCTGGAGCTGAGCATTCATCAGGTAGGCTTGAGAGATTTTTAAGCTCTTGTGCTAATCAAAATATGCAAGTTTGTACACCTACAACACCAGCACAGATATACCATTTATTAAGAAGACAAGTTATCAGACCACTTAGAAAACCTCTAATAGTGATGACACCAAAGAGTCTACTTAGAAACCCTAAGGCAGTTTCTTCTTTAGAAGAGCTTTCAAAAGGTCATTTTGAAAAGGTTATAGATGATAGCCAAGCTAATGCTAATAAGGTTACAAAAATCATACTTTGTAATGGTAAAGTTTATTATGATCTTATGACTAAGAAAACTGATAAGCATGAACATATAGCAGTGGTGAGAATTGAAGAGCTTTACCCTACACCTCGAGAAGATATCGGCAAGATACTAGCAAAATATAAGAATGCTAAAAAAGTAGTCTGGCTTCAAGAAGAACCTCAGAATAAAGGTTCTTGGTATCATATTCGTGGAAAGTTAGAGAAGTTGTTGGATGATAAGCAAACATTAGAGGTTGTAGCAAGAGAAAGATCTTCTGCACCGGCTGTTGGTTATCATGCGCTGTATACAAAACAGCAAGAAGAAATTGTTAATAAAGCATTAGAAATATAAAAAATTTACTAGGAGTAAATGATGGTTGAATTAAAAGTCCCAATGTTTCCGGAATCTGTAGCCGATGGTACACTAGCTCAATGGAATAAAAATGAAGGTGATTTTGTTAACGAAGGTGATATCGTTGCTGAAATTGAAACTGATAAAGTAGTAATGGAAGTTCCTGCTACGGCAAGTGGAGTGTTAAAAGGTATTAAAAAGCATACTGGTGATACAGTTTTGTCGCAAGAAGCTTTAGCGCAAATAGATGCTGATGGATCTGCTGAACCTAGCACAAAGGCTGAAGAAACTGCTCCAGTACAAACAACAGCATCAGGCACTGAAGTTGATGTTAAAGCTCCAGTATTTCCAGAATCAGTAGCTGATGGTACAGTTTCAGAATGGCATAAAAATGTTGGTGATGCTGTGGCTGAGGGTGATATTTTAGCTGAGATTGAAACAGATAAAGTAGTTTTAGAAGTTCCAGCAACTGTTGATGGTACATTAGTAGCTATTACAAAAAATGCTGGTGATACAGTTTTATCTGGTGAATCAATTGCGAAACTATCTGAAGGGTCAGTAGCTGTTAGTTCTGTACCAGCTAATGAAGATGAAAAGACAGGTTCTAACTCAAATGATCCTCATTTAGTACCGTCTGCTCGTAAAGCTTTTAATGCTAGTGGGTTAGATAATGCTAGTGATATACAAGGAACTGGTAAAAAAGGTCGTATAACAACTCAAGATGTGAAAAATGCATCTAGTGTAAAAGTAAATCAGCCAGAAATTGCTACTGTACCACAAGGTAAGAGATATGAAAAACGCGTTAAAATGACTCGTTTGCGTAAAACTATTGCTAATAGATTGGTAGATGTTCAGCAGACTAATGCAATTTTGACTACTTTTAATGAAGTTGATATGACTGCAGTTATGGAGCTTAGAAAAAAATACAAAGAGATGTTTGCAAAAGAGCATGATACTAAACTTGGCTTTATGTCTTTCTTCTTAAAAGCGTCTACAGAAGCTTTGAAAAAATTCCCAGATGTAAACGCATCTATTGATGGTGACGATATTGTTTATCATAACTATTTTGACATAAGTATAGCAGTTGGTACAGACCGAGGCTTAGTTGTTCCTGTGTTGAAAGATGTTGATGATATGAGTTTGGCAGATTTAGAAAATGCTGTAGTTGATAAGGCTATTAAAGCCAGGGATGGTAAACTAACTCTTGAAGATATGCAAGGTGGTACATTTACTATTACTAATGGTGGTACTTATGGTTCTATGCTTTCTACTCCAATCATCAATTCACCACAAAGTGCTATATTAGGCATGCATAATATCGTTGAAAGACCAATGGTTGTAAATGGTGAAATAAAAATTCGTCCAATTATGTATTTAGCATTATCTTATGATCATAGAATCATTGATGGTGGTACTTCTGTAAGGTTCTTGAAGATGATTAAAGAACTTCTTGAAGACCCAACTAGAATTTTACTACAAGTATAGTTTTCTAATTTTTTATCAAATTTCTACCTATAGGTATTTCCATGAGTTTAGAATTTATTGAAAGCAAAATTATCACTGTGCCTGACTATCCTAAACCAGGCATTATGTTCCGTGACATTACACCATTATTAGCTGATCCAGAAGGCTTACGCAAAACTACTTTTGAGATGAAAAAAGCTTTAGAGAGTAAAAATATTAAGCCAACAATCATCGCAGGAACTGAAAGTCGAGGATTTATTTTTGGTGTGGCGTTAGCAGAAGCGTTAGGTCTTGGATTTGTGCCTGTGCGTAAGCCAGGTAAGTTACCTAGAGCGATTTATAGTGTAAGCTATGATTTAGAATATGGAAGCGATAGCTTGGAGATTCACCAGGATGCTTTTTCAAAAGATGATAAAGTTCTTGTTGTAGACGATTTACTTGCCACTGGTGGTACAGCTAAAGCTACAGCAGAGCTTATCGAAAAAACACAAGCCAATGTTTGTGGAATGATATTTGTAATGGAGCTAGATGGTTTAGGTGGTCGTGAAAAGCTTGCAGGACATGATATTACAGCACTATTAAAGTTTTAAGGATATATCTATGGCTAAGTATTTTGGAACTGATGGTATAAGAGGAGAAGTTGGTAATTCAACTATTACAGCAGAATTTGTGCAAAAACTAGGTAATGCTGTTGGCTCCGTATTAAACGATAAAAAGAAGAAAAAACTAGTAATTATAGGCCAAGATACACGTAGCTCAGGTAATATGCTTAAGTATGCTCTAGTGTCTGGTTTAAATGGTGCTGGTATTGATGTTTTAGATTTAGGGGTTGTACCAACTCCAGTTGTTGCTTTTATAACTGTTAAGCATCAAGCGTCAGCAGGTTTTGTTATCACGGCATCACATAACAAATTTACTGATAATGGTATTAAGCTTTTTTCATCAGATGGTTTTAAGCTAGATGATGGCTTAGAGGCTGTTGTTGAGTCTAAAATAGATAGCCCTTTTGAATACCAAAAAGATTATAAGTTTGGTAACTACACTCTTGTAGAAAGTTTAGTTAATGATTATTTAAATGATTGTCACTCTAAATTCAAAGACATAGTTTCTTATACTGGAAAGGTTGTGGTCGACTGTGCTAATGGTGCTGCATCAAACCATTTTGAATCTTTGCTTGATATGTTTGGAATAGATTATATTACAATTGCATCTGATCCTGATGGTGTAAACATAAATGTGGATTGTGGAGCTACTTGTATTGATAATATAGCAAAAGCAGTACAAGAACATAATGCTGATTTAGGGATTTCACTTGATGGTGATGCTGATAGAATCATGATCGTTGATGAAAAAGGTGATTTGATAGATGGTGATGGTATTTTAAATATCATTTCACAGTTTAGTGACATTTGTGGTGGTACAGATGGTATAGTCGGTACACAAATGACAAATATGAGCTATGAAAATCATTATAAGCAAAATGATATTCCATTTATTCGCTCAAAAGTTGGTGACAGGTATGTTCTTGAAGATCTAGTAAAGTATGGTTATAAGATTGGTGGAGAGTCATCAGGCCATGTAATAAACCTAAATTTTGGTACGACTGGAGATGCTTTATTTACAGCCGCGCAATTATTAGCTATATTCTCTCAATATAATAAACCGGTTTCACAATTTAAGTTAGCTGGTGAGCTTATGCAACAAGTACTTATAAATGTGCCTTTAGCAAAGAAAGTAACACCCAAAGATTTAGACAAATTAGCAAATGATGTTGCTCAGACGGAGACAGAGTTAGCTTCACATGGAAGAGTGCTTTTAAGACCTTCTGGAACTGAGCCTGTACTTCGTGTAATGGTAGAAGCAGATGATAAGGGTTTAGCTCAAAAGCATGCAGAATACCTGGTAGAGAAAGTAAAAGAAAAAATCTAAAGAACTATAAAACAAAAAGTGGAATAAAATATGCAAAAATTAATAATGGGTAATTGGAAGATGAATGGTAACACTCAAAGCATTAAAGAGCTTTGTGCTGGTATTGCGACTGCTAAATTTGATAGCTCAAAGGTAAGTGTTGCTGTATTTCCATCTAGTGTATATGTAAAAGAAACTATTGCTCAATTACCAAAAGAAATTGGTGTGGGTTTGCAAAATATCACATTTAATGATGATGGTGCTTTCACTGGAGAACTTTCAAAAACTATGCTTGAAGATTTAGGTTGTGATTACCTATTAATCGGTCATTCGGAGAGAAGATCTTTGTTTGGTGAAACAGATGAATGTGTATTTAAAAAGCTACTAAAAGTTATAGATACTGATATAACTCCTGTGGTGTGCATAGGTGAATCATTAGAAGATAGAGAGGGTGGTAAGCTTGAAGAAGTTTTAGCATCTCAGTTAGCTTTAGTGTTACAAAATTTATCTGTAGAGCAGTTAAGTAAAGTAGTGATCGCATACGAGCCTGTATGGGCAATAGGTACAGGTGTTGTAGCATCTCTTGAACAGATTCAAGATACACATAAGTTCATCAGATCCATGATAGCTAGAATAGATGAAAATCTTGCTAAAAACATTAAAATAGTGTATGGTGGTAGCCTTAAAGCAGCAAATGCTAAAGACATTTTGAGTCTAGCGGATGTTGATGGTGGATTGATTGGTGGAGCATCACTGAAAGCTTCTGAGTTTAACGAAATAATAAATCAAGCAAATATAATATGTACTCAATAATTTTAACAATAGATGTAATAGCAGCTTTAGCTATTATTGTACTAGTACTTTTACAGCAAGGAAAAGGCGCCGATATGGGCGTATCTTTTGGCGCTGGTTCTTCAAATACTGTATTTGGTAGTAAAGGTTCGGCATCATTTTTATTTAAAGCGACAATTTTCTGCACAGCGGTATTTTTTGTTGGATGCTTAACTCTTGGTTATCTTGGTAAAAGTCCTAAAGCAGCAACTACAGATACTTCTGCTAAGTCTATTGCTAATCAGTACGACTATGAGCAATACCAAAAAGAGACTGGTCAAGATAAAGCAACGAAACAAGTACAAGATATTGTTGCAAAAACAAATGCAGCAACACAATCTAAATAATCTACCTGCACTGGTGGTGGAATTGGTAGACACGCCATCTTGAGGGGGTGGTGTCCGAAGGATGTGTGGGTTCGAGTCCCACTCAGTGCACCATAATTATAATGATCTATAAAACTTATTTTCTATAAAAGATACCCGGACCTTTCGCTATACTTCAAACTTCAAGAGTATTTTTGGTGAGAGGGTTACATAGTCTATAAGTACTTTTAACCCTTTTTTGTGATTAGCTATAATTAGTATTGCTAGTTAAGAGCTTTTTTGAAATAATCTGTTTGCATATGAAAAGTGAGAAAACTATATATAGATATGCAAAAAAAAACTAAGTTTAATAAATTTGATTATAGCTGGCTAATAATCAGTATAGGAATGGCTGTTGGGGCTGGAATTGTATTAGTTCCTGTTACTGCAGGTATCGTTGGGTTTGCAATATTTGCGATATCAATTTTAGTAGCTTACCCTGGTATATATTTATTTCAGAGGCTATATATTCGTACATTATTTGCTTCAAAAGAGCCTAAACTTTATAAAGAAGTAGTAGGTGAGTTATTGGGAAGCAGATGGTCATTTTTCTTGGGGATGCTCTACTTCCTGATGATGGTCATTTGGACCGTAATTTACGCCGAAGTTGTTGCTAAATCATTAGCAGCATATCTATATATCTTCAAATTTACAGACAACCCTCATCTTGAGCAAAATATAATATATAGTGCTTTACTAATGCTAATAATGATTTTTATAGGCATAAAGAGCCAAAAGCTACTAGTAAGAGTTTCATCTTTCTTGGTTTGTGCACTAGTAATAGCTGTTATTTTAGCTTCGATATTTCTAATACCTTTATGGTCATTAGATAATATAGCTACCCTACCAAGGGAAAATAGTGAGTTTATAACCCGGACTGTTTTTATGTTGCCTTTTTCTTTGACCTCAATACTTTTTATACAGTCATTAAGCCCGATGGTTTCAGCCTATAGAATTCATTATTCAGGCCTTAAGAATGATGAATTAGTTTTGCAAAAAACATTGAGAACGATGAAAATAGCATTCATCTTATTGGTTAGTTTGATAGGCTTTTATATACTTTCATTTTCACTTGTAATTCCTAAGGAATTTGCACAGGAGGCTGCAGCAGGAAATCAGTCTGCTTTTGTACTACTAGAGCAGCATGGATTATCAAGTGTAGTTTTACATGTTTGTGGGGTTGTTATAAGTGTTTGTGCAATTTTAACTTCATTTTTGAGTATATTATCAGGCATGACAGAATCTTTGAAAGGACTCTTAAAGACTGGTCTTTCTAAGTTTAACTTATATGAAATAATAGGCCCTAAGAGTATAGATGTGCTAGTTGTTACAATAATATTTTTATTGACGTGGTTATCAATAGTATTTGACGCACCTATCTACAACCTAGTGCCACTATCTGGGCCGATATTTGGAATACTAGGATGTTTAGCTCCAGCATATATGGTATATAAAGTTCCTTCACTACATGTGTATAAATCAAAAAGTATTTATTTCATTATTTTTATTGGTATTGTTTTGATAATTTCACCATTACTACCTTCAGCAGTCTAGCGATACTTAAGAATTAGTATAATTAATGTCTAAAGTGTCTCATACCAGTAAAGACTATTGTAATACCTACAATTTGAGTACCATGAGCATATACAATAGTATTTGGTTTTACAGTTTTCCATGCAAATAGCATATTCGGTCTATTCTTTTATTATAGATTGGTATTTTATAGTAAGAATATAGTCATCTTTAGTTACTTCATGATTGTTATAAGGATGAGAGAGGATTACAAGACAACGTTTTTCTCAAGTTTGTTGGGCATTTGCACAATAATAATTTAAATCTATTTTCTATAAAAAATATCTGCACCTTTAGCGATTTTTCCAAATTTATCATCTTTATTGTATAGAGGGCATCTATCTAAAGATAAACAACCACAACCTATGCAGCTTGATAAATTATCTCTGAGCTTAGTTAAGTAGTCTATTTTTTCATTTAGGTCTTTTTTCCAAACCATAGATAGTCGTTGCCAATCACTTTCATCTGGGGTCTGTTTTTTTGGTAAATGTGAAAATGAAGCTTTTATATCATCTAGCTTAATTCCTACTTTTTGTGCTGCTTTAATTATTGATATTCTACGAAGCACATCTCGACTAAATCTTCTTTGGTTTCCGGAGTTACGCCAACCATGTATTAATCCTTTGTTCTCATAATGATGGACTGTCGAAACCTTTATATTACATCTTTCAGCAACCTCTCCTACACTTAGATTTTTTTTCATATACTTTCCTATGTAAAGCTCTTGACCTCATGTTAACTTGAGGTTTTATAATAGTCAACAATAAAATATTTAAATATCTAAAAAGGAATTTCCAGATGAATAAACAAGAGAAACAGTTACTATTTTTTTTACCAGTCTTAAATTTATTATGTGGCGTAAGCATTGATTCATATTCACCGGCACTACCTGATGTTGCTAATTATTTTTCTACTTCAAGTTCTATGGCTCAATCGACAATTACTATAATGATAGTAGGTTTTGCTATTGGACAATTTGTTTTTGGGTTTTTATCTGATTTGTATGGTAGGCATAAAACTATAATACTATCTTTAATAATTTACATACTTGCTACGGTTTTAATTCTTTGTACTAAATCTATATTAGCTCTAATAGTATTGAGATTTATTCAAGGGATTATGTGTGGGTCATTTGCAGTTAATTCGCGAGCTGTAGCCATGGATAAGTTTAAGGGGCATAGCTTTAAGCTAGTAATTGTTTATTTATCTTTAGCTTGGGGGATTGGGCCAATAATATCACCATATCTTGGTGGTGTCTTAGTAACATATTTCAATTGGCAAGCTATATTCATTGTAACACTGATATATGCAATTATATTATTGGTTGCTTCGATAAAATTAATTGATAGAAAAATTTGTGGAAGTAAACAGTTGTCTGATTATATAAATATTTCTAGAGAAATAATTATAGATAAAGAGTTTATTTCTAGAACAGGAATTTTAGGGTTATGTTTTTCTCAGGCAGTTATTTTCAATATTACGGCACCATTTTGGTCAGTAAATATATTTAAACAATTACCTGATGCTTTTGGACTAGCTGCTCTTATTTCGGGGTTAGGTTATTTTGTAGGAACATTAGTTAATAAGCAATTAATTAATAAGGTAGCTTGTAATAAACTCATTTTATTTGGGCTAACTATAGGAAGCATGAGTTCTTTAATCTTTTCATTTGTTAGTTATGAGTCAATTTATACAGTTGCATTAACTGTGGCAGCAATTAATTTTGGCTCTGGTTTTATATTTGCTAATATAATGGCTGAAAATATGTCTAGGTTTTGTAATTATGGGGGAGTATTTTCTGCTTTACAAGGTAGCATAACTATTATTATAGGTTTTGCTATAGCACTAGCGGTATCGTTTTTAAATCAGCCAACAATATCAAATATTGGTGCTGTCTATCTATTAGTTTCAGTTATGCAAATATTTCTTTTTATAAAGATAATGTATTCTAGAAGTATGTATAGAATTATTTTTGAGAAAATATAAGAGATTTCTAGTGTCTAAAGTGTCTCATACCTGTGAAGACCATTGTGATACCAGCTTTATTAGCAGCATCGATAACTTCTTGATCATTCTTTGAACCACCAGGTTGGATAACTGCTGTAGCACCGGCCTTTATGCACTCTTCTAAGCCATCAGCAAACGGGAAGAAAGCATCAGAAGCAACTGCAGAATCTTTTGCACTTTCGTGAGAATTAGCTTTTTCAGCACCAATTCTAGCAGAGTCTACACGAGACATTTGTCCAGCACCGATACCTACAGTTTGAGTGTCACGAGCGTAAACAATAGCATTTGACTTAACAAACTTTACTGTCTTCCAAGCAAACATAAGATCAGCCCATTCTTTTTCAGTAGGCTGGCGATCTGTAGCAACTTTACAGTCTTCTATAGAAACACCACCGTTGTCATAAGATTGAGATAGTATGCCACCATGAATGTTTTTATTAATCATACGGCTAGATTTTGTGTCAAATGTTTTGCCTGTTTCTAGTACACGTAGATTTTTCTTTGCTGAAAGTATTTCTAGAGCTTCTTTAGTATAACTAGGAGCGATGATTACTTCTAAAAACATTTTACCTAAAGACTGAGCCCACTCAGCATCTACTTCGCAGTTAAATGCTACAATTCCACCAAAAGCAGAAATTGGGTCGCAAGATAATGCTTTTTTCCAAGCCTCGTGAGCATTTGCACCAGAAGCAATACCACAAGGGTTAGCGTGTTTGATGATTGCACAAGATGGCTCATCAAATTCACAAACCATTTCAAAAGCACCATCGGCATCGTTTAGGTTGTTGTAAGAAAGCTCTTTACCTTGTAGCTGTTTTGCATTTGTGATGCTGATAGTGTTTTTATCTGTAGAATATACAGCAGCTTTTTGATGTGGGTTTTCACCGTAGCGTAATACTTGCTCTAATGTACCAACTGTAAATAGCTTTTGAGGATGCTCTTCTTCTAATTCTTTGCTAAACCAATTAGCTATATGACTATCATACTCAGCAGTGTGAGCAAAAGCTTCTAGTGCAAATTTCTTACGAGTATTAAGAGTAGTATTACCTTCATTTTCAGCCATTTCTTCTACTACTTTTGCGTATTGGCTAGGGTTCGTAAGAATAGTAGTGTGCTTGTGGTTTTTTGCACATGAACGAACCATTGAAGGGCCACCGATGTCGATGTTTTCAACGCAAGTATCGTAGTCAGCACCAGAATTTACAGTATTTACAAAAGGATATAAATTTACTACAACCATATCAATAGCACCGATACTATTCTCAAGCATTGCATCTAGGTGTTCTTGGTTATCTCTATCTGCTAAAATACCACCGTGGATTAGAGGGTGAAGAGTTTTTACACGACCATTCATTATTTCTGGAAAATGCGTGTGATCAGAAACATCTGTAACCTCAAGCCCTTCTTCTCTAAGAGCTTTAGATGTGCCACCTGTTGAAAGGATTTGGACATTATATTTGCTTAGCTCTTTAGCAAATTCAACTATACCAGTTTTATCTGAAACAGACATTAAAACGCGTTTTACTCTCTTAGACATTTTTTTTCCTTGTGGATTGTGATGGTGAAGACAAAATTTGTGGAAATTATAACAATTTTGAATATTAAAATATAGATTTTGTGGTTGAGCCTTTTAGCTATCAATTTTAAACTCATTTTTCGAGCTAGAAACAGTTGTTGATTTTGTGAAGTAAACTTTATACTAGCAAAATAATAGCTAATATATTAAAATAACACCATCTAAACTTTAATTTTCACAAGATTCAAATAGATGTCAAATATCGTAATTGTAGGTGCTCAATGGGGCGATGAAGGTAAAGGCAAGATTGCTGATACTTTAGCAGAAAAATCAGACTTAATAGTTCGTTACCAAGGTGGTAATAATGCAGGGCATACACTAGTTGTGGATGGTAAGAAAACTTTCTTGCACTTGGTACCATCTGGTGTGTTACACAAACATACTAAATGTGTGATTGGTCATGGTGTAGTTGTAGATCCTGTTGCATTAGATCAAGAAATCACTAGATTACAAGAGACAGGCATTTCTATTAGTGGTGAGAATTTACTTGTGTCTGGTTCATGTACAGTTATTACTTCTTATCATAAAATTCTAGATGCAGTACGTGAAAATAGTGCTGTTGAAAAGATTGGTACTACAGGTAAAGGCATTGGTCCAGCTTATGAAGATAAAGTTTCTCGTAAGGGTATAAAGTTTGCTCATTTATTTGATAAAGAATTATTAAGGTCAAGACTAGAGTTAGCATTGATTGAAAAAGAAGCTTTGTTTAAAGATTTATATAAAGTTGATTATCCTAGTATAGATGAAGAGTTAGAAAGACTATATTCATTAGGTCAAAAATTAAGACAATATGCCGCAGATACTTTCTCTATAATCGATCAAGCAATAGCAGATGGTAAAAATGTAGTTTATGAAGGTGCTCAAGGTGTACTTTTAGATGTAGATTATGGTACTTATCCATTTGTTACATCATCAAATACTTCTGTAGCAGGTGTTTACTCTGGTGCTACTACTGCAGGTGATAGTCTTGATCATGTGATTGGTATCACAAAAGCATATGTAACTAGAGTTGGTGAAGGACCTTTCCCTACAGAGCTTTTTGATGATGTTGGTGACTTTATTCAGCACAAGGGTGGTGAGATTGGTGTAACTACTGGCCGTACGCGTAGATGTGGTTGGTTAGATTTGCCATTACTTAAGTATTCTGCAAAATGTTCAAACCTTACTTCTATAGCTATTACTAAGATTGATGTTTTATCTGAGATGGATTCATTAAAAGTATGTGTTGGTTATAAATATAAAGGTAAAGAGATTGATTGTGCTTACCCAGGTATAGATCTATATAAAGTTGAGCCAATATTAGTTGAGCTTGAGCCGTTTACTATAGAAGATGAAATTACTCTAGAAAATATGCCGAAAGAACTTAAAACATATTTAGATATTATCGAAAAGCATATTGGTATTCCTATTTCTGCATTGGCTTATGGTCCTTCGAGAGAGCAGATTTTGTTTTTAGAAGATTATTTTAATAGAGGTTAATCAGATGAGTTTTGCGGTAGATAATACTGAAGTATATATAACTGCTGGTGAGTTAGATAAAGAAATATCAAAACTAGCAGCTGAAATAAATAAAGATTTTGCTGGTCAAGAGATAGTCCTTATTTGTGTGTTAAAAGGCTCATTTATGTTTTTTGCAGACTTAACAAGAAAGCTTGATGTAGATCTTCGTACACACTTTGTTACAGCTTCATCGTACGGATCTGGGACTGTTAGCTCTGGTAAGGTTATATCAACTATAGATTCTTTGAAAAAAGAATATATAGAGGGTAAAAATGTAATTATAATTGAAGATATAGTCGACACAGGCCATACATATCATAGATTAGTTGATGGCTTAAATCAGCTTGAGCCTAAAACTCTAAAATTTGCGACACTATTGTTTAAGCCAGCAAGGCTAGAAAGAGAAGTCGACTTAGACTATGTTTGCTTTGAAATTGAAGACAAATTTATAGTTGGCTATGGTTTAGACTATAATGATAGATACCGTCAACTACCTTATATAGGTTTGATGAAAAACCTATAGAACTGCCTAAAAACTAGTAGCCTCTAGTGAAATTCTCTTTTAAGAAGTTTATTGCTAATTTCCAAGATCTTTGATCTGAAACTTTGTTGTATACAGTTCCAAATTCAATGTCATTTGCCTTAGGGTTAGTAAAAGCATGGTATGTGTTGCCGAAAGTGTGTAATTGCCAGTCAGCTTTTCTTGATTCCATCTCTTGTTGGAAGTTATACACATGTTCAGGCGTTACCATAGGATCATTATTGCCATGCAAAACTAAGACTTTAGATTCTATATTTTGTTCTTTAGTTATGTTTGACTGAAGAAGCCCATGAAAGCTTATTACAGCATTTAACTCCATGTTTGCTCTTGCCATATCTAAGACACATCTACCACCTAAACAGTATCCTATTGCTGCAATATTTGATTTGTCGACTCGGTGCATTTTTCTAACAACACTAAAGGCAGCCCTTAATCTTGTCATAAGAGCATACTTATCCTCTAAAAGATTGTTCATTAAAGAGGCATTTTCATCCTTTGATTGTCCGACTTTACCATCACCATATAAATCTAAAGCAAAAGCTAGATAGCCTCTTTTTGCTAGTAGCATAGCCTTATCACATGCAAAACTATCTCTTCCAGCCCATGTAGGAGCTATAATGATAGCAGATAAGTGAGCACCTTTGTCTGGATAAGCACAGAAACCTTTTAAAAGTACATTATCAGCACGATATTCTATTTCTTTTGTAATAACCATATTTTTAATATATAAGAAATCTTTTTAGATGGAGGTTATTATAAAGGCAAATGATATTAAATGAAATGGATACTATAACTAAAAATACTAGAAATCACCATGTTTTTTTTATACCTTAAAGTCAGTTACGAATATAACTTGTTTTTAAGAATACTTGCTATGTAAAGAGCACATATAATTGTTGTTATAAAGAAGCTAATAGGTACATCAATATAGTAGGCAGCGACAATGCCAAGCCATACAGTCATGACTGATATAACACAGCTTAAAACTATCGGCTTATAAAAGCCATCTACCCATTGAGTTGCAATCGCTGCTGGACCTATAAGTAATGAAAAAACCAATAGAATTCCTACAACTTGACAAGCCATTGATACGGTGATTGAAATACATATAAATAAGAGTATAGATAGTAATTTGTTTGAGATGTTTTTAGACTCAGCAAAAGTTGGGTCAATCGAAGATATAAATAGTGGTCGAGCAATGAAGCCTAATAAAATAACTGTAAATACTGCTAAGCCGAATAATACATATATTTGCTCAAGAGATACTGTAAGGATATTTCCCACAAGAATTGTCATCACAGAGCCAGAGTAACCATTTTGATATAAAAATAAAAAGTAAGTTCCTAGGCCTAAGAAAAATGTTAAAACAATACCTATAGCGATATCATTTTTTTTGATTTTATCTCCAAATGCACCCATTAGAATACCGGCAAAGAGATTTACTGTTAGCTGACCTGTAAGGGCTGAAAGATTTAAAAGAACAGCACCAGCAGCACCAGTTAAACTTATATGTCCAAGAGCATGGGAAGCAAAAGAAAGTCTACGAATAATTACAAAAAAACTTATTAAACCACAGATAAAAGCGATAATAGTTCCAGCAATAAAAGCATATTGCATAAAAGTATAACTAAACACAAATATCCTCCTTTAAGCAAGGCATTTCATCGCAGTAATGGCAATCTCCATCTTTAAAGTGTATAAATGAGTCAAGCTGAGTGCTTATTTCTTTCATATCATGAGAAATTAATAGCAACGTAATATTTTCTTTTGCATGAATTTCTTTTAAGCAACGCAAAAATTCTTGCTTAGCATTTGGATCAAGATCAGATAATGGCTCATCTAAAAGCAGTATTTTTGGCTCATTAATAAGAGCTTGCATAAGATATATGCGCTTTTTTTGACCACCTGATAAGTCTTTGAAGGGTCGAGATATATAGTCTTGAGTTTGTGTCAAATTTACAAGATAGTTTAATTTTTGCTTAAAGCTTTTATTAAAAAATGGCAATCCCCAAAAATTTGGTTTGTAACTATACTTTACAAGTGTTAGACCAGAAGTTTTTTCTTCATGATTGACATCTCTTTCTTGAGGAATATAGCTTATTACATCAGTATCAAATTTTTTATCATCAACAGTAATTGTGCCAGATATACTAGGAATCTTACCAAGCATAGTCTTAAAGAAAGTTGACTTTCCAACTCCATTTTTACCAACAATACCAACCCAAGCATTAGTTGGGATGTTTAAATTAATAGGCTTACTTAAAGGCGTATTTTTATAACCAATAATAAGGTTTTGGCATTTAATCATTTTTTGGCGGTTTCTTCTGCAGATTTTTTTGATTGAGCTAGTGCTTGTTGAGTTTCATTAAGAGTATCAACCATCCATGAAATAGCATCTTTATCTGTTGGCATAGTTTCAGTAACTCCAACAACAGGTATACCCTGTTTATTTGCTAAATCTAGAATGTTTTTGGTAGTATTGTCTGTTACTTGTTTGTTATAGAAAAGCACTTTAACTTCATTGTTTTTAAGTAAGTCTTGATAAGCAATCATCATTTTTGGACTTGGTTCAGAGTCATTCATAATCACCCATTGGAAGTCTAAACCTTTAGTTTCTAGACCAAGAGCTTCTTCCATATAACCAAATACAGGTTCTGTAGCTGTTACAGGTGTTCCAGAGTAGTCTTTTTTGATAGCTTCTACAAGGCTATCAACTGTTTTATATTTGTTGTTAAATTCTTTAAGGTTCTTTTGGTATAAAGAATCATCTGCCTTAACTGTGTCTATTTTTGAATAAACTTCTGTAAGTTTTTTAGCAAGAGCAGGGAAAGTTTCAGGCTTATACCAAAGATGTGGGTTTATACCAAGATTAGATGTTTTTTTGAATTCTGCTAAATCTTGAATTTTAATAACAGTAGCTTTTTTATTACTTTTCAATATTGGTTGTATCCATGAGTCATAATCAGCGCCGTTATATATAATTACATCAGCATTAGCTAGAAGCTTAGCATTCTTAACAGATGATATGAATGTGTGTGGGTCACCGTCGGCATTATTTATTATATTTGTAACGTTCACACTATCTCCACCGATAAGTTTGGCAACACTACCGTACTGGTTTTCAGCTGCTACTACATTTAGTTTCGCATTTTCAGCGAATGCTGTGAATGAGAGGCTTACTAAAGCAAAAATTATTAAAAATATTTTTTTCATAATGGTATTGTTTGAGTGAGAGGTTTTAAAGAGAATGATAAGTTAAATAGAGGCAGTAGTAAAGTTTTATCAATTAGTCATTTGTATCTTTTATAAAAAGAGCAATGATAAATGATAAAAGCATGAGTAGAGGAATAATGCATAAAGCAATCTGGAATGAGTATAGGTCACTATGATGGTGCCCTAGACTTTGGATGATAAACCCGGTAACAGGCTGCAAAACACCACCACTTAAAGGCAAAAACATATTTACTAAAGCTAGAGCAGTAGCTATTCGGACAGGAGCAACACTCTTTCGTAAAGAAGAGTAATTAAGCACATGGACAGCTTGTATCCCACCAAAAAGTATGCATAAAATAAATGCTACATATAGACTGGTATTTAGGTAAAGAAGAGAGATAACGACAAATATTCCTAGCAAAGGCGCAAAAATCAATGGCTTAGCTTCACTGTTTATAGCTGTTGCAATTATTCCCCATATGGGACTAAATATAGCAATACCAATGAAGATTAAAGAGGTACATAGCCCAGCTGTTTCTTGAGAGAATCCTATTAAACCAAGGTAACGGATTCCCCATAAGTCTGCAAATAGAACAGTAGTCCCATATATAGTAAAGCAGTAAAAACCGTGAAGCCATATTTGTTCATTTTTCATGATTTTTAAAAGGTTTTGGACTGCGCTAACTTTTCTTTTCTGTATTGCGGGCTTAGTTTCGTAGCTAGGGTGAATTTTGATTACAAAAATACTAAACAGAAGTAAGACTACGGAAACTAAAAATACACCACTCATTATCACGGATATAGAGGTATATTTAGCCATAATTACCAAAGGACCGGCAGATAGTGTTGCACCAAGATATAAAAAAAACTGTGTAAAACCAGTAAATATTGGGAAATAACGGTCTGGTAACCATAGTGCAATACTTTTTAATGCACACAAAAATGCAAATCCACCACCTATACCAGCAAGCACTCTATATAAGATAATCATATTGGGAGAGGTTGACATAGATGCTATGAAAATTGCAGTTGAGAATATTATAGAGCTAGCTATCATAATTCTCTTGATACCGTATTTATCAACTAACATTCCAGATGGGATCTGAGCAACTACATAGCTTAGGTAAAAAGCTGAGCTAGATAAAGACATTTGCTCAGGTGACATGTTATAGGGAAGAACAGCATATGAGTCGTAAAGAGCTCCGCTAGATGAACGAATAAAGTATTCAAGTGCGTAGAAGAATGCGCATATAAACCAAATTGAAATGCCTAGAGCTTTTAATCTTTCTTTATACATATTTATAGCAGCCTGTGTTAGAAATATTTATGTAAAATATAAAGTACATACATTTATATTAGGCTATAGTTATGATGAAGGCAATAGATTTAGGTTTGATTTGAAGAGTTGTTAGGAACTTTACTTTGTTGATATAGGGACTATTCGAGTGTTATTTCCTGATTCAAATATGGTTACTTCATCACCGACACTTAAACCTTTATTCTCTTCTTGAAGTACAGCGATAGATTTGCCAGTATTTAGTTGGATTACAAACTGAAATGCGGTAGAGGATGTGATTGCTTTTTCTGTAGCCCCACCTGCGACACCACCAACTAGAGCACCTCCAATTGAGCCAGCTATGCTTGTTAGCATGTTTCCACTACCAGCTAGAGCGCCACCAAGTCCACCTGCAAGACCACCAACACGAGCACCGACATTATCTTTACCCTTTACATTTACTTTTTGAATATCTATGATTTTTCCTTGCACTACATTTGAGACCTGCCCGATTGAGCTGGCAGAATAGCTAGGATCATTACTAGCACAACTCGTTAAAAGAGTTGTTACAAGAAAAAATAAAAAGAATATTTTTTTCATAAATAAACCCTTAGTTTGAAAGTTTAGATGCTATATCAGAGACTCTTTTGCCAAGTGTTTTGCATATTTTGATTTCATCGTCAGATAGCGTTTTGTTTGTAGAAAATGTATTTAGATGAGAAGCTCCATAAGGAGTACCTCCTGTACGAGTGGTTTCTAATGCTTGCTCGCTATACGGAACGCCAACAATTAAGCAGCCATGATGAATGAAAGGTATCATCATTGATAGAAGAGTGCTTTCATGTCCTGCATGCATTCCAGATGCTGCGGTAAAAAAGCCTGCAGGTTTACCTATTAAGCTCCCTTTAAACCAAACATCGGCATGCTTTTCTAAGAAGTACTTTAATGGAGATGCCATATTTCCAAAATATGCCGGTGATCCTACAATCAGGCCGTCGCAGCTTATAAGGTCTTCTTTAGATGCATACAAGTCGCCTGTTTCAGGAATAACAGGGTCTACCTGCTCTGTATTTGCGGAAAGATTTGGCACTGTTCTGAGAATAGCTGTTGCACCTGTAGCCTCTACTCCAAGAGCAATAGTTTCAGCCATTTTCTTTGTACTTCCACCCTGGCTGTAGTATAGTATTAGTATGTTTTTCATTGCTGTACTTCTATGTTTGATATTAAATTATACAAAAAATATTTACCAGTGTTTAAAAACTACTGGATTTGGGTTATAAAAGAGTATCTTCGTAAAGATTGCCCCACTGTAGCAGCATCAATGACTCTTGCAAGTTTGTTTGCTATAGTACCAACTTTTTTTATTATAATAAATATTTTGAATACTTTTAATGTATTTAATCATCTTTCTGGTGAGATTCAGCAGTTTTTGTTCTCTAATATGCTTCCAGATACTGCAAACACAGTTCAACAGTATATTGTATCTATCTCAAGCAAAATGACTACACTACCTGTAACTTCGGTGTTTGTTTTATTGATAGTTATTTTTATGATGATAAAAAGACTTGAGAAAACTTTAAATAAAATATTTTATGTAAAAAAACAACGCTCATTGGTACAAAGTCTGCTTGTTTATTGGGCTTTAATGTCAATGGGGCCATTGCTTCTTGGTTTTATATTTATTTCGAGTACTTATGTGCTTTCGATGACTTTTTATTTTAAGGATGTCGGTTTAGAGCAGTATCTTTTAAGTGCCTTGTCGCTGATGTTTTTAACAGGTGGTTTTTTTGTAGTTTATAAGATTTTGCCAAACACAAAGATCAGCTCCTCTATAGCTTTAGCTTCAGCATTTATGATAGCAATAGTGTTTACTGTGGCGAAGAAAATATTTTCTCTATATATGATTTATGTACCGACATATTCTGTTATTTATGGCTCACTTTCTTTAATTCCTATATTTATACTGTGGGTATATTTAACTTGGCATATTACTCTTTTAGGTTCTGTGATGATCAGAGCAATACAGTATATGAAAATCACTTTTGATTTTAAAAGAGAGGTTAAAAATGATGATTTAAGTATAAGCATAAATATGCTTAGCGAGTTATATAAAGCACAGAAAGATTTATCTAATGGAGTATCTATAGATGACCTATATAAGAGGCTAGATATTGCTGACTATGATAAGATAAAATCTATACTGTATACCCTTGAGGAGCAAAACATTGTCCGAATAGGAGCACATGATATTTGTTATTTAAATTGCGATGTTTTTGATCTTAGTTTGAGAAAAATATATATCGCTTTCAATCCTACATTAAGTTTAAAAAACTCTTGTGTTACGGCATTAAATACAGTTAAATCAGATCTGTATCAAGACCTTGATATTAAACTATATGACTGTTTTAAAACTGAAGGTGACTAAATGTTTATAAGTTTTCTAGATTACTCAGCATTGATAATCAATGTTCTATATACTATTTATTTGGCTAGACTAAAAATATGGTCATGGTCTTTAGGTATTGTCGGGGCGGTATTGTTATTAATTCTTTTTGCTATTAAAGGGACTTATTCTTTGGTTCTCTTACAGTGTGTATATGTTATATTTTTTAGCTACGGTTGGTATAAGTGGCATACACAAGGTATTGATAAGGGCGATCAAGTCATAAGGTGGATGAAAGCGAAAGATTATATTCGTTATATTTGCTACATTATTATGCTTTGTGCTTTAGGAGTTGGTTTTAACTATATTACAGGTTCAAAAGATATTTTATCTACAGGATTGCTCACAGGTATTACATTTGTTGCTGTGATTATGACTATTGAAAAATTTATGGAAAATTGGATTATTTGGATAGTTTCAGATTTGTATTTTGTTGTTGTGATGTACCAGCAAGGTTTACATGGCCAAACGATACAAAACTTCATATTTTTCTTAACAGCAGTTTATGGTTTTTACTATTGGCATAAACATTCTTCCAAAGTAAAATGATAGTCAAAGTTGCTTTACAAGTTCCCCCTAATTATCTATTAGATTATAGTATCGATAGTGAAGTAAATCTTTTTGACAGAGTGCTTGTCCAAGTTGGAAAACGCCAGCTTATTGGTTTTGTTGTAGTTAAAGATGTTTCTATTGATTATCCAGTAGAGAAAGTTAAGCCAATTACTAAAATAGTCGATAGCCCTATAAGTATTGCAATACAGAAACTTATTTATTGGATAGCCGGATACTATTGTTGTGATCTGTATAATGCTATTCGTTTAGCTCTACCTAATGATTTTTTCAAAAGCGAAATAATAAAGCCTCAAAAAGAGACTTTTATACTTAAAAATTCTCAAACACAAGAGGCAAGACTTACTGTAAAGCAACAAGCAGTATTAGATGTCTTTGAAGAGGATCAAGCAATTAAGTATGAAGACTTAAAGTCTAGGTTTTCACTCAATATTATCTCTCGTCTAATAGATAAAAATATACTCATAAAAACAACAGAATTAAAAAGTATAGCTAGCTTAAGCAGTGATCAAGACATAGCTAAAAAGCTTAATGAAGATCAACAAACTGCTTTTGAAATAATATCAAGACAAGCTAGTTTTAAGACTTTTTTGTTATATGGTGTAACAGGAAGTGGTAAAACAGAGGTTTATTTACAAGCTATTCAAAGAGTGCTTGATAAGGACAAACAGATTTTGGTGCTTATTCCCGAGATAAACCTTACACCCCAAACTCTTAAACGCTTTGAACTAAGATTTCCTACGAACAAGATTGTTACGCTACATTCAAAAGTCTCAGAAAAGACTCGCCTTACAAGTTGGTTGAATATTCGTAATGGTAAAGCTGATATTGTTATTTCAACTCGTAGTGGAGTATTGTCAGATTTTAAGAATTTAGGCATGATTATAGTTGATGAAGAGCATGATAGTTCTTTCAAACAACAATCTAGTACGATTCGCTATAATGCTAGAGATGTTGCTATTTATAGGGCTAGTCAGCTTGATATTCCTGTGGTTTTAGGTAGTGCAACACCATCGATAGAAAGCTACTTTAACTGTAAAGCAGGCAAATATGAGTTACTAAAGCTTAAGTCTAAAGCTCTAAATAATTTTTCAAATGAAGTCAGATTGATAGATCTTAAATCATCAATTGTTGACAATGGTATTTGTAGTATGTTATTTGATGAACTTGGTAATAACATCAACGCTCATAGTCAATCATTAGTTTTTATAAATAAGTTGGGCTTTGCTAAGGCCTTGGTTTGTAAAAGCTGTAATGTTGCTGTGGAGTGTAAAAAATGTGATAAACCATACACACTACATACACACCCTTATCAGTATTTACAGTGTCATTTCTGTGGTACACGCAAGCCAATTGTTACAAGCTGTCAATCTTGTGATGAAGGTGAGCTTTTTACATATGGTACAGGTACAGAAAAGGTTCAATCTCGCATAGAGTCAAAATTTCCCTATAATAAAATTATAAGATTTGATCGTAACAATATAAAAACAATAGATGACCTTGATGAAGTTAACAAAATGATTAGCTCAAATATGGTTGATGTGATTGTTGGTACACAAATGATTGCTAAAGGACATCATTTCGCAAATATTACACTAGTTGGACTCATAAATATTGACGCTGGACTTTACAGTACAGATTTTCATGCTATAGAGAAAACAGCTCAACTTATAGTGCAAGTTTCAGGAAGAGCAGGGAGAGCAGATAAACCAGGTAAGATTCTATTACAAACATATCAGCCAGAAAATAAGTTGTTACAGTTGTTGGTCAGTAGTGATTATTTAGAGTTTTTAGATTATCTGCTTGAGCAGCGAGAGTATGCAAAGTATCCACCTTATACATTTCAAGCTCAAATTTTAGCAGAATCTCGCAATGAGCAAGCGGTATTAGAGTTTTTAAGTCAACTTTACACTAAACTAGCAAAAGTTGAACAGATTCAAGTATCAAAACCATTGCCTGCACTACATTTAAAGAGAAATAATACCTATCGCTATAGCTTGCTACTGACATCATCAAATCGTAAACAAATAAATAGTGTAGTAAACTGGGTTAGAGAGAATGTTTTAAGTGATGTGTCTAGTACTATTAAAGTTTATTTTGATATTGATCCAATAGAGTTGTCTTAGTTTAGCTTTTTATTCATAAATTTGACTAATTTGATTAATTACGATTATAATGAAAGCATTATTTTTTAGTATTATATGATAGGAATATTATAAATATGACTAAGTCTGATATTCAGTACGATTTACAACAGCTTATTCTTAGTAAAGAATTTTCTTCACAAAATGATATATGTGAAACATTATCAAAGCTTGGTTATGAGGTAAGTCAATCAAAGGTAAACAGGTTACTTAAAAATATTGGCGCTATTAAAGTCAAGAATAACCAAAAAACACTCGTATATAAGATACCTGATGAACCAGCTCCACCATTGATGACTGATAATATAGCATCATTAATTATGAAAATAGTATCGAATGAGAGTGTTGTTATTATAGAGACAGCTCCTGGCTCAGCTCAGCTGGTAGCTAGAGTGTTAGACTATAATAAGAATAGTTTCGAAATTATTGGAATTGTTGCAGGGGATGACACTTTGTTTATTGCGCCATTAACTATAAAAAATATAGAAAAACTAAGAGATAATATCGAGAAATTTCTTTTTTCAAAAGCTTAAAGGATACTTCTAATAAGTCATGAGCACACATTTATCTCAAGATTTCTTTACTGATTAAGTTTTTGTTTGATCGATACATAAGCATCTCTAAAAGATGCTCCTTTTCCAACTAGATCATAGACTGCTTCGGTAGCATATAGATCTGAGCTCATAGCTTGGGTAAGTTTTTCCTCATCAATATTTAAGTTCTCAACTATAGAACTAATTAATATAGCGGTATCCTCTATAAGCTCTAATGCTTCACAAAATGGTACCTTAGTTAGTTGGTAGTCACGATTATAGCCACTGCCGACTCCATCAATTATTGAGTTGATTTGCTGCATAAACCCATGATAGAGCTTTGCATTGCCTCGCATAATCTCAAAGAGGTCATAGTTGCGCTTTTGTGGCATGATCGATGAGCCAGTAGTGTAAAAGTTATCTAAGCTAAAATATTTGAATTCGGACATCGTGAATATCATCATATCATTTGCAAAGCGAGAATAAATACTCATAGGATTAGAGAGAGTTTGGAGTACTAGTTTTTCAAAATATCCTCTTGAAAAAGCACAATATATTGGGTTTTCTTGTGTTTTAGCAAACTCTAAAATTTCAGTAGTATAAGCTCTATCATTTTTAAAATTTCTTATTCCAAAGCCTGATGCAGAACCTAAAGGATTTTGGTCAATTATTTTATTGGTAGCATCAATTAGTATAAGAGTATCTTCTAGACTGTCGGCAAATGAGTTGAGCCAAGTTCCAACGCTAGTTGGCATAGCTTTCTGCATATGAGTATAGCCAGGCATTAATGTGTCAAAATGTATCTCGGCTTTTTTACGTAAAGTTCTAATATTGTCTTTAATCAATGTACCTATGGATTTTAACTTTTCTTTCATGAAAAGCCTAAGCATTACTAAAGACTGATCATTTCTGCTTCTGCCAGTGTGTATCTTTTTACCAATCTCACCGTAATGAGCTGAAAGGTATTGCTCTATAGCCGTATGCCCATCTTCCTGATCTTGAGTTATATTAAATTTACCATTCTCAGAAAGGTTTTGAATTTCATTCAAGCCTTGCTCTAGCTCTGTGAGTTCATTGTCGTCTATAATACCTGTTTTTGATAACATTTTTGCATGAGCTAAGCTAGCTTGTAGATCATATTTTAAAAGTCTCTGGTCATACAAATAGTCTTGACCTACGGTATATTTTTCAACAATACTAAGTAATTGATCTGAGCTCATTTGCCATAGTTTTTTATTCATAAAATTATTTCTTATTTTTCATGATTGAGTAAGCAGTACGTTGAGATAAGCTATGCAACTCTATAAATCCAGCAGAAGCGTTGTGGTTAAATAAATCACCACCGGCATCAAAAGTTGCAAGTTCAGCTTTAAGCAACGAAAAGGGAGATTCAACAGCTACAATCTCAAGGTTACCTTTATATAAAGATACTGTCACAACACCTGTTACCTTTTTATTTTGTTCATTTATAAATGAATGAATGTTATTCATTACTGGATTATACCATTGAGCCGCGTAATTTAGATAAGCCCATTTTGTATCGATAAAAGTTTTTAGTTCATTTTCTTCACGAGTTGAAACTAATTGCTCTAATTTTTTATGAGCTGAGATTATGATACTAGCACCAGGATTTTCATATATTCCTCTAACTTTTAGACCTATCAATCTATCTTCTATCAAATTAAATACACCAGCACCATGAAAACCACCAATCTCATTGCATTTTAATATAAGTTCAGCTAATGGTAGGAGTTGGTCGTTTAATTTGACAGGCAGACCCTCTTCAAAAGTTAAAGTGATATTTTGTTTTTCATCTAAAGCATTTTCTGGGGTTTTACACCATTGTAATATATCTTCATTCGGGGCTATAAGGGTTGAATCCTCAATTTCACCACCTTCTGCGGTGTTTCCCCACATATTCTCATCATATGAGTAGGGTTTGCTTTTTTGTTGTTTTACTGGGATGTTATGCTTTTCTGCGTATTCCAACTCTTCTTCTCTTCCCATTCCCCACTCTCTAACTGGGGCAATAGTTTTGATCTTATCATCAAGAGTTGTTAAGTAACTTTCAAAACGAACCTGATCATTACCTTTACCAGTACAACCATGGGCAATTACTTGACAGTCATACTCTTTAGCTACTTCTATTGCTACTTCAGATATTATGACTCTACCTAGAGGGGTAGAAAGAGCATATCCTCCCTGATAGTCTGCATTAGCCTTAATTGCTTGGCTAATAATTTCATCAGCAAAACGAGTTTTTGCATCGTAGACTATAGCATCTTTAGCACCTAAGTTAAGAGCCTTAGCTTTTATTTCATTAAGGTTGTCAGCTACTTGTCCAATATCTATAGTTAATGCAATAACTTCAACCTCATATTTTTCTTGAATCCATTTAAGCATTACAGAAGTGTCAAGACCTCCCGAATATAGTAATAGGCAACGTTTGAATTCACCTTTTTTAGCTTCATGGCTGGCAACTTTCTGATATTTTTTTGGCATAGTTTTTTACTTGTTTTTTTGATTATTTATTCATATTATCAGATATAACGCCGTATAAAAAGTAAAAATTAGGATAAATATTCATTGATAGGATTTTCAATTACTGCAAAAAATAGGTTTTATAAATTGCTTGTGAGAGTTTCTTCGGAGCTTAAAGGGTAGTTGGTTCATGATAGGTATATGGAGGTTTACTATAATGCAAAAAGTAAACATCCTACCATTAATTAGATGATCCTAAATTAACTAGATGTATAAGTGGAAATGAAGTTATAAAATGTCTTAAATTGAGGAGGTAGATCAGAACTTGAAATTTTCATTTTAGCAATAAATATAGAAGCGCTTTTTGTACATACTTTCGATTTAAACTCTGTTGAAAAATTACTGAGCAATCATCATCCGGTAAGGTGGTGCTTACTTCCTTGCCTCTTATCATTGGCATGCAATGCATAAAAACTGCATCATTATTAGCATGTAACATGAGCTCTTCATTTACCTGATATCCTTTGAAAGAACTTTCATCTGTAGGCTCGAAGCCCATACTAGCCCATACATCAGTATATACAGCATCACTACCTATTACAGCACTCTTGGGATCTGTAAAGCCTTTTATTAAACTTTGATCTTTTAATTGATTTAATACTATCGAATCAGGCTCATGACCTTTGGGACATGCATAGTTAACCTTGATCTTTAGCTCATTTGCTATAAGCATTAAGCTATAAAGAATATTGTTTGCATCTCCTAAGTAAGTAATAGTTAAAGATTCTAAACCCCCAAACTTTTCTTTTAATGTTAATAGATCTGCTAAAGTCTGGCACGGATGATATAAATCAGTTAAAGCATTTATAATTGGTACCGTAGAATAATTTACCATCTCATCTAAATCATTGTCATTAAATGTTCTAATCACAACGGCTGAACAATAGTTTTGTAAAACTCTTATGAAGTCTTTTGGCTCTTCTTGTTTTCTTGAAGTAGAAACACTTTCTATAATATTTCCCCCCATTTCTGTAATAGCTGCTGAAAAACTAAAGCGTGTTCTTAACGATGGTTTATCAAAAACTAAGGCTATTATCTTATCAGTTAAAGCATTTTTATATTCTTCGGGGGTTAATTTCATATGTTCAGCTGTAGCAATGATCTTTGTAAAATCGCTACTAGTTACCTCAGCGCCAGATAATAGATTATTAAACGATAAGTTATTTTCACCCATATATACATCAAAATCTGCAAGTTGTTCCATAATTACCTTCTCCTTCTTTTATAAATTTATTTAATAGAATCTCTTCTTGTTTACCATTTAATATCGTAATATTTTTCTTTGAGCAATTTAAAAAACTCTTTACTGAATTTAATTTGATTCCCATACCCCCAATAACAGTTTTATTTACTGTAAGCTCTTCAATATCTTTTGTGACTAAATTTGGTATTAATTTTCCACTCTTATCCAAAACGCCTTCTTGATCTGTTAGATATATGAGTTCATCAACATCACATATTATTGCCATTTCTGATGCAACATTATCAGCATTAACATTTACAGATTCATATGTATCAGTAAGGCTGATAGTTGAAACTATAGGGACTAAACCCTGAGCAAGTGTTTTCAGAATAATACTTGGATTAATCTCCTTGATAGAACCTACATAACCGTACTTATCTTTGTCAATAAAATCAGAAATTAGAAGATTACTATCCTCTCCAGAAATACCAATACCTTCTAAACTAATACTGCTAAAAGTTTTAGTGATTTTTTTATTGACCATATACAAAGCCATTTGAATCAGCTCCATATGCTCTTTAGGAGTGACTCTTAAGCCTTCAAGGAAATTTGTTTTTAAATTGTGCTGATGTAAAATTTTGGTAATATATTTGCCGCCACCGTGAACTAAAATTACTTGAGCCCCTTCATCCTTTAATCTTCTCACATCACGACATAAATTTTTCATAACCTGATTATCTTCAAGAATAGAACCACCTAGTTTAATTAATATTCTTTTATTACTTAATTTTTTCATGATAAATACCCCGCATTAATATCCACATATTGTTCAGTTAGATCACAACCCCATGCAATTACATTCTCATTTCCTTGTGAGAATGTAACATCAATTCCTATCGTATCCTCTTTCATGGATTCTTTAAGATTTGATAGGTCGTAAGAAACTGGTAAACCTTGAGTAAATATTTTTTCTCCTTGTATATAAATCTCACAACTTGCTAAAGTTTCCTCATCAATTTCAACTTCACCTATTTTAGCTAAGACTCTACCCCAGTTTGGAGACTGCCCATATATGGCTGTTTTAACTAATGGGCTGGAAATTATTTTTTTGGCTAATTCTTTAGCTATTGTTTGATCATTTAGACCATTTACTTTAGCTTCTATAAGCTTGGTTGCACCTTCACCATCCCTAGCAATACTTTTAGCTAAAATAATTGCTATTTCATGTAATGCTTGTTTAAATATTTCGATATCAGCCTTAGATGAGAGATTTACTCCACTAGCCCCGTTTGCCAACATAAATACACAATCATTCGTTGACATATCACCATCAACAGAGATCATATTGAAGCTATTATCAGTTGAATCTTTTAATAACTGTTGAGCTAAATTAAGATCTAAGTCGACATCAGTTAAAAAGTAGCCTAACATGGTAGCCATATTTGGATTAATCATCCCAGAGCCTTTACAAATTCCTGTAATCGTAATTTCACCGCCTGAGAGCTTTACTTTTTTATGTATTGATTTTGGTAATAAATCAGTTGTCAAAATTGACAGTGCAAACTTATCCGCGATATTTGATAAACTTGTCGTAAGTCTTGGTATTGCAGCTGTTATCTTATCGATAGGCATTTGCTGTCCTATAACTCCTGTTGAAGCTATCAAAACTTGCTCAGGTGAGCATCTAAGCTCTTGAGCTAGAGTCTCAACTATTTGTTTGTTGTGCTTAACTCCTATTTCCCCAGTTGCTGCATTTGCTTGACCACTATTAGTGATAATCGCTTTAATATTATCAGCTGGTAAAAGCTCCATACAATAACGCACAGGAGCAGCCTTATATTTGTTTTTTGTAAAGACTCCAACAGCTTTAGCTTTTTTATCTAATACTATAACTCCTAGATCCGGACGATAAAGCCTTATCCCACTATTAATACCGCCTGCTAAAAATCCTTTTGGCAATTTAGTTCTAAATAAACTCTCCATATCCATCTCCTTTTTTATAATCCTGTATCTACAGGTAGATCATAATAATTATTTAAATTTTCAAGCGCTTGAGTAGCAGCCCCTTTTAATAAATTGTCTATGCATGCAAAGATAATGATTTTATTACCTTTGACTAAAAAACCTAATTGAGTATTAGGGGTATTAACAACGCTTTTGATAGATAAAAATGACAGCAATGTTTCATTACTTTGTTTCGTCATATCTATAAATTTAAACAATGGGTAGTTATTATATTCATTGTCATATGCTTCATTAATTACTCTTTTAATGTCATTATTATTTAACATATCCTTACTGAAATTAAGGTCTGCGTAAATAGATATTGAAATGCCTGAGTGAATTGGCAACATGCTTGTGCTGAGGAAAAAATTATCCTCTTCCAGATTGAAATCTGCTAAATATTTTAATATTTCTGGAGTATGTTGATGCTTGCCAATTTTATATGGATAAAAATTATTTAGCATTTCTGAAAACATTAGTTCAGAAGAAGGTGTTTTACCAGCACCAGAAACTCCAGATTTAGCATCTATAATAATATTATCTGGCTTAATTAAATTATTTTTTAATAGTGGGATAATTGACAATAGAATGCAGGTAGCATAACAGCCTGGGTTAGCTATTAAGGTGTCTTTATCAGAAAACTTCACATATGGTGATAAGCCATATTTAGCGCCGTCATCAAAAGCAGGAATCGAGTGTGTCAGGCCATACCATCTTTCTAGACCTTCTTTTTTTAATCTAAAAGCACCACTCAAATCCAAAATCTTTGTATTTATATTCTTTTGATTGATCTTATCTACGATTTCTATAGAAATATCTGCAGGTGTAGCTAATAATAAAAAATCCACATCGAAATTTTCACTATTTAAGTCATCCAAAAAATATCTATATTGATCTTTTTTATTTGATGATAGACCTAAGCTTCCAACTAGCTCAAAATTTGGATGATTATTTATCAGTTTCTTTAAAATCTGGCCGGTATAACCATTCATTCCTGCTATACAAATTCTTTTTTTCATATGCTTCTTTATAATCATTTTTAAATTACAATAACATGATTTTATATTTTGGTGAATAATTATTCAGCAAAATGATGTTTATATGTATAATTAGTCATAAATTAGAATTATGGATCAGAAAATGGATGCTAAAAAAATAATAGATAAATTCAGTGCTAATATAATTAATCCTTACAATATTAATATAGTTAGAGGGGATGGTAGCTATGTCTATGATATTAATAGTAAAAAGTATATTGATATGGCAACAGGAATCTCTTCAACAAATTTTGGACATCAAAATCCAGAAATTTTTGAAGCTTTAATAGAACAGTCTCAAAAAGTATCGATTGTTTCGAGACTTTTCTATAATGAACCTTTATCTATGTTCTTAAAAAAAGCTTGCGAGTTAACAAATATGGATAAAGCTATAGTAATGAATAGTGGTGCTGAAGCTATTGAAACAGCTATAAAAGTTATTAGAAAATGGGCTTATATAAAAAAACAAATACCACAAGATAGAGCGCAAATAATTACATTTGATAATAGTTTTCATGGCAGAACAATTGCGGCAATTAGCTCTTCTTCAGAAGCAAAATATAAGGCTAATTTTGGTCCTCTGACCCCAGGTTTTAAATCTATTCCTTTTAATAATATTGAAGCATTAAAAGCTGCTATAAACGATAATACTGCTGCAATTATTATAGAACCAATCCAAGGTGAAGCAGGAGTAATAATTCCAGATCCTAATTATTTGATTCAATGCCAAAAAATATGTAAAGATAAAAATATTTTATTTATATTGGATGAAATACAGACAGGAATGGGTAGAACTGGAAAAAATTTTGCTATGGAGCATTATGGTTTGAGTCCTGATGGAATAACTCTTGGTAAATCTTTAGGAGGGGGTGTTTTACCAGTATCATTATTTTTAGGTAAAGAAAAAATTATGAGTGTTCTAAGTCCAGGTGATCATGGAAGTACTTTTGGGGGCAATCCTTTAGCAAGTTCAGTTGGCTATAAGGCGCTATGTCTCTTAGAGCAACAAAGTTTGGCATTAAAATCAGAAGTTTTAAGTGATTTTTTTATATCTGAGTTAAAGAAAATAGACTCTAAATACATTAAGGAAATCAGAGCTAAAGGTTTGTTTATAGCTTTGCAGATTTATGCAGAATATTTCGAGAATTTTTATAAAACTCTAATAGGTTCAGGTCTATTGGCTGTAAAAACTAGAAATAACTCGATTCGATTGCTCCCACCATTGACTATTAATCAAGAAACTCTTAAGGAAGCTGCTGAAATAATAAAGAAAATAGAGATACATTAAAGCTCATAGATCAATCAAAATTTATAAACAATAAAGAGATCTGGGATATACAAGATATTTTTTATGAATGCTTAATAGGATTAGCTTTGATAATTCTTTAAGACTTTCGGATTATTTTTTAGCCATTTATTGAATTTATTAGCTAGAGTTTTCCCTTTATGGTTTTTGTTGAACATAAAAGCTTTGTAAGAGATGTTATTATCAAAATCTATAGGTATTTGACATAGTTTTGGATTTATTGAATGTTGATAATCTATCTCAACTGAATCGGTAAACATAATGTCTGGATGGATGCCATCAACACCTTCTATGAGAGAATTAATAGCTTGCTTGTTGTCGTTTATTATTAAAAGTTTCGCTTGTGTTAATTTCGCTAGAGCTATACCTTCATTAGTACCACCCCTATTTTCGATTACTAAGCTTTGAGGGTTATCTATATCATCAAAAGATTTGTATTTACTGAGATTTTTACACTGTGTCATTCCTGCTTTATTAAAGCTGATTAAAGGAGTAGAAAATAAAAACTCTTTTTTGCGAGTAGAGTTTATCGACATACCCCCAACAAAAACATCAAACTTGTTGCTTTTCAAATCACCTGAAGAAACTTTCCATGAGGTTTTTACAAATTTGATATTTTCATTATTCGATTTAGCAAACTGCTTGATAAGCTGTATATCTTTACCTCTATAGGAGTCATCTTTTTGATTATAAATAGAGAAGGGGGTATAATCACCAGTTGTGCCAACTTTTAATAGGGCATAGCTAAAGTTACTCAATAAAATTGAAAGAGAAATTATTAGAACCCTATACATAATATTTTTTGATGAATTATTTTGAGGTATTTTACCTTACACTATTGTGAAAAAGAATAAGGCTTTTATTGAGAAAAATTTTTAGTTTTCTTTTTTGTCAATTCTACTTGCTACAAAACATCCAACAGCTACTGCTGAAAATGCTGATAAGAACCAATATAAATAATACATATAAATCTCCTTAATACATATCGTGTGAGTTTTCTTTAACTTCTTCTGCACATATTCTGCGACCATTTGCCCACATTTTTTTGTATACAAAGAAAGTATAGCTAAAGATGATAGGTAATATAATCACTGCAGCACATAATATACCAACTAATGAAGTTTGGCTACTACTAGAGTTATATACAGTCAAGCTAAACAGATGATTACCTACAGTTGAAACCATAATGAATGGGAACAAAGCAAACCCAACAGTCAATACAGCACATAGTATAGAAACCATGCTTGATAAGAATGCCAAACCATCTTTATCTTGCTTGTTAAATTTGATTACAAGTCCAGCACACACTACAGTTAGTATAGGAGCAAACCACATCCAGATATGAGCGTGACAGAAGTTGTAGTACCATGAGTAATCCATGCTTACAGCACCGCTAGTAAATGGGTGGTGTAAAGTGTCAGACATATTTACAAGGTCTGCACTTGGAGTATATTGGTAGCCTGGAATAAATGCAATCCAAATACCAGCAATTACAAATAGTACGATATACACACTAGCCATAACTGTTGTTATAGATCTAAATCTATCTCTAAGTACACCTTTTGTTCTAAGCTTAGCATAAGCTGAACCATGCATTAGTGCCATTACAAGTGCAAATACACCAAATAGTAATGCAAATGGAGTTAGTAGGTATATAAGAGTTACCCACATAGATTGGTAAGCTCCATTTGTGATAGTGCCATAGATTAAACGAGAAGTTTCATCATACGAGATAGGGAAGCCTAAGAATAGATTACCTACTGCTACACCCATTACCACCATAGGAATTATGCTACCTAAAACTAGCATCCAATCCCAGAAGTTACGCCATTTAGGATTATCGATTTTTTTACGATACTCTAGTGCAGGTGGGCGTAAAAATAAACCCCATAGTACTACTAAAATCGCAATATATAAGCCGGAGAAGCTTGTTGCATAAACTTGTGGCCATATAGCAAATATAGCACCACCAGCGGCGATAAACCAAACTTGACTACCATCCCATGTAGGAGCTATTGTATTGATAACAGCTCTTTTTTCATAGTCATTTTTGCCGACAAACTTAGTTAAGATGCCTACACCAAAGTCAAATCCAACAGTACCAGCTACAAGGAATATCAATACTCCAACAACTAGCCAAGAGAGGATTTGTAAAATATCTAAAAACATTTATTTATCTCCCTTTTTTAAATTTTCGCTATCTTGTTCAAAGTGATACTTACCTAAGCCAAGTGAACTAGGGCCAAGGCGTGCAAACTTAAACATCAAGAATACTAACACTGCAAATAAAGCTGTATCAATTAGTGTAAAGATTGCCATTGAAGTAGCTACATCTATAGATGTAATAGCTGAAGAACTGATGTTTGTAGGTAGTATATCGTATACTGTCCAAGGTTGACGACCATGTTCAGTTACATACCAACCAGCAATACATGCTATAAATGGTAGAGGTATAGACCAAGTCATTACTTTAAGTATTAATCTTGTGAAAGCATTACTAGTGAAAGCTTGTCTTGCTAGAAGTATTAAGCCCACGATGATTAGTGCGAACATAAAGAATCCGATACCAACCATTATTCTGAAGCTCCAGAATACGCTAGCTACATCAGGAGTCATATTTGTAGCTACTGATCTTACAAGTTCAGGATCATTAGCAACTTTGATAATGCTTGCAGAGTCTGCTTTTCCATACTTATCCATAGCTGCTTGAACAAGGAACTTACCGTGCCCCATGTATCTTTGATACTGAGGGTTGTTGTAGTCTTTGTAGTCAGCCGTAGGAGTATCGCCAGTATGGCCTGATTCACGCCATTTTAGTAAATCAGCATAAGCAAGGCCACCGTCTTTAATCATTACTAAAGCAGAAGGAATTTTTTCATATTTGGCAGGATTTGCAGCTGCAACCTCTGGAGAAACTTCAGCAGTTACACCTGTTTTGATATCTCTGTAGTATGCAAAGTTAGGATCCCTATCACCGTTTGCATCAGCCTTTCCGTAAAGAATAGCCTTCATCCCCGGAATTTCGACATCAGTTGCATGAGTTGCAATAAGACCAAGTACAGTAGGAATCTCAACGGCATAGTTGTTCTTTTGCTCCGATTGACTTGGTAGAGCTATAGCATTAAATGCTGCAGGAGCTTTAGAAGTATCCCACTCAGCCTCAATTGCTGCCATTTTCATTGGCTGTACCTTAAATACATCAACACCGTTTGCATCACCGAAAATCATAGCAACTAAACAAGTTACTATACCAAAACCAAGACCTACACCTATAGATCTAGTAGCAAAAGCTTTATCACGACCTTTTAGTAGATAGAACGCACTTATACCAATTACAAACATTGCAGCAGTTGTATAACCTGCTGTCATCACATGGCCAAAGTTAGTTTGAGCAGTTTCGTTCATAAATACATCTAGTAAGCTAACAGTTTCCATACGCATAGTAGAAGCTATGAATTCAGAGCCTACGGGGTGTTGCATATAGCCGTTTGCTACTAATATAAGTAATGCAGAGAAGCTGGAGCCTATAGCCATACAAAAAGTAGAGAATAAATGCTGTTTCTTTGAAAGTTTATCCCAGCCAAAGTAAAACAGTCCAACAAAAGTAGACTCTAGCATAAACGCAGCTAAAGCCTCAATTGCAAGTGGAGTACCAAAGATATCACCTACTGATTGTGAGTAGTAAGACCAGTTCGTACCGAACTCAAACTCCATTGTAAGACCCGTAATGATTCCTAAAGCAAAGTTAATCCCAAGTAATTTACCCCAGAATTTAACCATGTCTTTATAAACTTGCTTATTTGTTCTTATGTACATCAGCTCCATTGTGAATATAATCCATGTCAGGCCTAATGTAAGAGGTACAAATAAGAAGTGAAAAGATGCTGTTAAACCAAACTGTAATCTAGCTAGGTCAACAGACATGAGCGTTGGTAACATATCGACTTCTCCTTGTATTTTAAAATAATGTGTTGTGTTATTTTTGTTTTTCTAACTTAGAAAACTTGTTTGTTGGGTTATTTGGGAGGTTGAAAATCTAACAAATTAACAAAAGTCAACTAACGTTAACAAAAATTAATAAAAGTTTATCATGATGTTATCGAAATACAAAACCTAAAATTGCCGTAAAGCCTTCTGCTTAAAGGCTTTTAGTGTACCGATTTAGTATAGTTTAAGTGCTGATGTGCTAGTTAAATACTATGATTTTGAAGAGCCATTTAAAAAAAGTATGTAGATTATTTGTGCTTAAAAAATTATGAGGTGTTTAATTCTTTTTACGAGATTTTCTTCTTCAATTTCTTTTTTATCAATTTTTATGTAAACCGCTTGCTCATCTAGGCATGTGTTATATTCATAAACTCCTGTTTGTGCTGCAAGTATTTCTTCTAGAGCTATTTTTGCATCATGGGAATTATTTTTCAGCTTATATATTTTTGAGTTTAGATATGTTGGCTCTGCCATCATTATTGATACTATCAACCATAAAATGCCAAGAGTTAAACAAAGAGTTAGAACTCCTGCTATGTGAAAGTGATGATAGACAACGCCGCCAACCATACCCCCTACAAATATTCCGAAAAACTGACAGCTTGAAAATACTCCCATTGCAGTTCCTTTACTACCAACAGGAGCTATCTTAGAAACTAAAGAAGGTAAGCATGATTCAAGAAAAGTGAATGCGGCAAAGAAAAATGTAAGTAGAACACTTAGTATGAAGACATGCGTATAACTAAGAGTAAGAAGGCCAATCGAGATACTTAGAATCGCAACAGCTATTATAAAGTAGCTTCGCATTTTTCGTTTTACTTCAGCGATCATGACAAATGGAAACATCATTGAGAAAGATATTATTAAAACAGGTAGATATATTACCCATTGGTAATCAGCTTTTACTTCTAAGATATTTGTCATAATAGGTGGAATAACAATAAATAATGCGGTTAAACAAGCGTGTAAGCTGAAAATACCATAGTTAAGTTTAAGCAATTCTTTATGGCTTACTACATCTTTTAAGAGTGTAAATACAGTTTTTCCTTCGTGATGGAAGGTTGATGTTTTTGGTGTTGGAATCCTGCTAAGCATAAATATGCTTATGAAGCCAAAAATTGCAGTCAGCCAAAATATACCAGAAAGACCTATAATGCTATTAAGAATAGAGCTTATCATCATCGCAATAAGAAAAGAAAATCCTATAGACATGCCAACTAAGGACATTGCTTTTAGCCTGTTTTCTTCTTTTGTAGAATCAGCGACCAATGCTGAAAGAGTACTTCCTATTGCTCCAGCACCTTGAATGGCCCTACCAATGATGATTCCATAAATGCTGGTTGAGAGAGCAGCGACAATACTACCTATTATGAATAGTATCAAGCCAAAAAGTATTACAGGCTTACGGCCATATTTGTCAGAGCATATACTTAGTACTATTTGAAGCATTGCTTGTGTAAGCCCATATACTCCAAGAGCTAAGCCTATAAGAAATGGTGTGGCATCACTTAGATGGTTTATGTATAGGCTAAAGATCGGAAATATTATAAATAGACCAATCATTCTAAAACAATAGATTAAAGATATGTATGTTGTAGTTTTGAATTCGTTTTGATACATGTTGGTTGTGACTTTGCTCTAGTATGATTTAGTAGCAAGAGTATAGCGAAAAGGCTCCTATAATTAAATCTTTATTGATTTTTTTGGGTGTTTTTTTTTGTAAGCTACTGTATAATATGGTATCTCGGTTGAGGTGTGTGTAAAATTCGCAACTTTAAGATAAAATAATAAAAAAGGTATCTTGTATAATGAAATTAAAAAAATATATAGCTATATTATTGAGTGTATTGGCTGTACTATCTTTAGCTGGTTGTAAGGGTGGTATTTGGAATCCAAATGGCGTAATTACAGCACAAGAAAAAGAGTTATTCATAATTGCTACAGTTCTTATGCTTATAGTGGTTGTCCCTGTGATAATATTAACTTTATGGTTCGCTTGGCGCTACCGTGAAGGTGCAAATGCTAAGTATAGACCAGAGTGGACTCACAGTACAGCGCTAGAAGTTGTATGTTGGGGTATACCTGCTGTGCTTATCTTAATATTAGGCATAATGGTTTGGACAACAACACACTCTCTTAGCCCTTATAAAGCCTTAGAGTCAAATAAAAAACCTCTTGAGATTGATGTTGTAGCATTGGACTGGAAATGGATGTTTATATATCCTGAGCAAGATATTGCTACAGTAAATTATCTTGAGCTTCCTAAAGATCGCCCAGTAAACTTCAAGATTACATCTGCAGCTCCGATGAACTCATTTATCATCCCTGAGCTTGGTGGTCAGATTTATGCAATGACGGGTATGACTACACAGTTGCATATTATTGCGACAAATAATGGTAAGTATCGTGGTTTCTCAGCTAACTACACAGGCACAGGGTTTGCTGAAATGCAGTTCTATGCTCATGTTGTAGATCAGGGAGACTTTGATAAGTGGGTTACTACAGTACAAGATGGCAAACATCAAGCATTAACTTGGGATTACTTCTGGGGTAACCTTGTTAAGCAATCTATTGCTAATCCTGTGGCTTACTATTCAGATGTTGATAAGAATCTATTTAGTGATATCGTCATGTCTTATATGATGCCTAACTATAAGCCAGGCGACATGGGAAAAATGGGTGATATGCACCACATGGCAATGTAATTAAGTTGCAAGATATTAGAAGTTATAAATAAAATAAAAGTAGTACAGTAAATAGGAGAATAGCATGCTAGAAGCATTAATCGGAAAGCTAAGTGATCCGCATCTGGTTTTTCCATACTTGTATGAACCGGTAAGCCAACAATTAATCATACTTGTTATGTTTATAGGTATATCGGTCGGCGGTGTGGCATTACTTGGTGGAATTACTTATTTTAAAAAGTGGGGATACTTATGGAGTGAGTGGTTTACAACTATTGACCATAAGAAAATAGGTACGATGTATGTAATCGTAGCTTTAGTAATGATGGTTCGTGGTTTCGTTGATGCCGCGATGATGAGAACACAACAAGCATTAGCTTCTGGCGATAGCACAGGATACTTGATTCCTGAGCATTTTGATCAGATTTTTACTGCTCATGGTGTAATCATGATTTTCTTCGTTGCTATGCCATTGATTTTTGCACTTATGAACTGGGTGATTCCTCTTCAGATTGGTGCTAGAGATGTAGCATTTCCTTATATGAACTCATTAAGTTTCTGGCTATTCGTAGTTGGCGCAATGCTTATCAATATTTCTTTATTGGTAGGTGATTTTGCGCATGCTGGTTGGTTAGCTTACCCACCATTCTCAGACATAACTTATAGTCCGACAGTTGGAACAGATTATTATATTTGGGGATTACAGATTTCAGGTATCGGTACACTAATGACTGGTATCAACTTCTTTGTAACTATCATTAAGATGCGTTGCAAAGGTATGACTTTAATGAAAATGCCTGTATTTACTTGGGCTTCATTATGTTCTGTTATTCTTGTGATAGCTGCGTTCCCTGTATTAACGGTTACACTAGGTCTTCTTACTTTAGATAGATACTTTGGTACTCACTTCTTCACTACTTCAGGTGGTGGTGATCAGATGATGTATGTAAATCTAATATGGATTTGGGGTCACCCAGAAGTATATATTCTTGTGCTTCCTATGTTTGGTGTGTACTCAGAAGTTGTTGCAACATTCTCTAAAAAACCATTGTTTGGTTATGCGACTATGGTTTGGGCAACTATTGCAATTACAGTTTTATCATTTGCAGTATGGCTACATCACTTCTTTACGATGGGTGCAAGTGCAAATGTAAATGCCTTCTTCGGTATTATGACGATGATTATCGCGATACCAACAGGTGTGAAGATATTTAACTGGTTGTTCACTATGTTTAGAGGTCGTATAGCATTTACTACACCAATGTTGTGGTTAGTTGGCTTTATGATTGTCTTCTCTGTAGGTGGTATGACAGGTGTATTATTATCAGTTCCTGGTGTTGACTTCCAAATGCATAACAGTGTATTCCTGATTGCTCACTTCCATAATGTAATTATTGGTGGTGTAGTATTTGGTGCGTTTGCTGGTCTTACTTACTGGTTCCCTAAAATCTTCGGATTTACGCTAAATGAGCGTTTAGGTAAATATGGTTTCTGGTGTTGGTTTATAGGGTTCTTTGTAGCATTTATGCCTTTATATGTACTTGGTATGATGGGTATGACTAGAAGATTGTATCACTACGATGCTTCTACTGGTTACCAAACACTATTAGTTGTAGCATGGTTTGGTGCTATGATTATTGCTTTAGGTATATTCTTCCAAGTGCTTCAGTTAGTTGTAAGTATTCGCGATAGAGATCAAAATCGTGTGGGTGCTGATGTTTGGGGTTCTGGTCGTACTTTAGAGTGGGCTATACCTTCTCCAGTACCATTTTATAACTTTTCACATGAACCAGAAGTTTCTGATAGAGATGATTTCTGGTCACAAAAAGAAAAAGGTCTTAGCTTTGATGGTAAGCCTGTAGATGCTGAAAAGACTTATGAAGATGTTCATATGCCTAAAAACACATCTGTAGGTCTAATCATAGGGATATTTAGTTTTGTATTTGGTTTTGCTATGGTATGGCATATATGGTGGCTTGCTGCTGTAGGTGTTGTTGGTATGATCGGTACAGTTTTACGCAGATCTTTTGACTATAGTATTGACTACTATGTGAAAGCAAAAGAAGTCAAAGAAGTTGAAAGTAAATATACAAAAGAAGGGGAGTTACGATAATGAGTACAGTAACTGCAGATAACAATCACCACGACGACCATCATCACTTCGATGGTTCTAAGAACGTCTTTGGTTTTTGGATTTATATTATGAGTGACTGTGTGCTTTTTGCTACACTGTTCGCTGTATATGCGGTGTTTCACAAGCATACATTTGGTGGAGCTGATGCTCAAGAGCTTTTTAGCTTACCTTATGTTTTTGTGGAAACTATGCTACTACTTGTAAGTAGTTTTACTTTTGGTTTAGCAATGCTTAATCGTAATTCTGATAACATTAATCATGTGATTAAGTTTTTATGGGTTACATTCTTCCTAGGTTTAGGCTTTATCATTATGGAGGTTCATGAGTTTTATGAGCTTGCAATGGAAGGTCATACTTGGGCTAGTAGTGCATTCCTGTCATCATTCTTTACTTTAGTCGGTACACATGGTCTTCATGTATCTATGGGTCTTATATGGATCGTTAGCATGATATTCCAACTTAAAAAGCATGGCATGACACCGATGACTAAGACTAAAATGACTTATTTAGGTTTATTTTGGCATTTCTTAGATATCGTATGGATATTTGTATTCTCAATAGTTTATTTATTAGGAGCGGTATAATATGTCAGGATTATATGATAAAGATACTGGTGCTGCTTATGGTACGCACAAGACTTA
Source organism: Francisella adeliensis (assembly GCF_003290445.1). NCBI lineage: Bacteria > Pseudomonadati > Pseudomonadota > Gammaproteobacteria > Thiotrichales > Francisellaceae > Francisella > Francisella adeliensis. The sequence continues at coordinate 1,847,939 of NZ_CP021781.1, read as the reverse complement.
TATAAAAGGTTTTGTATTTTCAATAGTTATTACAACAATAGCTTTCGCATTAGTTGGTTTTAAGGTGTTTTCTCCTGCAGTATTGTGTATTGCGGTAGCGGTGCTTGCTATAACTCAATTATTTGTTCAGCTAGTATACTTCTTGCATTTAAGTACAGATTCAGAAGCTCGTTGGAACTTAGTAAGTGCTATATTTGCTGTAATGGTAGTAGCAATTATTCTTGCTGGTACAATGTGGATTATGTTCGATCTATATGCAATGATGATGTAATCATAATTTCTTAATATGTCTTCTTTCAAAAATTATTTTCAATTAGCTAAACCAGGTATCATCTTTGGTAATTTAATCACTCTTACTGGTGGTTTTTTATTAGCTACTCATCGCCAAATTGGCTTTGAATATATTACTCTTTTTTTATATGTAATGATTGGTGTAGCATTGATGATAGCTTCTGGCTGTGTATTCAATAACTGCTATGACCAAGACATAGACAGTACTATGGAGCGCACACAAAAGCGACCACTCGTAACAGGCGATATATCTTTAGCTATGGCTTTAGTATATGGTTCGATACTTTTTGTGTTAAGCTGTATGATTTTATATGCTCTAGTCAACCCGCTTACTTTATATATAATTTTAGTTGGCTTTGTAGTTTATGTAGTTATATATACTATCTCGAAAAGACTTACTATCCATGCTACTGTGCTTGGTGGTATATCTGGGGCTATTCCGCCTGTAGCAGGCTATACTGCTGTAGTAAATGGTCTAGACTATAATGCTTTAGGATTGTTCTTAATACTCTTCTTTTGGCAGATACCACACTCGTACGCTATAGCTATGTTATATAAGGATGATTATAAAAAAGTTAGTCTTCCAATGTTACCTTTGGTTAAAGGTGTTGCCTATACAAAAAAGATAATGTTAGTTTATCTTGTGCCTTTTGTGGTTTCGTGTAGCATACCGTATTTGCTAGGCACAGCAGACTTAGTTTCGTTTGTTGTCTGTATGTTTGTGGCTATATACTGGTTATACAAATCAGTAGTATCATATAAGCAGGATGATGATAGAGCTTATGCTAAGACTGTTTTTAAAATATCTATAATTGTAGTTACTGTCATCAGTCTTTGTTTAGGTTAATTAGCTTTTTAGCACTTTAACATACCTTTTACTTTTTAAATCTTCTTGATAAATAAACATTTGCCCTTATACTTTTAAACAGGCAAATATTTTAATTCTTGGAGAGATTAGTGTCTGTACATAGTGAATTTAACCAACTTTTAGAGTTTTTGAATAATCGTGTGGTTGGTCAAGAAAGCTTAAATAAAAGACTTTTGATAGCATTATTAGGTGGTGGACACTTACTTGTAGAGGGCGCGCCAGGGCTTGCAAAAACTACAGCGATTAAAACTTTATCTGAAAGTATAGATTGCTCTTATCATCGTGTTCAGTTTACTCCTGATTTATTGCCGGCAGATCTTACTGGTACTGAGATTTACGTACCACAACAACAAAGTTTTGAGTTTCAAACAGGACCGTTATTTCATAATCTTTTATTAGCGGATGAGATAAACCGTGCTCCAGCTAAAGTTCAGTCAGCATTATTAGAAGCAATGGGTGAGAAGCAAATAACAGTAGGCAAGAAAACTTATCCATTATCAGACCTGTTTATGGTGATGGCAACTCAAAACCCTATTGAGCAAGAGGGAACTTACCCACTACCAGAGGCTCAGCTAGACAGATTTATGATGTTTGTTAAAATTCAATATCCAGATCCAAAGACAGAGGCCAAAATCTTAGCCATAAGTCGAGGAGAAGCTTTAGGATATGTTATTGAACACCCTAGTATTCATCAAGATACTATCTTCGCAGCACAGAAAGAAGTTTTGAATGTACAGGTATCTCAAGTAATAGAAGAGTATATGATAGAGCTTATATTAGCATCTCGTCATCCAGAGAAGTATAGCCAAGATATTGCTAAATGGGTATCCTTTGGGGCTAGTCCTCGTGGAACAATATCTCTTGATAGAGCTGCTCGTGCTCATGCTTGGTTAAATGGTTGCGATTTTGTATCCCCAAGTGATATACATGCTGTAATTTATGAAGTTCTTCGTCATAGAATCCTGCTTACATTTGAAGCTGAAGTAGATGGTGTTACTACTGATGATGTTATTACAAAACTATTAAAAGCTGTACCAATCCCATAAGCTAGAAAGATAGTACTTCGTATGGAGCTTATTAGAGAATGAAAAGCTATAAAGGTATAAAGCCAGATATCAATGAATTATTGAGTTATCGTTATCGAGCAAAAGCCTTGAAGTTATTTGCTAATCAAAAAGTAAATTCAGTAAATGCTGGAAGTAAATCATCCAAGGCTAAAGGTCGTGGGATGGATTTTGATGAGGTTAGACATTATCAGCCTGGCGATGATATCAGGCTAATGCATTGGTCTTTAACAGCAAGACTAGGTAAGCCATATACAAAGGTCTATCATGAGGAAAGAGAGCGAACATTATACTTTGTAGTAGATCAAAGCACTACAATGAAGTTTGGTACACGAGAATGTTTTAAATCTGTAAAAGTTGCAAATGCTACAGCTTTAATTGGTTTTGGAGCATTAGAGGCTCATGAGAAAGTTGGCGGAGTGATTTTTGATGATGAGGGATATAGTTTTTATCCTGCTAAACAAGATAAATCAGCTCTAGTAAAAATATTAAATCATGTAACAATAGATAATAAACAACCTCAAATAAGCACTGATAAAGGTTTGGCTGATGCGTTAAAGTTTCTTTATGCGAAGGCTCGTAGTAATAGTGTGATAGTTGTAATGGGTGATTTTGATGGGTTTAATTCAGAAGCTAGACAATATTTAAAATTATTAGCTAAAAAAAATGAGATTATTAATATGTTTAGTTATGATCCATTAGAAAAAGAGTTGCCAGCGAAAGATATTTATAATTTTAGTGATGGTGAAGAAAGCTTAGTTTTTGATGCTGCAAATACTAGGCAGTATAAAGTTTATAAAGACATATATAATACTAGGCATAGTGCTATTAAAGATTTTTCACGCCAATACAAAATGGCATTTTTTGAGATGGCGACTAATGATGATTTGGTTAAAACAATAAATTATGGGGTGGCAGGGCATGCAACCTAATAATCTTCTTGAACAACTAAAGGATATTTACCTTCCTCAAGAGGTTTCTTCATGGTGGCCATTAGCTTATGGTTGGTGGGTTGTGTTTGGACTTATTATATTTGTAGGGGTATTGTTTCTAATCTATTTGCAAATTAGGAAAAGACAGAAGCAATATATTGAGAGTATTGTAGATGATTTTAAAGCTAGTGTTACTGATACATATACATCAAAGCCTAAAGAAGTTTTGCAAACCATTTCGGTCTATTTAAAACGCATTGCAATTCATAAGTTTCCAAAAGATGATATTAAATTATTATACGGACAAGACTGGGTTGATTATCTTAATTCAAAGACTAAAACCATTATGTTTGAAGGTATCGTTGCTGAAAATTTAGCAAATATTTATCGACCGGCTTCTTTAAGTGATAATGAGCTTGAAGCTGTAGTAGTGGCTAGTCAAACATGGATAAGGAGAGTTTTATGATAAACATAGAATATCCTTGGGTTTTTATCTTACTAATATTGCCATTAGTTTTTTACTGGATTATACCTCGTGCAAAAGCAGATAAGCAAGCAGCACTTAAAACGCCATTTTTTAAGCAAATACAGTCACAATTACCAACAAGTCTTGAAAGTAATTTTAAGAGAGCTAATTATTTTAAATATTTGTTGGCTACTATTTGGGTGCTTATTATCATTTCTGGTTCAGGACTGCAATGGCTTGGTAAACCTATGAGCTTACCACAGACAGGTCGAGACCTTATGATGGCTATAGATTTATCAGGAAGTATGGCTATTGAAGATATGAAAAAAGCTGACGGAAAATCAGAATCAAGGTTTGATCTTGTGATGCGAGTAGCTAATGAATTTTTAGATACCCGAAAAGGTGACAGGGTTGGACTAGTGCTGTTTGGTACAAAGGCTTATTTACAGACACCACTTACATTTGATATTCCTACGGTTAAAAAGATCCTTAACGACTCAAGTATAGCTTTACCTGGGCCACAAACAGCGATTGGTGATGCTATAGGTCTTTCTGTGAAAAAACTAATGCAATATCCTAGTGACTCAAAGGCTTTGGTGTTACTTACAGATGGTGAGAATAACTCTGGAACATTAAAGCCATTACAAGCAGCTGAAATAGCTAAAAAAACAGGTATTAAGATATATACCATTGGATTAGGTGGTGGGCAGATGGTGGTCAATACTGCATTTGGACAGAGATTAGTAAACACTTCTGAAGATCTTGATACCAGTGTACTAGAACAAATTGCAAAAATGACTGGCGGGAAATTTTTCAGAGCTCAGAATAGTAGTGATTTGCAAAAAGTTTATGAAGATATTGATAAGCTTGAACCTACAGAGTCTGACAAAACTGTAGTCAGACCAATAACTTATTTATACCCTTGGACTTTAGGTGGTGCATTAGTTATAAGCTATATAATCGCGTTACTATGGTTAAATCGTAGGAGCGCAAACTCTCATGGTTGATACACTTCATTTTATTCGCCCATGGTGGTTTTTAGCTCTTTTGCCGAGTGTTGTGATTGTATATTTACTAGTTAGATACTCTAGTAAATCAAACAACTGGTCAAAATACTGTGACCCACATTTACTTGAACATATAATTATCGGTAAAAGCTCAAAAGGTAAAAAACCATTGTTGCCAATATTTTTTCTTATAATTTGGAGTTTGTCGGTAGTAGCATTAGCTGGACCTAGTTGGAAGTATCAAGATATACCTATTTATCAAAAGAATATTTCTAGGGTTATAGCTTTAGATGTATCCCAATCTATGGATACTACAGATGTCTCACCAAGTAGGCTTGGGCTGGCTAAATATAAAATACTTGATATGCTCAAGAGAATTACAGAAGGTCAAGTCGGAATGATTGTTTTTTCAAGTGAACCTTTTGTAGTATCTCCACTTACTAGTGACTCTAAAACTATAGCAAATTTAGTAAAAGTTCTTAGTACGAGCATCGTTCCTGTAAAAGGGCACGATATGGCAAAAGCATTATCGAAATCATCTGAGCTTTTAACCCAAGGTGGTGCTGGTGAAGGACAAGTGGTGCTAATTACCGACTCTACACCAACAGGTAAGGCTATAGAACAGGCGACTAAACTAGCTCAAAAAGGTATAACTGTTGATGTGTATGCTATTGGTACACCAAAGGGTGGCATTGCTAAAGATAAAGATGGGGATTATATCAAAGATAGCTCCGGTAAGATTCAATATTTTGGGGTGAATTTACAAGGTTTAAGAAAGTTAGCCAAAGCTGGTGATGGGAAGCTTATCACTTTAACCGCTAATAATAATGATGTAAAAGCTTTGATACAAGATATTCAAAACGATGTGAAAACTAAAGAGTCAAAACAGTCATCAGCTAATACATTCTGGCAGGATGAAGGTGTTTATTTTATTTGGGCCTTAGGGTTACTAAGCGTGTTAGTGTTTAGAAGAGGGTTTTTGGAGAAGATATGTCGTTAAAAAAAATATTTTTACTTGCATTCTTTACTCCTTGTTTGGCATTAGCAAGCTGGAATGATGCTTGGCATACAAAAGATCAGCAAGGTAAAAACAATTTTGAACAAGGTGATTATAAAAATGCTGCTCAAAGCTTTGAAAATTCTAATTGGAAGGGAGCATCGTACTATAAAGCTAAAGATTTTCAAAATGCTTATAATGAGTTTAAAAAAGATAATACAGCTTCAGGACTTTATAACCAAGGCAATGCTCTAACACAGCTTGGCAAATATAAAGATGCGATAAAAGCGTATAATAAGGCTATTGAAGACAGACCTGATTTTGAAGATGCAAAAGCTAATCTTAAAATAGCAGAGGAACTTGATAAACAAAAAGATCAGAATAAAAACAATAATGATGATCAAAAAGATAATCAGGATAATCAAAAACAGAAAGATAAAGACAACAAAGACAACAAAGACAACAAAGACAACAAAGACAACAAAGACAACAAAGACAACAAAGACAACAAAGACAACAAAGACAACAAAGACAACAAAGACAACAAAGACAACAAAGACAACAAAGACAACAAAGACAACAAAGACAACAAAGACAACAAAGACAATAAAGACAATAAAGACAACAAAGACAACAAAGACAACAAAGACAATAAAGACAATAAAGACAACAAAGACAACAAAGACAATAAAGACAATAAAGACAATAAAGACAATAAAGACAATAAAAACGAACAAGATAAACAAAAGTCTAAAGATAATGATTCTCAAGCTCAGCAACAAGCTAGAGAGGATGAGTTAGATAAGCGAGAGGCAGATAAGCTTTTAGCTATGGTAGACGATGATCCTGGTGGATTATTAAGACATAAGTTTGCACGAGACTATCAAAGAATGACAGGAGCTAATCGTGAGAGTTAATTTTATGAAAAAAATTAGTGTTTTATTAGCATTAGTGCTTTTGAGTGTGAGTGTGAGTTTTGCTAAGGTTTCAGCATCAATAGATAGAACAGATATAGAAAATGGTGAGACTATAGAGTTGACTTTACATCTTGAAAACTTTAATACTCAGCCACAATTAGATGTTTTAGATAAAGATTTTACGGTATATAACACTAGTACAAACAGCAAGGTTTCCACGGTAAATGGTAAAACGACAGCAATATACGATATGATTGTTACTATTATGCCAGATAAAGCCGGTAAGCTTACTATTCCTGCTATTAGAGTAGGTAACCAATATACAAACCCGATTAATATCAAGGTTGATAAAGCATTAACCAGTGATGAGCAAAGTGAATATCAAGATATATTTGCTATTAGTACAATAGCTAGAACAAAAAGTTATGTAAATGTACCAGTTCTTTATACTCTAAAATTATACTATTCAACACCGATGCTTGGTATACAGCCAAAAGCATTTAAAATAAGAAATGCTGAGATGAAGCCGACAAGTCACCAAATATCTTATGAGAAAAGAATAAATGGTAAGCTTTATGAGGTAGCCGAACAGAGTTTTCTGATAATTCCTCATGTGACAGGTAAGTTATACGTGCCTCCGATGATTCTTGAGGCAACTTTATCTAAAGGTTTTGGACAGCTTGGGGTAAAAAAAGAAAGCATTCCAACCAAATCACATACGCTTTATGTTAAACCCATACCAAAAGATATTCGTATAAAAGATTGGTTTCCATCATCTGAAGTAACTATGAAAGATAACTGGTCAGATGATAAAAATGTTAAGGTAGGTAACTTACTAACAAGAACAGTAACTATTAAAGCACAAGGAGTATTAAGTACAGATATTCCAAAATTAGATTTTAGCTCAAATGATGATTTTAATGTTTATTCAGAAAAACCAAAGTTAGATGATATTGAGAAGAGTGGCAAACTTACTGGTACAGCAACATATACGGTTGGTTATATGCCAACTACAGAAGGTAAGTCAAAAGTGCCAAAGTTGGAGCTTAAATGGTTTGATATAGACACTCATAGATCAAAGATTGCTAGCATTCCAGTAAAAGATTTTGATGTTAAAAAGGGTAGTCTAGTAAATACGGATTTCTCAAGCTTATCACCACAAAAAGCTCAAATCGTAGAGAAGACTGTGGTTGATTATTATTGGCGAAATATTGCTATATTATTTATGGTTTTATGGGTTATTACACTACTATTACTTTTAAAATGTAAGTTATCTAAACCTAAACAAAAAAATAATAATGATAGCACCTCGAACTTAAATACAGTAAACCAATCGAGCTTTAAAGAAGTTAAGAAAGCTTGTGGTAAAAAAGATAAAGTTGCATTACAACAATCACTTATAGGTTGGGCAAGTGAGAAATATGATAAAGAAATATTCTCATTACTTGAGGTTGCTGAACTAATGCCTGAATTTAAAGCGCTGATAATAGGTTTGAATGCTTCAATATATGCAGATAAAGAGTTTAATCAGTATGCAGAGCTATTAGAAGAAATTAAAAAGGTAGCAAAATCTAATAAAAAAACAGATAATAAAAAGATTAAAGGACTTTACGAATAAAAAAATATGAAACTCTTTGTAACAGCAATTACGATAATTTTGTCAGTTTTTTTAGCTCAAGCTAAAAACTCTAAATCTGATACTAGTGATATAAAGCCCTCTGAAAAAGTTGTTTTAGTCACTGGTTTTGAAGCTTTTGATGGAGAGGGCGTTAACCCATCGTATCAAGCTGTCACCAAGTTGCCAGATAATATAGATAGTTACAAAATCATTAAAAAAGAACTACCTGTAAGTTTTAAGCAATCGACTAAGGCTTTGGATAAATACATCAATAAGTACAATCCTTCTATCATTTTGAATGTTGGTCAAGCTGGGGGTAGATCAAGCATATCTCTTGAGCGAGTGGCTATAAATGTTGACGATGCAAGAATCCCAGATAATGATGGAGCAAAGCCCGTAAATAAAGTCATATCTAAGAAAGGAGAAAATGCTTACTTTAGTAAGTTACCTATATATAAAATAAAAAAAGCTATAAACGCAAAGGGAATCCCAGTGATTATTTCAAATTCAGCTGGTACTTATGTTTGTAATCATATTATGTATGAGTTATTAAATCAACTAGCAAATAAATACCCAAATAAGATAGGTGGTTTTATCCATGTACCTTATAGTACTCAACAAGCTGTATCAAAAGATAATGAACCTAGTATGAGTATAGTTGATATGACAACAGCTATTGATACTGCAATAAAAGTTTCAATAAAGAGTCTGAGTAATAATGGATAAAAATCTCAAATATTACCTGGGCATATCATTATTTGTCATTTCATTTGTACCTTATATAATAGTTTTTGCGATTTTGCCATTTGTAAGTTTAGCAACAGCGACATATTTAGCTGTTTCATCAATTTTGCTGATAAGTGCGGAAGTTATATTTGTAATATCTGTGATGTTACTAGGTAAAACCATAGTTACGGCTATTAAAGATACTATAAAAAAAGTGTTTAAGAATGCTTTTAGCCAGCAAAAACCGATTAGTTATAAGAGATATATTATCGGAATGATAATGTTTTTTAGTAGTTTAGTTTATCCAACCATTTCAATGGAGCTTATATTATTGTTTGATAAAGCTAGACAGGTTGGTGAAGTAAATATGATGCTAATTTTATTTAGTGGTGATATTATTTTTATCGGAAGCTTTTTTGTTTTAGGTAGCGATTTTATTACAAAGTTAAAGCTAGCATTTAAATATGATGAGTCTTAATGTTTATAGCTTGTATACTTATTTTAAGTAAAAGCTTTAGTTTATTAAGATTTTAAAGAGGAGTTATGGAAGTAGAATTTAAAGTTTTGCAAACAAATAGTTTAGTGGATGTTTTGAACTATATTTGCACGCAGGTATCGGATAATTATATTACTAACAAAAGGTTAGCAATTTTAGCTCCAAGCGGTGTTGCAAAAGAGTTAGATGCTATTTTATGGCAAGCTGGACAAGAAAGTTTTATCCCACATTTTTGTGCATTAAATGCTAAGGAATATAATGTTTTCAAGGGTATCCCTATACTTATTACGGACAATGTGTTTATAGTAAACAATTTTGATGAGCTTATAAATATCATGGATATAGGGATAGATAAGGATAAAGTAAAAGTCGGTAAGCTAACAGAAGTAGTTTATCAAGATACTAAGGCTTTAGATGTTTCGCGTAAAAAGTATGTATTTTATAAAAAGCATGGTTTAGATATTCAATCTACTAAGGTTTGATTTTTAAGTAAATTAGCATAAGCACCAGGCCAAGAATTTTCAATTTTTATGGCGCCTACGGTTTTTTCATAAAACTCAGCTGGACCAACTGCTCCAATTATCGCATAAGCATAGCCTTTAAGCTTCATATCCATCATGCAAGCCTGCAATAAAGCTTTGCCAGTACCAAGGCCACGGGCAGATTGACTAACTCCTGTAGGGCCAAAGAAATTTAACATAGTGCTATCGTAGCAAGCAAAGCCTATAATTTTTTCATCTTTTATCGCAATAAAGATAGAGCATGGATTATTTGAAAAAGCTATATCTGCCTCATCTGCCCAAGCTTGAGCAAACTCTCTTTTTATCCAGTTAAGGACAACACTTTTTTCAGGAGCTAATGCTTTTCTGATTATAATATTTTTCTTGGCTTGTTGCGAAATACATTCAAGATTAAGTTCTAAATCATAGAGTTTAACTAGCATATCAAAATGAGACATAGGTTTGAATTGTTGGTAAGTGTTTATAGTATATTTTATACATTTATTACTTAAACTTACAAACTAGCTAAGATTATATTTCCAATAAACTATAAAAATGATTATATTTGGTGTAGGCGTTATATTTTTTAACTATCAAAATGAAAAAAACTTTAAATACTAAAACCCCTTGGTTATGGGTGCCAACTACATTTTTTATGGAAGGCTTACCTGCAAGCATGATTATGCTTGTGTTAGCGATAATGTACAAAAACCTCGGAGTTTCTAATCTTGAAATTACTCTTTATACGGGGTCAATGGTTTTGCCTTGGGTCATTAAACCACTTTGGGCATCATTGATTGACTCTATACGCACTACAAGATGGTGGATATATGCTATGCAAATTTTTGTGGGTCTTGCATTTATAATCATGTCATTGTCTTTAAAAACACAACATTTTTTATTATTCAGCTTGACTGCAGGTTGGTTTATAGCATTTATGTCATCTAGTCATGATATTGCTACAGATGGTTTTTATATTCAAAATCTCTCTCCAGAGCAGCAATCGTATTTTATAGGGATGCAGTCGGCAGCCTATAATATTGGCAAAGTTTTTGCTACAGGGCTTATATTAATGCTTTGTGGGGTTCTCTATAGCATAAATAATGATTATGTTGTTAGCTGGAGTATTTGTTTGGTTCTAGTAGGCTGTGTATGTATCATCATGGGTATTTATCATCGAAAAATCTTACCGGAGCAACCAGTTTCAGAAAAGAAAAATACTAAAGAAACTCTTAGAAATTTTATTGATGTTTATAAGACATTTTTTTTAATTAAAAACTTATGGATTGGTTTAGCATTTATTTTTTTGTTCAAGTTTTCAGAAAGCATGATCGGGGCAATACTACCATTATTTATGATTGACACTCATCAAAATGGGGGACTAAATTTAGGCAATACATTTACGGGTTTTGCCTATGGAACTATATCTCCTGTAGCTATTATACTTGGTGGCTTTGTGGGTGGGTACTATATTTATCGTAAAGGTTTTGGTAGTACTATATATACAATGTTTGTATTAGTCAATTTACCGCATATTCTCTATGTTCTTCTAGCATATTTTCAGGTAAATGATCATATCGTAGTTATTTTATGTGTTTTTGTTGAGCAATTTAGTTTTAGTTTAGGGCTTACTGCAGCTATGCTTTTTTGTTATTTCATGGTGAAAGATAGTTCACATAAAACGGCTCATTATGCCTTTATATCAGGAGTACTTCTTCTGGGTAGAATGATACCAGTAATGATAAGCGGAGCTATTGAAAGCTCAGTCGGGTATACGATGTTTTTTATTATAACGATAATCTTAGCATTACCAGTTGTATTAATACTTCCAAAGGTTAAAGCTATGTTAGGAGACTATGGTAAAACACATGCTAAGGAGCGAAAGTTAGGCTAGCAATGTACTTAGGCCTTAACCTTTAAACCCTTGAGCTACTACATAAATTTCTCTTGATCTAGGTCGAGATGATTTTGGCTTGAACTGTGTAACCTTATTGAAGCATTCTTTAACTTGCTTGATATATTCATCACTACCTTGTCCTTGGAAAAGCTTAACAACAAAGCTACCATTACTGACAAGGTTATCTTTAGCAAAGTCTAATGCTAGCTCTAGCAGATGTATCGATTTAGCTTGATCAGATGTTTTATTACCACTCATATTTGGAGCCATATCACTAACTATTGAGTCTATCTTTTTTCCTTCAACAAGAGAGTTTAATTGTTCAAATGTATCATCACTAGAGAAGTCACCTTGTATAAAATCAACTCCTGCAATCGGAGGCATATCGAGCAAATCAAGAGCTATCAGCTTACCATTTTGCCCTATATATTTTACAATATGTTCAGACCAACCTCCAGGTGCAGCACCTAAATCTACCACAAACATATTTGGTTTTATGAGTTTATATTTTTCTTGAATCTCTATGATTTTAAAGCTTGCACGCGATCTATAACCTAGTTTTTTAGCTTCTGCGACAAAGTGGTCAGAATCATGCTCTTGCACCCAACGCTTACTACTTGCGGTCTTTACCATGAATATATTTATGTTAAATTTTTATAGAGAGATTTTACTGTTTTTAACTAGTAAATAGTAGTATTTCAAACTATAAAATTAATGATTTTACTAGGTTATATTTGTTATAATTATCGTGTAATTATTGATTTATGGGTACTTGAATGAAAAAAATATTAGCTTTGAGCTCTTTAATAGTATTGTTAGCATCTTGTAATATTGATGAAGCAATTCAAGATAACATAGATCATTATCATCGACTTTCTAGAGATGAAAATATTAAGGAAGAGTCATTTAGTAAAGATACAAATACTATCGAAGGAATGAGATTTTTAACTGCTAATAAGCCAGATAAAACTATGGATTTCGATGGAGTGAATTTTGATGAGAGGTATAATGATTTAGTTAAATTTTTAGATAAAGAAGGATATAAAATAGTTGTAAATGATAAATTACATAATGTTGCTACTATAATTGCAGAAGTAAACAAACCTATGCCTAATATGAAATATATTGGCATTGAGATGGAACAAAATAGTAGATTAAAACAAACTGTTTATAACTTTGTTTACGGAAATAATAAGTTTTTAGCCCATAAGCTTTATGAAGATTATAAAAAAAGTTTAGAAGAACCTAAAAAGACGGGTGAAAATATTAACAAATCAGACAAATCAGACAAATCAGACAAATCAGACAAATCAGACAAATCAGACAAATCAGACAAATCAGACAAATCAGACAAATCAGACAAATCAGATATTAAGGCTTCTTCGTAAAGAAAGAGCTTAGTATTAGAAGTATTACACCGCAAGTTATAGCTGAATCTGCAATATTAAAAGCAGGCCAATGATAACTATCTATATGAAAATCTAGAAAATCAATCACAAAACCTCTAAAAGCTCTGTCATAGAAATTACCCAAAGCTCCGCCTAATATCATTGCAAAAGAAAAAAGGTTTAATTTGGCAGTTATTGGTTGTTTGATGATAAGGTAAATCAAAATTATAGCTGCGATCATTGAGATGCAAGCAAACATAATAAGCTGCCAAGAGGTTTGGTCATTACTTAAAAAGCTAAATGCAGCTCCATGGTTATATAAAAGTGTCAGATTAAAGAAACTAGTTATCTTATAAGGCTGAGCAAAGTTTAGATGTGTGTTTGCATAGTGCTTAGAGCATAAGTCAACAGCTATAATAACTATAGCTACGATAAAATACTTAAGCTTTGGTTTAAGCGAATTCACGAGACTCTCCTGATTCAGTCGTTATATTTTCCACGCAACGTGAACAAATATCTGGATGCTCAGAATTTTCACCAACACTAGCACTACGATGCCAGCATCTTTCACACTTAGTTTCTTCTAGTTTTTCTATATCGATATATAATCCAGGTATAGTTGACTCAACTGCTGAAGATGTTTTATCATCTATCGACTTAAGTTCGGCTTGTGAAGATATAAGCAAGAATCTAAGTTCATTTTGTAATTTGTTTAATAACGCCATATTTGTCGAATCTACAAAAAGAGTGATTTTGGCTTCAAGAGATGCTTTGATAAGGTCTTCGTTTCTTTTTAGTTCTAAGACTCTATTTACTTCTGAACGGATGTTTTGTGTTTTCGCCCAGAACTCTATGCCTAATTCATCATTAGTCGAGAAAGTATTTAAACCATCGTACCATTCGCATAATTGAATCGGTAAGTCTGTAGTTTTTGGTGTAGCTTCCCAAATCTCATCAGCAGTGTATGAAAGTATTGGAGCTATCCATCTAACTAATGCTTGTACAATATGATAAATAGCTGTTTGAGCAGACTTGCGAGGTTGACCGTCAGCTTTTGCTGTGTACTGTCTGTCTTTGATTACATCAAGATAGAAGCTACCCATTTCTACAGAGCAGAAGTGATGTATCAACTGTGCGACAGTATGAGTTTGATAGCCGTTATAGGCTTCAATAATCTTGTCTTGGAACTCTTTAGTTTTTGCAACAGCCCATTGATCAAGTTTTACAAGCTTATCAAACTCGATAATATCTGTATCAGGATTAAAACCATTTAGGTTAGATAGTAAAAATCTTGCAGTATTACGCAATCTTCTATAGGTATCCGCAGTACGCTTTAAAATTTCATCAGATACAGCCATTTCACTTCTATAATCCGCTGATGCAGTCCATAGGCGTAATATATCTGCACCCAAGGTATTATAAATATCTTGTGGAGATGTTACATTCCCAAGAGATTTAGACATTTTTCGGCCATTTTCATCAACAACGAAACCATGAGTTAAAACTTCTTTGAAAGGCTTCTGGTTTTTAGCCGATAAACCTACTAAAAGTGAGGTTTGGAACCAGCCACGATGCTGATCAGAACCTTCTAAGTATAGGTCTGCAGGATAGCTAAGATTTGTATCTTTATCGAGTAGGCACATGTTAGATGAACCAGAGTCAAACCAGACATCTAAAGTATCCGTTACTGATTTGTATTTATCTGTGTCTTCTACAAACTCGCTATCATCAGCGTTAAACCAAGCTTCTACGCCACCTTTTTCTATCTTTTGAGCTACTTTTTCAAGTATAGCTGTAGTATCTGGATGCAACTCTTCTGTATCTCTATTAATAAATAGCGGTAGAGGCACTCCCCAAGTTCTTTGGCGAGAAATACACCAGTCTGGCCTATCTTTAAGCATACCTTCAATACGGGTTTCGCCCCAAGCAGGAATCCATTTTGTGTCTTTCACTGCTTTTAAAGCATTGTCGCGTAAATGCTCTTTTTCCATGCTAATAAACCATTGAGGTGTAGCTCGGAACATTAGTGGAGTTTTGTGACGCCAACAGTGTGGGTAGCTGTGTTTTAGTTTGTCAAAATTCATTAGGCGTTTTTTCTCGCCTAAAAGCTCAACGATCATATCGTTTGCTTTAAAGATGAACTCACCAGCAAAAAGAGGAGTGTTATCAGAGTAACAACCATTACCCTTAACAAAAGTTTCCATTGATAAATCGTGTTCTTTACCAAGTGTGAAATCCTCGACACCATGAGTTGGGGCAGTATGTACCATACCAGTACCAGAGTCAGCTGTTACATGGTCACCATGAAGTATAGGGACATGTCTACTATAGAAAGGGTGCTCAGCTATTATACCTACTAGCTTGTCACCATTTGTAGTAGCAATTACACTAGCATCTTCAATCGCGTACCTTTTTAGAGTGGCTTCAACTAGGTTTTCAGCCAGGATTATGTAGTTATTTTCTAGTTTTACTAGGCTATAGTTTAGCTCATTGTGTACAGCAATAGCTTGGTTAGCTGGAAGTGTCCAAGGAGTAGTAGTCCATATAATTGCAAAAGCTTCATGATTTAATGAATCAAAACCAAATGCTTTAGCTAGTTTATCATGGTCTTTGATTTTAAACTTAACATCTATAGCCGGAGATACTTTATCTGCATACTCAACCTCAGCCTCAGCTAAAGCTGAACCACAAGCAGTACACCAATGTACCGGTTTAAAACCTTTATTTAGATGACCATTCTCAACAATTTTTGCTAGAGTTCTAATCATATTAGCTTCATAGTCAAAATTCATTGTAAGGCAAGCATTATCCCAATCGCTTAATACGCCAAGTCTTTTGAAGTCTTTCTTTTGAAGTTCGACTTGTTTTTTAGCGTATTTACGACACTCTTTTCTAAAAGCATCTTCAGATATTTTTTGTCCAGCTTTACCATGTTTTTTCTCAACTTGTAATTCAATTGGTAGGCCGTGACAGTCCCAAGTTGGGATATATGGCGTATCAAAACCACTTAGAGCTTTAGATTTGATTATTATGTCTTTTAGAATCTTGTTGACAGCGTGGCCAACATGGATATTACCATTTGCATAAGGAGGGCCGTCGTGAAGAATAAACTTATCACGCCCAGCAAAATGCTCACGCATTTTCTTATAAATTCCACTTTTTTCCCATTTGTTTAGAATCATGGGTTCTTTATTTGCTAAGTTGCCCTTCATTGAAAAGCTAGTTTTTGGGAGATTTAGCGTACTTTTGTAGTCACTCATGGGAATTTCCTTCAGATTTTTGAATCGGTTAAATTTTTAGAAAATAAATTACTTAGTGCAGATTATAAAGCACATTGATAATTATGTTAATACTTCTTTGTGTACAAAATGATTTTATAGGTATTTAATTGTGAAAATTAAGGTATATATCTGTTTGAAAAATATTTTTACCAACTGATAAATTATAGTTTTGCAATCATGGCTTTTGCAGTTTGAACATCGCTGGCTATTTGGTCTTTTAGCTCATCAAAGTTAGCAAATTTTCTTTCTGCTCTGATGAAGCCAATAATTTCTACAGTAATATATTTTTTATAAATATCTTGATCAAAGTCGAAAAGATGTGTTTCAAGTAGATTATTTTTGCCATCTACTGTTGGGCGAGTTCCAGCGTTAGTTACACCATAGTAGTAAGCCTTATCAATAAAAGTTTTTGTTAGAAATACTCCTTTTAAGACTGAGTTTTTTGGAAGTTTTAAGTTTGCTGTGTGAAAACCAATCTTTCTACCATTTTGTTGGCCATGAATCACACGACCATTAATTTTATAGTTTTCACCCAAAAGTTCATGTATTTTTCTTAAATCATGGTTTTCAAAAGATTTACGAATATCTGTGCTGCTTATACGGTGATTATCTAAATTTAAGGTCGAGATTTTATCTACAGTAAAGTCTTTTTCTTTTGAAAGAGTTTCTAATAGTTTAAAATCACCTTTGCGATTTTTACCAAATTTAAAATCATCACCTATAATGATGTGCTTTACATTAAGTTTTTGTATTAAAAAGTTGATGAAATCTTCTGCTTCGATATTTGCGAATTTTTGATTAAATTTTTGGCAAATGACATTGTCAATTCCAGCTTTTTTGATGTTTAAAATCTTATTGCGAAAATTATTAATTCTTGATGGCGATTTATTTCCCATAAAAAATTCCTTGGGAAGAGGCTCAAAAAATAAAATGAAAGGTTTGAGATTGTTTTTTGCGGCAATACTTTTAAGTTTTTTGATAATGCTTTGGTGACCTAAATGTACGCCATCAAAAGAGCCTATAGCTATTGCTGCTGGAACTGTATTATTCATTTTTTTAAAATGTGTAGTTATTTTCATAGCAAAAAAGGCTGATATCTATTTTTAAATGAGAAATTATTGGCTATAGTATTCATTTTTTGTTGAAAAAAAGCAACCACTGTTACATACTTGTTAGTTAGATGTTTTATTATACTAAAATTTAACCTAAGTAATTAATCATGCAACCAGCAAAAAGAACTAAAAGAATCAGAAAACTGCGCAATCAAAAGGGTAAGGTTTTCGCTATTGAAACGAACCTTACAGGTAGGCAACTTCTTAATAACCGAGTTTTAAACAAAGATGTAGCATTTTCACAAGAAGAAAGGCTTGCTTTTAATCTTATGGGGTATCTACCTGAGAAAGTTGAAAACCTAGATGAGCAGGCGACTCGTGTTAGAAGGCAAATGAATCTTAAAAATTCGTCACTTGAAAAGTATGTGTTTTTAAACAGACTACATGATTTGAATACGACGCTTTTTTACTACTTCGTGCGTGAAAATTTAGAAGAAATTATGCCGATTATTTATACGCCAACAGTTGGTGAAGCGGTTCAAAAATATAGTAGTCAATTTAGGAAACAAAACGGTTTATTTATATCTATAAACCATAAAAGATATATTGGTCAAATTCTCGAAAGATACGATTATAACAGCATAGACCTTATTCTTGTAACAGATGGTGAAGCTGTACTTGGGATAGGAGATCAAGGTATAGGTGGAATGAATATCAGTATCGGTAAGATTATGGTATATGTTGCTGCAAGTGGTATTGACCCAGCTAGGGTATTACCGATTCAGCTTGACATGGGTACAAATAATGATGCTTTACTAAATGCTCCAGGGTATTTGGGTGTTCGTTTACCAAGAGTCTCAGGTGAAACTTATGATGAGTTTATAGAAGAGTTTGTAGTTCAAGCTAAAAATAGATTCCCAAATGTGTTTTTGCACTGGGAAGATATTGGTCGTGATAATGCTACTCGTATTCTTGAGAAATATAAAGAAAGGCTTTGTACTTTTAATGATGATATTGAAGGCACAGGGATTGTGGCAGCTGCGAACTGTATAGCTGCAGTTAAGACAATTAGTACTCTTAAAATAAACTCAGGTGAAATCACTACAGAAGAAGCTTTAGGCTCTATCTGTGATATAAACATCGTAATTTGTGGTGCTGGTAGTGCTGGCTGTGGTATTGCAAGGCAGTTAGCTGATGTAATTGCTGACAGAGCGGGAATTAGTGTAGAAGATGCTAATAAGAATATTTATCTTGTAGATAGATATGGTCTTGTAAATGATAAATTAAGAGCAAAACGAATTACTCCAGAGCAAAAACCTTTTGTGAAAACTGGTGAGCAACTGAAAGGTTGGAAGGTTGAGGATTCTAGCTATATAACTCTTACAGATGTAGTTAAGAACTCAAAAACAGATATTCTTATCGGAACATCAGGCCAACCAGGTACATTTACTGAAGAGATTATTAAAGATATGGTTAAGCATAATGATTATCCTATTATTATGCCATTATCGAATCCAACTTCTTTATGTGAAGCTTTACCTGAAGACATTATTAAATGGACAGATGGAAAGGCACTAATTGCTGCAGGCAGCCCATTCCCAGATGTTGAGTATAAAGGTAGAGAGTACCGTATATCTCAAGGTAATAACGCATTTATCTTCCCAGGTTTAGGACTTGGTTCTGTTGCAGTGCATGCTAAAGTACTTACAAAAGGTATGATTAGGGCAGCATGTTATAGACTTAGTGAATTATCACCGATGGTTATAAGTGAAGATATTACAGAGCCATTGCTAGCTAAGATCACAGATTTAGTAGCTGTTTCTAAAGAAATTACAAAGGCTGTAGCTAAGCAAGCAGTTCTTGAAGGTGTACATGGTGTTGATATAGATCTAGAAGACCTAGAAGAGGGTGAATTAGAAGAAGAAATTGATAAGCTTATTAGTTTGTCATCTTGGACTCCAACATACGCACCTTATATGCCAATCTAAACAGAGCCATCTCAGTTTGTCTTTTAAAGATTAATATTAAAAAAACAAATTCTTGCTGATGTATTAATTGAAATAGTACAATTTATTTGTTATTCTCAAAAATGATTTTCTATTGTTTGTGTTTTGTCAGAGGGTATACCAGTGATTAAAAGGTTTAAAAAAACATGTTTGGTTATGGGTGGAGCTGTTATATTTACAGGTTCAGCATATGCTGAAGATTCGCCTAAAGTGGTATCACAAGGGGGGCCTTTTGGAGCTACTAGTATTGGTGACCAAAACTTAAGCTCTTCACAAGCAAATACTAGCAAAGCTTCCGCAGCTACAGCAACAAATACTCCTGCAAAACCTACAGCTCAAATGAATGAAAAAGAATTGTTGATGCAATTACAAAAACAAGTTCAAGAGCTTCAAGGGCAATTAAAACAGATTAAAACAGAGAAAGCCCAAAACGGCGAAAATGGTGGAGGAGGTTCTTCAGCATTTACTACTTATAGCTCAAGAGTTGGTGATGACACAAAAGGTGGACCTGCTAGTAGAGCTACTTCTGGAACTGATTTAAGTCAGATGATGGTTACAGGTGAATCAACAGATGATATTATGTCGAATATTGGCCAAGATGGCTCAATTGTAAATCTGGACCAAAAATCTTTGGGCGGTATATTTAACCAAAAAGGCGGGATTGATGTCGGTGGAGCTCCTGCTATTACATCTCAAGGTGAAACTACTTTCCTAGGTTCATACTCTGGTAACAACAGTATCCCAATAGGGATGATTTCAAGCAGCCTTTTTGCTTCGACATTATTAGGGCAAAGAGAAAAGTTTGATGACTACTCAGTATTCTTCGGGGGGTTAATAAATGCAGATGCTCAAGCATGGTTTGGCAGTGGTGTATCTAGATCTGAAGTAGGGCCAGATGGTAAATCTGTAGCAGCAGGAGCGTTTAATGGTACTGGTCAAAATGTATACTTAACAGGAGCAAACCTTTATTTCTTATCTAACCTTGGACACTATGTAACAGCACAGTTTGACTTTGACACAGATGAATCAGGCTCATTTGGTTTAGGTAATGCCTTTGTAATGTTTGGTAATTTAGATACTTCACCATTCTTCGTAACAGCAGGTCGAAATAAACTCTCAGTAGGCGTATTCGGTGGTGGTGGACCATATACTGGAGGTATTAATGGGTTCTTAGCTCCAGGTAAAACTTCAAATGTTTCTATTAATTATAAAAACGATACAATAAATACAAATATAACAGTGTTTGGTTCAGATGATAAAAGAGCTAACTTCTCGACAGGTCTATTTTATGTAGATAGTTGGACTGAAAATGTTGCTGTCGGTGGTAATGTTGGCTATGTATTTAATATGGCGGGTGCTGGCAACAGCTCTTTAAATCAGGCATTAATTAATACAGATAGTGCAAATGACAATGTTGGTGTATTTAATATCGATGCCAACGTCGCCTATACAGGTTTTGGTGGTATTTGGCAGGTTCAAAGTGGTTGGACAACAACGACCAAAGCAGAAAAATTCAATGGTGATGGTAAATCAGTGAGTGCAAGTGCTGCCTCTGGTGTTGGTTCTGAGGTGTTAGCAGGCACTTGGTATGCCGCACTTAACTACTCGGCAGTATTAGCAGGACGAGGTACTAACTTTGGTGTATCTTATGGTGAAACTTATAATGCTGCTGCGATACCAATGGCAATTGCATCATCACCAATAAACTTTGGTTTGTCTGATTCAGGTATTAAGAATCAGCTTGTATTCTCAGCTCAGCGTGCTTATTTTGATGACAATGTATTATTCGGTCCAGAGTATACTTATCAGAAAATGTATAATGGTGAGCATATGAATACTTTAACTCTTGATATGAACGTATATATCTAGTCTCTTTTACATACTTTATTTCACGTAAGAAAATCAATTTTCAAGTGTTTATATTCAATAAAAAATTAGCTTATAGGTGTTGTTATTTCAATACATGTAAGAATCTAAATAGTGTAAAAATTATTAGGCCAACAATAGATTTATGGTCGAGGTTTCTAAATTTAGGTGTATTAATTTTTGAGGATAGTTATAGAAAAAGTTTTATATGAACTCTGTGTTTTTGATAAAGAAGTAACAGAAAGAAGCAAGTAAACATATTACTCCGCTTATTAAGAAGACAATTGTAAAGCTTTCGCTGTCATATGAAAGAATAATTCCTGTCAGTAAAGGAGCTAATCCAGCACCTATAAAGTTTGCAAAATTTTGGATGCCTCCAACAGTCCCAACAGATTCCTTTGATGAAATGTCAGCTACTAGAGCCCATATTGGAGATATTCTCAAGCCTAAGCAAAAGATACTAATGCTAATTATAACTATTGAAATTGTTAAGTTATCAATAAATGGAAGTATGATAATCGATAGTCCAGCAACAGCACAGCCAAATATAATCGGTACTAAGCGTGATTTGATCACATTTGTTTTTGCTGAAATAAACATATCAGAAATAATTCCACCAAGCATAACAGAGGCTAAGGCTAGTACAAATGTTGCTGAAGCTGCTAATCCCATCTGAGATAGGTCAAGCCCCTTAGTATGAATGAAATAGTAAGGCAGCCATGTTACAAATACCCAGTAAGCATAAGATGACCCAAAGTTGCCAAGACAAAGCAATATAACATTTTTATTTTTAAAGCATTTAACAAAGCTTGTGGTTTTTCTTGACCTATTTTGTAGTTCAATCTTTTTGAAAGATTTATTTGAAATCATGTACCATATGACACCCAAGATAGCTCCAATAATACCTAATAGAATAAACATTCCGCGCCAGCTTATTAGAGCAATTAAGAGAACAATAAAAACTGGAGCAATAACACTAGCGATTCTAGGACCTAAAGAGACTATAGATGATGCTAAGCCTCTTTTACTTGGACTGAAGTGCTCTTGGATAACTTTAGTAGCTATTATAAAAAAAGGAGCTTCTGCAATGCCAAGTAAGATTCGAGTCATAAGTATAGTGTAAAATCCTGTTACAAACCCAGAAAGAATGCATGCTATAGACCATCCTGTAATACTTATGGCCATAATTTTATTGATGCCATATTTATCAACAAGATAACCAGAAGGAAGGTTTGCAATGGCATATGGCCACATAAAAGCAGATAGTAAAATGCCCATTTGCATAGGAGGTATGTCGAAAGTTTCAGCAATTACGGTATTAGCTATGCTAAGGGTAGATCTATCAAGATAGCTTATCATTCCCAAGATTAGTAACATGAAGGCTAGGAGCCAAGGGAAGATCTTTTTCATGCCTTAAGCTACTTCACTCTCATACCTGGCTTAGCGCCTTCATGAGGTTCTAATATGTATATATCTTTGCCATCACCAGCTGCTAATATCATACCTTCAGACATTCCAAACTTCATTTTTCTTGGAGCTAGATTAGCTACCATAACGGTATTTTTACCTACTAAATCCTCTGGGTTATAAGCAGATTTTATTCCTGCAAACACTTGTTTTGTCTCACCATCTAAGTCAAGAATCAGTCTGAGAAGTTTATCTGCTCCTTCCACAAGAGAAGCTTCTGCAATTCGTGCAATGCGTAGATCAACTTTCATGAAATCATCAAAATTACACTCAGGAGCAATGTTTAACTTTGATTCAGGTTTTTTAGGTGACTGAGGTTGCTCTTTTTCTAGCATAATCTTTGTTTCATCTAAGATTTTATCTATTTTTTCTTTTTCTATACGAGCAGCTAAAGGTTTGAATTTATTAATCTTGTGGTTTTTTAAGAATACAGATGCATCTTCCCAAGATTTTATTTCAATGTTTAGAAACTTCTCAGCCTTTTCAGCAATGCTAGGGATTACAGGTGAAAGGTAAGACACTAAGGCTTTAAACATATTTATACCTTGAGAGCATACTTGATGGACTTTATTTTCTTGTCCTTCTTCTTTTGCTAATTGCCAAGGTTTATGGAAATCAATGAATTGATTAGCTTTATCTGCTAAACCCATAATTAGCCTGATAGCTGTAGCAAATTCTCTATGCTCATAAGCTTCAGTTATAGCGTCATGAGTATCTGTAAACTCTTTTTCTAAGTCAGTATCGAAAATTTGATCTGATAGCGTTGCATCAAATTTCTTATAAACAAATCCAGCACAACGACTAGCAATGTTTACAACCTTACCAACAATATCAGAATTTGATTTAGTGATAAACTCTTCAAGGTTTAAGTCAATATCATCAATTTTTGAAGTTAAACGAGAGGCAAAATAGTACCTTAAATATACAGAATCTAAATGATCTAAAAATGTTCTTGCTTGGATAAATGTACCACGAGATTTAGACATTTTTTTGCCATTCACAGTAAGAAATCCATTTGCAAATACACTTGTAGGAGTCTTGTACCCTGTAGCTTCTAGTATTGCTGGCCAAAAAAGAGCATGAAAATATATGATGTCTTTACCTATAAAGTGGTAAAGCTCAGTATCTTGAGAATTTTTGCCCCAGTAATCATCAAAGTTTAGGTTGTTTTTATCACAATAGTCTTTAATACTAGCAATGTAGCCCATAGGAGCATCAAGCCATACATAAAAGAATTTTTTGTTATCAGTTCCTGGTATAGCAAAACCAAAATAAGGGGCATCGCGGGATATATCCCAGCTTTGCAAGCCCTGTTCAAACCACTCTTTAAGTTTGTTAGCTACTTCAGGCTGCAGTTTATCGTTTGAATCTATCCAGTCAGCGATATTTTGCTCAAGTTTTGGTAAATCAAAGAAATAATGCTCAGAGTTTTTTTGGATAGGGGCTTTACCAGATACCACAGATTTTGGGTTTAGAAGGTCTGTAGGGTCATAAGTGGCACCGCAAACTTCACAGCTATCACCGTATTGATCCTCAGCTTTACACTTTGGGCAAGTACCTTTAACAAACCTATCAGGCAAAAACATATTTGCTTCAGGGTCGTACGCTTGAGCAATGCTCTTGGTGCTTATGAGATCGTTATCGTTAAGTTTTGTATATATATCTTCGACAATTTCCTTGTTAAGGTTATTGTTGGTCGAATGGTAGTTATCAAATTTTATTTCAAAATCAGAAAAATCTTTTAAGTGATTTGTAGAGTATTTCTCTATTAAATCTTCTGGTGAGATTCCTAGGTTTTTTGCCTTGAGCATGATAGGAGTACCATGAGTGTCACTCCCGCAAACAAAAGTACATTCATTACCCTGTAGCTTTTGAAATCTTACCCAAATATCAGATTGGATGTAGCCAAGCATATGACCTAGGTGTAGATCACCGTTAGCATAAGGAAGGGCATTAGTAACTAAAATTTTACGCATGAGTATTTGGTTTTCTTTTGTATTTAATCTATTGGTACTATTATATACTCAAATGGATTGAATGGACATATTTTAAGTTGAAATGCATTACAGTAAAATATTTTGGGGTGATTGACTTGACTCTATCTATAATCTATATATAATAGTTTTTCACATGGTTATGGAGAGGTGGCCGAGTGGCTGAAGGCGCTCCCCTGCTAAGGGAGTATAGGCGTTAAACCCTATCGAGAGTTCGAATCTCTTCCTCTCCGCCATTAAGACTTAAAATCGGGTGCATAGCTCAGCTGGGAGAGCATCGCCCTTACAAGGCGAGGGTCGGGGGTTCGAGCCCCTCTGCACCCACCACGATTTTATGATCTATAATCAAACTATTCACCTAATAAAGATTCTTTTAAAAATATTTCTGTATAAAGCATTTTGATATAATTTTTTGTTAATGGTTATAAATAAAAATTACCTGATTAACTAATTTGTAATACACCATAATTACTGCTACTATTTAAATCAACACAGGGGAGCACTAAGGTAAGTGCTGAGAAGTGTATATAATACGCTGACCCTTTGAACCTGATCTAGTTAAAACTAGCGTAGGGAGTGCTTAAATAGTCGGCTATATATTTTTTCAGCTATATTTGCTCTTTTATGCTTGTTTTACTTGATTTAAGTAAACAAATTGGAGAGTCAAATGAGTTTTAATAACATCAAATCAGTACATAACTATAGGCTAGATGATAATTTAACTAAGCCATATTCTAACTCTAAGAAGGTATATATCTCATTTTTTGATAATGATGATCTTAAAGTCCCTTTTAAGGTTATAAAACAATCTCAAACAAATATTGATGGAGTAAAAATTGATAACCCAGATATATATCTTTATGATACATCTGGCGAATATTCCAATGCTGATAATAAGATTGATATCAGTCAGGGTCTAGTTAAACATAGATTAAAATGGATCAAAAATAACAATGACCTACATGAGCTTGATGAGCTTAGTTCGGACTATAGTAATAAGCAATCAAATGATGCTTTGAATTTTCAAAAAAGTGTAATGCCTTTTCGAGCATGTAAAGGTAAAAATATTTCACAAATGCATTATGCCAGGAAAGGAGTGATTACTCCTGAAATGCAGTATATCGCTATTAGAGAGAATATTAAAAGAGCAAATTCTCATTTAGATAGTACTATGCATCAACAGCAACTTGGACAATCCTTTGGGGCAAATATAGTCAAAGAAATAACTCCTGAGTTTATTCGTGATGAAGTTGCTAACGGAAGAGCTATAATCCCCGCAAACATTAATCATCCTGAATTAGAGCCAATGATTATCGGTAGAAATTTTTCTGTTAAAATTAATGCAAATATGGGCACCTCTGCAGTAACTTCATCAATATCTGAAGAAGTCGAAAAAATGGTTACAGCAACAAGATGGGGTGCTGATACTATTATGGATTTATCTACAGGTAAACACATTCATCAAACTAGAGAATGGATTGTAAGAAATAGTCCAGTTCCTGTTGGTACAGTGCCTATATATCAAGCTCTTGAAAAAACTAATGGTGTTGCTGAAGATTTAACTTGGGAGTTATTTAGAGATACCCTTATTGAGCAGGCTGAACAAGGAGTAAGCTACTTTACTATTCATGCAGGTGTTCGTAAGGCATTTATTCCTTTAGCATCAAAAAGAATTACAGGGATTGTATCTAGAGGTGGTTCTATAATGGCTAAATGGTGTATGCATCATAATCAGGAGAATTTTTTATATACAAAATTCGAAGAAATCTGCGAAATAATGAAGGCTTATGATGTATGTTTTTCATTAGGAGATGGACTTCGTCCTGGGTGCATAAATGATGCTAATGATGCTGCTCAACTTTCTGAATTAAGAACTTTAGGCGAGTTAACAAAAATAGCTTGGAAGCATGATATCCAAACAATGATAGAAGGCCCTGGGCATGTACCTATGCAGCTTATCAAAGAAAATATGGAGTATGAACTTCAAGATTGTTTCGCGGCACCATTTTACACATTAGGGCCACTAGTTACAGATATTGCTCCTGGTTATGATCATATTACATCAGCAATTGGAGCTGCTCAGATCGCTTGGTATGGCACATCTATGCTTTGCTATGTTACTCCTAAGGAACATTTAGGTTTACCTAATAAAGATGATGTTAGAGAGGGTATCGTTACGTATAAGTTAGCAGCACATGCAGCTAATTTAGCTAAAGGATTACCAGGAGCCCAGATCAGAGATAATGCATTATCTAAAGCAAGGTTTGAATTTAGATGGGATGATCAATTTAATCTAAGTTTAGACCCAGAAAAAGCACGTGCATTTCATGATGAAACTTTACCTAAAGAAGGTCATAAGGCAGCACACTTTTGCTCTATGTGTGGACCTAAATTTTGTTCTATGAAAATTTCTCAAGATATAAAGAGAGAGTATGCTAGTTAACTAGGCTTATATAATGAAAAAAATAGCAATAATAGGGTTAGGAGTAATGGGGAGGGTTTTAGCTTTAACTTTTACAAAGAGTATTCCTCATCTGGATATAGATCTGTATGACAAGGCTTCTTTGGGTGCAAAAGATAACTGCAGTTATCAAGCGGCTGGTATGCTAGCTCCTGTTTCGGAAGTTACAAGTTGTGGCATCCATACGTATACATTAGGAGCCGATAGTGTACAGCTATGGGAAGAATTGTTATCTATACGTGGGGAAAATTTAGTTCAAAAACATAATATTATTGATAAGTTTGACACGCTTTTTTTAGCACATAAAAATGATGTGAATGAGTTTGATTTAATTAAAAATAGAGTAAGTTTTTTTACTAAACAACATGAGAGTATTAAAGAAAGGTTTAGGAATATAAATTCTGATGATTTATCAAGTCTTGAACCATCTCTTATGAATGGCACGTTTATGAATAAAGGTTTGTTAATAACTAATGAAGGCGTAATAAATGTTCCAAGTTTTTTTAAATTTACAAGCCAGTACTTCTCTGAAGAAAGCAATATACGGCTTTTAAAAGAAGAGGTTACTAAAATAGAAAATAATAAAGTATATATTGATGAATATACTTGTGAATATGAGTATGTCTATGATTGTAGAGGATTCCCTATAGAAAAGAGTAAAGATAGTGGATTATATGGTACTCGTGGGGAAGCTTTAATCGTACAACATAAAGATATTAATCTTAAGCATGTAATTAGGCTTGCTCACCCAAGACATCCTTTATATTTAATTCCTAGAGGAAATGGGATTTTCTATGTTGGTGCAACTAGTATTCTAAGTGAGGACTACTCACCTATTTCAGTGCAAAGTGTAATGGAGCTATTGTCTATGTTACTTGTGATAGATAAAAGGTTTTCTGAGGCGAGGCTTATAAAAACTTTAACTTCTGTAAGACCAACTAGCTTTGATGATAAACCATTAATCATAAGAAATATAGGTAATACTTCTATTAATGGATTATCTCGACATGGGTATTTATTTGCTCCAAAAATTGCTAATGATTTATTAGAAGAATTTAAAAAGGATATTTATGAAAATTAAATTTAATAATAAGACTGTTGATCTAACTCAACATACAAAGCTAGGCTTGGTAGAAATTTTAGACTTAAATGATTATAAGAGTGGCTGTTATGCAGTAATGATAAATAATGTTTTTGTACCAAAATCGAATTACTCCACTAAAGAGATAAATGATAATGATCAGATTGATATCATCTTACCAATGCAAGGAGGATAGTTATGTTAGAGCTATTTGATAAGGCTTTAAGCTCTAATTTTATATTAGGAACCTCACAGTATCCTTCTTTAGAATGTATGATTGCTTCAATAGAAGCTGCACAGGTAGAAATGGTCACGGTATCTTTAAAACGTTCGATACATCCAACTTTTCATAAAAATAATTTTTGGGAAGCTTTAAAAAAAACTAAATGCCATATTTTACCAAATACTGCCGGTTGTAAGACAGCTGCTGAAGCTATACAAATGGCTGAAATGGCAAGAGAAATATTTGAGACAGATTTTATTAAAGTTGAAGTTATCGGAGATGACTATAACCTTCAGCCGAACGTCATAGAGCTAGTTAAGGCTTGCGAGCAACTGATTTTACGAGGCTTTAAAGTCTTGCCATATACTACTGAAGATCTTTCAGTAGCAACCTATCTAGTGGAATTGGGATGCGAGGT
The DNA here is from genome assembly GCF_003290445.1 of Francisella adeliensis. Taxonomy (NCBI): domain Bacteria; kingdom Pseudomonadati; phylum Pseudomonadota; class Gammaproteobacteria; order Thiotrichales; family Francisellaceae; genus Francisella; species Francisella adeliensis. The sequence continues at coordinate 1,818,923 of NZ_CP021781.1, read as the reverse complement.
ACTTATGCCTTGGGGTGCGCCCATAGGTAGTGGTAAAGGTGTTATCAACCCATACGCTTTAAATGTCTTAAGAGAAAGATTTCCTCAAATAAAGCTTATTGTTGATGCAGGTTTAGGTGTACCTTCTGATGCTGCCCAAGTTATGGAAATGGGGTGCGACGGTGTGTTATTGAATAGTGCGGTAGCTCAAGCTGGAGATCCAGTCAAAATGGCAAAAGCTTTTTCTCAAGCTATAGATGCTGGTAAAAAAGCTTATGAAGCTCAAAGAATGCCTGAAAGAAGCTTAAGTTCTCCTTCCACTAATTTGCTTGAAACTCCATTTTGGCAGGTTTAGGGAATTTAGTTTATAAATTTTGACTATCAAAATAAGGAATATAATAAGTATGCAAGATGTTTTATTGACTATTGCAGGTTCAGATAGTTGCAGTGGAGCTGGAATACAAAGAGATACCCAGGTTTGTTGTAATCTAGGTGTCCATGCTTTAAATGTGATAACTGCTATAACTGCCCAAAATGCTCATAAAGTGTATGAAGTGGAGAGTGTTTCAGATAATATGTTTGCTGCCCAATTAAGTGCTTTAAAAGATGACTTTAGTATTAAAGTTATTAAAAGTGGTATGTTAGCTACTGTGGAACAAGTTTTAGAACTTGCTAAGTTACTTAAGCATCGTAGAGATATTGTATATATATGTGACCCTGTTATGGTAGCAACCTCAGGTGATATGTTGATGTGTACTGAAGTGCTGGATGCTATTAAAAAAGAGTTACTATTGAGGGTCGATATCTTTACACCTAATCTACAAGAAGCCCAAATGTTATTATCTTTAAAAATAACTAAAACGATAACTTTGTCACAGATGTTAAATATGGCAAAAAAAATCAGTGAACTTTATGGTATTAAAAATGTTCTTTTGAAAGGTGGGCATAATAAAGGTAATAAAGCAGTAGACTGTTATTTTAACTATAAACGTAACCAAGTATTGTGGTTAAGTGTAAATAGGTTTTTAAATAATTCTGATACTCATGGTAGTGGTTGCACGTTATCTGCAGCTATGGGTGCATTTTTAGTAAAAGGTTATGATACTAATAATAGTATTGTACTAGCTAAAGCATATATTAGTTCAGCAATTAAACATGCCGAAAAGTTAAGTAAGAAAGGTTCATTATTTTTGAAAAATTCAGGTTTCCCAGCTGATAGTAATACTTTTCCCAAGACATATCTGAATTTGAGGGATTTGAGCTTTAAGAAGATCAATAAAATAGATCTATACCCTGTTGTTGATAGTAGTGATTGGGTGCTTTTTTTGGCTAAGCAAGGTATTAAAACTATTCAGTTAAGAATTAAAAATATACCTCAAGAAGATATTAGAAATGAAGTAATACAGGCTATTGAGTATCAAAATCAATATAACCTCCAGTTGTTTATAAATGATTATTATAATTTAGCAATTGAATATGGGGCTTTTGGTGTGCATCTTGGACATGAGGATATTGTGAAAATACATGAGTGTGGTAGTGATGTGTTAGATCAAATTGCTAGTGAAAATATTGCTTTAGGGTTAAGTACGCACGATTATTATGAACTTTCCATAGCTTCTAGCTTAAACCCTAGTTATATTGCTTTAGGACCAATATTCCCAACTAAAACTAAAAAGATGAAATTTTCAGCTCAAGGTATTAATAGAATTAGTGAGTGGCAAAAACTAGTGGATTTACCCTTAGTAGCAATTGGTGGTATAAAAGAGTCTCATATAACTGAGATAGCTCGCACAGGAGTTAATGGAATTGCAGTTGTTTCATTGGTTACATTAGCAGATAACCCTGTAACTGTGATCAATAATATAAAAATTCTTATGAATTAAGGTTTAGCATAATGAGTGATTTGTCCAAATTATCAGCTAGTGAGATTAGACGTTATAGTAAACAAACTTCTCTTGAAAGTTTTGGCATTAGTGCTCAGCAAAAGTTAAAAGGTACTGCAGTTTTATTGATTGGAGTAGGTGGGGTTGGTTCGCCAGCAGCACTTTTTTTAACTAGTATGGGTGTTGGTAAGCTTGGAATTGTTGATAATGATGATATTGAGTTATCCAACTTGCCTAGGCAAATATTGTATCATACAGATAATGTAGGACAGTCTAAAGTTACTGTAGCATACCAGAGATTACGAGAGCTTAATGATAATGTAGTCATTGAGGCTTTTAATAAAAAAATAACTTCTTTAAATGAAAAAGAATTTAGTATTAGCTCATATGATTATATATTAGATGGAAGTGATAATTTCGAAACTAAGTTTTTATTAAATAAGCTGTCTTTACAATATAGAGTACCTTTGTTAAGCGTAAGTGTACTAGAAGCATCTTACCAAGTTGGATTATTTAACTTAGATAACAAATCACCATGTTTATCATGTGTTTATCCTGGTATAAGAGCAGCAGATTTAATTTCTTGCTCCAATACTGGAGTCTTAGGATACCTTCCTTCACAATCATCTCTGACAGCGATAAATTTATTGATAAATAATATTTTGAATAAAAATAATAATTCTGAGCTAGTTTGTTATGATGCTAATAAAATTAGCTTGAACAAATATGTCCTTGTTAAAGATAGCCACTGTCAAATATGTAGTAAAAATGCATAAGTTATCCTGTAAAGTTTGGTAAGCGAATAGATGTCATTAAGGAATCTATAAACATAGCTATCCTTAAACAAGTGCTAGAGAAAACAAATACTATCTATTTAGTTAAAAGGCAGTGAAGTATGCTTTTAGTATCAAGGATAATTAAACTATATGCTCTTTCATTATTTTTTGATAAACCAGATATAGTCAGATTTATAATCTAATATTTTTTGGTAAAAGTAGGTTCATTGGTAGGCAAATTACAAGTATAGCAACTATAATGGCTAACGCTTTATGGTAGCTATCTATAGAGTATGTATGAGGGCCTATTTGGGTTCCTAGATTAATTAGTAAATAACCAATTCCAGGTAACAATATTACAGGTATGATGTTGTTTATCATATTTAGACCGGCTGTTGATGCCCCTGATGTACCTGGTGGTGATATTGCTCTGCCAACGGTGAATGTAATGGCTTCTGTACCAGACATTAGGCCAAGTAAGAAATACAAAATAATAAACAAATCTTGGCTGATAGGTATATATATCAAGACTATACTTATAATAATCATACTGATTAAGCTTATAGTGAATAATAGTCTATATCTTGTAGTAAAAGCACTTATAATCGCAGCTGTCCCAAAGCCTATAGCAGTACCGACAAAAAGGATGCTGTTTATGTAGGCAGCGTTAGTTTCTGAAAGACCAAATTTAGTTTGTATAAGTCCAACACCCCATAGCTATAGTTGCTTGCAATCATAAATACGAATGCTCATTCTCACAGGCCATTTTTTGCTACAAAAAGTGAGAATGAGAGCAAATTGAATTTAATGAATTTCTGATGCTGGTATCCATCTGTAAAGAGTAGGGACAGATATACCTAAATCTTCAGCAACATCTTTAGGTGAAACCCCATCAATCAGTAATTTTTTAGCAGACTCAATTTTTCGTTTGGTCATTTTTCTAGGTCTACCACCTTTTCTACCTTTTAATCTAGCAGCTTGTAAGCCAGCCTGGGTTCGTTCAACAATTAGCTCTCTTCCCATTTGAGCAAGTGAAGCCATAATATGAAAGAAAAATTTACCTGAAGGTTGATGTATCAATATTACCTGAAATACTTTTAAAACCTATGTTTTTACTATGTAGATCCTCTACAAATGCTACTAGCTGTTTTACACTTCTGCCTATGCGGTCTAATTTCCATACTACAAAATTAAGTGCGTTATTAAGCTCTTCACGATTAGTTTTAGTAGAGCTTACTTTTTCTTGAAAGATTCTTTGGCAACCATTTTGCTCTAGGATATTTATTTGTGACTCTAAATTTTGATCTTTGGTAGTATCCAACTAACATAAAAATATTATTTCTTAAAACTCATAAAAATGTTAACATTTTAGCCATTAGTTTCAAGAAATATTTTTGAGAGGGTTTTAACATATATGAAGTTATCAAAATGTTTTTCTCTTAAAAATGGTCGTTTTTGATAATTTATGTACAAGAAAATACCTGATGAGCAATTGATTTGTTTATGGAACTCTTTAAATAAGTTTCCTAAACGAGATCACCAAAGAAAATTACTCATTAAAGAGTATGCTTCCTATTATGGTATATCTATAGCATCAGTGTATAGACAATTGTCTAAATATAAATATGTAGATAAAGTAAGGTCAGATTCAGGTAGTACTAGAGCTATACACAAATCAAACCTTACCAAATACTGCAAAATAATATCTGCTCTTAAGTTAAAAACATCTAATCAAAGAAATAATATATTTACAAGGAAATGTATATCTATTTTAGAAACTGAAGGAGTTTCTTTAAATGGTGAACATATTAAAGTAGCTAAAGATTTATTAAAAAGAAGTACGGTTGATAAATACCTTAAAAAGTTTGAGCTTGATTATTCAACAATTAAAAATGTTGAGCCTGTAGTATCTAGATTTGAATCAACATATAGTAATGAGTGTTGGCAATTTGATTTTTCAGTATCAAATTTAAAAAGAATAAATCAGGATTCAAAGGATTTATATATAGCTAACATTGTTGATGATAAGAGTGGTGTTGCTTTTAGTAGATATGTAGAAGCAGATGGTGAAGATGCATTAACTGCTCTTAAAGTATTATTTGATGCTATGAAGGGTAAAAATAATTCTTCTCAGCTACAAGGTATACCTTCTTATATTTATACTGATAATGGAGCATTTGCTAGAAGCAAAGTGTTTCAAAGAGTACTAAAGTGCTTAGGTATTACTTTACTAACACATTTACCTAGAGGAAGTGATGGTAGGCGTACTACAGCTCGTTCAAAAGGTAAAGTTGAAAGATTTAATAGAACACTTAAAAATGATTTAGAGCCTATGTACTTTTTAAATAGACCTAAAGATATAGATGAAGCTAACGAATGGTTGGCTAATTACACATTAGAATATAACAAAACTAAACATCGCTCTATAAATCTATCAAAGATAAAAGTATGGAAAGATAGTTTAGAAAATAATACTTTATTAGAGATATGTGATGAGACACAGTTTGCTAAATTAATAAGAACACCTGAGACTAGAACAGTCAATAGTAATGCTACTATTACTTTAGGTGGTATAAGCTATCAACTTGATGGCGAACTTTATAATAAAAGAGTAACAGTATTACACGGAGTGTTAGATAAGAAAATATATATTGAGTACAAGAATAAAGCATTTGGACCATTTCATCCTTCAGGAAATATTATTTCTTTCGGAGACTATTCTAGACCTAAAAAAACATCCTTAGAAAAGCAAGTAGATGAAATAGAGGCTATAGCCCAAAGCATAAATGTATCTAGTAAGATAATGTCACAAGATGTTGATAACACTAAAAACAATTTTATTGTTAAGCCTTATAGTGATTCAGAAAGTTTCAGTAATAAAATAGAAGCTAAGAAGTTTATATCTAGCCATATTGGTTGTCCATTAGCTGAAATGGATAGTGATTATCTTTTATTTACCAATAATTTACTTATGAGCACTTTAGATAAAACAGCTATTATTAGAGAAATTGACAACTATGTACAGCTTAAACTATATAGTGAGGATAATGCCTAATGTATGTAGAAGCTTATAAACATCTAAACTTAAATTACCTATATGATTTGAATAAAAAGTATGTAGATTTAGAATCACATAAAAAAGCATATAAGAACTTACGATTCCTAATATCAAATAGTGGGATATATGCATTAATAGGATTAGTTGGATCAGGGAAAACCACTTTACTGAATAAGTTACAATCTGATCTTAAAAAAGACGGTAATATTATAATCTCAAGATCATTATCTACAGATAAAAAGAGACTTAAGATAGCAGCATTGTTTACTGCTTTATTTTATGATCTTAATACTAATGAAAAAGATTTTAAGATTCCTACTACTCCTGAGAAAAGAGAAAGGGAGCTTATTAAGCTATTTCAAAAACATAATAAGCCTGTGGTACTAATAATAGATGAAGCACATGATCTACATAATCAAACATTAGTCTCTTTAAAAAGACTAGTTGAAACAGTAACACAGAATGGTTATCAACTAAGCATTTTATTAGCGGGACATCCAAAGCTTAGTGGAACATTATTCTCAGCATCCATGGAAGAAATAAGTGCTAGAGTTAAAAGTACAATATTAGAGCCAAATAAAGATGATAATGAAACTCTAATAAAAAACTGGATATCTATAAGATTAAATAATAATACAAAATTAGAACAAGTTATCGATAAAGAAGCAATTAGCTATTTAGCTACAGAGCTTTTGACTCCTTTACAGATTGAATTTTATTTAGAGAAAGCTATTTTATCAACTTATGAGATAGGCGAGTCTAAAATAAGTTTAGATATTGCTAAAGATACTCTATATTCAGATATTAAATCAATTCAATCGAATCTCGCACGTAATGGTTATTATGAAGATATCTTATGTGATTTATTAAATACAACAAAGAAAGAAATTAAACTGTTTTTTGATAATAAGCTACCCAAGGAGTCAAGCTTAAATATCAGGCAGAAATTAGAGTCTTTCAAGATAAGGTTTTAAGAAGATGATAAGTTCAGATAAATTATTGGCTATTGGCGCTGCTCTTGTTGATACTGTTAGGTCTCAGATTAAATACTCATTTAATATGGATGAAGAAGGACAATTGTTTGATGGGCTAAATAGAACAAGTATTTATAAAAATATGATTAAAAAAGTATTCGCTTTAAATAATCAGAATTTAGCATACACGCCAGAAGAAATCGGAAAAGTTTTTTTACAAAATAAAACAGGAGTGTGTGACAATTTATCATTAGCATGTCTATATATAGCAAAGGGATTAGAAAAGATTAAAACAGATACTTTTTATTTATCTTTAATGGGTACACCTAAACATGTATTTGTGCTAGCCCATTGCAGTCATGATCTTTTTCATTTAAGATCTAGAAGTTGGAAGAAGTATACAAATAGTTTTAAAGATTTAGCTAGTAAAAATGATTTAAGCAATGCTGTCATAATTGATCCATGGATATATAAAGCATCAAAGCTAGAAAATTATAATAACCATCTTCATCATGCAGAACTTTATAGTGTTAATGATTTTTATAATGGTAAAATAGAATATATAAATCAACATATTATAATAAGCTCTTCATCTCCAATATCTACAATAGATGATAAATATATAGAAATATTTAATGAGTGCTATGAGATACAAAAGCAAAAATTAGCAAATCGAAGAGATTCATTTGCTAGAGGTCGTAGATTTAGTAGTGTTAGAAGAAGTTTAGAATTTAATATTCAACCGCAACAGAAACTAACTAGCTTACGAAATTTTTTTATTAATTTAACAGCTAATGATCATTTCTATAATGTTCAATGGTACAAAAGTTCTTCTGCTTTTTATAAAGCTAAAAAGTTTAAGCATAGTGATCGGAAAGGAAAATGTATAAATAGTGTTATTAATTATCTAAATAATTGTATTGATAACTATGATTATCCAAAAGATGCTAAATTGTTAGAAATATTTAAATGCATTCTCAGAATATTACCGATTGTAAGATCCTCAAATAGAGTTCCAATGCATTTATCACTAGATAATATAAGTATGACAACATCTGCTAAAATAATTTTTAATACAAGAGTTACTCCAGATAAAAGACAAGAGTTTGAAAAAATAGAAGGTTTGGAATTGGACTGGGTAAGAGAAGCTCGATATAAACTTAATGAAAGAGGTCGGTATAAATCTCTCTTAGAAAAAATTGATAAATTTACTCCTTCTGATGATAGAGGTATCTTACCTAATTTTTATGAAGGTAAAGATGGATATTATAAGCTAGTTCATGACGCTATAGATAATTATTGACCTGCTTATTCTCACTTAATTCGAGCATTGCATCTTTTCATTCTCACATTTTGCGAGCATTCGTGAATTTATATTCTCACATTTTCAGAGCAAAAAAAGTGAAAATGAGAATGAGCATTGGCGTTTATGATTGCGAGCATCTACACATAGCGAGCCTAAAACATTTATAGGTAAGAAAAGGGCACTGCCGATAAATGCTGCCGCCCAAAATTTTGAGTTTGTAAACATTTTAAATGTTGTGTGAAGACTATCAACAAGCTTTGGCGCACTGTTTTTCTTATGGTATTCAATAAATTTTTCATTATCTTTAACAACTAGTAAAATTAAAACAATGATTCCTACACCAATATATGTAAAAAGCCCATTACCTTCACGCCAACCAAGATGCCCTACGAGATATGAAAGAACAGTGTCTGTAAATAACCCTCCAAGAATTCCTATCATTGTTGTGAAACTCATAAAACTAGCAAAAAACCTTTTAGGGAGCCACATAGCTGCCATTTTTGCAGCACCGATAAACCCAAAAGCTGAACCTACACCCATAAGCACTCTTCCAAGCACAGAAACCCAGTAATGATCTGTTGCGGAGAATAAAAAATTACCACAGACACAAAGAAGAGTAGCGATAGAAATTACCCACTTTCTATTATATTTATCAAGAAAAATGCCAGCGGGTATTTGCATCACCGTATAAGATATAAAATACGCTGAAGATAACCATCCTATTTGAGCGTGATCTATTTTAAACGTTTTCATTAGTCCATCAGACATTACACCTGGAGCAGCACGGATAAAGAAATCATAACTATAATTTAGAGTAACAACTAAGCATATAGCCCAGGCAAGGATTATTAAGCTTTTTTTGTTTGGTAGATAAGACTGATCAGGCATCTTGAAATCGTTTAAAGAAATAGTGTGATTAATCTATAAGCTACAGGAGGTAATGTCAAGGAAAGTCATTTGGGAACTATTAATCAACCTTGCTTTAAATATAGAATGTATTGGGTAGAAAAGAGAAATTGTTAGGTTAATTCATCAATAGCTTTTTGTTGCTTTTTATCTAAAGCAACAGCTTTAGATTTGTCTTCGGCAAGATACATATAAACAACTGGCAGTACAAATAATGAGAATATAGCACCAATAACCAATCCACTTGAGATAACTACACCAATACAGTTTCTGCTTACAGCACCAGCACCGGATGATGTTACTAGTGGAATAACACCCACCACCATCGCTGAAACTGTCATAAGAATAGGTCTTAGCCTTTGAGATGATGATTTGACAATTGCATCGTACTTATTTAAACCTTCATGTGATTGTAAATGGTTAGCAAACTCTACAACCATGATACCTTGCTTGGATATTAGACCAATGAGGGTTACAAGTCCTAGCTGAGTATAGATATTTAATGATGCCCAACTTGCACCCATATATTGTCCTAGATATAAAGGAATCAATGCTCCACATATAGCCATAGGAATTGTAACTAAAATCACCAACGAATCTCTAAAGCTTTCAAACTGTGCTGATAGCGCCAAGAAAATCAAGACTATTGCAAAAGCAAAGGCAATCATCATTGTATTACCGTTTTCAACAGTTTGACGCGCAGAGCCTGAGAAGTTATATGAAAAACCTTCTGTAAGTTCATTTTGGGCTAGGTTTTTAACATAGTCAATTGCCTGACCCTGACTGAATCCAGGAGCCATAACTGCAGATATTGTTGCAGAGTTTAGCTGTTGGAAAGTATTTAGTATCAATGGTTGCCCTTCAGTTTTAAAGTTAACTAAAGCAGATAAGGGTAGCTCAGAATTAAACAAATCACCAACAAGGTCTTTTGATGTCATTTGATTACCTTGTCCATCAGAGCGGATAAATATATTTCCTAGCTGCTCTTGAGTAAGCATTTCATTACGTGCTAATTGTGGAATCACTTGGAAACTGTATCCCTTCAGGAAAAAGAAGTTAATATAACCACCAGCATAAGAGTATTGTAGTGTTTTAGCTATATCTGCCATAGTTATGCCTAAAATACCTGCTTTTTCTCTATCTATGTCAATATCAACAACTGGGTTGTCAAACTTAAGATCACTTTGAGCGAAAACAAACATACCACTGCTCATCATTTTATCTATCAGCTTATTTGTGGTTTCGTTGATAGCTTCATAGTCATTAACACTTTGAATAACAAGAGACATTGGTGCACCACGAGGTATCCCAGGAAGAGAAGGTGTTTCATAAGTATATGTTTGAATACCTGGTAAATCTGTAACTTTAGCTTGAAGCAGTTTTGCAGCTTTAGATTGAGAGATTTTTCTATCATCCCAAGACTTCATTATAAACCCACCAAAAATAACATTCGAACCCATTACTCCGTTTAGAATAAATGTACTTTGTTTGCCTGGTATAGTATCAAGAGTGCTAGCAAGAGGTTTTCCAAAAGTTTCAAGATAATTAATGTTTGCTGAAGACGGCGCTTGTCCCATTACACCCAAGAAACCTTGGTCTTCGTTTGGAGCAAGCTCAGACTTTACACCCATACCCATTATAAAGCAGCTTATTAGAACTATGAGGCCCATAACTGCAATAGCTGGTTTTATTTCAAGTACAAATTTTAGTAAAGCTGTATATTTTGCTGTTAGAGCGGTAAAAAGTTTGTCAATAAAATGAACAAGTTTAGTATCCATCATTTGTCTGTTGAGCATCTTAGAACACATCATTGGGGATAGAGTGTATGCTACAATACCTGATATAATTACCGCACCTGCTAATGAATAAGCGAACTCAGTAAAGAGTTGACCTGTAAAGCCTCCCATCATACCAATAGGAGCGTATACAACAACTAGAGTTAGCGTCATTAAGATTACAGGGTTAGCAATCTCTCTAGCCCCTTTAATTGAGGCGGCAAAAGGCTCCATACCCTCCTCAATATGCCGGTAAATGTTTTCAAGTACAACAATAGCATCATCAACAACAAGACCTATTGCTAAGATCATTGATAGAAGAGTTAGCAGGTTAATCGAGAATCCCATGATTTTCATAAAGAAGAATGAGCCGATTATAGACAAAGGTATTGCAATAACTGGAACTACAATTGCTCTTAGGGACCCTAAGAATAAGAACATCACAATAGAAACAATAATGATTGCCTCACCTAAAGTGTGAATAACCTCCTCAATAGAGCTTTCTATATATAACGTCTGGTTATAAGCGATATTAACATCTAAGCCATTAGGTAATGAAGCTTTAATGCTTGGTAATTCATCTATTAAACTAGCTACCACAGTCAGAGGGTTATCTTCAGGAGATACAACAGCTCCAGCAAGTACAGCATTTTTACCGTCAAAAATTACCGATGAATCATAGTCTTGAGCACCTAGCTCAACTTTTGCTATATCTTTTAGGCGAATTACTTGGTTGTCAGATTTTTTGACAATTAAATTTTCATACTCTTGTGCCGTTGACATACTTGTTCCTGGGTTAAGAGTATAGTTTAGGTAAGGACCTTGAATCTGACCACCAGCAGCTATCAAACTGTTAGACCCTATAGCTGTAGCTAATTCGCTTGGTGTAATAGCATATTCGGCCATTTTTTGTTTGTTAGGGTAAACTCGCATAGCGTAAGGTTTATTACCCCACACATCAATAGATGATAGACCACCTTTAGCTAAAAGCTTTGGAGTTAGTTCAGAGTTAATATATGCTGATATTTCAGAGGTGTTCATTGATTTACTAGTAAATGCTAGTATTAATGATGGGAAGTTATCTGCAGGATTCATTCTTATTGAAGGAGAGTAAGCATCTGCAGGCAGCTGATTTAGTACAGCATTTACATTTTGAACAACTTCAGATAAGACATCATTTGTATTGTAGCCAAGCTTTACAAATACCGTGATAGTACTTGCTCCTAAAGCAGAAGAAGAAGTCATGTAGTCAATACCTTTAGATGAGCCAACAGATGATTCTATAGGTCTTGTGACAAATGCTTGGATTGTAGCTGGATTAGCACCTGGATATGTTGTGGTTACTGTGATTGTAGCACTATCAATATATGGGTATTGTCTAATTTGTAGCCCAAAAAATGATCCAACCCCAACAACTATAATCATAAAACTTATTGATAAAGCTAGAACGGGTCTTCTAATGAATATATCAATTAACTTCATTATTGAGGTCCTTGTGTGTATATGTTGTTATCAATTTTCACACTATTGTTAACTACAGCATTCATACCTTTATGTACTTTATTTTGACCAGAAGTTATGATTGTTAGACCTTCTTTTAGACCTTTTACAAGAGCTAGATTATTTCTTGTTTCTAAAACATCTACATTTTCCTCGCCAACTTTATAAAGAGTTTTGTCTGTATTTACAGTTTTCATACTGCCAGATTCTGTTGAAGTGTAAGAAGCTTTTTTAGGCTTACCATCCTCCATTTCAGGGGTTAGAGTATATACAGATTGACCATACAAGCTATATGAGATAGCATTTCTAGGTATTACTATAGAGTTTTTAACATCAGGTAAACTTACATGTACTGTTAGAAACATTCCTGGAACTATTACACGATCAGGGTTTTTATAAGTAGCTTGAACAGTTATAGATCTATTTGAACTGTTGATGAAAGAGTTAATTGCAGTAATTTTTGCAGTAAATTTTTTGTCTGGCATAGAATCAGAGTAGAAATCTATATTTTGTCCGACTTCTATTTGACTAACTTTATTTTGCGGTACGGCAAATGTTATGAAAATAGGATCAAGCATAGTTAAGGTTGCAGCACTATCGCCATTATTGAAATATTCTCCTAAACTAATGTTTCGAATACCTATCTTACCATCAAAAGGAGCTCTGACTTCTTTAAATCCTATTTGTGATTCGATGTTTTGCACTTGTGCAAGAGCTGATAGATATTCTGAGTTTGCTTTATCTGCAGATTCTTTTGATGTTGCTCTTTGTCCTGCAAGTTTGTTGTAACGATCATTTGTTAGTTTAGCAAGTTTTAATTTTGATAGGGCTTCTTCAAGGTTTGCTTTTAGTTGGCTAGTGTCTAGCTTAAATAGTAAATCACCTTTTTTTACTATCTGTCCACCTTTAAAGTGTATTTCACTAACGATACCGCCAGATTGAGAAGATATTTCTGTAGACTGAATTGATTGAGCTTCACCAATTGTGTTTATGGTTTGTTTCCAGTCTGTTTTTACTACCTCTGATGATGTTACCGCTACAGGTTGAGGTACATAAGAAGCCATACCATGTGAAATCATTGATTGTATAAATTGAGCAAAACCAAAAATACATCCAAACAAAGCAAGCGTCGCGACTATAACGGCAATAGAAGCAAAATTCTTGTTTTTGAATTTAGGGAGTTGTTTTTTTACAAATTTAGTTTGAAAAATAAAGTATACAATAGCTATTGAAATACCTAGTTTACCAAGTGCAAACCATGCAACTGCAATAGTAATAACTATGAATATTAGATAGTTTTTTTTACTTGAGTGTATCTTGTCATTTAGGCTTGTAAGTTGTTTTTTGATTTTTTCTAAGTTCATAAGATTTACTTCTTTTTTAGGATGTTAACAAAAAGTGCTGATGTATTTATAAGCAACATAAATATAAAGAACACTAAACTATAAATAGCAAGGCTCACACCTTTTACTTCTTCTGAGATGGATGTACAACTCTGTACGGAGCCAGTTATACTTTTAGTAGCCTGTATCAAAAATGGACTGCTAATATCACATGATGCTATAGTTCCATGAATAGGGACTGCCTGAAAATACTGAATATAAACCTGATCACCGGCAATATAAATACCATAAAGGATTGCTAGTATAACAAAAGTCTTGACTACTATATGAAAGCTAGATGGACTTTTTTTTATAACTCCTAGTATGCTAAGAAAAAGAATTATAATTACACAGAATTGTTGTAGTAAGCACATAGGACAGGGTTTCCAGCCTAAAAATGCGATGGTAAATATTATTACTGCTATTGCACCAACACAGACTAGTATGTTTATTGGTAGTATTAAGCTAGCTAATTTTTTCATTTGTTATTGATATATACTGCATAAGAGTTTTCCCCATTGTATCATACTTTTATATACTTGTTTATAGTATCTGTTTGCAGTTTTTCTATGGTTGTTTTTAGTTGATTTGCTGGGGTTGATTTAGCAAGCGGGCTTAAATCGAAGCTTAATATTTCATCTATAGAGTTTTTTAGGGTAGCTAATTTCATTAGATGATTACTCTCAATGGGAGATTTTTGTATGATTTTAATTGCTGCTATATAAAGCTGTTGGTTACGCAGAATATTTGCAGATTTTATTAGCTGTAGTATTTGTGGTGTCGGTATATTAGTTGTTATTATTTGGTATATGCTTGCGCTAGCTAATAACAATTTATACTGATTTTTGGTTAGATTAAGTTCATCTCTTATATTTTTAAGATTCTCTATAGGAAAGTTATAGAATGTGAAAGCTGTTTTCTCATCTGTTGAGAGCTTTTTATAGTCATCATTTTGGAAAAAAATACTGCTATGTAATAAATCGATATTTTTATATATGTAAGGAAAGACAGCTGGTAGAACTTTTAATCTTGCTAGGCACTTAAAGAATATAGCAGGATCTTTCAATGATTTTATAAATTCTAAGTGAAGTCGTTCTTTAGTAAGATGGTTCAACTCATTAGATGAAAGCATTTTGCTTACAAGCTCTATGGTTTCAGGAGCTATAGTGAAATGAAAATCAGATAATTGAGCCTTAAACCTAGCAAGGCGGATAACTCTTAAAGGATCTTCTTTGAATGCAAGTGAGGTGTGGCGAAGTATACGGTTTTCAATGTCTTGTTGGCCATTGAATGGATCAATGATATCACCATCGGTAGTTTTAGCGATTGAATTGAGTGTTAAGTCACGCCTTTCTAAATCTTGTTTTAGGGTTACATTTGCGTCAGAGTTCGTTTCAAAACCATGATAGCCATTAGAAAATTTTCTTTCTGTTCTAGCTAGAGCATATTCTTCTTTAGTTTTTGGGTTTATAAAAACAGGAAAACTAGAAAAAATTGGTTTATAGCCAAGTTTTAGCATGTCATCATCAGTTGCACCAACTACAACCCAATCTCTGTCTTTAGGTTTTAGATCTAAAAGTTCATCTCTAACAGCACCACCAACTAAGTAAATCTGCATTAGTTAAAAAGTTTTTTAAGATATTAAGCCTTTCTTTATGTTATCAGAAAAAAGTGTATAATTGCTAACCATGTGACTATAAAATCAGATTTATTGAAAAGGGTCTTCTTACTAAAAATATGGCAAATTTAATTGATAAAATCGATATGAAAGATAGTGGTTCTAATAACCTTAGTGGGCAAATGACTAATCATGAAAAGGTTAGTTCTTTATATAAAAGATTACTTTCTCAAGTAAAACATTTATGGCACTTTTTGGCTTTAGCTGCTGTTGGTAGTATATTTTTCTCAGCAGCAGATGCTTCGATGATATACCTTATAAACCCTATACTTAATTATGGTTTTGGTTCAAGTGGTGATATAACTAAACAAAGTGCAAGTATACTAATGTTGATGGGCGTTGGTATGGTTGGATTGCTTACACTTAGGGCTGTTGGCTCATTTTTATCTCAATACTTCATTGGTTCACTTGGTCAGAAAGTTGTTTACAAGTTCAGAAAAGATATTTATAAGAGATTTATGGATTTACCAGCAAGCTTCTTTGACAAGCATTCATCTGGACAAATTATTTCTAGGCTTTTATATAATGTTGATCAAGTTACAGAGGCAACTTCTACAGCAATAATTACAGTTGTGCAGGATGGTACATTTGTGATTGGTTTGATAGTTGTGATGGTAGTGTCTAGCTGGCAATTATCATTACTTCTAATTCTAATAGGACCATTGTTAGGTGTTTTTATAACATTAATAAACAAAAAATTTAGATCTTTAAGTAGAAATACACAATCTTCTATGGGTAATGTAACTCATACGGCTGAAGAGACCCTTAGGAACTATAAGGAAATAAGAGTTTTTGGAGCACAGCGTAAACAAAGTGAGAGATTTCATAAAAGCTTAGATTATACATATTCTCAGCAAATTAGGACAATAGCACTAGATGCTTTAACTTCTCCAATTATCCAAATAATAGCATCTTTAGTTTTAGCTTTGTCACTTTTTACAATAGCTATTTTCGGCACGAATGAAGGTGGTGGATCATCATGGCTTACAGCAGGTTCTTTTGCATCATTTTTTGCAGCAGCAGCGGCTATTTTAAAGCCGATTAAAAACCTAACTAAAGTAAATGTTGTTATCCAAAAGGCTGTAGCAGCCACTGAAGATATTTTTTATATATTAGACTACCCTGCAGAAAAAGAAACTGGTAGAAAAGAGCTTCATAATGTGAAAGGAAATATCAAAATTAAAGGTGTGGATTTTTCTTTTGGAAACCAAAAAGTGTTGGATGATGTGTCTGTGGACATTAAGGCTGGACAAACAGTTGCTTTCGTTGGTAAGTCGGGAAGTGGTAAAACTACGCTTACGAGTGTTTTATCAAGGTTTTATACTCAAAGCAAAGGACAAATTACCCTTGATGGTGAGGACACTCGTGAATTATCATTAGCAAATCTACGTTCACATTTGTCTATGGTATCTCAGAACGTACATCTATTTGATGATACTGTTTACAATAATGTTTCATTTGGTTTGGCTCGCGATGTTACAGAAGCTGAAGTTGTAGATGCTTTAGAAAGAGCAAATGCTTATGAGTTTGTAAAAAATTTACCAGAAGGTATGCATACAGGTATTGGTAATAATGGCTCTAAATTATCTGGTGGTCAAAGACAAAGAATCTCTATTGCTAGAGCATTACTTAAAAATGCTCCGGTGCTGATATTTGATGAAGCTACAAGTGCGTTAGATAATGAGTCTGAAAAAGTAGTTCAGCAAGCGCTAGAGAACTTAACAACCTCGCGCACAACTTTAGTAGTAGCACATAGACTAACTACAGTTGAAAAAGCTGATAAAATTGTGGTTATGGATGCTGGTCGTATTATTGAAAGTGGTACTCATGCTGAACTTTTGGAAAAAGGTGGTGCTTACTACAGACTTTATCAGTCTGGTTTAGATTAGCATGTTAGATAAAACGTGGTATAGCCGAAGTATTAATCTTATAAGTTTTTTGTTATTTCCTATATCCTTTATTTTTTCAAAAATTGCTCAAAGACGCAAAACTAAGCAACTCCTTGAACAATATAAGTCACATATTCCAGTTATAATAGTTGGTAATATATCTGTAGGCGGTACTGGAAAAACCCCAGTAGTCCGCAAGTTAGCAGAGCAATATTTAGTGCAAGGTAAAAAAGTAGCAATTATAAGTCGTGGTTATGGTGCGAAGTCAGAAAATTATCCTTTTGTCGTTAGTGTAAATACTAAGCCTAGTGAATGCGGTGATGAACCTGCAATGCTTTATGATGCTATGAGAGGTGAAGTTCCGATAGTTATTGGACCCAAAAGAGTAGAGTCTGTAAAGTTGATAGAAAAAAAATACCCAGATACTGATGTGATAATATCTGATGATGGCCTACAGCATTATAAGCTTGGTAGAGATTATGAGTATTGTGTGGTTGACGCAACAAGGATGTTTGGAAACCAGCTCTGTATACCCGCTGGACCGCTTAGAGAGCCTGTTGAGAGATTAAAGCAAGTAGATCAAGTCGTTGTGATTGGCGAATTAGAAGGCTCAGATAAGGATTTTCTAAAATCTTATAATCAAAAAATAACTCAAACAAAAATTAAATCACTTGAGTTTGTAAACTTACTTTCAAAAGAGACTTTAGCTATTGATAACTTTTATGGTAAGTCAGTTACAGCCGTGGCTGGTATAGGTAATCCGGATAAGTTTTTTACTAGTCTTGATGGCTTAGGTATAAATATTCATCATGAAAAAATTTTTAAAGATCATCACAAGTACGAGGAAAAAGATTTCTCAGACATAGAGGTTGATGATAGAGTAATAATGACCTACAAAGATGCTATTAAATGTAAAGATTTCGCTAATGATAATTGGTGGTATTTAGATATTGACTTAGATGTCTCAAATTTTCTGAATTGTGAATAATATCAAAGTAGTTCTTATAATATTTTTTGCTGCAATGGGAGGCATGATATATGGGTATGATTTTGGCATAATCAATGGAGCTTTGCTCTTCATAAAAGAAGATATCCCAATGAATAGTTCTCAACTATCGCTGTTAGGCGGAGCCGTTTTCTTTGGTAGCGCATTTGCTATTTTGATAGCAGGTATGGTGGCAGATATTTTAGGCAGGAAAAAAGCTATAATTTTCACAAGTGTGCTATTTATTTTTTCACTCTTGTTAGTTGGTTTTATAGACAGCTATATTGAGATTTTATTTTCAAGGCTTTTGCAAGGAGTAGCAGTAGGTCTTATATCTGTGGTAGTTCCTTTGTATTTATCTGAGACGATGTCAAAGTCAGTTCGAGGTCGCGCACTTACAGCTTTTCAGTTATTTCTTACTTTTGGGATATTATCAGCCAATTATGTTGGTGTTTACTATGCTTCTGAGAGTGATTGGAGAGCTATGTTTTTACTTGGAATAATTCCAGGGCTAGTGATATTTTTCGGAGCGTTTGTTTTAGTGGAGTCACCTGTTTGGTTAGCTAAAAGAAATGGTGTTGCTGAAGCTAATAAAGTTTATGCCCAATTAAATTTAGAAAATGATCAAGGCTTGGGAGATGATTCTAAGTTTAAGAAAAAATATAGTAAGCATTTGATTATTGTAGCTATGATAGTGATTTTCTTTCAGCTAACAGGGATTAATAGTATTTTAGAATATTCATCTTTGATATTTAAAAATACTGGTGCAGGGTCTAATCAACTTGCGGTATTAAGCAGTAGCATTATGAGTACTTGCTTGTTCGGTGGTTCAATCGTTGCATTTTTTATCGCGGATAGACTTGAGAGAAAGGTTGTGATTTATCTTACAAATATTGCTATGACTTTGGTGCTTGTGATGATAGGAGTATTATTTTTACTAGTGCCGGATTCACAAATAAAAGCATATATACTTTTAGGGTTGTTAATACTCTACATTTTATCTTTTGCTGTTGGGATTGGGTCTTACAATTGGGTAATAATCCCTGAGTTAATACCTACAAATATTAGAAGCTTTGGGCTACCACTAATGTTGTTTTTAAATAGTATTATATCTTTTGCTACAACATCAATCTTTCTGCCGGTTATTGATGTTATCGGTTATGCTAATATCTTTTTCCTTTGCAGTTTTTTCACTTTTGGATTTAGTTATTTTATATATCGTTTTATGCCTAGGACTACGGGTAAAAGTTTGCAAGAGATTGAGAACGCAATCACAACCGGGAAATATTAATTACGACATATAGTTGTAGTGTTACTAATTGACTATGATTTTTTGCTATATTGCTGTGTATATATTACTATTACACTAGCTTTAAATTTCTTTTAAAAACTTCATGAAAAATATCGTACTAGTTGATGGGTCATCTTACCTTTTTCGAGCGTATCACGCTTTACCATTTCTTACTAACAAGCAGGGCGAGCCGACAGGTGCTATTTTGGGTGTAATCAATATGCTTAAAAAATTGCCAACAAAATATAACACCGAGCATGTTGCAGTTATCTTTGATGCAAAGGGTAAAAGTTTTCGTAATGATATCTATTCAGAATACAAAGCAAATCGTAAATCTATGGATGATGAGCTGAGGGTTCAAATTCAGCCGTTGCATGAGATTATCAAAAAGATGGGTTTTCCACTGATAGTTGTAGATGGTGTTGAGGCTGATGATGTCATTGGTACACTTGCAAAAGATCTTGAGAAAGAGGATTATCGTGTAGTTATCTCTACAGGTGATAAAGATATGGCTCAACTTGTAGATGAAAAAGTTGTATTATTTGATTCTATGAAAAATGTCACTACAGATGTCGATGGTGTAGTAGAAAAGTATGGTGTTCGGCCTGATCAGATTATTGACTACTTAGCTCTTATGGGAGATAAGTCTGATAATATCCCCGGTGTACCAAGTGTAGGACCAAAGACAGCTGTAAAATGGCTAAACCTATACGAAAACATCGACGGTGTAATAGCTAATCAAGGTAAAGTAAAAGGTAAGGTTGGCGAGAAATTGCGAGATAATATTGAGCAGTTAAGATTATCGTATACGCTTGCAACTATTAAGTGTGATTTAGAGCTAGGATTATCTTTAGATGATTTGAAATGCAAAAAATCAGATGATGAATATCTAGCTAAAACATTTACACATTATGGTTTTAATACACTTTTAAAAGGGCTTGGGACTACAGCTCCTGTTGCAACTAGTAATAATGAGAGTACACCTGAAAGTATAGAGGTAGTTCACCCAACAAGTAATGTAACAGTTGATTATAAAACTGTTTTGACCATGAAAGAGCTTGAGAACTTAGTTGCAGAGTTAAATAGTGCCGAGAGTTTTGCATTTGATACAGAAACAGATTCGTTAGATACAGCAGAGGCAAATTTAGTAGGTCTATCATTTTGTACAAAAGAGGGCTTAGCATACTACATTCCAGTTCAACATCGCTACCTTGGTGTACCACAACAGCTTGAGTTAGATGTTGTTATCAATGCTTTGAAACCAGTATTTGCAAATACGGAGAATGCAAAAGTCGCTCATAACTTTAAGTTTGATGAAAAAGTTTTATCAAAGTATGGTATTGATATCTGCGGAGATATTCACGATACGATGATTATGGCGTATGTGCTAAAAAGTAATGGTAAGCACAGTATGGATGCTGTATCAAAAGAATATCTAGGCGTTGAGCCAATCCCATATACCGAAATAGCTGGTACAGGTAGAAAGCAACAAACGCTAGACCAAATTGATATTGAAATAGTTGCGAAATACGCTGCTGAAGATGCGGATATTACATTTAGATTGTTTAATTATCTAGGTGAGCTTTTAGTTAAAGAAAAGGTTTTAGATAAACTTTATCGGGAAGTTGAGATGCCATTAGCTTTGATTTTGAATGATATGGAAAAGCTTGGTGTCAAGATTGATGCCGATAAGCTTAGAAATCAAAGTGCTGAATTAGAACAGAAAATAGCCGATTTACAAGCAAAGTGTTTTGAGCTGTGTGGCGAAGAGTTTAATCTTTCATCGCCAGTACAATTGCGTGAAGTATTGTTTGAAAGAATGGGTCTACCAGCTATTAAGAAGACAGCGAAAGGTCAAGCGTCGACTTCTGAGGAAGTGCTAGTACAGTTAGCAGAGGAGTATGAGGTTGCTGCATTGATTATGGAGTATCGCCATCTATCTAAGCTAAAAAATACTTACACAGATAAGTTACCCAATATCTTAGATGAAAATTCGCGTGCTCATACTTCATATAACCAAACAGGTACGGTTACAGGTAGACTATCATCATCTGAGCCAAACCTGCAGAATATTCCAATCAAAAGTGTAGAAGGTCGTAAAATTAGAGAAGCATTTATCGCAGAAGATGGTTTTGTGATAATGGCAGCTGATTATTCTCAAGTAGAGCTTCGTATAATGGCACATCTTTCTAAAGATGAAAACCTTGTAAAAGCTTTTAATGATGGGTTAGATATCCACAGTGCAACGGCCGCAGAAGTTTTGGGTGTGTCTTTGGATGAAGTTACAAGTGAGCAACGCCGTAGAGCAAAAGCGATAAACTTTGGTTTGATATATGGTATGAGTGCTTTTGGTCTTGCTAAACAGCTTGAAATCCCAAGGGGAGAAGCGCAAGAGTATATCAATGTGTATTTTGATCGTTACCCAAGTGTGAAAGAGTATATGACTACAGCAAAAGAATCATGCAAAGAAAAAGGTTTTGTTGAAACTATACTTGGTAGAAGACTTTATTTACCTGAGATAAATGCTAAAAATGGTATCCAAAGAGCAGCAGCTGAGCGAGCAGCAATCAATGCCCCAATGCAAGGCACCGCTGCAGATATTATCAAGAAAGCGATGATAAGTGTAAATACTATTATAGCTAAGAAATATGCTGATACTGTAAAGATGGCAATGCAAGTACATGATGAACTAGTATTTGAAGTAGCAAAAGAAAAGCTAGAAGAAGTATCTGCTGAGATCAAAAAAATCATGGAAGAAGCCGTAGGGCTAAGTGTACCACTTGAAGTCAATGTTGACAGTGGCAAAAATTGGGACGTGGCTCATTAACTAAACTAGGTTTTAGAATACCTTATTAACTTTCAAAGAAATAGCTATTGTTACCAGTATATAGTAGTATGTTATTTAATTATAACTATTAAATTAACTATCTATGAATAGTGGTATATTCTGTTTTTGTCAAGTTGCTGACTTTAATAAGATTGCGATAGATCCTAAACAGATTCAGCATGAATATGGCGATCACGATGGAAGTATTAGTGAAACTGCACTTTTAAGAGCAATGAAAGGTAGTGACTTTAAAGCTAAGATTGTTAGTAAACTCAAGCTAGATAATATAAATCCAAGAGTGCTTCCTGCAATTCTTCAAGATAACGAAGGCGAGTACTTCATTCTTGTGGCAATAAAGAATGAAAACTTTATTGTTATAAAGCCGGGAGCAACGGCAGTTGAAAGTTTCTCCGCTCAAGATTTGAATGAGTCTTATAGTGGTAGAGCTATTCTTATAACTTATAAGCATTCTGAAACTGAAGCTGATGCTAAGTTTAATATCAAATGGTTTATTCCAGCATTATGGAAGTACAAGCATATATTTAAAGATGTACTTATTGCTTCATTATTCTTGCAGTTATTTGGGTTAGTTACACCTTTTTTCTTTCAGGTAGTTATGGATAAGGTTATTATGCATAATGGCTTAACTACCCTAAATACTTTGGTAATTGTCTTTTTTGTGGTTTCAGTGTTTGAAGTGTTTTTTGGCACTATAAGGACATACTTATTTAGCCATACAACTTCGCGAGTTGATGTGGTACTAGGCTCTAAGTTATTTTCTCATCTGATGAGGTTGCCTTTATCTTACTTTGAGTCAAGACAGGTTGGGCAAAATGTTGCAAGAGTAAAAGAGTTAGATAGTATAAGAAGCTTTATCACAAGTACAGCGCTTACACTTATTATCGATTTACTATTTACATTTATATTTATCACAGTCTTATTTCTTTATAGTTGGGAATTAACCTTGATTGTATTAGGTACTATACCTATTTACTTCTTATTATCGTTGTTTATAACACCAATACTAAAGCATAGGCTAAATAAAGTGTTTGCAACGGGTGCTAAAAACCAATCTTTTCTTACAGAATCTATAAGTGGCATACAAACAATAAAAGCAAGTGCTATTGAACCGCAAATGCAACGCAAATGGGAAGATAACCTTACTGAATACGTTAAGGCGTCTTTTAGGTCTCAGAACTTAGGAAATGTAGCGGGACAAATTGCTCAACTTGTAAATAAGTTTACCACTATTGCTATTATATTTATTGGTGCCCATATGGTTATCCAAGGAAAGCTTACTGTTGGTCAGCTTATAGCCTTTAATATGTTGGCAGGCAGAGTCACTCAGCCTATTTTAAAATTAGTCAACTTATGGCAAGAATTCCAGCAGGCTGGAGTTTCATTGGAAAGGTTAGGTGATATTTTAAACTCACCAACTGAATCAGCTAAAAAAATAAGTAAAAGTTCTCTGCCCAATTTTAAGGGCAAGGTAAGTTTTAGGGATGTGAAATTTAGATACTCTCCTGAAAGTAAACCAGTATTGAATGGAGTGAATCTTGAAGTTGAGTCTGGGCAATCGATTGGGATTGTTGGTCGCTCAGGTAGTGGGAAAAGTACTCTTACGAAGCTTATACAAAGGCTATATCAGCCTGAAGCCGGTAAGGTACTTGTTGATGGAGCAGATTTATCGACTATTGATACTGTGTGGTTAAGGCAAAATATTGGTGTGGTACTACAAGAAAGTTTTATGTTTAATCGTAGTGTGCGTGAAAATATTGCTCTTACAAACCCTAGTGCTAGTATGGAAAGGGTTGTCACAGCTGCTAAATATGCAGGTGCGGATGAGTTTATACTTGAGTTGAAAGATGGTTATGACACTATTGTTGAAGAAGGTGGTACAAACTTCTCTGGTGGTCAAAAACAGCGTCTTTCTATTGCAAGAGCTTTGATGAATAATCCTAAAATTCTTATTCTTGATGAAGCTACTTCAGCACTAGATTATGAGTCTGAAAAGATTATTCAGAATAATATGAGTCGAATAGCTAAGGGGAGAACGGTATTTATTATTGCTCATAGGTTATCTACAGTACGAACTTGTGATCGTATTATCTATATGGATAATGGTATTGTTGTTGAGGATGGTAGTCATAAAGAGCTTCTGACTCGTAATGGTGCATATGCTAAGTTGTATAAGTCACAGTATGGGGGTGTATAGACATGAAGATTGATATAATGCAAGATCCCGATGAAAATAAAGATAAGCAAGTAGGAAATACTTATCAAAATAATCGAAGCAATAAAGATAAGATTTTGCAAGTTTGTAAAGATAAGGCAGACAAGTTTCTCGAATTGTGGAAAACACGTGGTGAGATTGGTGAAAAGCGTAATTCTAAAACAGATTCATATAGCTTTTTGCCGGGTGTATTAGAAGTTGTTGATAAGCCACCAAACCCATTATTGAAGGTAGTACTTTATAGTCTAATGTTTTTAATAGCATTTGTGATTTGCTGGGCTTATTATTGCAAGATAGACATTATAACCGATGGTCAGGGTAAGATTACTCCGGCAGGAGACGTGAAAACAATACAATCGTCTGAAAAAGGAACTGTGATAAGGTTAAATGTTGAAAGTGGGCAGATAGTTAAAAAAGGTGATGTATTAGTTGTTTTAGAATCTGATTTTACAGAATCAGATATTAACAAATTAAAAGAGGATATTGAGTTTTATAAGCTTAGAATATCCAGAGAAGAGACATTTTATAAAATGTTGAAAAGTGGCTTGAGAAAGCAAATACCGTTAGGAGATCTTGATTATCATCCGCCGAAAAGCATAACAGATAAGCTTGATCTTGAGCAATCAAGACAGCTATTGTGGCAAGAATGGCAGTCCACTATAGCAAAGCTGATGACTTTAGAAGCTACGCAGTTTTCTAAAGAAAGAGAAAAAGATATAAGTATTAATAAAACTAAACAGTTAGCAGAAACTATTAAGGTAATTAAAGAAAAGTTAGATACTTATCAGGGCTTATATAAGAAAAAAGCTATATCTAGAATGGAATACTTAGAATATAGAGAGAAGTTTCTAAACGCATACTATGAGTTAGAGACAGAGAAAAAAAGAGATATGCAGTTTGATGCGGAAATTGCAGAGGCTAGAAGTAATCTTGAATCATTTAAATCTGAGACATATTTGGAGACTTTAGAGGGAATTCGTCAAGATAAAAAAGACTTATATACAGCGGAGCAAGAGCTTAGAAAAGCAACTACGCTTAATGGTAAGAATACTATTCGAGCACCGATTGATGGAATCGTACATGAGATGCAAATACATACTATAGGTGCTGTAGTTACTCCAGCCCAAGTTTTAATGCAGATAGTACCAATGGATCAGAAATTAGAGGCTGAGGTGTTTGTAAAAAACCATGATATAGGTTATCTTAAAAGAGGAGATGTAGCAGAGGTTAAGGTTAATACTTTCCCATTTACAGAGTATGGAGTGCTCAAGGGTAAGGTTGAAAAAATTTCTGGAGATGCCATTGATGATGAGAAAATGGGACTAGTCTATAAGATGATCATAAGTTTAGATGATAGCGTTTTGCATAAAGATGGTAAAAATTATCAGATAGTTCCGGGTATGGCAGTAGAGGCCGAAGTTAAGACTGGCACAAGAAGAGTTTTAGAATTCTTTACAGAACCTTTGACTAGAGGTATTGATAATAGCCTAAGAGAAAGATAGACGGATAATTAAGTCTAGTAATTAGAAAAAGGGAAGTGAAGAGTTATGAGTGGTTTTGATAGTAGAATGATAATCTATTTGAATATTGTTTCTGTGTTAGAGAATACATATATACCAAATATCAATGATTTTGATGCTACAGATCACGGTAGTTTGTTGCTAAAGGTTGAGAAGAATAGAATATCTTTATCTAGCTCTACGGGAGATTCGAAAATATATGGATATGACCAAAAAACCACCAATTTTGAGAGAATAAGTTTAGGTGATAGTTGCTCTATAGATACTCTAATAAAAGTTGTTCCTAAGTCTAATCGTGATGGCTCTATAGATACTTCAGAAAAATTTAATATAGCTTTGAGAGAAACAAGGTCAGGTGGCTACAGGCAAGTTGATCTTATTTTAAATGGTAATGCCTTAGATGATTTAGTGCTGAAACTATCAAGTTTTATCACTTTTATTGAGAATAATGAAATTCATGAAGCTAGCTCTTCATTTAAGGCAATAACACATAATAGTCAAGTTAATTCGGGTGAGGATATAAGCTATCTGGAAATTGTTGCCAAAGATAAGCTAGGGAAGGTAGTAAAGCATAATACAGTTGATGATAATGCAAAAATAAACCAAATGAGGGATGAAAGCCCTTTAGCTAGACTCATTAGACAACACAATGCTAGTAGAAAGATCATCCACTCTAAAGAGTCTGAAGTGCTTACAAAATCACTTTTAACTTTTGCTATTCTTTCAGCAATTATGTATAGCTCTGAAGCTTATGCTGAGGGAGAAGGTGTAGTGGCCGGAGCTAGTATGGGAGTTGAAGCTGGTACTGGAGTTGAAGCTGGTACTGGAGTTGAAGCTGGTACTGGAGAGCAGGCTGGTACTGGAGTTGAAGCTGGTACTGGAGAGCAGGCTGGTACTGGAGAGCAGGCTGGTACTGGAGAGCAGGCTGGTACTGGAGAGCAGGCTGGTGCAGAAAGAGTTGTTCAAAGAAGTGAGAATTTTACAGGGTCTACAATAAGCCCACAAATTTCAATTATGGAAGAGGAGACGCAAACTGTTGGACGGGGGCTTAATATTCAAGAGTCTTCAGGTATTATTGAAAGAGCAGCTATAAATAGAGTTAACTTTAATAGAAATGAGACTTCTGATGTAATGGCTATAGTCCGTGGTACTGAGGCTTTTCAGAGTGTTAATGTTAATGCTGCTCCAATACTAAAATCTACAGATGCCACAGGAGTTGTAACTGAAAAAAGTACTTTAGATAGTTTAGTAGATACTGGTTCTATAGGGTTTAGTGATTTTGATTTATCAAATACTCACAATGTAAGCGTTGGAAATGTATCGGCTGGAGCATTAGGTAGTTTAGTAGCTAATGTGGACCAAGTTAATGATAATGTTGACTGGACTTACACCATAGCAGATGCTGATGTACAGTATTTGGCAGTTGGAGAAATAAAATTAGAAACATTTGATATAACTGTAGATGATGGTAATGGAGGCACAGCTACACAAACAATATCAATAACAGTGTTAGGTACAAATGATGTGCCTATTTTAGAATCTACTGATATCACAGGAACTGTGATTGAAGAAAGTACTTTAGGAAGCTTGATAGATACTGGTTCCATAGGGTTTAGTGATTTAGATTTATCGGATATACATAGTGTAAGTATTGGAAATATATCGGACGGAGCATTAGGTGATTTAGTAGCTAATGTAGACCAAGTTAATGGTAATATTGATTGGACTTATACGGTAGCAGATACTGATGTACAGTACTTGGCAACTGGAGAAATAAAATTAGAAACATTTGATGTAATTATAGATGATGGTAATGGGGGCACAGCTACACAGACAGTTAGCGTAACTATTACAAGTACTAATGATGGACCAGTAGCTGTAGCAGATACTATAACTATAGCTGATGAAGAGTCGTCAGTAGTAGTGGATGTAATAGCTAATGATACAGATGTAGATAGTAGAGATACATTAAGTTTAGTTGGTGGTTCAGCAGCAATTACATCAGGATTAGGTACTGTTACAGAGTCAGGAAATAGCATTAGCTATAATCCTGGTTTAAATTATGATTACTTGGCTGTAGGAGAGACTGCGACAGTAGAAGTAGCTTATGATGTAAGTGATGGAACTACTACAGATACGAGTAGTTTGACTGTAACAATTACAGGAACAAATGATGGGCCAGTAGCTACGAGTAGCATAGTAACTGTAACAGAAGATACAACATATACATTCTTAGCAGAAGATTTTAACTTTGCAGATGTTGATGATGGTGATAGTTTAGCTAGTGTTAAGATAACAGCTTTAGAAACAGCAGGTGAGCTGACACTCGATGGTAGTGCCGTTACAACTAATCAAGTTATATCAGTGGCAGATATAACAGGTGGGTTATTGAAGTTTGCACCAGCAGCAGATGCAAATGGTGGTGCTTATGATGCTTTTGAATATAATGTGAATGATGGAACTGTAGATTCAGCATCTAGCTACACAATGACAATTGATGTAAATGCTGTTAATGATGTTACAACTCTGAGCAACGCTCCAAGTGATGTAACTGTTGTAGAAGATGTATCTAGTGATGTAAATTTATCTGCAATGAGCTTCGCTGATGTTGATGGAGATAACCTAACGGTAACAGTTGCAGCATCTGAAGGTACATTGGGAGCTAGTTCTGCAGGAGGTGTAACGATTACAGACTCTGGCACAGGAGCTCTAACACTTGAAGGTAGTGTAGCTGCTATTAATACATATTTAGATACAACAAGTAATATACAGTACACAAGTGAGGCAAATGTAAATGGTGATAACGCTGCAACGCTAACAATCACTTCAAATGATGGTACGGCAGATGGTGAATCAACGGTCATTAATTTAGATATTACAGCTGTCAATGATGCACCGACAGTGACAATTGAGCAGGCAGATTATAGTAATTCATTCAATGGTTTGGATACTAATAGTTACATGCGTACATCTTTAGGCGATGTTGATGGTGATGGCGATTTAGATTTATTGATTGGCAACCTCTCTGGGACACTAGATTACTGGCAGAATGACAACGGTACATTTACAAGTCAATCAGGTGCTAATAATCCATTTAATAGAGTAGATGTAGGGTTAAACTCCGCTCCATCATTAGGTGATGTTGATGGTGATGGTGATATGGATTTAGTGATTGGTGAACGCGATAAGACATTGAATTACTGGCAGAATGATAATGGTACATTTACAAGCCAATCAGGAGCTAATAACCCATTTAATGGGATTGCTGTTGCTAAATATTCAACACCATCATTAGGTGATGTTGATGGTGATGGTGATTTGGATTTAGTGGCTGGTGAAACCGGTGGTACACTGAGTTACTTGCAGAATGATAACGGTACATTTACAAGCCAATCAGGAGCTAATAATCCATTTAATGGGGTTGATGTTGGTAGATATTCATCTCCATCTTTAGGTGATGTTGATGGTGATGGTGATGTGGATTTGGCGCTTGGAAACAGCTTGGGGACAATAAATTACTTGCAGAATGACAGTGGTACATTTACAAGTCAATCAGGTGCTAATAATCCATTTAATGGAATTGATGTTGGTTCTAACTCATCCCCATCATTAGGAGATATTGGAGGTGATGGTGATCTAGATTTACTTATTGGAGAGCGTACGGGTGGATTAGATTTCATTCAGAATAATACAGCCACACCATCTTATGGCATTACTGCAAACGAAGATGTAGCTAGCGATGTTGACTTATCTGCTATGAGTTTTGCAGATGTTGAAGGGGATAATTTAACGATTACAATTGAAGCATCAGCAGGTATATTAACCGCAGGCTCAACAGACAATGTTGTAGTTTCAAACTCTGGTACAGGGACTCTAACGTTAGCTGGTAATGTAGCAGCTATTAATACATATTTAGATACAACAAGTAATATACAGTACACAGGAGCATTAAATGTGTATGGTGATAATGCGGCTACATTAACTATTACGCCAAATGATGGTACAGCTGATGGTGAATCAACAGTGGTTAATATTGATATTACTGCTGTGAATGACGGTACACCGACTATAAGTACTGCCCCAAGTGATGTAGCCGTTACAGAAGATGTGTCTAGTGATGTTGACTTATCTGCAATGAGTTTTACTGATATAGACAATGATGAATTAACAGTTTCAATTGAAGCATCAGCAGGTATATTAACCGCAGGTTCAACAGACAATGTTGTAGTTTCAAACTCAGGTACAGGAACTCTAACGTTAGCTGGTAGTGTTGCAGCTATTAATACATATTTAGATACAACAAGTAATATACAGTACACAGGAGCATTAGATGTGTATGGTGATAATGCGGCTACATTAACTATTACGCCAAATGATGGTACAGCTGATGGTGAATCAACAGTGGTTAACATTGATATCACAGCTGTGAATGACCAACCTGAAATTAGTGATTTAACAGATGTAACTTTTGCTGAGAATACTGTAAATTCAACACCTCAACAAATTGATGCAAATATAACTCTTACAGATATTGATATTGGAGATGGAGATTTAGAAGGAGGGTATCTTTTAATTACAGGGCTTGAATCAGAAGACACTATTTCTTTACCGACTGATGCAGCAGGCATTTGGAATGTTCAAAGAATAGGTGATAAAGTACATTATAGTAATACTACTTCACATATAGGGGTTATTGATAGTACTCAGGACGGTGTTAATGGTAATGATTTTAGAATAGATTTTAATACTAGCAATATGACACCTCTCCCTGCGAGAATTGCAAGAGTCTTAGAGCAGCTGACATATAGTAATAATTCAGATACACCAATATCTACAAGAACCTTATCATGGAGTGTGTATGATGGTGATGGTAATGAAGTTGCTACAAACACTTCAGATATTGAGATTACAATAACAGAAGAAAATGATGCTCCGACAATAAGTGATACACCAAGTGATGTTACAGTTATTGAGGATATTGCTAGTGATATAGATTTATCAGATATGGTTTTTGCAGATGCTGAAGGAGATAACTTAACAATTACAGTTGAAGCATCAGCAGGTATATTAACCGCAGGTTCAACAGATAGTGTTGTAGTTTCAAACTCAGGTACAGGAACTCTAACGTTAGCTGGTAGTGTTGCAGCTATTAATACATATTTAGATACAACAAGTAATATACAGTACACAGGAGCATTAGATGTGTATGGTGATAATGCGGCTACATTAACTATTACGCCAAATGATGGTACAGCTGATGGTGAATCAACAGTGGTTAACATTGATATCACAGCTGTGAATGACCAACCTGAAATTAGTGATTTAACAGATGTAACTTTTGCTGAGAATACTGTAAATTCAACACCTCAACAAATTGATGCAAATATAACTCTTACAGATATTGATATTGGAGATGGAGATTTAGAAGGAGGGTATCTTTTAATTACAGGGCTTGAATCAGAAGACACTATTTCTTTACCGACTGATGCAGCAGGCATTTGGAATGTTCAAAGAATAGGTGATAAAGTACATTATAGTAATACTACTTCACATATAGGAGTTATTGATAGTACTCAGGACGGTGTTAATGGTAATGATTTTAGAATAGATTTTAATACTAGCAATATGACACCTCTCCCTGCGAGAATTGCAAGAGTCTTAGAGCAGCTGACATATAGTAATAATTCAGATACACCAATATCTACAAGAACCTTATCATGGAGTGTGTATGATGGTGATGGTAATGAAGTTGCTACAAACACTTCAGATATTGAGATTACAATAACAGAAGAAAATGATGCTCCGACATCAGAAGATAATACAGCCATGGCTACGGAAGATACGGCTTATATATTTAGTATAGATGACTTTAATTTTGCAGATGTAGATAGTGGAAATAGTTTGTCAAGTGTTAAGATAACTAGTTTAGAAGCGGTAGGGGCTTTAACTCTTAATGATGAAGCAGTTACACAGGATCAGGTTATAACAGCTGCTAGTATTGCAGCTGGTTCATTAGTATTTACACCGGAAGCAGATGCAAATGGAGGTGCTTATGATGCTTTTGAATATAGTGTAAATGATGGCACAGTAGATTCAGATGCTAGTTATACGATGACGATTGATGTTGCAGTGGTAAATGATGCACCATTAATTACTTCAATAGACGATCAAACGATACAAGAAGATGCAGGCTCCTTTATAGTTGAGGTATCAGCTAGTGATGTTGAGGGGGATGATATTACCTATACAGCTAGTATTTCTGATGAAAGTTTGGCTACTGTAGAAGTTACGAGCACATGGGATCAGATCGGAGCTGATATAAGTGGTGAAGCTGCAGGAGATTCTAGTGGTGGATCAGTATCATTAAGTGCAGATGGTCAAACGATTGTAATAGGTGCCGAGTATAATGATGATAATGGTACTAATAGTGGGCATGTACGAGTTTATACGCTTAGTGATGGGGGATGGTCTCAACTTGGTGAAGATATTGATGGTCAAGCAGGTGATAGAAGTGGTAGAGTTGTATCTATAAGTGGGGATGGTCTAACAATCGCTGTTAGTGCAAGACAAGATGATACTAACGGAAACAATAGTGGTGTAGTACGAGTTTATAGGCATGGTGAAGATAGTTGGTCACAAGTAGGTGAAATCTATGGTGAGGCTGCTAATGATCAGCTTGCTGATTCAATTTCATTAAGTTACGACGGTCAAATAATCTCAGTTGGTACTCAGTATAATGATGGTATTGCTGGTAGGAATAGTGGCCATGTTCGTATCTATGAAGATAATGGTGAAGGTGGTTGGTCGCAATTAGGCTTAGATATAGATGGTGAATCTGCAGATGATTGGAGCGGTATCTCTAGTGCTCTTAGTTCCGATGGTCAAACAATTGCTATAGGTTCAACTGGTGCTGATGGAGGTGGCTATAATAGTGGTCAAGTACAAGTCTTTGAGTATAATAGTGGCTCTGATACTTGGAATCAGTTAGGTACGGACATAGATGGAGAGTCATCTGGAGATGGTAGTGGTAAGTCTATTTCGATTAGTGCAGATGGTCGCACAGTTGCTATAGCAGCACCTTATAGTGATTCAGGTACAGGCGAGGTTAATATATATCAATATGATGGTGCATCATGGACTAAAGCCGGAGATAGTATTATAAGTGAGGCTTTATTAAATGAAGTTGATCCATTTGATGGAGGAACATCTACTGAGCTTGCAGTATCGTTAAGTGCAGATGGTCTTACTGTAGCTATAGGTACTAATAATAATGATGGTAATGGTTCTGATAGTGGCCATGTTCGCATTTTTCAACTTACAGATGGTGCATGGGAACAAGTTAGCACTGATATAGATGGTGAATCATCAGGAGATTACAGTGGTGGGTCAGTATCATTAAGTGCTGACGGTCAGTCAATTGCTATAGGCTCTAGAGGAGCTGATGGATACGCAGGACAAGTGAAAGTTTATAATTTGAAAGAAGGAGTGCTTGTTACACCAACGGCGAATGCTAATGGAAATGCAACAGTTACGATAACAGCAACCGATAGCAATGGAGCTAGTTCTGATTCAAGCTTTAACTTGACTACAGATGCTGTTAATGATGCACCAATATCGAGTGATAATACTGTAACTACAGATGAAGATGTAGCTTATACATTTGGAGTAGATGACTTTAATTTTGTAGATGTTGATGGTGGAGATAGTTTATCAAGTGTTAAGATAACTAGTTTAGAAGCGGCAGGAGCCTTAATCCTTAATGGTGAAGCAGTTGCACAGGATCAGGTTATAACAGCTGCTAGTATTGCAGAGGGTTCATTAGTGTTTACCCCTGCAGCAGATGCAAATGGTAGTGCTTATGATGCTTTTGAGTATAGTGTAAATGATGGCACAGTAGATTCAGGTAGTTATACAATGATTGTTGATGTTGCAGCTGTTAATGATGCACCAACAACAAGTGATTCATCCGTTTCAACTTCTGAAGATTCTGTTTATACATTTACAGCAGATGATTTTGAATATGCAGATGCTGAAGGCGACCCAATTGTAGGGGTTCGTATTTATGCAGATACTATCAGTGGTAATGGACAACTAATGTATAACGGTTTTGAGATTACTAGTGATACTAGTATTTCTAATTTTGCATTATTGACTTATGTGCCTGATGCTGAAAATGCAGAGATAGCAACTTTTGATTATCTAGTTTTAAATGAGAATGGTAATTCTGACCCAAGTAATCTATCTACTATGAGTATTGATGTGACAGGAGTTAATGACGCACCTATATTGGCATCAATTGATAATCAAGGAATAGATGAGGATGCAGAGCCTTTTACAATTGATTTAAATGCAACTGATGTAGATAATGGCGATAATATAATTTATACAGCGAGTATTAGTGATGAAAGTTTGGCTGAAGCCTCTATTTCTGACGGTATTTTAACGGTTACTCCAATAGCTAATGCAAATGGTAATGCAACAGTTTCAGTAACAGCGACAGATAGTAGTGGAGCTAGCTCTGATACAGCCTTCTCATTAACTGTTGATGCGATAGATGATGCCCCTACGACTAGCGATTCAAGCGTTAATACTAATGAAGAAACCACTTATACATTCTCATTAGATGATTTTAATTATGCAGATGTTGAAGGTGATCCAATTGTAGGGGTTCGTATTTATGCAGATACTATCAGTGGTAATGGACAGCTAATGTATAATGGTTCTGAAATAGGAAGTGATACAAGTATTTCAAATATTTCATTACTAACCTATACACCTGATGGAGAAAATTCAGAAATAGCAACATTTGATTATTTAGTTCTAAATGAGAATGGTAATTCTGACCCAAGTAATCTATCTACTATGAGTATTGATGTGACAGAAAGTATAGCACCAATCGTTATAGACTTAGATGGCGATGGTACAGAGTTTGTAGGTATCGAGGATGGAATTGAGCTTGATGTTGATGATGATGGTGTTGTTGAGCAAACGGCATGGGCTGGTAATGATGATGGCGTGTTATTTCATGATGCTGATAATGATGGTCAAATAAGTGCTCGTGAAGAGTTTGTGTTTGCTGACTATAGTGATAATCCAGATGCTACCGATTTAGAAGGTTTAAAAGCAGAGTTTGATACAAACAATGATGGTATATTTGATATTGCAGATACTGACTGGGATCAGTTCAAAGTATGGCAAGATAAAGATGGTGATGGTGCTGTAGATAATGGTGAAGCTCTATCGCTTGATGAGCTTGGTATATCAGCTATCAATCTAGAAAGTGATGGTGTTGAAGAAACTAGAGTAGATGGAGATATTACTGTTCATGGACATGCTGAGATTACTTATACTGACGGGTCTATAGGAATCGCAGCTGATGCTGAGTTTGCTTATACTGAGCAAAATGTAATCGAGTCTGAAGTGGGGAACTATGATTTAGGGGATCTTTCTGATGATGGTTCTATTGGTACGATAGGTGTAAATAGCTATTTCGAGGAAGAGTTTACAAAAGATGACATTATTATACGCTCATCAGATGAGTTCCAAATTCAGTTGTCTAACTTGTCTGCGCAGATGACAGATGTAATAGCTGATGCTAATTCTGATTCTGATTATGCAGATGGTGGTGGACTTAGCGATTTGAATGCAACTACTACAAAAGTTGATGATTCTAATCTATCTGAGTTATGGGCTGTTAAAAAATATTAGAGATAGTTGTCTTCGTGTTTAGCATGAGGGCTGTATTCTCACACTTTCGAGATGCTTTGAAAAATACCTGTCAGCATGGGTATTACAAAAAGCTACTAATATATCATTGAAAAGTCTTAAATCAACAGTCCTTGATAAAAGAATAGCACTGTTTTATCTATGTTTTAGTTAGTTATCTTTTTTATACCAAGCCTATACTGTATAATGTAGTCAGTTTATTTTGATTAAAACAAAGGCAATCCTATGCTTTTAGTAATGGATGTGGGGAATTCTCATATACATATAGGTGTTTTTGAGGGCGATAATATAGTCTCTCAAATCAGATACGCAACTTCATCTGTTGATTCGACTTCAGATCAGATGGGAGTTTTCTTAAGGCAGGCTCTTCGTGAAAATTACGTAGATCTAGCTAAGATAGAGGGATGTGCAATCTCTTCTGTAGTTCCACATCTAAATTATTCTTTAGGTTCAGCAGTTATTAAGTATTTTGATATTAAGCCTTTTTTTATTAGTATGGATACTACTGCTTTAGATATGTCTTCAGTTGAGGCTCATCAGGTTGGTGCTGATAGAATTGCTAGTTGTATAGGCGCTATAGCAGAATACCCAAATAAAAACTTGCTTATAATAGATCTAGGAACAGCGACAACATTTGATGTAGTGACTAAGGATAAAAAATATCTTAGTGGTTCGATTATGCCAGGAGTTAAGCTTTCATTGAATGCTTTGTGTAGTGGAGCATCTCAACTATCATCAATAACTATTGTTAAACCAGAAGTTGCAATTGGTTACGATACCAAAACAAATATCCGGTCAGGTTTGTACTATGGCCATCTTGGTGCTTTAAAAGAGATAAAAAAGAGAAGTATAGAAGAGTTTGATGGTAATGATGTGTATACAATCGCTACAGGTGGATTTACGGGGCTTTTCAAAGATGAGGGGATATTTGATGAAATATCTCCCGATCTTATTCTAAGAGGCATTAGAATAGCCTTTTTACAAAATAAAAAATAATTGAGGTTTTAGTTTTATGTTGAAAAAGAAAAAAGTTGTAATCTTGCTTTTTGATTCATTTGGGATTGGTGAAGCTCCAGATGCTGAGGACTTTGGTGATGAGGGTTTTGATACGCTTGGCCATATCGTAGAGTATTTTGAAGCTAATGGTAAAAAATTAACTCTTCCTAATCTTTCAAGAAAAGGATTGAAGCAAGCAGCTGAGTATAATAGATGTAAGGCCCTATCTACAGATATTTCAGGTGGTAATGATACTGTTGAAAACGCTAAGTATGGATACTGTGCGGAACTAAGTAAGGGTAAAGATACTCCAAGTGGACACTGGGAGCTTGCAGGAGTACCAGTGCTGTTTGATTGGTACTATTTCACTAAAAAAGAAAATCAAAGTTGTTTTGATAAGGCATTTATTGATGAATGGGTCAGAAGATGCGATCTTAAAGATGGTTTTATTGATGCTGGCCATGCTTCTGGAACACAAGTGCTTATAGATTATGGTTGTGAAAGCTGTATGACAAAAAAACCAATAGTTTATACTTCTGGCGACAGTGTATTTCAAATTGCTGCTCATGAAGATTACTTTGGTTTAGATAACCTTCTTAAGGTTTGTAAGATAGCTAGAGAGCTTCTTGATGAAATGAATATGATGGTTGGTCGAGTTATAGCAAGACCATTTGTAGGTGAGTCAACAGATGAGTATGCTCGTACAGGCAATAGAAGAGATTTATCAATATTACCTCCTGCAGAAACTTTATTGCAGAAACTTGTGAAAGCAGGCGGAGAGGTTATTTCAATTGGTAAAATAGCTGATATCTATGCTAATCAAGGGATATCAAAGAGTGTAAAAGCAACAGGCCTTGAGGATCTTTTTGATAAGACTATACATGAGTATCAAAATGCAAATACTGATAGCCTTATCTTTACAAACTTTGTTGATTTAGACTCAAGTTTTGGGCATAGAAGAGACCCTAAGGGGTATGGTAAAGCTCTAGAGTATCTAGATAGTCGCATCCCTGATTTAGATAAATATTTAGATGAGGATACTATCGTGATTTTAGCAGCAGACCATGGTTGTGATCCAACTGCACCTGGTACTGACCACACACGTGAATGCGTACCGTTCTTATTGTGGGGTAAAAATATTGAATCAGAATTTGTTGGCCCAAGAGATACATTTGCAGATATAGGGCAAACTATTGCTGAGTTTATGGGTGTTGAAAAGCTAGATTATGGTAAGTCTGTACTATAGGAATCAGTATGATAACTAAACAAAAAATCGTTTCGCTAATGGATTTAACTCAATTAGGCGATAATGATACAAATGAAGATATTATGAACCTATGCTCTAAGGCAAAAAACTCTCTTGGAGAGGTTGCTGCAATTTGTGTCTTCAAAGAATTTATTCCTGTTGTTAAAAAGCAACTAGGACAAGATTTTAAGGTAGCTACTGTAGTAAATTTTCCAAATGGAGACTCTTCATTAGCAGAAGTCGTTTCAGAAGCAAAAGAAGCTCTTGAGCTTGGGGCTGATGAAATTGATGTGGTGATTGATTATAATCAGTATATTAAAACTGGTGAAAGCTCAAACTCATGTGAGATTATAAATTCTGTTAAAGAGCTATGTGGTGATAAGGTACTAAAGGTGATTATAGAGTCTGGAGAATTAAACTCAAATCATCTAATAGAAAAAGCAAGTGTTGATGCAATTGCAAATGGTGCGAATTTCATAAAGACTTCTACAGGAAAAACTCCAATAGGTGCAACGCTTGGAGCAGCTAAAATAATGCTGGAAACTATTTCTAATAATGATGCAGGAGTTGGTTTTAAAGCTTCTGGGGGGATTAGAAACTATGACCAAGCTATTGCATACATAAACTTAGCTGATACTATAATCAATGACAATTATGTTAATGCAAGTAAATTTAGGTTTGGTGTTAGCGGACTGTTAGATAATTTACTCGAACAAACAAAAGAAGATACAAATGGCTACTAAACTTTTATTTTTTGTATTAAGTCTGCTAGTAATATATATATTAGCATTTGCATGGAGTAGCAATAGAAAGCTAATTCGTTACAAATATCTAGTGATAATTGTCGTGGTACAGCTTATTCTGGCGAAATTTATGCTAAGTACTTCTGTGGGTGTTCAAATTATAGATACTGTAAACAAGGCGTTTGGGGTGCTCTTATCAAGTGCACATGTTGGAGTTTCATTTGTATTTGGTGGTTTAGCAGATTCAAAAGATTTTATATTTTTCTTTAATGCTGCGATGCCAATAGTTGTGATGTCTGCTGTGATAGGTGTTTTGCAACACTTCAAAATTCTTCCTTATATAGTTGTGGGCATTGGTAGTGTATTGTCGAAATTTACGGGTATGAGTAAGTTAGAGTCATTTAATGCGGTAAGTTCACTAAGTGTTGGTCAGTCAGAAAACTTTTTGTACTATAAAAAGATCTTGCAATATTTGCCCTCAAATGTCCTTTATACAATGGCTGCTACAGCGATGTCTACTGTTTCGATAGGGACGGCTGCTGCATATATGACTATTATAAACCCAACTTATGTGTGTGTCGCAATTGTACTAAACATGTTTGGTACGTTTTTTGTGTTAAATATCATAAACCCTTATGAGAAAACTAAAGAAACGAGCTATAAGTTTCTTAATGATCAAGTTGAAGAAGAAAATAAGCAGAAATTCTTTGAAATGCTTTCAGAGTATATTATTGATGGATTTAAAGTAGCAATAGTCGTTTGTGTAATGATTATCGGTTTTATTGCATTTTTAAACCTAGCAGATGATATTTTTACTGCAATTTGTGGAGTAAGTCTGCGAGCGATTATAGGCTATATTTTATATCCTTTAGCATGGCTTCTAAATATAAACGGTAGCGAGATACATTTAGCAAGTCAGATAATGGGTACAAAAATAGTTACTAATGAATTTGTAGCTATGGAAATGTTATCTCAGCATACAAAATCTTTTTCTGCTCATTCGGAAGCAGTTATTTCAGTGTTTTTAGTATCATTTGCGAACTTTAGTTCTATCGGTATTATAATAGGTGCGATACAGGCTTTAAGTAAAGAAGCATCTGTAAAAGTTGCTAAGTTTAGCTTGAAAATTTTATACGGAGCAATACTTGTAAGCTTTTTATCAGCAAGTGTTGTAGGGTTTGTGATATAGAGTTATGATTTTATCTAAAATCTTATATTTTTTGTTAGGACTTGTCGTTGTTTTTGTGATGG
The DNA here is from genome assembly GCF_003290445.1 of Francisella adeliensis. Lineage (NCBI taxonomy): Bacteria > Pseudomonadati > Pseudomonadota > Gammaproteobacteria > Thiotrichales > Francisellaceae > Francisella > Francisella adeliensis. The sequence continues at coordinate 1,778,999 of NZ_CP021781.1, read as the reverse complement.
CTTTTCTTTGGAGTTCTGATAGGAGAAATATAAAGTATAAAACTCTAGCTATTATTTTAGTTATTCAGCTAGTATTAGCAGTGATTATGCTTGATTCAAGTTTGGGTGTCTCTATTGTTGACCATGTTTCTAATGGCTTTAATGATCTACTTGAGTATGCTCATGTAGGTACAGCATTTATCTTTGGTGATTTGGCAAATTCTCAAAAAAATGGTTTTGTATTTTTCTTTAATGTTGGGATGTCTATAGTTTTAATCTCAGCGATAATAGGAATTCTACAATACTTTAAAATTCTGCCAGTAATTATAAAATCTATAGGATTTATTTTGTCGAAAATAACTGGCATGGGTAGACTAGAATCTTTCAATGCAGTTAGTTCTTTGATGGTTGGCCAGCAAGAAAATTTCTTAGTCTATAAAAAAATAATTGGCCATTTACCTTCAAATGTTCTGTATACAATGGCAGCTACGGCAATGTCTTCCATATCTCTAGCAGCAATAGCTATCTATATATCTATTATTGAGCCAAGACTTGTATGTGTTGCTGTTGTGATAAATATGTTTGGTATATTTTTTGTACTAAATATTATCAACCCTTATGAAAAAACTAATGACCTAATGTATTCAAAACTTCATGATAATTATGAAAATACAAAGCAAAGCTTTTTTGAAGTGCTGTCAGAATATATACTAGATGGTTTCAAGGTCGCAGTTATAATCTGTGCGATGCTTATAGGTTTTGTGGCTCTTTTGGCAATGATAGATGGAATCTTTACTGCGGTATTAGGTATAAGTTTTAGAGAGATTCTAGGGTATTTGCTTTATCCATTTGCTTGGGTTTTAAATATTCATGGCAATGAAACATATATTGCTGGCCAAATAATGGGTACAAAGATAGTCGCAAATGAACTAGTTGCGATGCAAATGTTAAAAGATCAGTCGGCAAATCTTTCTGCACATACGCAGGCAGTTATTTCGGTGTTTTTAGTTTCTTTTGCTAGTTTAAGTTCAATTGGTATAATTATTGGAGCAGTTCAAGCTTTAAGTAAAGAGGCAGCTATTAAGGTTGCTAAGTTTGGTTTGAAAATAGTTTATGGTGCTTTGTTAGTAAGCTTTTTATCTGCAAATATCGTGGGATTAATCATATAGGGTTGTATATGCTAGTTACAAAAATACTTTATTTAATTTTAGGTGTTGCAGTTGTTTTTCTCTTAGCGTTTGTGTGGAGTAGTGATCGCAAAAACATCAAATATAGATACCTTTTTATTATACTAGGCTTACAGCTTTTTCTTGGCTATTTTATCTTACAGTCTACAGCTGGAATTAAGTTTGTAAGTGTTTTATCTAGTGGTTTTGAGCGTATATTGCAACACTCTCATGAAGGTGCTGAGTTTGTGTTTGGTAATCTTGCAAATATGGATAAATATGGCTTTGTATTTTTCTTTAATGTGGGGCTTTCGATAGTTCTAATCTCCGCAATAATTGGAACTTTACAGCATTTTAAGATACTTCCTTTTATTGTTAAGTATGTTGGCTTAATACTCAGTAAAATTACAGGCATGGGTAAAATGGAAGCTTTCAATGCTGTTAGCTCTATCACAGTTGGGCAACAAGAGAACTTTTTGGTTTATAGGAATTTACTTGACCATTTACCATCAAATGTTTTGTATACTCTAGCAGCTACAGCTATGTCGACAGTATCTCTTGCGATTGCTGGCTCATATATGGCAATAATAGATCCTAAATATGTTTGTGTTGCGATAGTGTTAAATATGATAGGTACTTTTTTTGTTTTACATATTATTAATCCTTATGATAACTCAGAAGACTTTGATTTTGATAAGCTTCAAAAAGATTATGAAACTAAAAAAGCTAGTTTTTTTGAAATGTTAGCAAACTATATGTTTGATGGCTTCAAGATAGCTGTTATTGTTTCAGCTGTATTGATAGGTTATATAGCATTATTAGATCTAATAAATGTGATTTTTTCACATGTCATCGGCATTACGTTTACCCAAATTATAGGGTATGTATTTTATCCTTTGGCATGGGTTTTAAATATTCATGGTAATGAGGTGATGCTTTCAAGCCAGATAATGGGTACAAAGATTGTTACAAATGAATTTGTTGCAATGCAAGATTTAGCAAAGCATTCTACAGAAATTTCTGAGCATACCAAAGCCGTTATATCAGTTTTCTTGGTTTCTTTTGCAAACTTTAGCTCTATTGGTGTGATAATAGGTGCTGTGCAAGCATTAAGTAAAGATGCTTCTGTTAAAATTGCAAAATTTGGTATCAAGATACTTTATGGAGCAGCATTAGTAAGTTTGCTTTCTGCATCTGTGGTTGGGTTTATTGTTTAGGGTGAGTTATGAAAGCTAAATTTATAGTAGTAGAAGGCTTAGATGGTGCAGGTAAAAGTACCGCTATAAGCTTTATTAAAAAGTTTTTAGAGCAAAAAAATATCAATGCAATATATACTCGTGAACCAGGTGGTACAAAGGTTGCAGAAGATATTCGTAATTTAGCATTACAAAATAATTATGATGAAACAGTCCACTCAGATACGGAGCTTCTACTAATGTATGCAAGCCGAGTTCAGCATATACATAGCCTTATAAAACCAAATCTTGATAGTGGAGTGATAGTCGTTTCAGATAGATTTTATTGGTCAAGTATGGCGTATCAGGGTGGTGGAAGAGGACTTGGGTTTACTAAGCTTAATGCACTTAATAATAATTTTATAAAAGATTGTGAGCCGGACTTGATCATTTATTTAGATGTTGAGCCGATAATTGGTTTGCAGAGAGCTAAAAAGGTTGGTGATCCAGATAGGATTGAGCAGGCAGGTTTGGAGTTTTTCCATCGTGCTCGTAAGACTTTTAAAGATCTTGTGGCAAAGACAGGTAATGCTTATGAGATAGATTCATCTTTACCATTGCTAGAGATAGAAAAGCAGATTTGTGATTTACTAGCTGAAGTTACGCATTAAATATATTTTGAGTGGTATAACATTGCGCTGAAAAATAGGAAAGCAAGGTGTAGGAGTTACTAGTAAACTCTAAGTCTATTACTAAAACAATATTTTTGGTTTTCTAAATTCAATATTTTTAGTAAACTCTTTTATCAAATAGATATCTTTAATTATTTACTTATAAAACTATGAACGAACTTCTACAGCAAATAGCAAAACGCAGAACTTTTGCAATCATCTCGCATCCGGATGCTGGTAAAACTACTATCACTGAAAAAATGCTTTTATTTGGAAATGCTATCAAGACAGCAGGTACAGTAAAAGCTAAGAAAAGTGGTGTCCATGCGACATCTGACTGGATGCAGATGGAGAAGGATAGAGGTATATCTATCACAACTTCTGTGATGCAATTTCCTTATAATGATCGTGTTGTAAACCTACTAGATACTCCAGGGCATGAGGATTTCTCAGAGGATACTTACCGCACACTTACTGCAGTTGACTCTGCTTTGATGGTTGTAGATGCTGTAAAGGGTGTCGAGGATAGAACTATTAAACTTATGAATGTGTGTAGGTTGCGTGATACACCTATCCTTACATTTATGAATAAATTTGACCGAGATACTCGTGATCCACTTGAGCTTCTTGATGAAGTTGAAGATATCATGAAAATCAAATGTGCTCCGATGAACTGGCCTATAGGTATGGGTAAATTTTTTAAAGGTGTATATGATCTTTACAATGATGAGGTTACACTTTTTGAAACAGGTCACGGGCATGAGATTCATCCATTTAAAAAAATTAAGGGTCTAGCTAATGCTAAAGCTGAAATTGGTTCAGATTTGTATGATGACCTTGAGATGGAAATTGAGCTTGTAAAAGGTGCTAGTAATGAGTTTGACCAACAAGAATTTCTTGATGGAAAATTAACACCAGTTTATTTTGGTACGGCTCTCAGTAACTTCGGTGTAAAAGAGATGATGGATGGCTTTACAACTATCGCTCCAGCACCACAAGGTCGTGAAGCAAATCAACGCGATGTGCTCGCAGGTGAAGAAAAATTAACGGGTTTTGTATTTAAAATCCAAGCGAATATGGATGATAAGCACCGTGATAGAATAGCATTTTTTAGAATCTGCTCAGGTAAATACCATCGTGGTATGAAAATTTACCATGAAAGAACAGGCAAGCTAATGCAAATCTCAAAAGCTCTTACATTTATGGCAGGCGAAAGAGAGCAGGTTGAAGAGGGTTATGCTGGAGATATTATTGGTCTACATAATCACGGTAGTATTCAAATTGGCGATAGCTTCACTCAAGGCGAAAAACTTAAGTTTAAAGGCATACCAAACTTTGCTCCAGAGATTTACAAGCGAGTCAAACTGAATGATCCTCTTAAAATGAAAGCTCTTCAGAAAGGTCTGGTTCAGTTATCAGAAGAAGGTGCTACGCAAGTGTTTAAACCAATGATTTCAAATGATCTCGTGCTTGGTGCGGTAGGTGTACTTCAGTTTGATGTAGTAGCACAACGCTTAGCTAGTGAGTACAATGTAAAATGCTCGTACGAAGGTGTGAATGTGGTTCAAGCTCGTTGGGTCTTCTGTGATGATGAGAAAAAACTTAATGATTTTAAGAAAAAATATGAAGTTAACCTATCTTATGATGGTGCTGGGTACTTGACTTATCTTGCTCCGACAGGTGTGAACTTACAGTTAGCACAAGACAAAAATCCAGATATAATCTTTAGTTCTACTCGTGAGCATTAAATAAAATCATCTAGTTTCTATACACTAAAATATGCTATAATTTTTGAGTCTTTATTTAAAGTATATTATAGGGTTTTCTAGATGTTAAAGAATATCAGCAAGATTTTGATAGCAGGTTCAGCTATAGTTGCGTTACAGCCATTATATTCAATGGAAATATACACTGTTAAAAGCGGCGATTATTTATATAAAATTGCCAAATCACACACTGTAAATGGTATAAGTACTGGTGAGTTAACAGATTCTATTAAAGGTATCAATAAGTCTGAGGTTCCAGGGATTGTTGATAATCGCATAAAGATTGGAGATAAGCTTGCTATTCCAACAACAAAAGATGAAGTTGAAGATGGACTTACTTTAGTTCGTAATGAGATGGTCCAAGGGACATATAATGCTAGTAATGTTTCACAGACACCTAAAGTTATTGGCAATAATAATTCTTCAACAACAGACTCATCAAATCTTGGTGACCAAGCTATGGTTTCTAATCGGTCAGCTGCGACACAAAATACTCAAACAACATCATCACAAAATACTGTTCCAAACATAATGCCAAATGATGATGCTAAAGTTGTTACATATGGTAGTGACTTAGATAGTAAAATCAATAATCAGGATATTCAAGAGACTCAGTCGAATGATGGTAGTGAGTCAAGCTCTATTTTTAGTAAGTTAGCTAAATTTATTTTTGTGATTATTATTTTGTTGGGGTTATTTATATTTGGCAAAAGGTTTTGGGATAGCAGAAACTCAAAAAAAGAACAAGAGTTAGAGGTTCTTTCCAAGAAAAGAAGAGATCATCTGATGTCTAGAATTTCTCCAGTAGTATCTGATAGCGATTTTTATAAAGCTGATGATAGTCATCAAGGTCCTCAAGAAGCTTTTGATTTCTCTGCCCCATTAGATGGAAGTAGGCATAGTAAAGTTGCTGCTGAAAATATCAAGGATAAAGATTTAGAAGAAAAAGTTAATCTAGAAAGTGATATCAATGATCTTATTAATACTAGTGAAAATAAAACTAGCAAAATAGCAGAGTTAGTAAGTACAGGTGATAAACCAGAGGATGATAGTGCAGAAGAAAGTATTACTGCTCCTCAAAATACTAAAAGCACAGCTGTTAAGACATCAAAAGGTATGGTTTTTGAAACAGCTAGTGATGATAGCTTTAAAAAAGCAGATGATTTAGTAGAAGAAATTGATTCTGAGATATATGAAGAAGATGAGATGAGATATGTTGAAGAGTTAGTTGAGCAATATCTTGATGGCGAGAAATATATGGAAGCGAGTATTACAGTTCAAGACTCATTAGAAAAAAGTCCAAACAATATAAATCTTCGTTTTATGTTGCTTGAAGTTTATGCTCGAGCAGGGGATGAAATAGCTTTTGATGGAGAAGTTCATCTTATTAAATCTAAAAATATTGTTAGTATGTTTGATCCACTTCATCAGAAGATTGCAAAACTTAAAGATAAATATTTTGAATAATCTTTACTGGAATTAATATGTTTTTTAAGAAGAAAAAAGAGTCTGTAGAAGTACAGCAACCATCTAACGAGAGTCAAAAAAAAGGCCTTTTTTCTAGACTACAGTCAGGCCTTTCTAAGACTGCAGGTAAGTTTGGTAGCGGTTTAAATACCATTTTAATGGGACAAAAAATCGTTGATGAAGAACTTTTAGAAGAAATAGAAATGCAATTGCTTACAGCCGATATTGGTGTTGAGGCAACAGATGAAATCGTAAATCACCTTCGCGATAAGGTGGCTAGAAATGAGTTGCAAACAGTAGATACTCTCAATGAAATTATTAAAGCAAAGCTTACTGAGATTTTAAAGCCAAGTGAGAAGCCTTTAGAGATTAATTCTCAAAATACCCCTCATGTAATACTTGTAGTTGGTGTAAATGGTGTAGGTAAAACTACGACTATTGGTAAGCTTACTAAAAAGTTACAGCTTCAAGGTAAATCAGTAATGCTAGCGGCAGGAGATACTTTTAGAGCAGCTGCAGTTGAGCAACTTAGAGAGTGGGGTGACCGTAATAACACTCAAGTTGTATATCAGCATGAAGGTGCTGATAGTGCTTCAGTGATTTATGATGCAATAAGTTCAGCTAAGTCAAAAGATGTTGATGTGATAATAGCAGACACCGCAGGTAGGCTACACAACAAAGATAACCTAATGCAAGAGCTTAAGAAAGTTATTAAAGTTATTAATAAGATTGATGATTCAGCACCTCATGAAGTTATGCTAGTACTAGATGCTACAACAGGAGGTAATGCACTTTCCCAAGCGGAAGCTTTTAATGATTTAGTTAATTTAACTGGTATAACAATTACCAAACTTGATGGCACAGCAAAAGGAGGGGTAGTATTCTCTATTGCTAAAAAAATGGGCTTGCCAATAAGGTTCATTGGTGTTGGTGAGAAAATTGATGATTTGCAGGTGTTTAAGGCAAATGATTTTACTGATGCCTTGTTTTCAAATAATTTGAATTAAAAAAGGCTGTAGCTTATGAAACTCAAAACTATTTTTTCTATTATACTTTTGCTATTAAGTGTAGGTGTTTCTTACTCAAAAACAGAGTACTCTAATAACACTAAAATAATTATACAGAAAGTAGATATAATTATGTCAGAACTAGCTCCTTTAGGTGACTATATCGAAGATTCTGAAAATAGTAAAATGATAGGAGAACAGCAGCTTTATGAGTTTAGGGAGCAAGCATTAAGAGGTTTTAATAAGTTAGTATCTCTTCAAAATCATGTTGAAAAAGAAATAGTCTTGCGAAAGAAGCAACTAAAAATTTATTCGTCTTTAACTAAACAAAAACAAGAGTTTAATAATGGAATAGTAAAAGAAAGATATGATTTTCTTAAATTTAAGCTTAGCAACTTAGAAGAAGCTAGAGCTTACATTATTGATTCAAAGCAACTTATAGAAGGAGGCTTAAGTGAAGTCTCGCAAATACGCATAGAATCTCGTAATACGGATATATTAAAGAAAGATAAAATTCTTGTTTTTGCGACAGCTTGGCATAAAGGTGTTGACGAGATAAAGTATAGTGCAAATAAACATAAATTTACTCCATTTTTCCTGTCAGCGCTGCTTGCTATAGTGGTATATAATTTATGTGTTTATTTGTTTGCAATTAATATGCGTTTTATAAGTCGTTATTTAAGTATTTATAGTGATAGTAAATTAATAGATAAGATAAATATATTTTTGCGTATTTTTTGGTGTTCTCTGATACCATCTTTATTCATCATAGGTATATTTAAGTTTTTGCTTATAAAGTTTGATTGGATTGAAAGAAACTATGTTGTTTATATATATTTGATCATTCAGAATATGGTTTTCATTTTAATCAAGATACTTGGTATAAACTTAAGAAAGGTAACTTCATTTTGGTTGCAACTTTATATATTTATACTCTTATTATTATTATCTATACATGGTATGGATTTTTTCTCAGCTACAACTTCATTTGATCCTGTATACGGAGCTCAAGGAAATACTGTAATATCTTTTATATTAAGTATATTTTTGGTTTTTGTTGCAATGAAAGTGGTTCAAAAGATGCGTAAATCAGAATCAATAGTTAAAGATATAAGTGTCTACACTAACATCGTAAGGTTTGCAGTATTATTTGTAGCAATTTTATATTTAGGCTCATCTTTTGTTGGATCGGACAATCTAATAGCTGGTGTAATCATTAGTGTGCTTAGAGTGATGTTTGTCTTTGTGGTTTTTTACTCATTATATAGTGCTTTAACTATAGGGATTTATGTTTTTCTAGCAAAACTTCAGAAAACATCTAAGTATGGTGAACAAGTTATTCAAAAAATTAGTGACTCTAAAAATGAAAGTGTTTTTGAATACTGGCTAAGAACGATTATCAAAATAGTTTTTATAGTTCTTGGAGTTTTTTTGGTACTTATAGAGATAGGTGTACCTTATCATGAAATTACTGATAGTGTCTATAGAGCTTACTATTATGGTTTTAATATTGCTGGTGAAAAGCACTTTGCTATCTTAGATATCCTAAAATCACTCATCATACTAGTAGTGTGCTTAGTTATTTCAAGAATTATCCAGAACATATCTGACAAGCATATTTTGCCTTATATAAACATTGATAATGGTACGCATAAAGCTATACACACAGCAACAGGATATCTCGGTGTATTTATTTCTTTGGTAATATTTATATATTCATTTGGAATAAGTGGTACATCACTAGCATTTATAGTAAGTGGATTGTCAGTTGGTTTTGGTTTTGCTCTTCAAGATCTTATCAAGAATTTTTTTGCAGGACTTATGCTTTTGGTTGAAAGACCAGTAAAAGTAGGTGATTGGATAAATATAGATGATGAGATTGGCGAAGTTAAAAAAATCAGGCTTAGATCAACTCATGTAGAAACTTTTAATCATAAGACTCTAATTATTCCAAATAGCTTATTTATGAGCGATGTGATTTCAAATGAAACCTTTAATTCAATAGGTAGAATAGTTTTGAAGGTTAAGGTTGCATATAATAGTGATCCTAAAGCTGTGACACAGCTGCTTTATAAGGTTGCAAAAAATCAAGATGGAGTATTGAAAGGTATCGAACCATTCGTGATTTTTGAAGAGTATGGTGATTATAGCCTTAACTTCACGCTAAGAGCATTTTGTTATAGAGTTGAGCAATTAGCTATAGAAAGTGACTTAAGAGCTAAGGTTTTCGAATATTTAAAAGAAAATAATATAGAAATTCCTATAGAAGTATCGAAGGTAGTGCTTGAAAATAATGAAATAAAAAACTAGGGATTAAATGCAAGTACAAGTAAGGTAATTAAGTTTTACTAAAAATATAGGATATAAGGAGAAGCATGAAGAGAAGTTTATTTCTACTATTGATTCAGCTATTTTCTTCGATGTCATTTTTTCTTGCTACAATTGTAGTTGCTAGATATCTTGGTCCAGAAGATTTCGGTGATTTCTCAGCGGCATATAGTGTGGCAGTTGTCGCTTATATAGTATGTTTGCTTGGTGCTGATATGACTGCAATAAATGTTATAGCGACAGCAGTTAAAGCTAGAGAGAATGGTGTTATTAAAGCGTTTGTAATTTATGTATTTACTGTGGTAGCACTTTTAAGCATTATATATTATATGATAGCTTTCATTGGATATTTGGTTGCAAAAGATATTTTATATTTCAAAGATGATCATCCAGTTTTTGTTGCTGTATTATTTATACCATTTATGGCACTTACTTTTTTCTTTTATAGAGTTATTATCTCTTTTTCAATGCCAGTTTTTGCTAATATTCTTTTTAAAGTTTTGATACATTTTTCAATGTTACTTTTAGCATCCTTGATGTTTTATGATGAGTTTTTTAGAGATTCACATATAGCGATTGTTCTGTTTATGATTCCATGGATATTGTCTCTTTGTATTATGGCTTTATTTCTCTTTAAGAGAATGAAAATATTTGTTTGTAACCCCGAAAAGATTGATTATGTAGGGTGGCTTAGTTCTGGTCTTTCAGGACTACCTTATACTCTAGCTCTACTCACAATACCTTATTTGTCAATTATTGGAGCAGAAGTGTTTCTTAACAATGAAGAGAGTGTGGGTATTTTTGCTACAGTGATAGCTCTTTCACAACTAATAGCAACAAACTTTTCTGCATGTATACAGTCGGTTGATCTAGAGCCAATAGCTGAAGCACTTTACGATAAAAAATTTATAATAATCAGACGAATTTTTAATAGGAATACACTTAATATAACCTTGTTAAGTCTTATTCTTATAGAGATAACTTTACTTTATGGCGCTGATATACTATCAGTATATGGTAAGGAATATGTTGTTGATGAAGGTGTTTTGCTGATGTTTATTATCACTCAGTGCGTGATTTTGATGGGGTGTTTAGCAGCACCTACTCTTATCTATATGGGGAAAAATAAGTTTGTAGCATCTACCTCTTTACTACTTATTATCTTGCTTATAGCATTTATCAGTCTTTTGGGTTATATTTACCAGGAAATAGGAATTGCCTTTGCAGTATTATTGTCTGTAAGTTTTGTGTTTTTAGTACAAATATTGTACGCATATAAGCTCACACTTGATGGTTGTAAAGTTAATAAGACATATTTTTAAAAATAAATAGTAATTTTATTCGAGGTGCAAATGAAAAGAAGTCTATTGTTGTTTTTGATTCAGTTGTTAGCTTCGGTATCATTTTTTTTGGCAACAATCATAGTTGCTAGATACCTAGGTTCTGAAAAGTTTGGTGATTTCTCAGCAGCATATAGTGTTGCTAGTGTTGCATATATAATTTGTCTGCTAGGAGCAGATATTACAGCTATAAATGTGATTGCTATTGCCGTTAAAGCTAAAGAAAATGGTGTAGTAAAAGCCTTTTTTGTGTATGTGTTTAGTGTTGTTGGGTTATTAACAGTTTTTTACTACATCATAGCATTTATTGGCTATTGGGTTTCTAAGGATATTTTATTATTTAAAAATCCTCATCCAGTATTTGTTGCAGTGATATTTATACCTTTTATGGCGCTTTCCTTCTTTTTTTACCGAGTGCTTATTGGGTTTTCAAAACCAGTGTTAGCAAATGTCATCTATAAAATCATAATAAACTTTTCGATGCTATTTCTAGCAGCTTTAATGTTTTTTGATGAAAGTTTTAGGAACTCGTATGCTGCGGTAGTTTTATTTATGGTGCCATGGGTCATTGCATTTGTAGTTATGTTTTATTTGTTGTTTAAGAGAATGAGACTATTTTTTACAAAGACAGAGGAAATTGAGTATACAAAGTGGTTAAGTTCAGGATTGTCCGGGCTTCCTTATACATTAGCTTTATTTACAGTTCCTTATCTGGCGATTATAGGTGCTGAAGTTTTCTTAGCAAATGAAGGAAGTGTAGGAGTGTTTGCAACATCAGCATCATTTTCTCAGCTAATAGCAAATATCTTTTTAGCATGTATACAGTCTATAGCCTTAACACCTATAGCTATAGCTATAAATGATAATGATTTGTTTAGAATTAGGGATGTATTTAATAAGAACCTTGCGGCAATGAGTATCGCGAGTTTTATTATAGTGTTGCTTACAATTGTATTTGGAAGAGATGTATTATTCTTATATGGCAAAGATTATATAGTCGGTGAAAATATATTGCTTATATTTATGGTAATGCAATGTGTAATAATGTCGGGGTGTTTGGCTGCACCTACTCTTATATACATGAAGAAAAATAAGTTTGTAGTATCTAGTTCATTACTGCTTATGATACTGCTTGTGATTACAGTTAGTATCTTTGGTTATATTTATCAAGAGACGGGAATTGCATTGGCTGTACTTTTAAGCGTAACAATAGTGTTTGTGGCACAGTCTTGTTATGCGTATAAACTTACTTTTGAAAGCTCAGAATAGTGAATTATTTTCTGTTAAAATACTTTCAGTAATTTAAAAATATTTTATAGAATGTCAAAACATCAGTTTCTTAATAATCTAAATCCAGAGCAACGCAGAGCTGTTCTTTTAGAAGACCGTAACTCTCTTATACTAGCAGGTGCGGGTAGTGGTAAAACAAAAGTTCTTACTTCTCGTATAGCCTATCTTTGTAGAGAAGGTAGGGCTGACCTTGAGAATATCCTAGCTGTTACATTTACTAATAAAGCTGCAAAAGAAATCCAGGCTAGAGTAAGTAGTATGCTTGGAGTTTCAGCTTTTGGAATGTGGATAGGAACTTTTCATGGTATTGCACACAGGCTTTTACGTAAACATGCTCATGAGCTGGGACTAGATAAAAACTTTCGTATACTTGACCAGGACGAGCAAGCTCAACTTTTAAAACGAGTGATAAAAGAGCTAGAACTCGATGATAAAAAATATCCTCCAAAATTGTTACAAAACTTCATTAACAAGCAAAAAGATCAAGCTATAAGGAGTAATAAACTCTCAAGACAGTATGACTCTCATTATAATGGGATATATAAAGCTTATGAAGAAAAACTACAGGCTGAGCAGGCTTTAGATTTCGCTGATTTATTACTTTATTTATATGAGTTATTTAGCTTGAATAAGCAGTTAAGAGAATACTATCAGAGAATGTTTAAGTATATTTTGATAGATGAATTTCAAGATACAAATAGTGTCCAATATAAGTGGTTGAAACTGCTTTTGATTGATGATAACTACATCATGGCAGTAGGTGATGATGATCAATCTATATATGGCTGGCGTGGCGCTGTTGTCGATAATATTCATAGTTTCGTAAAAGATGTCGCAGATGTAGATATTGTAAAGCTAGAGCAAAACTATCGATCGACAAAAAATATTCTAAATGCTGCAAATTCAGTGATTAAAAACAATGATAATAGAATGTCAAAACAGCTTTGGTCGGCAGCTGAAGAGGGGCAGAAAGTTGATGTTTATACAGCTGTAAATGAACGCGATGAAGCCAAGTACATAATAGATAAAATCCGTGATTTACACGCAAATGGTACAGACTATAATGATATAGCGATTTTGTATCGTTCAAACTACCTTTCGCGTGTACTTGAGGAAAGTTGTATTTATGGAAGTATTCCTTATAGAATATACGGAGGCTTCAAGTTCTTTGATCGAGCAGAAGTAAAAGATGCTTTAGCTTATTTACGACTAGCAGTTTCAAAGGCAGACAATCTAGCTTTTGAGAGAATTATTAATACTCCAACAAGAGGTCTAGGGGCAAAGACTTTAGAAACTATTCGTAACTTTGCGCAGATAAACTCGCTGTCACTTTGGCAAGCGACTATAGAGGTTGTACAACGCGATCTTTTGACAAAACGCACGGCGGGATTGCTCCTTAAATTTATCGCTCTTATAGAAAACATATCTGCAAAAGTAGCAGATTTAAGCTTAGATAAACTTCTAGAGGTTGTAATAGAAGTTAGTGGACTTATTGCATCTTATGAAGAAAAAAATACTGAAAAAGACCGTCAAAAAATAGACAACTTAAAAGAGCTTATAAGTGCAGCTAAAGACTTTGAGCCACAAATTGAGTTACTTGATGACAATACTGATATTCTTCAGGAATTTTTATCATTTGCAGTACTTGAAGCTGGAGATCTGCAGGCTGACGATACTGTAGATAGCATACAGCTGATGACAGTCCACGCATCAAAAGGACTAGAGTTTAAATATGTGTTTATAGTTGCTGCAGAAGAGGGAGTATTCCCTCCTAGTGCAGTGATTAATTCAGAGCAATCTTTTGATGGAGAGCATTCTAACAAGCTTAAAGAAAAACTAGCAGAAGAACGCCGATTATTCTATGTGGCAATTACAAGAGCTATGAAGGCTTTGACTATAAGCCATGCTGAAGTTCGTAACATATTTGGGCGAAGTAGTTTTCAAGTGAAATCAAGATTTCTCGCAGAGATTGATGATGAGCATATAAGTAAAGCAAAAGCGACAAGACAAGCATCAGCTGCTAGACAAAAAACTAAGACAAATTTCGGCACATCGCCATTTGATTTTTTAAAATCAAACTCAAAAGATAATAAGTTTAAAAAAGGCGATAAAGTTTTTCATAAGATATTCGGCAAAGGAATATTTGTAAAAGCTCAAGCACAAGGCTCAAAAGAGTTTTTTACCGTAAATTTTGGTAGTGATGTTGGGCAGAAGATTTTATTGGCAGATATTGCTAATTTAGTTAGAGTTTCTTGACTTTAAAATAAACTTAATAAAATTTAAAAAAGAGAATTGATATAATGAATATGATTAAAAGTTTACTAATGATAGTAGTCTTAACTATAGGTCTTGCTACAGCGTTTGCTAATAAGCCTGAAGTTATTGTTCTAGGTACTGGAGGCACAATCTCAGCTGTTTCAGATAGTGGGTCAAATACTAGTAGTATTTATACTGCTGGCAAAGTATCGGTATTGGATTTGATAAAACCAATCACTTCAAAATTTACAGGTGTGAAATTTAAGGCAGAACAAGTTTTTAATAAGGATTCTGGAAATATTACTTATAAAGACATTAGAGATCTAGCATTAGTAGTTAAGAAGTATAATGATGATAAAAACATAAGAGCCATAGTTATTACTCACGGAACAGATACTATGCAAGAAACAGCCTATTTCTTGTTTCTTACTATACAGCCTAAAAAACCAATAGTTATTGTTGGTAGTATGAGAAGCTCAGATCAGCTTTCTTCTGATGGTGCAATGAACCTTTATGATGCAATTTCGGTGGGCTTAAGTGGTCATAAACATGTAATGGTTGTTATGAATGATAATATTTATTCGGCTAAATATGTACAGAAGATGAACACCACAAATGTAGATGCTTTTAAGCAAGGTAGATTAGGTACAGTTACTGATGGTAAAGTTGAGTTTTTTACATATCACCCAGAGAAGTACTATAAGATCCCTGGTGAATCTGTTCCTAAAGTGGTTATAGCTTCTACATGGGAAGGGATGCCTTCTGATTCATTAGATTATCTACTTGAAGATAAGGGTCTAAAAGGATTGGTAGTAGCTGGTTTAGGAGATGGTAATATACCTTCTGATGTGTGGAGTGTGATCTCTAAGCTAACTAAAAAAGGTGTAGTTGTAATAAGATCAAGTAGAGTTCCATCTGGAGAAAATACATATAACTATAATAATCTTGACGACAAGCTAGGCACTATCCCCTCATATTTTATGACTCCAGATAAGGCTAGAATAAAACTAGAGTTAGAGTTGAACAATCAAAATACTAGTTCATCTAAAGCTAAAAAATAAATAACTTTTACATATAGTTCCAAATTCAATATCTTACTAAATTGTATTAGTATTGGCATAAAGCATTTGAGTTTTATAAATCAATGGTTTAAATTGGAATGAACCAATATTTATTTATTCATAATTATGTTCAAAAAAACATTAATATTAACATCTATTGTTAGTTTGATTCTAATAGCAGGTTGTTCTAATGATTCAAATAGTAGCGATGATGCATACTCTGGACAGCTTACAAAAGACAACAATCAGTTAGTTGTAAATATAGGTACCGATATGCCTTCGATAGATCCGCAACAATCTTCGGATAATAGTTCAAGCAGAGTGATTGAAGATATCTTTGAAGGTTTAGTTGATTATAATCAAAAATCAGAGGTTATACCGACAGGAGCATCTAGCTGGGATATATCAGAAGATGGTAAGACTTATACATTTCATTTAAGAAAAAATGCTAAGTGGACAAATGGTGATCCAGTAACTGCAGAAGATTATGTGTATTCATATAGAAGGTCTGTAACTCCAGCTACTCTAACTCGTGCTTATGCTTCGTATTTTAATCCTATAGTTAATGCAGTAGCCATCCAAGCAGGTGAAAAGTCTCCAGATACATTAGGTGTAAAGGCTTTGGATAAGTATACTTTGCAAATTACACTTGCAGCACCTAATCCAACATTTTTAGATTCACTTACTATTTATGCTTTTTTTCCTGTTAATAAAAAAGCGATAGATAAATATGGGGATGCTTGGGCTGCTAAGCCTCGTACAATTATAAGTAATGGTGCTTATAAACTAACTAAATGGATTCATAATGGCTACGCTTTAGCAGAAAAGTCTCCTAACTATTGGGATGCTGGAAATGTAAGTATTGATTCTGTGAAATACCTGATGATAGCAGATGTTTCTAGTGACTTAGAGAACTACAAAGCGGGTGGAGAGAGTATCACTTATAGTCGTTTACCTGCAAATACAGCAGATTGGTACAAAGAGAATTTTACAAATAATCAATTTCAGCCAGCTCCAATGCTTTCTCAAGCTTATTTTGTATTTAATATGAGAGATCCTAAATTTCAAGATATAAGGGTGCGTAAAGCTTTAAGTATGGTTATAGATAGAGAAGGTATAGCGAACGGGGTTAAAAAGGGGTTAGTTGTACCATCTTACTTAGTTGTACCAGAAGCTGTAGCTGGTGATAGATATAAAGACTTAGCGAAAGATATTCCTGGTTACGATTGGATAAACCAACCAATACCTCAAAGAATAAGAGAGGCAAGAGAGCTTCTTAAAGAAGCAGGGTATTCAAAAAAACATCCACTAGAATTTACTGTTAACTTTAACACTTCTGATATTAATCGTTTGATGGCTCAAGTTTTACAAGGCTCATGGCAGCAAGACTTCGGTGATTTAGTTAAGATTGATATATTTAATGAAGACTGGAAAGTTTATCTAGATAGTCTAAAGAACGGTAATTTTGATGTTGGTAGAATGGCTTGGATTGCAGATTTTAATCAGCCAAATACTTATACTGAGATGTATACTTGTCATAGTGATAACAACAAAGGTGACTACTGTGATAAAGCAGCAGATAAAATATATAAAAAATCACTAGTTGCTAATTCAAAGGAAGAGTTTTATGAGTTGCAACGACAATTGATTATCAAGCAAACGGCAGGCTATCCAATAGTACCTTTATTCACTGAGCCAGCTATACAGCTTGTGCAACCTTATGTGAAAGGGTTTAAACCTAAAGGGAATGTAATGGGTAGATTTAGGGCTAAGCAACTTTCGATAACACAGTCTAAGGTATAATTATTATGATGAAATTTATTTTAAAAAGAATATTTGGAGCAATTCCAACAGTATTCTTTGTGATTACAATTACCTTTTTACTAGTACATTTAACTCCGGGAGACCCATTTTCTTCAGATCGAGCAATGAGCCAACAAGTACTAGATAAGCTACATCATCAGTATGGTATGGATTTACCATTATGGCAGCAGTATTTGAATTATCTTAAAAATCTAATATTTCATTTTGATTTTGGTCTGTCGTATAAAAATATCGGTGCATCTGTGAATGACCTTATTTTCCCAACAGATGGAGATAGTGGATTTTGGTTGTCTGTCGTTTGGTAGTATCGTTTTAGTTGTAACAACTATCTTTGGCTTAGCACTAGGGACTATTGCAGGACTTAAGCAGAATGGTATTGTAGATAGAGTTGTGAGTATCTTTTCTGTGACATTTATTGCAATACCTACAGTGATTACAGCTCCAGTTTTAGTGCTTATATTTGCAGTGGAATTTCATCTATTACCACCAGGTCAGTGGGGTATGGACTTTAGTCATTTAATCTTGCCAGTTGTAGCTTTGAGTTTACCATTTATTTGTATATTAGCTCAGATTCAACGAAATAGCATCATTGAGACACTTAACTCGCCATTTATTCGTACAGCTTATGCTAAAGGGTTATCCAAAAAAAGAATTGTGCTTGTACACGCGATCAAACCATCATTGATGCCATCTATTTCATTCTTAGGTCCAGCAGCAGCAGGTATTTTGACAGGTACTATTATTATTGAGAAAGTTTTTGCATTACCAGGTATGGGTACACAAATGGTAAATGCTGCGACAAACAGAGATTATGCTATCGTTTTAGCTTTGACTATTATTTACAGTATTTTAGTTGTGATTTTTAATTTGATTGTAGATGTTTTATATGGATTTATAGATCCTAAAGCGAGGATAAAATAATGGCAAATAATAAACAGAGTCTTTTTCAAGATGCTTTTATAAGATTTAAAAAGGATAGAGTTGCTACGATTTCACTATTTGTGATAGTTTTTATTTTGGTTGCATGTTTTGTTGTGCCGTGGTTGTATCCAGATAACTATTTTTCTCATATAGATTTGTATGGTACAACTCAAGCACCATCATTTCAGCATTTCTTTGGCACAGATACTATTGGCAGAGATGTTTTTGTAAGAGTACTTGTAGGTGGTCAGATTTCTTTTGAGGTAGCTATAGTAGCAACAGTTGTTTCAGTAGTAATTGGTACACTATGGGGAGCTTTTGCAGGATTTGTAGGAGGTAAGGTAGATAGCATTATGATGAGGATTGTAGATGCGTTATATGCTTTACCATTTTTGTTTTTTGCAATACTGTTAGTTACTCTATTTGGTAGAAATTTCATACTAGTATTTGTGGCAATCGGTGTAGTATCTTGGCTTGATGTAGCTAGGGTTGTACGTGGGCAAACTATAGCACTTAGGCATAAAGAATTTGTTGAAGCTGCTAAGGTTGCAGGTCTTACAAACCGTAAAATTGTGACTAAGCACATCATCAGAAACCTTATCGGTATTATCATCGTATATATAACTCTTACAATTCCTACAGTACTTATGCTATCAGCATTTTTGAGTTTCTTAGGTCTTGGGGTGCAGCCACCAATGACAGACTGGGGTGAAATGATAAGTGATGGTGCATCATATATAACTTTAGGCTACTGGTGGTTATTAGTATATCCAGCGGCATTTTTAACTGTAACCTTATTGGCTCTAAACTTTGTTGGTAATGCAATGAGAGAAGCACTAGATCCAAAGAGTAAGAGGTAGATGATAATGGAAGGTTTAGCACTTCAAATTAAAGATTTAAATGTCGGTTTCAAAACTGATGATGGCGTATTTTCCGCTGTTAGGGATATTAGTTTTGATCTTAAAAAAGGTCATACCCTAGGTATAGTTGGCGAGTCAGGATCTGGTAAAAGCCAAACGGTATTATCACTTATGAGTTTACTTGCTGGTAATGCTGTTGCATCTGGTGAGGCACTATTTCATGGTCAAAACCTTATCAATATGCCAGTTAAGAATTTGAACAAAATTCGTGGCGATAAGATTTCAATGATATTTCAAGACCCAATGACTTCTTTGAATCCATACATGAATATTCGCAAGCAGTTATTAGAGCCTTTGACAATTCATAAAGGAATGTCTCGAAAAGACGCTACTCAAAAGGTATTGCAGATGCTAGATGCAGTGCAAATACCTGATGCAAAGAATAGGCTCAACTTATATCCGCATGAGTTTTCCGGTGGTATGCGTCAAAGAGTTGTGATAGCTATGGCTTTACTGTGCAATCCTGAGATATTGATTGCTGATGAGCCTACTACGGCTCTTGATGTAACAGTACAGGGTCAGATTATACAATTATTGGCAGACTTACAGAAAGAATTTCACATGTCGATGCTGTTTATCACACATGATTTAGGTGTGGTAGCGGAGATTTGTCATGATGTGATGGTTATGTATTGTGGTAATGTTATGGAGCAAGGTACGGTAGATAATATATTTACAAAAGCGCAGCACCCCTACACAAAGGGTCTACTAAATACTATGCCAAGTATCACTAAGGAAGTGGAGGTTTTACAGACTATACCTGGGGAAACACCAAATATTCACAATATGCCAAAAGGTTGTCCTTTTGTTACAAGATGTGATTATGCAAAAGGTATATGTAGAGATGTTAATCCTGCTTTGATTTCGATGGGAGATCAGCGTACAGCTTGTCACCTTGTTAAGGAGTATAGATAGATGAATGTTTTAGAAGTCAAAAACCTAACTGTAGAGTTTCCAATAAAGAAAACTATCACAGGTAAAGTCATTCAAAAGGTTACAGCTGTAAATGATGTAAGCTTTGATGTGAAAGAGGGTGAGATTATCGGTATCGTAGGAGAGTCTGGTTGTGGTAAGTCATCACTGCTAAGAGCATTGATTGGGCTTAATGATATCACTAATGGAGAAGTTATCTGGAAAGGTGAGCATCCACTTCATAAGTATAAGTCACATAAGCAATGGCTAAGCGTCAGAAGAGATATTCAAATGATTTTCCAAGACCCATTTGCTTGTCTTAATCCGCGAATGGTTGTTAGAAATATCATTGCTGAACCATTGATTAATTTCAATAAAGATTTAAGTAAAAAAGAAGTAGATGAGAAAGTGCTTTCTATCATGAAAAAAGTTGGTTTAAGTGAGTCGCAAATGTATCGCTACCCTCATGAGTTTTCTGGTGGACAGTGCCAAAGAATAGGTATTGCAAGAGCTTTGATTTGTGAACCAAAACTGCTTGTTTGTGATGAGCCTGTGAGTGCATTAGATGTATCTATACAAGCTCAAGTTGTAAACCTTCTTAAAGAGTTGCAAAAAGATTTTAAGCTTACGATATTATTTGTAGCTCATGACTTGAGTATTGTGAAGCACATTTCTGATAGGTTGTTTGTGATGTATCTAGGTAGTCTTGTAGAAGTATCTCCTAAGGAGAATATCTATAAAAACCCAGTACACCCTTATACAAAGGTTCTTTTAGATGCTATCCCAATTGCAGATCCAAAGTTAGCAAAACAAAGAAGGTTTCAGTTAGAAAAAGCAGAACTACCATCACCACTAAATCCTCCTAAGGGTTGTGCATTTCACACAAGATGTAAGATAGCTACAGATATTTGTAAGAAAGAGCATCCAAGCCTAAGAGCTATTGAAGGAGATGTTTATACAGCTTGTCATAATGTATAAGAAAACACTATCATTCTTATGGCTTTGGCTATAGAGCTCATTTAATTAAATGCGAGAGAATAAGAGCAGTAAGTGAAGGCATTTATTATAGCTGTTAGTCCTTTTTAACACCCATAGAAGCAAGCCTTTTTTCAATAGATGGATGTGTTGAAAATAAATCAGACATATCACCACCACTAATACCAGCACTTAATGGATCAAAAATATATGAAGCTCTACGCAAGTTTTCATTTTTATTATGTTTGTAACTATGCTGAGCCTCTGCAGATTTACTATCGTTAGATATCTTTAGTAATGCATTTGCCATAGGGACATTAGTTCTCATTAGTTCAACAGCTCCAGCATCTGCCATATACTCACGTGTACGACTTAAAAATAACATCATAAATATAGTAAATATCTGCAACACATAACGTAATATCATTATTATGATAAAAAATGCAGCAGCATTATTATTTTTACTATCTCTACTGTTGTTATTTCCGGAGAATAGTGCTGAATAAAACAAGAAATCCATGATTATCAGCATCATATTAGATAAAACCATTGTAAATAGATTTAGCTTAATATCTTGATTGCGAATATGTGTTAGCTCATGAGCCATTACAGCTTGTAGCTCATCACGAGTCAAAGCATTAGCTAGCTTATTTGTGATAGCTACCATTGCAGATTTTTCAGAGTAGCCTGATGCGAAAGCATTCATATAATTTGCTTCGATGAGAAAAACTTTAGGCATATATCTCATACCAGCAGCTACCTTCATTTCTTCAACAACATTATATATTTTACGCGCAAGAGGATCTTGGTTATCTGGTGAAATTTCTTGGTACTCGGTACCTGAAAGCATTATCTTATCGTAAGATGAAAATGTAATAAGAACCCATATAACAGCTATGGCGAAAATTATCATAGTGGCAACTGGAGGGATCTGAAAAGTCGCTAGAGCAATAAACACCTTTGATATTGGTAGCTGTGTCCCATAAGTATGATAATAAGCATTAGCTAGTTCACTATAACGCCAAAAAGTATCAACAAAGATGCCTAACAAGAAAAAAACCACCAAAAATGTCGCAATTACGAAATAAGTTTTTCGGGTGTTTTTAGCAACAACCTCACGCCAATTAGCCGAACCAAATTGCAAATTTTCTTGCATTTGTTATAGCTCCACTCTTGATTCTTCAAGTTGCTGTATTTTCTCTTCTGAAAGATTCCAGTACACAAAGTTTTCATCTAATTTTTTGAAAATATTAACAACAATTCCTGCAAAAAAAGATTTCTTATGAGCATTGTATCTTTCGATAGAGTCATTAAAAGCTTGCTTTGCATATGCTAATTTATTTTCTGTAGAAGTGATCTCTTCTTGAAGCTGAATTACATTTTGATTAGCTTTAAGCTCAGGGTAGTTTTCAAACTGAACATTTATTCCTTTTGCAAACTGAGAAATTTTATTTTCTGCTGTAATTCTAGTTTTCTCATCGCCATCAGCTTGTGCTTGATTTGCTTGACTACGAAGTTCAACTACTTGCTTAAGCGTAGTTTGCTCATAATCCATGTATTTTTTTACCACATTGATAAGTGAATCAAAAACCTTAGATCTGCGATCTAGCTGCACATCGATTTGCTTTTGTGAATTTTTTGTTGTTTCAATTTCTGATATTAATTTATTGTATGTCATAACAATATATGCACCAATAATTACAACAATGATAAGTAAAATTATTCCGATAGACATTTTAGATCTCCTTTTTTGTTATCTACTATTAATATAAGGCTATTTTGATGAAATACAAGTTTATATGTCGCTTTCAACGAATTTACAAAATGTTTCAGTTAGGTTTGTATGATATTTATTTTTGTGTAGTAGCTTATAAAAATTTCTGCTAAGGTCTAATTCGTTAGTTTTGATTCTTAGTTTTGAGAAGTTGTCGCCATTCCAAGAATCTGCAATTGATAGTTCTGATAAACAAGCAACAGCATCACTGTTATAAATGTATTGTTTTTTTGCACCATCGTAGTTTAGGGTGATAGCCTTTTTAAGGCTTTTTATATGCTCTCCTAAAGCTTTTATTAGTAGTTGGTGTGTTCCTGAACCAACCTCTCTTGTTACCCATGGGTATTCAAGTAGTTTTGTAACAGTAATATCAGTTTCTTTAGCTAAAGGGTGGTTTGCTCGAACAATTACTCTTAAGTTATCTTCTCTCCAAAAAGTGGTAGAAACCATATTACTATGACATTCACCCTCAACAAATGCGACATCACAGTTCAGTCTTTCTATTTCATTTATAATTTCTTGGGTATTATTGCTAATTAGTTTGATACGAACTTGAGGATATAACTCTTTGAATTTTGCAATATATTTAGGTAAAAGATAGTTTGCTATTGTAGTGCTAGCACCAATTACTAATTTGCCTGATAAAGAATTATCATTTAGAGCAAATGCTTCAAACTCTTCTACCTGGTCTAGTATCTGTATTGCTTTGGCAAGTAAGCTTTCACCGTTCGAATTTAAGCGAATGCGCTTACCTACTCTATCAAATAGAGTAGAGCCTAATAGGTTTTCTAGTTGAGATATGGACATGCTTGCGGCAGCTTGAGAGATGAAGCATCTCTCAGCACCTGTACTTATAGACTCTGTTTTTGCAGTATTTACAAATACCTGCAGTTGTTTAAGGGATATTTTCATTTATAATGCTTCATAATTCATAGTATATAAGGAATACTAATATAAGTTTTACTGATATACAATATATAAGATATTGGATTTTCTTATCTAGATAAAAGAATCATAATATAGGTTCCATAGAAAAGTTGAGGATTTTTATGTTAAAAGATAAGTTTAGATGGGCTATTATAGGAGCTGGGCCGGCAGGTATCGCCACTGTAGGACTGTTATTGGATAATAATGTTGATGCTAAAGATATACTGTGGATAGATCCTGATTTTAGAGTTGGAGATTTTGGGCAAAAGTGGTGTGAAGTTAGTAGTAATACTAGTGTGAAATTGTTTTTAAGTTTTTTAAATCAAATAGATTCTTTTGATTATAGTGAATGTAATGAAAAGTTTGTTTTGAATACGCAAGATAAAGAAGGCTTTACTCATTTAAAAAATGCTGCAGAACCTTTACGGTGGGTTACTGATAACCTTAGAACTAAGGTTAATTCTTGCGAAGCTAATATAACTGAGCAATATGTGAAGAACGGTACTTGGAATCTTGTTTCAGATAAACAAACATACTATGCTGAGAAAGTTGTTTTAGCAACAGGTTCCACCCCTAAATCCTTAACTCTTCATGATAGTGAAAGGTGTCATGAAATAGGTTTAGCATCAGCATTAACTCCGAGTATTCTTGCTGAAGAAGTTTCTAATGATGATAAAATAGCGATATTTGGATCTTCACACTCAGCAATGATTATAGTTAGAAACCTTATTGAAGCTGGGATTACTGATATAGCAAACTTTTATTTAGAACCTTTGCGTTATGCTGTAAGAATGGATGGCTGGACACTCTACGATAATACTGGCCTAAAAGGTGAAACTGCAAAGTGGGTTAGGCAAAATATTTCTCAAAATCTTGATAAAAGGGTAAGTCGATATCTTTCTACAAAAGAGCAAATAGATAAGCACTTACCGAACTATAACAAAGTTATCTATGCTACAGGATTTAATCAACGAACCCCTGTATTAGAGGGAGTTGACTTTAGTAAATACGACTCTTCAACAGGGATAATAGCACCAGGGCTATTTGGGGTTGGTATTGCGTTTCCTTGCAAAACTATCGATCCTAGTGGTAATGTTGAACTTAATGTTGGACTATTTAAGTTTATGAATGATATCAAGAGAATGTTACCACTATGGCTGCAATATAGTTTATAACACTCAAAAAATATTTAGTGTGTAACTTCAGTTATAAATAATGCCTCTATCTGTTTACTATCTAGCTCAATTTTAATATATTAGAGTTCATAAGTTTATTTTGTTTAAGAAAATCTCATGCAAAAAAATATTTTAGTTCTTGGGGCAGGGGCTTGGGGCACAGCTTTAGCATTACAACTTGCTTATAATGGTCATCAAGTGAGATTGAACTCATGGCGTGATGAGCATAATCAAAGTATGATCGAAAACCACAATAATATTAAATATATTCCAAATATTGAAAAATTTCCTGATAATTTGCAAGCTATACAAAACTGGCAAGATTGTATTGCTGATTTTGATGATATTTTGATAGCTTCACCAAGCTCAGGATTCAAAGATACGCTTAATAAGCTAAAGCAGATTATACAACCCCGTCAAAATATAATAAGTGCAACAAAAGGGTTTTGTCATGATAGTTATTCATTATTGAGTGAGATGGTTGAGCAAATTTTGCCACAGCATAGTTTTGCTTTAATAACAGGACCAAGCTTTGCAAAAGAGGTTGCTAATAGATTGCCAACAGCAGTGGTTTCAGCCTCAAAAAATATAGAATACGCTGAATATGTCCAAAAATTATTTAGTAATAGTACATTTCGGTGTTATTCAACCTCAGACATCATTGGGGCTCAAGTTGGAGGGGCTGTAAAAAATGTATTAGCTATTGCTGCAGGAGTTGCTGCAGGACTTAATTTTGGGGTTAATGCTCATGCAGCTCTTATTACTAGAGGGCTAGCTGAAATTAAAAAGCTAGGTAATAAATTAGGTGCAAAAGATGAGACTTTTTTAGGACTAAGTTGTCTTGGAGATTTATTGCTAACTTGTTCAGACAATCAATCACGAAACCGTAGGTTTGGACTTTATCTTGGTGAAGGCTGTTCTATAGATGAGTCACTTACTAAAGTAAACAATGTCGTTGAGGGTTATTCAACAGCTCAAGCTGTATATAAACTCGCTAAGAAACATGGGGTAGATATGCCGTTAGTATTTGCTACATATAAGGTTCTTTATGAAGGTGTCGATGCTCGAGATGTTGTTAAAGAGTTAATGCAAAGAGAACTTAAATCTGAATGATATTTAAGAATATTAACTCAATAGCGAAAGTTCATTGAGCTTGTCGAAATGTTTGCTATTTATCTAAGAAAACTAAAACTAAAACTAAAACTAAAACTAAAACTTCAACTCAGCTTAGCCATTTTGTTCTCTTGAAAAATTAGATCAAATTAACAGTCTTTGTTTATAGATTTACAACTCTATCAAACCTATCTAACAGTTTAGAATTATGTGTAATAAATATAACAGTTTTATTAGTCATTAGATTACAAAGGTTATCAAAAACAACTCGCTCAGTTTCTTTATCTAGTCCTTCTGTAGGCTCATCTAATATTAGAATTGGTTTATCTTGTAAAAAAGCACGGGCTAACGCTAGGCGTTTTTGCTGACCACCTGAAAGATGCCTACCAAGCTCACCAGTCCAAGTGTCTAAGCCATTTGGTAAAGAGTCAACAAGTTTTTTAAGTTCTACTTGCTCTAATGCACTTAACAGCTCTTCATCAGTGGCGTTTGAATTTGCAATTAAAAGGTTTTCTTTAATCGTTGTGTTAAAAATATGTGGTGATTGGTTAATTGTAGTTATTAAATCTCTAATTTGGTTTTCGCTGAGTTTCTTTATGTTTTTATTGCCAATAGTAATTGAACCATTATCAACATCCCAAAATCTATTTAGTAAATTTATGATTGTCGATTTACCAGAACCTGTTGGAGCAAAGAGGGCTATTTTTTCATCTTGATTTATTTCAAGAGAAAAATTGTTAAACACACTAGAGCCTTTAACATAGCCAAAACTTATATTGTCAAAACAAATATCATTATTTTGTATTTCAACAGATTCTTTTGGGTAGGTTACATTAGGTTTAGCATTTGTAATGTTTAGAATTCTTTTTGAAGCAGATAGCGTTTTCCCAAGATATTGGTAAGCTAATGGTAGAGGCATTAATGCTTCAAATACAGCCATAATTCCCAAAAATATAAGAGCTATAAAAGCACCATTTATTGAGCCATTACTCGTAAGAGAAACAGCAAATAGTGTTACCATGATTATTGTCAGACCTAAGCTTAATGTCATTAAGGCAGAACCTAAACCATTAATCTTACTTAGTTTAGTTTCTTGGTTTAGTAGGCTAACATTATCTTTTTTTATTTTTTCAAGATGAGTATCTTCTAAGTCAAATATCTTTAGTTCAGCTAGTGAATTTACTCGCTCGGTAATGTCTGTTTTTAGTTCATTAGATATTTCATTTAATCTATGAGATTTCTTATAGGCTACAAAGCTTGAGAGAGCAGGTATAAGTAATCCGATAGTTAAAAGTGCTAAAGCTGTACAAATTGCCAATTTCAGACTAAAGAAACAAAATAGTAGAAATATAGCAAAAGTTGATAGTAAAAATACAACAGTAGGTGATAATATGCGAATATACAAATTATCTAAAGCACTAATATCATTTACTAATCTTGAAAGTAAGTCGCCACTTTTATATTTGTAAAGATGTGATGGTGCGAGAGGTTCTAGTTTTTTATAAAACCACACGCGTACATCTGTCAAAATTTTAAAAGTTGCTTCGTGAGTTAATATTCTTTCGCCATAACGACCGACAATTCTACCTAATGAAAAAGTTCTTACTCCAGCAGCAGGATAAAAATAGTTAAAAGAGCTTGCTACAGCATAGCTAGTTGTTGCGAGATACCCAGTATAAGATATAAACCAACCAGATAACGACATTAGCCCAATACCCATGAGTATAGTAGACCATGCTAGAAGTGTACCTAAGAGCATCCATTGAGTTTGGTTTTTGAAGAGCTTGATAAATGGTATTAAGTTTTTCATAGCACCACCTCATTTTTATAGAAGCTGTAAAAAGCTTTGTCTTGTTGGCTGACTAGTTCTTTGAAATTTCCTTGTTGAACTATCTTGCCATTTTCAAGAACTATGATTTTATCGACACATTCGAGAAAGCTAAGCTTATGAGTTAACATGATTACGGTTTTATTCTGCCATGATGATGTAAGTGACTCAATTACCTTTGTTTCACTTTCTTTGTCTAGGCTTGCAGTTGGTTCATCAAGTATTAGTAAATCATGAGGTTTAATATATGCTCGTGCTAAGGCTAGTCTTTGAGCTTGCCCCCCTGATATACCTAAGTTTTGTTCGCCAATTTGTGTATTTAAGCCATTCGGTAGTGACTTGATGAATGTATCAATATTTGCCTTAGTAATTGCGTCATGAATTTCATTTTCACTCACGTTAGGGTTTGCAAGTTGTAGGTTTTCTTTTATTGAACCTTTAAACAGAGAAGCATTTTGCCCTAACCACGATATGTTCTCTAACCATGATTTTTCTGTGAGAGTTTTTAACTCATGCTCTTTGGAGTTAGAGGATGTAATAGCTATATTTCCATCATATTCTATAAACCCAAGCAGTGTGTTTATAAAAGTTGTTTTACCAGCACCACTAGCACCTATAACAGCTATCTTTTGCCCTTGCTTAATATCCAAAGAAATATTTTTTAATACTTTTTTATCGCCATAACTCACACTAAGATTTTTTATTTTGATGTTTTTAATATTTCCATCAAATACTTTATCTGCAGATTCATTTGGTTTTAACTCGAATATTTTAGCAATTTCAAGTGCAGCACCTACGGCATCAGCTTTAGCATGGTAGTGTGTACTAAGCTCTCGTAATGGCATAAAAAACTCAGGAGCTAGTAACAGTATAAACAAAGCTCCTTGCAGGTTTAAATCTCCAAGCGTCCACCAGATATGGTTATCTGAACCTTGATTAATAAATCCCATGCCTAAGTAAATTGCGACTAATGCTATTGATGCTGCTGAGAAAAGCTCTAGTACAGCCGATGAAAGAAATGCTAATTTTAAAACTTTCATCGTACGAACTCTATAGCTATCAGATGCTTCAAATATTTTGTCGCTTTGTATTTTACTTTTATTAAAAAGTTTGAGAGTTGTGAGGCCTTTTAACGTATCTAAAAATGTGAGACTCATGCGAGCTAGTTCTTTAAAGTGTTTTTGGCTTTCAGATTCTGCACTAAGACCAACTATTATCATAAAAAGTGGAATTAATGGCATACATATTAGTAGGATAATTCCAGCAACTATGTTTTGATATAAAACAAAAGCTAAAATAATCATCGGCATAACTGCAGATAGAGTCACTTGTGGTAAAAACTTAGTTAGATAATTTGTAACGCCATCAACTTGTTCCATTGCACTTGTAATGAGGTTTGCATTTGCTGTTTGACTAGATTTCACTGGTCCAAGCTTGTCTATGTGAGTTACTATATCCTCTCTTAGTTGTTTTTTGACAATTACAGCAGATTTATAGCTTACCACTTCTTTTAACCAGCTTAACCCAGCTCGTATAACCACAATAGCGAATATAATTACAAAAGAGTTTGTTAGCGTTGTGAGTTTAAGTTTTAAAATATACGCATCATAAGCAATACTTGAGAGTAAGTATAGCTGAGCTATCAATAGTACTCCGCTAATTATCGATATTAAAACAGTTAGCTTTATTTGTTTTTTTGCTGGCTCTGATATTTGTTTTAGCCATTGGCGAGCTATTTTTTTATTTTCTTTGGGTGAAATAGTAGGCATTAGATTGCTCTATTTATCTTAAAAATTTCGAGTATTATAGCACTTAAGAATGAGTATTTCGAAATATAAGCATTTACTGTTGTTACCGAGATTTGAAACTACTAGTAGTTCCTTAGACCATGTTGCCTTGCTCTTCAATCTAAGTTGTGACACTCAAAATATGTTTAGCACATAAACTTCAGTTAACGACAGTGTAAGCAAAGCATTGTGACTGTATTAGTTGGTTTTTGATAAGGTATTATTTTATGTGTGATTGTGCTAGAATACCGGGTATATGTATTATCTTTAATAATAGCGGTAAATAATGTCATTAGTACCTAGAGAATCCTCATCTATAAATATAGAAAAAGAACTGAAACAGTCGTACCTTGATTATGCAATGAGTGTAATTGTTGGTCGTGCATTACCAGATGTTCGTGATGGTTTGAAGCCAGTACATCGTAGAGTGCTTTTTGCGATGAATGAACTATCTAACTACTATAACCGACCTTACAAAAAGTCAGCAAGAGTAGTCGGTGATGTTATCGGTAAGTATCATCCTCATGGTGATACGGCTGTTTATGATACTATTGTTAGAATGGCTCAACCATTCTCTCTTCGCTACACACTAGTAGATGGTCAGGGTAACTTTGGTTCGGTTGATGGAGATTCTCCAGCTGCAATGCGTTATACCGAGATTAGAATGCAGAAGCTTACACATGAGCTTTTGGTCGATCTTGATAAAGAAACTGTAGATTTCTCACCCAATTATGATAATACAGAGTTAGTTCCAGATGTATTGCCAACACGAGTGCCTAATTTACTTGTTAATGGTTCATCAGGTATCGCTGTAGGTATGGCAACAAATATTCCTCCGCATAATATGACAGAAGTCATAAATGGAACGCTAGCCTTAATCGACAATCCACAATTAACTATCGAAGAGATCGTGGAGTATATTCCAGCGCCAGATTTCCCAACAGGCTCGTACATTAATGGTACTGATGGTATCTTAGAAGCTTATAAAACAGGTCGTGGTCGTGTGATAATGCGTGCTAAGGCAAATATTGAAGAAGATGAAGCTAGTGGTAAATCTCATATTATTATTACTGAAATACCGTATCAGGTAAATAAAGCCAAGCTTGTAGAGAAAATTGCTGAGCTTGTTAAGGACAAAAAAGTAGTTGGTATTACTGAGCTTAGAGATGAGTCTGATAAGGATGGTATTCGTGTTGTAATTGACATTAGAAGAGATGAATCTCCAGAAGTTGTTTTAAATACTCTATATGCTCAAACACAATTGCAATGTAGTTTTGGTATTAATATGGTTGCTTTAAGTGATAACAAGCCTAAGCTTTTAGGACTTAAAGAGATTCTTGAACAGTTTGTTAAGCATAGAAAAGAAGTTGTTACTCGTAGAACTATTTTTGAATTAAGAAAGTCAAAAGAAAGAGCTCATATTTTAGAGGGTTTACTTCTTTCTCTGGCAAATATTGATGAGATGATTGAGTTGATTAAAGCTTCTCCAAGCCCTGCTGATGCTAAGGAAGGAATGCTTGATCGTTCATGGAATGGTTCACTTGTTAAGAGTATGCTTGAAGGTGTTAATGTTAAGATGTATCGCAAAGAAGAACTTGCTTCTCATTATGGTATTCAAACTGATGCTTCTTACAATCTTACAGAAGAACAAGCAGAAGCAATTCTTGCATTAAGGCTACATAGATTAACTGGTTTAGAGCAAGATAAAATCACAAATGAATTTAAAGAGCTTATTGAAAGAATTAAGTATCTAATTGGCATATTAAGCTCACAAGAAGAGTTGATCAGAGTAATAAAAGAAGAGTTGGTTGAGATTAGAGATAATTTTGGAGATGAAAGAAAATCTGAAATTATGTCATCAAGACTTGATTTAACAAGAGCAGATTTGATTACAGAAGAAGATATGGTTGTGACTTTATCTATGGATGGGTATGTTAAAACTCAACCTTTAAGCTCATACAATGCTCAAAAACGCGGTGGTGTAGGTAAGTCAGCAACTAAGACTAAAGAAGAGGATAGTATCTTTAAGTTAATGTTAGCTTCTACTCATGATACTATGCTTTGTTTCTCAAGTTTAGGTCGCGTTTACTGGTCAAAAGTTTATGATTTCCCTGTTGCAAGTCGTGTATCTAAGGGAAGGCCTATAAACAACATTTTACCATTAGATAAAAATGAAAAAATTACAGCATTAATGCCAATATCTGAATTTACAGAAGGTTGGTTCGTATTTATGGCAACAAAATTAGGTCGTGTTAAAAAAGTTGATTTATCACAGTTTGAACGCCCAAGGAGTACAGGTAAGATTGCGATTGGTTTAAACGATGGTGATGAACTATCTTATGTGACTCTTACTGATGGTAGTAAGCAAGTAATGATGTTTTCTGATGCTGGTAAAGCTATTCGTTTTGATGAGTCAGATGTACGAGCTATGGGTCGTTCAGCAGCTGGTGTGACGGGTATGCGTTTACAAGATGGTCAAAAAATTGTATCTATGTTTGTTACTGATCCAGAAGAAGGAATTGTGTTAGCTGCTACTGAAAATGGTTATGGTAAGCGAACTGCGGTAAGTCAGTATCGTAAAACTAAGAGAGCTAGTCAAGGTGTAATAGCAATATCTACTTCTGAAAGAAATGGTAGTGTGGTTGTTGCAGTACTTGTAGATACTGATGAAGATATTGTGATGATTACAAACAATGGTACTTTAGTCAGAACGCACTCAAATCAAGTTAGAGAATGTGGTAGGTCTGCACAAGGTGTTAGACTTATTAATCTTAGAAATAATGAGAAACTTATTGGATTAAAAGTTGTTAAGCAAGGTGATGAAGAGCTTGATGATGAGGTCTCTGAGTTGGAAGGTTTGGTTGAGGAAACAAGCGAAAACACTGAGGTTGAAGATTAATTATAATGTCTAATAAGAGCAAAATTACCATATTAGGAGCTACAGGTTCTGTTGGAGATAGCACCATTGCTGTAATTAGAGATTCTCAAGACTTTGAGGTTTTTGCTCTATCTGGCTTTAGCAATATTAATAAGCTAGCAGATTTATGTAATGAGTTTTATCCAAAATATGCTGTTGTCACAGATGAAAATGCTAGGCTAGAACTAGAAAAGCTTACAAAAACTAAGATCTTAGTTGGTGAAAGTGCTCTTGAATTAGTTGCGAGTGCTGAAGAAGTTGATTTGGTTATGTCTGCAATAGTTGGGGTCGCTGGCTTAAAACCTACCTTTGCTGCAGCTAAAGCAGGTAAAAAAATTCTTTTAGCAAATAAAGAGTCACTAGTCGCAGCAGGTCATCTGCTGATAGACGAAGTTAAAAAAAATAATGCTCAACTTATTCCTGTAGATAGTGAACATAATGCTATATTTCAATGCTTAGATAATCCAAAAAAGGAATTTACTCCAGAGGTTTCAGAGATTGTGTTGACTGCATCTGGTGGGCCTTTTAAGAATAAGGAATTAAAGGAGCTTGTTGATATAACTCCTGATCAAGCTTGTGCTCATCCTAATTGGAGTATGGGCAGAAAAATATCAGTAGATTCATCTACGATGGTAAATAAAGCATTGGAGGTTATTGAAGCATATTGGCTTTTTGGTGTAACAACTGATAAACTTCGTGTCTTAATTCATCCGCAAAGTATAATTCATTCGATGGTGAAATATGTGGATGGTAGTTTTTTAGCTCAATTAGGTGTTCCAGATATGAAAACACCTATAGCAAACGCGATGTATTACCCTAAGCGCGGGGAAGTGAATGTAGCTGAATTAGATTTCACAAGCACCGAGTTAACCTTTAAAGCCGCCTGTTTTGAGCGTTTTGAAGCATTAGCTATAGTGTTTAAAAATTTGCAGAATAAAAATTATGCTGCAAATATAGTTTTTAATGCAGCAAATGAGATATTAGTTGCAGCATTTTTAGATGAGAGAATTAAGTATTTAGATATTATTGAGATCAATAAAAAAGTAATAGAAGAATTAGAGTTTGAGAATCCGCAAAGCATAGAAGAAGTTTTTAATATTGATGAAAAAGCTCGTGAATATGTGGGTTCTATTTTGAGGTAAGAGTTGGTGTTTTTTTTAAAAAAGAAGTTTGTATTCATCCTTCTTCTTATGGGTATTGCATGTACTAGCTGGGCTGAAGGTGGCAGCTTTATACTAGATGATGTATCTATAGAAGGGCTGCAGGGGTTGCAAAGTGATGTGGTTAAAAGCCGCCTTGGTTTTAAAAAAGGTAGCTATATCACACCAGAAGATACAAACCAGATTATTAATAATCTTTATGGTACGGGCTTTTTTAATAGCGTTGATTTGTATCGTAAAGGTAGTAATCTTTTTATAAATGTAAAAGAACGTCCAATTATCGCAGGGTTTAGCTTTAGCGGTAATAAAAAACTAAAGAAAGAAGATCTTGAGAAAGTTTTTACCGATGCAGGTATTTATGTAGGTAATGTATTTAACCCAAATACATTATTTTTATTAAAACAATCACTACTTAGCCAGTACTCTCAAATGGGTCTTTATGGTGCTAAGATTGAAGAGAATATTCGTAAATTGCCGAATAACCGAATAGACATCAATTTAACAATGTCAGAAGGTAAGCCTGCGACAATAGATGCAATAAATTTTGTTGGCAACAAAGATTACGATGATAAAGCTTTAAAATCTAGTGTAGCATTTCAGGTACCTTCACTATGGAATTTATGGGGCTTTTTAGCGCCATTTGATAGTTATTCACCTAATGCTATGGATCAATCTGTCCAAGGGGTCACAAACTACTATTTAGATAGGGGTTATCTTGATTTTAAAGTAACTTCAAAACAAGCTTCTATGACAAAAGATAGAGAGCATTCATTTATAACTTTTGATGTTGCTGAAGGAGAGGTTTATAAGGTTGGTAAAATTAGCTTAGATGGTAAGTTTATACTCCCAAAATCAGAACTAGAAGCTCTAATACAGCTTAAGCAAGGAGAGGTTTTTTCAAAGAAAAAGTTAGTCGATAGTGCTGAGGCAATAAAAACACTTTTAGGTAGTAAGGGTTATGCTTTTGCAACTGTAAACCCAATTCCTGATGTAAATAAGAAAAAAAGAACAGTCTCGTTTAAGTTTGTTGTCGATGCGGGCAAGAAAGTATATGTAAATAGAGTAAACTTCTTTGGTAATAATGTTACTAATGATTATGTTTTTCGTAGGCAGTTACAGTACTATGAGCAGGCTAAGTACAACAAAAAAGCAATTGATAAATCTCAGAGAAGATTAGACCAGTTACCATATGTACAGTCCGCAGATATGCAGTTAGTTCCTGTTGAAGGCTCTGATGATCTCGTTGATGTAAACTATAATATAAAAGAAAAAAATGCTAACTCAGTCAGTGCTAGTTTAGGATTCTCGGATCTTTATGGCTTTATGATTGGTGGTAAATTAAATATGCCAAATGTATTTGGTACAGGTAATACATTTAATTTAAATGCCCAGTTATCAATACCATTCCAACAGTTAGACATTAGTTATATAGACCCTTACTTTACCACTTCTGGTATATCACAAAGTGTATCCGCATATGCAAACCGCTCAAACTTCGCAAAAACTAATGCAATTGCAGCATATCAGTTAGACACTTTTGGTGCTAGATTGATGTATGGCTTGCCAATATCGACATTTAGTAATGTTTCATGGGGTCTTACATTTGCAAACAACACAGTTAAACAATCAGATGGTTATCAATCCTCAATAGTTAAATGGTTTATAGATCAGCAAGGTAGGAATGTTTTCAATGAGCCAGCTGTTACAGGTGGTTGGAGTTTTGATAATTCAAATAAGTTTATGTTTGCAACTGATGGTGGATCTATTGATTTAAATGGAACTATAAATATACCAGGTATTAGTAATATCAACTCTTATAAAGTTGAGTTTGGTGGAAAGTATAATATAGCTATACCAAATACTGATTTATCAGCGCTTTCTATAACGGGGAAAGTTGGCTATGGTGGAGGGTTTGGTAAAACTGCTGAGCTACCTTTTTATCAAAACTTCTATGGTGGTGGTTGGGGATCTGTACGAGGATTCTTACAGGGTTCACTTGGTCTAAGAGACATTAATTTGATTGATGGCTCGACAGGAAACTCAATTGGTGGTAATCTTAATATTTATAACGGTTATGATTTATTATTTCCAGTGCCATTTGTTGAAGACAGTTCAAATATGAGGGTGGGAGCTTTTGTTGATATTGGTAATACTTATACCACTTATGATCTAAGTGGTGTCGTAGCACCAGCCCCTAAGCAAGAAACTACACCATCGTTGTCTAACTTAAAGTATTCAGTGGGTGTGCAATTTAGGTGGGCGTCACCAATGGGACCTTTAGCGATATCATTTGCTCAGCCATTTAATGTCCAGACAGGTGATGTGGTGCAAAACTTTCAGTTCTCATTGGGGCAAAATTTTTAAAATAAGTAGTTTGATTAATCAGGGAGAAAGTAGAATGAAAAAAATAATTAGCGCGATATCTATAGCGATTGTAAGTGTAACTTGCTCTTATGCTGAAGCAAAATTAGCAGTTGTGAACCCTTCTGAGATATTTAATGATACTGATCTGGGTTCTGTAAGTGTTAAGAAACTAGAGAATGATCTTAAGCCACAGGCTGCAAAATTACAAGAACAACGAAATGCAATTATGAAAAAGGTTAATGAGCTACAGCAGAACTCAACTACCATGACAAAAGATGAGTTGGCCCAACAGCAAAAAGCTATTGAGCAAGAGCAACAAGAATTTGCAGGTAAAGCTAGAATCCTTCAGCAAAAAGAGTATGCGAAAAAAGATGAACTATCTAAGAAATTCCAAGCCTCTTTTGATAAGTCAGT
Source organism: Francisella adeliensis (assembly GCF_003290445.1). Lineage (NCBI taxonomy): Bacteria > Pseudomonadati > Pseudomonadota > Gammaproteobacteria > Thiotrichales > Francisellaceae > Francisella > Francisella adeliensis. The sequence continues at coordinate 1,742,482 of NZ_CP021781.1, read as the reverse complement.
AAGTCAAATCGCTAAAGAAAAAGGCTACAACATGGTTGTAACAACTCAAGCATTAGCTTACTCACAAGGTATTGATGATATATCTAATGATGTCGTTGTTCTTATGAATAAATCTTCTAGTTAATCGCGGATAGGAGAAGTAAATGTATACTTTAGATTTTTTAGCAAATAATCTTGATGGTAGAGTTGAAGGAGATACTTCCGTAGAGATTACAAAAATAGCTACACTATCTCAAGCAGGCCCAGGAGATATATCTTTTTGTACTAATCCCAAATATTTATCTCAATTATCTGAAACTAAAGCATCTGCTGTTTTGATAACAGAGGAAGCTCTTGAGTTTTGTAATACTAACGCGGTTGTTTTATCAAACCCCTATATGGCACTAGCTCAAGTAATGGAATTGTTTGATAAATCCCCAAAGCCTAGCGGTAAAATCCATAGTAAGGCAGTAATTGCTTCAAGTGCAGTTCTTGGAGATAACATTACAATTGAAGCTAATGCTGTAATTGGTGATAATGTTGTGATTGGTGATGATGTCTGTATTGGAGCATGTGCAACTGTTGATGCAGGTACTATAATTGGTGACAGGTCTGTAGTTAAGAATAATGTTTCTATCGCTTATGATATTGTTATTGGTAGCGACTGTATTATTCATCAAAACTCAGTAATTGGTTGTGATGGTTTTGGTAATGCCAGAGATGATGATGGTAGTTGGACAAAAATTCCACAGCTTGGCCGTGTTGTGATACATGATGATGTTGAGGTTGGTGCTGGTACAACTATAGATCGTGGAGCTATAGATGATACTATAATCAAAAAAGGTGTTCGTATTGATAATTTAGTTCAGATAGCACATAATGTAGTTATAGGAGAAAATACAGCTTTGGCTGGAGTTACGGCAGTAGCTGGGAGTACAACTATTGGTAACAACTGTCTTATAGGGGGGCAGTCTGCGATTACAGGTCATATAGATATATGTGATAATGCTATTATTGGTGGGGCTTCGAATGTAGGGAAGTCAGTTACAAAGCCAGGGATGTATTATGCAGCATTTGAAGCTAAGCCTCGTATAGAATGGGGAAGGTTTGTAGCCAGGATATCTAAAATTGATAAGCTAATGGCAAGAGTAAAAGATTTAGAAACAAAAATAAAATAGCAAATAAGGATTTATTATAATGAGTCAATTTGATGATAAAAACAAACAAATGGATATATTAGGCATAAGAAAAATTTTACCTCATAGGTATCCATTCGCGCTTTTAGACAGAATCTTAGATTGGGATGTTGAAAATAAATCAATCGTAGCTCAAAAAAATGTCACTATTAATGAAGATTTTTTTAATGGACACTTCCCAGATTTCCCAGTTATGCCTGGAGTTCTGCTTGTTGAAGCTATGGCCCAAGCTACAGCTATATTGGGTGAAATAATGGCAGAAAAACTTTTCTCTTATGTTGTTGCTAAAGCTGGTGTTGGCGAGCGTCGTACATTTATGTTAGCGGGAATTGATAAGGTTAGAGTTAAAAGACCTGTCGTTCCTGGTGATGTACTGATTATTGAATCACAGGTTATAAAAGTTAAAAGTATAGTATGTACAGCAAAATCAGTAGTGAAAGTGAATGATCAAGTTGTTTGTTCAGCAGACTTAATGGCAGCATATAAGGATTATTAATAGTGATACATAGTTTAGCAGTAGTCCATGAAAGTGCTAAGATTGCAGATAGTGCTACCATTGGCCCTTTTTGCGTTATTGGTGCAAATGTTGAGATTGGTGAGGGTACTGAATTAAAAAGCCATGTTACTATTGGAGATAATGCAATTCTTGGTAAAAACAATCGGGTTTTTCAATATGCTTCTATAGGAGATGATCCTATTGATTATACCTATAAGCAGGGAGAGTTTTCTCAAGTTATAATCGGTGATAATAATGTTATCCGTGAATGTGCTACTATACATGGTGGTACCTCTAAAGAGGTTGGTATTACATATGTTGGCAATAATAATCTTATTATGTGCTATGTTCATATTGGCCATGATTGCAAAGTTGGCAATAATATTAGTTTAGTAAATGGGGTTGGTTTAGCTGGTCATGTTCATATTAAGGATTATGCTATATTAAGCTCAAATGTTGGCGTGCATCAGTTCTGCACAGTAGCGGAACATGCATTTATAGCTCATGCGGCTCTTGTAAGCAAGGATGTGCCTCCATATCTTATGGTAACAGCAGTTGTTGGTGGTGCTACTCCATGTGGAATTAATTCTGAAGGGTTGAAGCGAAGAGGTTTTACACCAGAGCAAATTAAAGCTATTAAAGAAGCTTATAAGGTTTTATACCGCAGAGGTTTAATGGTTAAAGAGTCTTCTGAAGTTATTAAAGAGATGGCAAAAAATGAAGATGTAATTAAACCGTTTGAAACTTTAATGAGTAATTCTAAGCGTGGAATCTTAAGGTAATGAGAATAGGCATAGTTGTAGGTGAACTTTCTGGAGATCAGTTGGGCTGCTCTTTAGTTGCTGCTCTCAAGCAAAAATATCCTAATGCTATTATTGAAGGCATTGGTGGACCTAAGATGCAAGCTGAAGGCTTTATTAGCCACTACTCAATGGATCAACTATCTCTTATTGGCTTTATGGAAATAATCTCTAAGGGCCTCAAAATATTAGCTATCCAAAGAAAAATGATTAATTATTTCAAGCAAAATAAGCCAGATATTTTTATTGGTATAGATGCTCCAGACTTTAATTTAACTGTTGAGAGGAAGCTAAGACAAGTTGGAATAAAGACTATACATTATGTCAGTCCTAAAATCTGGGTATGGCGAGAATATAGGATTAAAAAAATCCGTAAAGCTACGGACAAAGTTCTAGCTTTGCTTCCTTTTGAAGTTGAATACTATAGAAAAAGGCATAATTTTGAAGCAATTTATGTCGGTCATCCTTTAGCTAAATCAATTCCAATAGAAATAGATAAGCAAAAATATCGAGATAAGCTTGGTCTTGAAAATGATTTACCAATACTTTCAATATTACCTGGTAGTCGCACTAGTGAAGTTTCTCGGCTACTACCTTTGTTTTTAGAGGCAACTCAAAAGTTAAAAGAAGATGGTTATAAGTTTCAAGCTGTAATCCCTTTAGCTAAGCAAACTCTACAGTCATTGTTTGATGAGTATAAGAGTCAAATAAATAATTTAGATATTAAAGTTATTGATGGTCAATCACATGAGCTTCAGATGGCAGCAGACTTTAGTTTACTTTCTTCAGGCACAGCTACATTAGAGGCTATGCTTTATAAATTGCCTATGGTTGTTGGATATAAGCTTTCTAAGCTTTCAGCTTTTCTCGGAAGATTGTTTGTAGGAAGCCATAGTTATTGGGCATTTCCAAATATTCTGCATAAGAGTGAGATAATAAAAGAGCTAATCCAAGAAGACTGCACTGTTGAGAACTTGTATTTTGAACTGAAAAGACTTTTCGATGATAAAGACCGAAATCAAATGATTAAAAAAGAGTTCACGAAAATACATAAAAGCATGATAGTAGATACTGATGAGAAAATTCTTGAAGTCTTAGATACTATTATTAAAAACCCTTAAAATATTACACTTTTGTATATATAATATAGACTAGTAAAATGTTTATAGTAGAGTAATTAATGTCAACGATTTTAATTTTAGTTATAATTTTAGTTGTACTGGTCATAATAGACCTGTGTCGAAAAGCTATCCGTATTAAGCAGAAAGAGGCTCTAAAGCGTTCAGAAAATGAGTCTACTGAAAAGCTTATCAAACAAACTAAATCTAGTCTTAGCAATATTGAAGAGGTTAAAGATGAATATCCTCTATTAAAAGACGGGTATTTACTGTTTTATTTTGAAGGCATTGATATGATTGATGTCAATAATTTATCGATGTTTTTGAAGTATTATGGTATCAAATATACTGATGAGCAAGTTTTCCAAAAAGTAAATTATGATGATGTAATATTCACGGTTTTACCAGATAATAAGGCACAAGTTTTTGAGTCGCAAAAGGAAGGGTCTATTAAATCCCTAGTGGTGGTTATGAACTTTAAAAAACTTGCAGATATGCAGTATGATGTTAAAACATGTTATGAGCTTATGATGGATGTTTTAGAAGCAATGAATAAGAGCTTTCATGGTACAATTATGAATGAAAATAGAATCAGGCTTACTAAAAGAGATAAGCAGAACTATTTGGATGCTATTTTATAATCAAAGTTTTTTCTTGTTATTACAACTTAATTTTTTGGAGAATTTATGAAATATCAATATCATCATATTGGAATTCCTATTACTGAGCCAAGAGATGGAGAGCGTTATAGTCCGACAATGGATATGTATACATCAGGGGGAGAAAAGCCTGGGAGGGTTCAGTACCATCGTTTTGGCCCAAACTGCCCGCTAGATAAGCTTATTCAGACGATGCCCCATATTGCATATAAAGTAGCTAATCTATGTGATGCTGTTAAGGGTAAGAATATTCTTTTAGAACCATACTTCCCTATGAGGGACTTTAAGGTTGCTATAATTGAAGAAAATGGTGCAATTATTGAGTTAATTGAAACTAGTCTGGATGAAGAGCAGATATGGGATGATTCTAAACATCAGGATTCTATCTTATATACGAATTAGATGAATCTATTTTATGATTATTTAGCTAAGTATTTTCTATAAGGACAATGTTTTGGCTTTAAGTGTAATTTTATAAATTATTACAGCTTTAAGATATGTAATGTTTGGTGGGCCCAGTAGGACTCGAACCTACGACCTACGGATTATGAGTCCGGCGCTCTAACCAACTGAGCTATAGGCCCAAAACATGAGAGCAATTATATTTAAATCGACTTGATTAGTCAATATATTATTTGATTTTATCGTTGAAAAATTATTTGTATATTTTAGAGGATGAGCCAACAATTAAAGGATCTGGTGGAATTGCAACTTCTGGAGATTTATTATCGTAATCAATACTGTTGAGAATGTATCTGATAGCATTAAGTCTAGCTCTTTTTTTATCATCTGATTTAACAATAACCCATGGGGCATAAGGTTTATCTGTATAAATAAACATTCTTTCTTTAGCCTCAGTATAGTCTTCCCATTTATCTAATGACGCTTTATCAACAGGGCTTAATTTCCATTGTTTAAGAGGATGTTGTTCGCGGGCTTCAAATCTTTTTCTCTGTTCGTCCTGGCTTACTGAGAACCAAAACTTTATTATTATAGTCCCACTATTGGTGAGCATTTTTTCAAGCATAGGCACTTGTTCTAAGAATGAGAAATATTCTCGTTCAGTACAAAACCCCATCACTTTTTCTACACCAGCTCGATTGTACCAAGATCTATCAAATAGAGTTATTTCACCTCCTGAGGGTAGGTGTTTAATATACCTTTGAAAATACCACTGGTCGCGTTCTCTTTCACTAGGCTTTTCTAGAGCAACAACCTTAGCACCACGAGGATTCAAGTGTTCCATCATTCTTTTAATGGCACCACCTTTTCCAGCAGCATCTCGGCCTTCAAAAATAATAAGTAATTTTTTATTATTTTCTTTAATCCAGCGCTGTAATTTTAATAGTTCTATTTGCAGGTGATATTTTTGTTTTTCATATATATTTCTTGGGATGTTATGCTTATAAGGAAAAATATTATCAACAAATAATTTTTGACGCTCAGCTAAGCTCAGTACTTCCATTGTCAATTCTTCAAATATAAATGTAATACTTAATATATTAGCATATAACGGGATTAAATTATAAAGCTAGTTATCAGAATTTTTAAGGTTTAATTTGAAACTAAAAAGTATATAAAAAACAGTGAAAACCATGATGATTGAAATAATAGGAGTGGGAGTTTTTATTGGGTACATTAAGACTGCAAGAAAAGTGCATATTGATGCAATCATTGTGAAGATAAAAGTAAAAGTTTTTACATGTTTACTTTTACTAATACGCTCAGTTCTTGATAGGTATATATATTTTATTGGAATAAATGAAAAAATTGCTAAAACAATAATTACTAATCCATTAATTAACTGAGAACTTTGGAAACATAACATAAACATCACTATAACATTCCAATAGCTAGGAAAGCCTACAAAAAAGTTATCATCTGTTTTAGCGTTTAGCTGACAGAACTGGTATGAAGAGGAGATAGTGATCATTACTATGATCGGGATAAGCCATTGATCGCTGACAACACTTGAAACATATATCCATATACAAGGAACAATAGAATAAGTTGTGAAATCAATAATATTATCTAATAAGGCACCATCAATAGGAGCAAGTTTTTTAATATCAACAAGTCTGGCTAAACTACCATCTATTGAGTCAATAAAAACAGCTGCTATAATACTATACATAGATAACTTGATATTGTGGTGAAATAAGTCAATTTGACCTAAAGTACTAGCTTTTGCAGCTTCTATTGAGAAAATAATGGCAAGAATCCCAAATACAGCCCCTAAAGATGTAAATAGATGAACTAGCCAAGCATATATTTTTTGCATCATTAACATTATGAAATTTATTAAATAAGATTTAGCTAATTGTAGCAAATAACTCTAATGGTTTCTATTAATAACTAGTTTGATAATATTTTTAAGTTTGCTACAGTTAACTGAGCTACTTTCTATACTCATAATACTTTCTAGTATTTCGTATGTCATAGTATTGAGTAATTCATTTGCTTTTTCGATACCAAGTAAGGATACATAGGTCGATTTGTTTGATGATATGTCTTTTGCAGATGTTTTACCAAGCTCTTTAGTTGATTTTGTAACATCAAGAATATCATCTTTTATTTGGAAACATAGCCCAGTAAGGATTGCTATATGTTCGAGGGTTTTAGCAATATTTTTATTGTAGTTGTTAGAAACAGTGTATGGTATTAACATACTTGCACAAAACATCTTTGCAGTTTTATTTATATGTACTATTTTTAAGTTATCAATATCTAAATTATTATTTTCGCCGTCAATATCTAACTGCTGACCAGCCACCATTCCATCAGTACCAGAGCAGTCTGCAAGTATAGAATTTACTTTCTTTAGCACTTTGACATCTTTTATATCTAAATCTTGTAGGACCTTGAAAGCTATGGACTGTAATGCGTCACCAGCTAAAATTGCTGTAGCATCATTATATTTTATGTGGCAAGTAGGAACCCCCCTACGAAGAGAGTCGTTGTCCATCGCGGGTAAATCATCATGTATAAGTGAGTAGGTGTGTATAGCCTCTATAGCAAAAGCGATTTTGTTGCTTTCTTGAATGCTTACACCAAACATTTCTGAGACAATATAAACTAGTTGAGCTCTAATTCTTTTACCTCCACTAAAAAAGCTATACTTCATGGCATTTATTAGATTGCTAGAGGGGCATTTCAGCTCATTAAAGTACTGTTTTGCAAAATTATCAAATATTTCTAGTTTTACTTTTGACATAAGAATTTAGTGATCTGATTATATTGTAGGTCTAATACATCGCCATGGGCTTGGAATGTTTTATATGAATTGTCTGCTAATTCAGAACATTTTTGCTTATCTTTTATTAGGTTTGATATGTTAGTTGCAAGCTCTTGTGAATTTCTTACACGAATTAAAGCTTTATTACGAATTAAAGCCTTAGATATTTGACTGAAATTATATAGGCTTGTTCCTGATATAATGGGTTTTCTTAATGCGGCTGGTTCAAGCAAGTTATGACCACCATTATCAATAAGTGTACCACCCATAAATGTTATGTCGGCTATAAAGTAAAGTTGAAGTAGCTCACCCATAGTGTCACCAAGATATACTTGAGTTTTTTCATCGATCTCCTCTTTGTTAGAGCTTCGTTTTTGTAGTGTTAGGTTATTGTTTGAAATTATCTTTTCAACATTACAAAATCTTTCTTTATGTCTAGGGACTATAATCAATAAGCAATCTGGATTAGTTTTAAGAATTTCTTTATGTGCTTCTAATATGATGCTTTCTTCACCAGAATGAGTGCTTCCAGCAACCCAAACAGCTCTATGTTTAATACTTTCTTTTAAACTATGTGTTTGATTCGCCAGATCTTTGGGAGTCACAAGATTATATTTTAAGTTTCCAGTTGTTGATACTTTGTCTTTTTGAACACCAAGTGAAAGAAAACGTTTTGTATCTTTTTCAGTTTGTGTGCAAATATGAGAAACTTTGCTAAAAAGCATTTCACCACCAAAAGGGATTTTCTTGTAATTTCTAAGTGATTTTTTCGATAATCTAGCGTTTGTAATTACGACTGGAATATCCTCCGCAAAACATTTGCCTAGGATATTAGGCCAAATCTCTGTTTCAATAACTATAAATAGCTTTGGATCAACCTTTGCAAAGAAACTGTTAATGAATGGTTTAACATCATAAGGAATATACATGTGATGAACATTTTTATGGTTGTCATATAAGCGTCTTATAACATCACTACCTGTTGGTGTTGTAGTTGTTATAACAATATTTTCATTAGGGAAGTCGTTTAAAAGTTTTCTAACTAAAGGTTCAGCAGAAAGTGATTCGCCAACGGAAACTGAGTGAATCCAGATGCTATCTTTTAAGCGTAACGGTGTTATAGCAAAACGTTCAGACCATCTTAGACGGTATTGATTGTTATTTAGACTTCTTTTAAGTTTTTTTAAATAGACAATAGGAATATAGACTAGAAAAAGACTAGAATACAAGTGAGTTAATATGTTATAGATTATTTTTTTAATATTATCCACCCTACAAAAAAGACAAACCCTGTTCTATACTTTTCGTTAATTATAGCATATATAATTCAAGAATATTTACCATAGAAGTGCTATATTTCAGATTTAATTTGCTCGATAAGTTGACTTAGAGCTTTCGAGCGATGACTTATAGAGTTTTTGAGACTACTATCTAGTTGAGCTAAAGTTTTACTATGATTTGGTTCAAGAAAAATAGAGTCATAGCCAAAACCATTGTTTCCTATAGGTTCAAATGTGATAGAGCCTTCTAATTTACCTATGGAAATTATTGGTGTAGGATCATTTTCATGACGCATATAAACTAGAGCGCAAATAAATCTAGCTTCGCGCTTTTTTGAACCTTCTAATTCTTTAAGTAGTTTATTTATATTTGCGATATCATCACCATGAGAGCCAGCATATCTTGCAGAATATATGCCAGGATCGCCATTCAATGAATCAACCTCTAGGCCCGAGTCGTCTGCTATAGATGGTAAGTTTGTTTCTTTACAGCAGTTTCTAGCTTTGATTATTGCATTTTCTATAAATGTTAGACCAGTTTCATCTGCGTCATTTATATTAAATTGAGTTTGAGGTGTTATTTGAACATCAATTGTAGAAAATATTTCACTAAATTCTTTTATTTTACCTTTATTGCTTGATGCAAGTACTATATTTTTCATGCCAGTATTAATTTGGTTTATATGTGATTAACAATATTGTATCAAAATGATACCATTTGTTAGAAATTGATTTTTAAATGCAGGGGACGTTATGATAAAGAGTATATGTTTTATTGGTGGTGGAAATATGGCGGAAGCTATGATTTCTGGAATGGTTAATAGTAGTTATGAGTCACAGTCGATATGTGTTGTTGATAGGAACGAACTAAAAAGAGAAAGTCTTAAAAGTAAGTATGGAATAAGAGTTTCTGTGAATTTAATTGAAGAGGTTGAAAAAGCAGATATTTTAGTGCTAGCAATAAAGCCTCAACAAATGTCTAAATTGATTCTTGAGATTAAAGATACAGTGAAGGACCAACTAATAGTTACAGTAGCGGCTGGAATAGAAGTTGTTGTATATGAAAAATTATTTTCTAAACCTGTTTGTATTTCAAGAACAATACCTAATACCCCTAGTAGTATTGGTTTTGGAGCAACAGGTATATATTTTAATGAAAATGTAACCAAAGATCATGAAGAGCAGGTTATTAATATGATGAGTTCAATTGGTATTGTAGAGGTTGTCGAGAAAGAGAGCATGATTGATGTAATAGCCGCTTGTGCAAGCTCAGGCCCAGCATATTATTTGCAATTCATGGAATGTATGGTTGCAGCAGTTGTTAAGCAAGGTTTAGATAAGGAAAAAGCAGAGCGACTAGTTATACAAACTTGCTTAGGGGCAGCTCAAATGGCCAAGCAGAGCGATAAGAGTATATCTACCCTAAGAGAGAATGTAACATCTAAAAAGGGGATAACAGCAGCAGCATTAAATGTTTTTGAAAAATCCAATCTAGGAGATATAGTTAGGGAAGCAATTGATGCTAATATTGACCGAGCTAATGAGCTTTCTAAAGAGATCAGTGAGAAACTTATTTAGCTAACTATTTTGCGCGTTCTGAAATTTAAAATAAATATTTGCTTTATCTATATTATGATATATACTACCAAAATAAATATTTTTTAATTAAAATTAACATTCTAAAATAAAATAAAGGTAGAAGTAATGAGACTATTATTATGTGAAGATGATTTGAATTTGGGTGAAGGTCTTTTAGAAGCACTACAAAAAGAAAGTTTTAATGTAAACCTAGTATCTGATGGTGAAGCTGCTCAAACATTCATAGAGTCAGGACTTTATGATATCGTTGTATTAGATATAGGCCTTCCAATTAAAACGGGTCTAGAAGTTCTTAGAAATGCTAGAAATAAAGGTATTAAAACACCTATTCTTTTACTTACAGCTAGAGATGGTTTAGAAGATAGAATTAAAGGTCTAGATTTAGGTGCCGATGATTATTTGACTAAGCCATTTGAGTTGAAAGAGCTTGTAGCTAGAATTAAGGCAGTATCTCGTAGAGTAGATACTAAAGCAGGCAAAAATGTAAATGAAGAAATTAAGTTTGGAGACTATAGCTTTAACCCAAGTTCTGAAACAGTAACTAAAGATGGCGTGATTATTCCAGTTTCTAAAAAGGAATTAGCATTACTTTCTATTCTAGTTCAGAATGCTGGTCGTGTTGTTCCAAAGACTCAACTTCTAGAAGAAGTTTATTCTACTGATAAAGAGATGGATACTAATACTTTAGAAGTACATATGCATAACCTAAGAAAGAAAATAGAAATTTCCAACTTTATTCAAACTATTCGTGGTGTTGGATATTTTGTCCAAAAGGATAAGATAGTAAAATAAATATGGAAATATTAAACAACATTCTTGGTTACTTGCTTAGTTTAGGCTTTACTTTTTGGTTGTTGTTCTTAACTATAGCTAGTGGTGCTATATACATAGTTGATTATCTTTTTTTTCAAAAGTCTCGTTTAGCACCATATAAAGATCAATTGAAAGGTCTTAAGAAAAAAGAAAAGCGACAATTTTATAAAGACCATGGCTTGAAAGCGCCATTTGTAGCAGATCAAGCTAGATCATTGTTTAGTGTTTTTATTATTGTATTTTTTTTAAGAACATTCCTTGTTGGTAATTTCCTAATTCCAACAGCATCAATGACACCTACTCTCCCTGTTGGTGATTTTATTTTTGTTGATAAAACAGCCTACGGTATTAGAGCACCATTTAGTAATAAGACACTTATTAAGGTTGGTGAACCTAAGCGTGGTGATATCATGGTACTTCATTTCCCTGTAAACCCTGATGTTGACTTTGTTAAAAGGGTCGTTGGCTTACCTGGAGATGTTATTTCTTATAATAATAAGATGTTGACTATAAACGGTAAGAAACTTGATTATACTAATTGTAATCGCGATGCTATGAATTATTATAATAACTCTATGGCTGGAGGTAGTGGAGATACTGTTTGTACGGAAGATCTACTTGGCGTTAAGCATGAGATTGATTGGATAGAGGCAGTTAAACCAACAAATTTTGAAGGTTTGAAAGTACCTGCAGGACATTATTTTGTAATGGGTGATAATCGTGATAATAGTGAAGATAGCCGTTATTGGGGATTTGTTCCAGAGAAAGATTTAGTTGGTAAAGCTAAGATAGTATGGATGAGCTGGGACAAAATAGATAAAAAAGTTCGTTGGAGCGAGCTTGGTAGAACTTTCTAACAGATATGATTCAAGATTTTTCAAAATTATACCGTAACTTAAGCTATACATTTAAAGATGTTTCTATCCTAAATAGAGCATTAACTCATCGTAGTAAAACAAAAAAGAACTATGAAAGGTTAGAGTTTTTAGGTGATTCTATCTTAGGGTTTGTGATTGCTGAGGTTTTATATCATAAGTTTCCTGATGATGAAGAAGGGAAACTTTCTCAGGTTCGTTCTAAGTTAGTTAGAGGAGCGACTTTAGCTAAGTTAGCTCTAGAGCTTCAAATTGATGAGTATATAATTTTTGGAGATAGCGAAAAAAATGCCTCACATCGCCGCGAGAAAATTTTAGAAGATGTTGTCGAAGCAGTTATTGGAGCTATTTACCTTGATAGTAATTTTGAAACTGCTAAGAAGATTGTTTTAAAGTGGTATTCAAAGTCACTTTCTCAGGAAGATTTTGATATTGCGGTTGTTAAGGATAATAAATCATCGTTACAAGAAATTTTACTGCAACAATCATTAAGTTTACCAGTATATGATATAGTTAGTATAGATGGTAAAGACCATGAACAGGTTTTTAATGTGTCAGTGTCTTGTCAAGAACATGACTTGAGTGTTACTGCACAGGGGAAATCACGTAAAAAGGCTGAACAAGTTGCAGCTGGTAAGATGATTCAAATTATAAAAGATAAAGTAATAGATGAAAAAGAATAGACTAAACTTAAATGGTGTAATAGTCGTAAACAAATCAAAAGATGCAAGCTCAAATTATATCCTTCAACAATTAAAAAGACTTTTTAATGCACAAAAAGCAGGTCATACGGGTACTTTAGACCCAATGGCTACAGGTGTGTTGCCAATATGTTTTGGAAGGGCTACTAAAATTGCACAGTATTTGTTAGATGCTGATAAAGAATATATCGCAACTATTAAATTAGGTGTAGAAACAGATAGTGGTGATGCTGAGGGCAATATAATCAAAGAAAGTTTAGATGATATTCCAAAGTTAGATAATGATGCGTTAGAGAATGTATTGGATAACTTTCGTGGTGAAATATCACAAGTACCACCAATGTATTCAGCATTAAAACATAATGGTAAACCTTTATATAAGCTAGCTCGTGAAGGTATACAAATTGAAATAAAACCTCGAGATATCACGATATATAACTTAGATTTATTAGATTTTACTGAAGATACTATAACAATTAAAGTTCGCTCCTCAAAAGGCACATATATTCGCTCATTAGCTATAGATATAGGAGCAAAGCTTGGTTGTGGCGGACATTTGATTGCGTTACAAAGAACAAAAAGCGGACCATTTGACATAGAGCAATCATATACACTTGAACAATTAAAAGATTTAAGTTTTGAAGATAAACTTGCTACTATATCTCATGTGGAGAGTGTATTTTCAGATAAGTTAAGTTATACACTAGCAGAAGAAGAAAAAGAAGATTTATACAAAAGAGGGAAGTTCCCTATAAGACCCGAACTAAATGGCACAGTAAAAATATATGATGAAGACAAGTTTGTTGCTATTGCAGAGTTTGATAAGGGTGAATTAATTAATAAAAGGTTTTTTGACCAGGAAATACTAATAAGTGAGTAAATATAGTATAAAAAATGATCCTAATAAGGACATAGAAGCACAGAAATATGAAAATCCGATACCTAGTCGTGAAGTTATTTTAAATTTTATAAAAGATACAGGGTTACCGGTAAGTATAGAGACAATAGCTGATGCCTTAGAAATACATAAAAAGGCATCTTTTGATGGTCTAGTTTTTAGACTTGGAGCAATGGTTCGTGATGGGCAAATTGCTAAAGATAAATATTACTTTAGTGCTTTAGATGCTAAACCGATATTTATTACATCAAAAGTAAGTGCTGATAGAGATGGTAGAATGGAAGTTTTTAGCCATTTATTAAAAACTAAGGTTTCAATATTACCAGCACAAGCTAAAATGCTTTTTGTAGGTGATGAGATTAATGCAAAAGTACTTGGAATAAATAAAAGGTCTCGTTTAGAAGCAGAGGTTAAGTCAATAGTTTCTCGTTCACAGAAAACTATAACAGGATATTTTTTTAAAAGTTTTGATGGGCATTTTTTAAAGCCTATTAGTAAAAATAGTAGTGTAATAGTTACCTTACTACCACCTAATATTAAAATTGAACCAGAGACTTTAATTGAAGCTGAGATAATAGTTCAGCCAAGTGTATCAGGCCCAGCTGTTGCTAAATATATCAAAGAAGTTGAAGCTATCTCTCCAGTAAAAGAAGCAATGATGCTTGCTTCTAAGAAATATGATTTGATAGAAGAGTGGAGCAAAAAAGCTCTTAAATATGTTGAAGATATTTCAGATGATGTATTAGTTGGTGAACGCGTAGATATGCGTGATAAAAACTTTGTCACAATAGATGGTGAAGATGCTAAAGATTTTGATGATGCTGTTTATTCGCATAAAACTAAAACTGGTGGCTGGAAGTTATTCGTAGCTATTGCAGATGTATCAAATTATGTGAAGAAAGATTCAGCTCTCGATATGGATGCTAAGCGTCGCTCTACATCTGTATATTTCCCTGGATTAGTGATTCCTATGCTACCAGAAAAGCTATCTAATGGATTGTGTTCATTGCAACCTAAAGTCGATAGATATTCGCTTGTTTGTGAAATGAATATAAGCAAAACAGGTAAGCTAACTAGAACTAAATTTTATTCAGCGGTGATTAACTCAAAAGCTCGATTAACATATACTGAGGTTGCTAAGCTTTTAAGTAAAAAAGAAAATACTATTGTTGAAAATACACCTGAATTAGTTCCTGATTTGTTTACTTTACAGGACTTATATTTTGTATTGCATCAAGCAAGGCAAGAAAGAGGAGCTATAGATTTTGATACTGTAGAAACACAGATTATTCTAGATGATCATAATCATATAGAATCAATTGTTCCAAGGCACCGTAATGATGCTCACAGGTTAATTGAAGAATGTATGCTTGTAGCGAATGTGGCTGCAGCTAAGTTTATGATTAAACATAAAAAGACTTCACCTTATAGAGTACATAGTGAGCCTAAAGAAGATAAGATGGAAGCCCTTAAAAAGTATCTATCTATCCATGGTATACATCTAGCTTATGGTAAAGATGGCAAAGTAACTCCTCAGGCACTGTCAAATATGCTTCAAAGCGTAAAAGGTCGAGCTGATTACGATGATATTCAGATGATGACTCTTAGAAGTATGAATCAAGCAATTTATAGCATCGATAATGATGGTCACTTTGGTTTGGCTTATAAAGAATATACTCATTTTACTTCACCGATTCGTAGATATCCGGATTTAATTGTACATAGATTAATTAAGTCTATTATTAACGAATATAAGCTAGGTGGTAGTGATTACGAAAAATCAGAACTTGCTAATATTTGTGATAATGCTTCAGTGCAAGAAAGAAATGCTGATGGAGCATCTAAGCAAGTAGAAGGTTGGTTGAAGTGCTATTTCATGAAAGATTATATCGGTCATGTTTTAGATGCTAAAATCGTACATTTAAATGGTTTAGGTTTATTTGCAGAACTTAAAGATATGTATATTGAAGGTCTAGTCCATGTATCTAAAATACCAGGTGACTATTATATCTTCGACGAAGCTAAAAGTATTCTAATCGGTAAACGAACTCATAGAGTCTTTAAAATTGGACAAGATATAGTTATCAAAGTTTCGAGAGTTGACCTTGAAAATACGCATATTGATTTTGAAATTTTTGATCCAAATCAAAAGTTT
This sequence comes from Francisella adeliensis, assembly GCF_003290445.1. Classification (NCBI taxonomy): domain Bacteria; kingdom Pseudomonadati; phylum Pseudomonadota; class Gammaproteobacteria; order Thiotrichales; family Francisellaceae; genus Francisella; species Francisella adeliensis. The sequence goes on along the minus strand of NZ_CP021781.1, from coordinate 1,726,678 downwards.
GATGAACATAAAAAGTCTAAAGGTCCTAGTAAAAAGAGGAAACCTAGAAAAAGAAAGCCTAGAAATAAAAAAAAGAAAGAAGTTACTAAAGCTTAGTACTTCAATGCTGTTTAGGTTCTTTAAAGTCCCAAACAATTCTAAGTTTTCTCAAAATACATAAAATCATATAAGTAATATCAATCTGCCAAAAATTTATGTTATTTCTTACAGAGTAGGCAAATTTATGATGATTGTTATGCCAACCTTCACCAAATGTTATAAGAGCTACGAACCAGTTATTTCGACTGTTATCTGTAGTTTTATAGTCTTTTTTACCAAAAATATGGCAAAAAGAGTTTACGCTAAAAGTAGTATGGTATAAAAGTACTGTACTAAAGATACCTCCGCATAAAACAAATGTAAGCCCTGAAGTATTTAATGATGGAAACATTGTTGCAATTAAACTACCTAAAGCAAAAAGGCCTATAAGGTATGCTACAAAAGAGAGATGACTATATTTATCTATCCATACAAGTTCAGGGTATTTTACCCAATCTTTAGTGAATTTAGGGTCGACATTTTCATTCTTAGGGACAAAAACCCAGCCAAAATGAGCTTGTAAAAAGCCATTTTTTGGTGTGTGAAGATCAGTTTCTTTATCAGAATGGATATGGTGGTATCTATGATGTCCTGACCACCATAAAGGACCATTTTGTGATGCCCAAGAGCCTACAAGAGCTAGTATAAACTGAAATGCACGAGAGGTTTGGAATGATTTGTGAGCAAAGTAACGATGATACCCTGCAGTTAAAGCAAAAGTTCTCATTGAAAAAGTTACTAAGAATACGATAACAGCAGTTATGTTCCAAGTGATAAAAAATGCACTAATACATACAAGGTGTAGTATTGCAAAACCTATAAACGCTAAATCAATTTTTATATCTTTCATTATTTTCTCACATCATTTTTTTTGCGATTTTAAAATATAATTTATAGGGTAAACTAGCTATCAACTTTAGTGTTAGCGTAAATTTTTTGGCAAAGTGTATTTCAAAACTATTAGAGTTTAAACCTTTTATTATAGTATCAGCAGCATCTTTTGCTTCTAGTATTGCAGGCATTCTGAAATTATTTTTGTCTGTAAGTTTTGTTTTTACAAAACTTGGGTTTATTAGGCGGATGTCAAGCTCTGGGTTTTCAGCCTTTGCACTTTCAACTAGGTTGATAACACCAGCTTTAGTTGCTGCATAGGGTTGTGACCTAGGAAGACCAATATATCCAGCAACACTTGCAGTGACTGCTAGTTGAGTAGAGGGGTGTTTTTTAAGGTAAGGTAGCATAAATTCAAAAAGATAAAAAACAGCAGTAAGATTTGTATCAATCGTTTTTTGTAGATTTTCTGCAGTAATTTCAGATATTAAAGATGGCTCATAAAATGCAGGAAGATAGATAATATAGTCAGGGTTGAGATTAAGAGCTGTAGCAGATTTTTCTTTAAAACCTTGATAATCAGCAACATCAAAATCTAAAATTGTTGATTTATTTTTAAGGTTGTCAGCTATTTGCTCGAGTTTATCTTTAGAGCGAGCAGAAAGAATAAAGTTTGTTTTTATTGAGCTATCAAGCCTCTCAACAAAAGCTCTGCCAATTCCATCTGTTGCACCAATTACCCAAATAGTTTTATCTACAAAGTTTTGCATATTATTCCTTATTTTCTTTGTGCATCATTAGTGTAAGCGAACCTACTTTAAGACCAAATTTTTTAAAGGTGTTTTTGTTTATTAGTGAGCCATCATCCATCAGGTACATCCAGTCATCGAATGAAATCTTATATTTTTTATCCCCAACAGGAACATTCATTTGATACTTCCAGTTCATAGCATTACCTTCGATATGAATTTTAGCTATCCCAATTACATCTCCAGTTGTACCCTCATAATATCCGTCACGGATTTTTTTGATAGTCCAGATACGATGATCCTTAGTTCCATCATCATAAACCATATGCTCATCAAAAGTACAAATGTCATCTTTCCAGCTAGCATCACCACTAAAGTCAAACTTTTTGATAACCATGTTTTTATAATTTTGAATCATCCCGGAACCTTTTATATGACCCTGTAGATAGTCCTCCAATACTAGTTTAGGTGTGGTACCTTTATATTGTGAAATGTCAGCTGAACAACCAAATAATCCTAAAGCCATTATTATTACTCCTAATTTTTTCAAAAATTTAAATTTTATATTCATTATGATAATCCCCTCAATTTTGTTGATAATTGGTGGTTTGCTGTGTTGTCACTTAACCATATTTCAAAAAAATATTTTGATAATTGTTTGTCATTTATTTTACCAACAAGATTTTGGTCGGTAAAAATGTACCCATAGCCATCTTTATCCATGTATCCGTAAAGATTACTGTTCTTTTTAATATCAGGTATTACAGAGGCTATCATTTGTTTATATTTCTTTTTATTTTTTCGAACAGCCTCAGGATGTTGTTCCGCAATCTCACGGATAGTGCGATTAGTAATAACTCTTGATTTAAAACTCAATAAATAATGAATTTTAAGTAAAAAAGGCTTATCCCAACTAAATTTACCATTTTCAGTGTAAAGTTCAGCGTTATAAATATGGAAAAACCATTTTCTGAATTCAACTTTACCAACGCGTTTGGATTCTTGAGTTTTTATTTCTTGTAAGCTGATTTTCGGCACTTCGACTCCGCTCAGTGACCTTGTGTTTTTATTTAAAGTAGGTTCATCAGCAAAGCTTAGTATCGGTAGGGTTATAAAAAATAGCACCACTAATTTTCTAAGCATGAGTTATCTCCAACTGTGCAACATCAATTCTACCGTGATCAAAGGCAGCACTACATGATGTTAGGTAAAATCTCCACATTCTTTGGAAGCGTTTATCGAATCCAAGCTTTATAAGCTCATTTTCTTTAGCTATAAAATTGTTATCCCAAATATCTAAGGTCTTGGCATAATCTTTACCAAATGATTCTTTATTAACACATTTTAAGCCAACTTTTTTAAGCTCGATATCGATTTGATTTAGACTTGGTAAGAAGCCACCTGGGAAGATAAATGTTCTAATCATATCTGTACCAGCAGCATATTCATCAAAAATTGCATCATCAATCAAAATACTTTGAATTACAATTTTGCCATCTTTTTTCAAAAGTGATTTAAGTTTTGAAAAGTAAGTATTCCAGTACTTTCTACCTACAGCTTCTATCATTTCAATTGAAACTATATAGTCATATAAACCTTCTTGGATACGATAATCCTCTATTACGATAGAAGCATCTTTGCCAGCAAGTCTTTCTACAGCATAGTCATGTTGTTCTGTTGATAGTGTTATACCCTTAACAGAATAGCCATGTTCTGTAGCAACTTCAGCAAAACCACCCCAACCACATCCAACTTCTAGTACAGAGCCGTCTTTCTTATCAAATGTTTTTAAAATATTGTTGTATTTGTTTATTTGAGCTTGTTCGAGTGACTCGTTCTGATTCTTGTATAAAGCAGAAGAATAAGTCATAGTTTTATCAAGCCATAAACCATAGAAATCATTACCTAAATCATAATGCTCATAGATGTTTTTTTTACTCTGTTCTATACTATTTCTTTTTGTAAGATAATTGAGTTTTTGAAGCATCTTGTAGAAAATATTTGGTTTCATATATTGACCAAAAGCTTCTTCATTATCTATTCCAAATCTGATTAAAGCTTTTAGATCTGATGTTTCCCAATATCCATCTCGATAGTCGGCAGCAAAACCTATGTCAGATTTAAATTTTAGGTTTACTACTGTACGCCAATCTTTTAGTTTTAAATCAACTATTTCACCAGGTTTTGAGCCTTTTTGGTGAAAAGTTTCACCTTTTGGAGTTGTTAGGTATATCTCACCATATACTATGTTTTTGAGTGAATTTAGAAGATTTTTTTGAATAGACTTTTCAAACATTATTTAACTCATTTAATATGGTTTTTTGCTACTTTACAATATTAGCAAATAATAGTTGAGACTATGTTGCCAAATAATTAAATTTTGTTAATTAATACTTGGTATTATTAAATAGATCTTTGTTACTAATTGAAATTACTAATTGTTTTAGTCGAGTTAAAAAGTGATACTTTTACTCAATCCACCATAATAACCAAGCACCACTTAGACCTTGCATATTGACTTGGTAGGGGTTTTTAGGAGGAGGTTCCTGCTGTGTATTAATTATAGAGAGTATCATAATTGCTGATATCTAGGCTTGAATTTTTGCTCGAATTAAATTCGGATTGGCTTATAGAGTCAATATAATAATTATAAAAAGTAAGTTATTTTTGACTGCATTAAATAACCTCACGAGCTTTTAAATCGAGTAGAATAATAGGTTGAGTGGACTAAAACTTATCGTTTCTTTAAAAGGGTTATCTATCTCTTTGATTAGTTTTTTAGCCATTTTTTTATGAATAGCATTTGTTTTTAAAAGAGGGTTTAGGCTTTTATTAGCTTTAACTGTTGAGAAAGATTTCAGCCATCTTTGTGTAATACCTTTAAAGTCCTCTTTTGTCATAGATGGAGATATTTTTTCATCAAAAATAATATGGTTATAAAAATGTTTAGGCATACAAAAGATATGGCGAACTATTTCATTATTTGCATTTATTTGAGCTATTTGTTGTTTATCAATATCATCAAAATTATTTAGATATAGCGCTTTAAGCGTTTCTATTCCAATGAAGTTTTTATGTATATGTGCTATAAAGTTTCTTTTAGTATTGCTACTGTTTTCTATAGAGTGGCTAACATCTTCTATTAGGTAATCATAAAGAGTATTGTTATTAAAAGCACTTTCTAATTTCTTTAACTGAGGTGATGATATTGTTTTGTTCGATTTGAGGTTATTTAACTCTTTTAGCCACCAGTTCATTTTTTCATTAGCTACTTCGATATTATTATATAACTCTGTGCAAGAAATTATTTGTGATTTTAACTGGTCTAAGAGATAGAGTATCTCTTTTTTATCATCAGCTAATTTTCTATATGCAAAATAAGGAATACTCCCATAATTTGGCAACTTTTGAGTAGGGTGATTGAAGTGGTTATATTGCATAAAGATTAAACCTTTTTAAATGCTATTATGTAGTTTACGTCAGCATTACTACCAAGCCTGAATTTATCATTTAATGGGTTGTAGTGAACGCCTGTCATATCTATGGCTTTAAAGCCATATTTCTCTGCAGTTTTGATTAGCTCGTAAGGTTTTATGAACTTCGCATATTCATGAGTACCTTTTGGTACCATTTTTAAAATATGCTCAGCGGCAACTATAGAAAGTAAGTAAGACTTGAGGTTTCTATTTAAGGTTGAAGCAAAAAAATAGCCATCATCTTTGATGATTTTGCTGATTGATGCAATTATGCTCTCTGGGTCTGGTACATGCTCAAGCATTTCCATACAAGTAATAATGTCAAAACTTTTAGATTGGTTAACTACAAAGTCTTCAATAGTTGAATTAGTGTATTTAATATTTAGATTGTTTGCTTGAGCATGCTTTTTAGCAACCTCAATAGCCTCAAAAGAAGCATCTAGTCCGGAAGTTTTATTATCTTGTGTGAAAAGTGATTCTGTCAAGATACCTCCACCACAACCAATATCGATGATTTTTTTATTATTCAGTTGAGTATGTTTTTTTATAAATTCCAATCGAAGAGGATTTACTTGATGAAGAGTTTTGAGCTCACCACTTTCATCCCACCAAGTATTTGCTAGTTTTGAGAATTTATCAACTTCATTACTGTCTATGTTGTTCATAGTTTATTACTTTAAATATGTTATATTGAGATAAATAATATCAAAGATATTTAAGCTAAGAAAATTTTTATTAGAGTTTTATGATTTAATTTACTATAATTGACTGGTTATTTTTTTTTAACATAAATATATGAGATATTGCACCTATGAAGTTTAACAATAAGTCGATGGTTTTACTAACACTTGCAGCTACTACTTTAGCTAGTTGTTCGAGCATGAAAACTACTAAAGATAATAGAGACCCTTTTGAAAATTACAATAGGAAGATGTATGCATTCAACGACTCAGCATATGAAACACTTACGCCCTTAGCACATGGTTACGATAATGTGGTACCTGATTCTGTACAGAGTGGAATCTTTAACATTATGAATAACCTTAGAGAGCCTGGTCGTATCATAAATGATATGTTCCAAGGTGAATGGGGTTATGCAGGAGATGATAGTGTAAGGTTTTTAACAAATACTACGGTTGGTCTTTTGGGATATTTTGATCCAGCAGATAGTATGTTGCATAAAGAAATGAGATATCATCAAAGTTTTGCTGTCACGCTACATAAATGGGGTGCTTACGATGATAATGAAGCTTCTCCTTATGTTGTATGGCCATTAGCTGGCCCAGGAACTCTTGAAGATGTATCTATGGGTGTTGATGCTATGTTTAACCCTCTTACTTATGTGTTCTTCTTTGCGCCTGTTGGTGCTGTAGTATCTTGGGGTGTGAGTGTGGGTATTACAGGTACATATTATGTAAACCAAGGAGTAGCGTACTTACCTGCATATAATAACTTAAACGAAGTTTCTATTGATCCATATGTTGCTATGAGAAATGCTTATTTGCAAAATTATGATTATGGTATGGCTAAAGTTCTTAAGCAAGAGCTAGCTCAGGATGATGACTCTATCGAAACCGATAAAGCTGTACTTGGTGTTCTTGGTCTTGATAGTTCTGATGCAGAGAATCAAGTAGCTTCAAATCGTAAGGTTACATCTTCTGAGCCTCCGGTAATGCTTAAAACTAAGCTTGCTACTATAAATAAAGCTTCTCAGGTTGACGAATCTTTTGATACAGATTACTCTAATGATAGTGATGCAATAGATTTATCTAATTTAGATGAAAATGCTGATAAAGCTACAATTGATGAGTCTAAAAATATCAATACTCAAATAGAAAATGCAGCTGCAGACTTACCTGGTGATGCTGATAATGCTCCAGAAGCAATCAAGACATTAGAAGAACAAAACTAGTTATTCCTAGTAAAATTTTAGGATCCTTGTATGATTAAACTTCTCCGCATTCCTATATTAATGTGGGGAGTGGCTACCGCCTTTTATGCATTTGAAATAATGCTAAAATCTTCGATGGGATCAGTTTCTGAAGTTTTCTCTTCACAACTTTCTTTAAATAATACACAGCTTGCAAGTTTAAGTTCAGCATTTTATTTCACATACATTTTATTACAGATTCCAGCGGGTATACTTATAGATAAATATGGTGTTAGAAAGATGCTTCCAATAGCAATATCGGCAGCAGTTATTAGTACATTATTATTTAGCCTAAACAATAACTTTGTAGCCTTAATGGTGGCAAGAATCTTAATGGGGGTTTGTGGAGCCTTTGGTTTTTTATGTGCAATAACTTTAGCAGTCCAATGGTTTTCTGTTAAAAAGTTTGCGTTATTGGCAGGCTTAACAAATTTTGTTGGTTATCTTGGAGGGTCGTTATCAGGTATGCCCTTAGCTATGATAGTTACAGAGAGTAATTGGCAATTTATTTATTTTTGCTTTTCTTTAGTTGGGGTTCTTATTTTGATTATTACAATGCTTATTGTGTATGATAACAGGTCCAAAAAAAAGCTATCGCGTGAAAATATTATCTTCAAAGATATTTTAAAAGCGATTCATTCACGAGGAATCGTTAGTAATGGACTTTTCTGTGCAGCGACTATGGGAGCTACTTTTGCTCTTTGTGATTTATGGGGCAGAGAGTTTTTAGCTTCTCTTGGTTATTCGGAGTTTTATGCATCACTAGCGGGTAATTCCTTGATTTTTATAGGGATAGCTATTACAGCACCATTATGGGGCTTGATGACTAATTATGTTGCAATTAGGACATTGCTTTCTATAGGAGCTTTATTAGGTGTTGTTTCTAGTGTTCTGTATTTGTATATCTCTATCCCTGTAGTTTTGTTGTGTATACTTTCATTAGGTATAGGAGCTAGCCAATCTTCACATATTTTGAGTTTCTCTTATGTACATAAATATTCTCACAAAACAGTTGTATCTGCAGTATTTGCTTTTGTAAACTTATGTGGGATTATCGGTGGAGCAACTGTACAACTTGTGATTGGTGTTTTTCTTGATTTAGGTGTTACTAAAAGTGTTGTAGTTTGTATTATCCCAGCGTTATTTTTTATAGCATTTTTGCTAACACTATTTATGGAGAAAGATTAGATAGGGTGATTTTAAATTTCGTTTTTGGCAATAGTCTTCATAGCTATTGCATGAAGCTCACCTGATAATATATAGTCATTTATTTTAGAGTAAACTAACTGTTGTCTTTTAACTTTGCTTTTTATCTCGTTAAACTCTTCTGCAATGATTGTAGCTGAGAAATGTACATTATCATCACTTTCAACAACAGCATTACAGTTATTGAGTGAGTTTTCGAGAATTTCTTTTAGTTGTTCTTTAGTCATTAAAATATCCTTTTAATAAATTGTTTTTATTGTGTAACTTCAGTTAATAATAGTAGTTCACTAATACCATGCACTTTAGCCAATAATAAAGATTCTTTATTCAGTCCTACAACTCTAAGCTTTATATTGTTTGCTTTAGCATATTTAAAGTATTTGACTAATAAGGCTAAACCTGAACTATCTATGTGTTTACATTTAGATAAATCAATACTCCAGTCTTGATCTGGAAGAGATTTATTATAACTCTTTATTATGTTTGGTACAGTTGTAGAGTTTAAATCTTCAGATATATGCCAAGTATTATTGCTGATATTAGTCATTGAGGTTTTTAAGTTTGTAGTCTTTATCTAATAATTTTGGATAGTTTTTCTTTTTAATACGAGTAGTTACTTTATTAGCAGCTTTTATCATATCAGACACGCTTGCATAAGATTTGAACTGTTCTTTATATGTTCTTAAAATACTGACACCAGCTACATCAAAATCATAGATGTGCCATTTATGATTCTTTTTAAACATCTTAATAGAGAAGTCAGAACTCTTATTATTATCTATATTTGTGATTTTACCATTTACAACAATTATTGGTTTTTTCTGCCAGCTATTATTATCTTTATCAAAATCAAATAGTGTCATTTTGTATTTACCTGCGTAAGCAACATTTTTAGCATACATGAAAGTAAGCATCTCAGTTGCAGATGTTATGAAGGCTTTTTGATCATCTGCAGAAGCAGCTTTCCATTTTTTTGTACCCACTATTAATTGAGCAATCACTTTAGGGCTTACAATAGGAATAATTTTTTGATCTACTAATGCTAAAAGCTTGTATGGGTCTTTAGAATATTCAGTAGCGTTTTTTATTAGATCATCTTGTGTTTTTACTATTGTATTATTAAGCATGTTAACAGGGTTTTCAATTGCCCAAGCAGATGAAATACCAAGAGTAAGTATTGTAAATAAGGCTACTAATTTGCGAAACATATTTTTTACTTATTATTATTTTGATATAGATATTAAATTCTAATATAAAATATCGAATATTAAAAGGATAATGTGTTAGCTCTTTTTGCTATCGTCATTATCTTTATTTGCGACAAAAGTGTCAATAAGTGAGCCAAGGTCTAAAGCCGATTCTGTATTTTCAAGTGCGATAATACTTCCTTGGTGTAGATATTCATCACTAGAGTTAGAATTACTCTCATCATCAAGACCAGCTACTGCCATAATATCTTCTTTAGGAGGACTAAGAGATATGTAGTTATCCCCAAGAATTCCAGCCATTGATATGCTAGCTGAATAGTTTGCAGGTATTTTTTCATCATTATTTATCGTTATATCAACAACAGCCATAAAGCCATTATAAGTTTTATCTAATGATATGTTTGTTACTCTACCAACTTCAACTCCAGATATCTTAACTGAAGCATTTGTGCGTAATGATCCTACATTTTTAAATTGTGCTTGGATCGTGTAGTCAGTACTTGAAAGTGATTTAAGTGAACCACCACTAACCTTAAAAGTTAGAAAAGCTAGACATAAAACTCCAAGTATTATAAAAATACCAACAGACGTTTCAAAATATTTATTTCTCATTATATTCCTCCTCCAAACATAATTGAGGTCAAGATTAAGTCTGCACCTAACACACTCATACAACAATAAACAACAGTCTTTGTTGTGGATTTAGCAATACCGTTTGAGTTTGCAATACAGTAATATCCTTGATAAAGAGCTATCCAAGATATTAAAAACCCAAACACTAGGCTTTTTATAATTCCATTAATAATATCAGAAGCTGTCACAGATGCTTGGATATTACTCCAAAATTCACCAAAACCAACGCCTAGACCTGCTTTTGCTAATATAAATGAAGCTACAATAGAAACAGAACAAAATATCAGAACTAAAATCGGTAGACTTATCATGCATGCCCAAAATCGTGTACTTAGGATAAAGCTAATTGGGTTTACATTCATCATTTTTAGGCTGTTGATTTGGTCTGTAGCCTTCATTAAGCCAATTTCAGATGTGATTGAGCTACAAGCACGACCGGCAAAAAGCATAGCCGTAACAACAGGCCCTAATTCACGTAGTACACTTAAAGCTACCATAACTCCAAGCAATGATTGAGCTCCAAATTTAGAAAGAGTGTAATACCCTTGTAAACTAAGAACTAATCCTATAAAAACACCAGATGTAATTATAATAACTAATGAGTTTACACCAACAGCTTTTATTTGAGTGATACAGTCTCTAAAATCAAATTTTGAAATAATAATATGCCAGATTAAAAGAGTCGATCTTATGGAGCTATATATTAGGTTTAATAAAAAAATAAAGATATTAGAAAAGATATTCATATAATCTAATTTCCTAGAAGTGTATTGATGAATAAATCATTATCATTGTTTGAAGAACAATCAACTTTAGATTTTCCATGAAGAAAATCCTGTACTTCAGGATTTGAGCTGTTGCGAATATTTTCTGGAGTATCACTAGCTATTATTTTTTTATTTGCTGATATTACTATGTGGTCAGAAAGCTCTAAAGATTCTTCAATATCATGAGAAACTATAATAGAGGTCATCTTTAATGATTTATTTAGAGTTGAAATTAAAGATAGTAGATTTTTGAAGGATGTTGGATCTTGGCCTGTAAAAGGTTCATCATATAGCATAATCTTCGGATCAAGAGCTATAGATCGAGCTAAGGCTATACGCCTTGCCATACCACCTGAAAGTTCACTTGGCATCATATCTATGGTGTGTGCTAGCCCAACAGCTTGTAATTTCATTAAAACTATAGTTTTAATGAGTTCTTCATTGAGTTTAGTATTTTTGCGTAAAGGAAAGGCTATGTTATCGTACACACTCAAATGTGTAAATAGGGCGCCAGACTGGAATAAAAACCCCATATTTTTGCGTAGTGTAGCAAGGTTTTTTTCTTTAGTGTTTTTACCTATTAGTGTTTCACCAACCTTTATTGAGCCACTAGAGGGTTTTATAAGACCTGAAATTAGTTGAAGGATAGTTGTTTTACCAGCCCCCGAAGGTCCTAGTATGGTGGTTATTTTACCTTTGGGAATCCAAAAAGATGTATGGTCGTAGATGCAGTTATCACCTCTGAAAAAAGAAACATCATCAAAGTTGATATAGTTCATAAAGATGATTAGTTAAAAGGAATGTTAACTTCTATAGTCGAGTTTTTACTACTATCCTCAACCTTAAGATCAATATCTCGAATATTTTGTTCAGATAACGCAACATATTTTTTTACAACTTCAATTATTTCATCTTTAAGTTCAGCTAGTAGGTGACTGCTGATTCTAGCTGATTTTGGCTGTAACTCATTTCTTTGGTGAGCAACAATAATTTGAAGTCTTTCTTTTGCTAAGGAAGCACTCTTTTGTTTTTTATCTAGTCCAAAAAGTTTTGCAAACATAATTTATTTACCCATTAATTTTTTAAAGAAGCTAGTCTTTTGTTCAGTATGTCTCATTGGAATATCTTTTCCAAGTATTCTATCCACTGCATCAAAATATGCTTTTGAAGCTGTTGTGTCTGCAAAGTGAGTTACTGGATGTCCGCTGTTTGATGCCTCTAAAATCTCTCTAGATTCAGGAATAATCCCAACTATTTTAGTATAAAGAATCTCTTCAACATCTTCAGCTTTTAGCATTGCACCAGCTTTTGCTCTAGCTGAATCATATCTGTTTAATAATAAATAGACTTCTTTAAATTCACCATCTTTTTGAGCTTTAAGTGTTTTACTTCCTAGCATGCCTAAAATTCTATCTGAATCTCTTACAGAAGATACTTCTGGGTTAGTAACAATTATCGCAGCATCAGCGCATCTCATAGCCATTAAAGAGCCTTTTTCAATACCTGCTGGTGAATCGCAAAGAATTATATCAAACGAGTTCTTTAACTCATTAATAACTCTATCAACACCTTCCTCATTTAAAGCATCTTTATCTCTTGTCTGAGATGCTGGTATTATGTATAGGTTATCAACTCTCTTATCTTTTATGATTGCCTGATTAATAGTAGCTTCTTCTTTTACTACATTTACCAAATCGTAAACAACTCTTCTTTCACAACCCATTATAAGATCTAGGTTTCTTAAACCCACATCAAAATCGATAACAACAGTTTTCATTCCTCTATTAGCAAATGCGTAAGCAATTGCAGCACTTGAGGTTGTTTTACCAACACCACCTTTACCAGATGTTACTACAAATACTTTACCTTGTTTTTTTTCTTCACTCATTTTTTAACCCTGACTTTAAATTTTTTTAAAAACCTTCAATATGAAGCTTATCATTATTAAGATAGACAATGTATCCATCTTTGTATCTTTCATCAACCGGAATACTTTCATTATTTAATGTTACATATTTTCCTGCGATAGAAACAAGTTCAGCTTTTAGGTCCTTACAGATGATTTTTGCATCTGTATTTCCTGAACTACCGGCTATAACCCTACCGCCAATTCTACCGTAAACGATAACACTACCATCAGCTATTATCTCTGCACCATTATTTACATTTGCAGTAATGATTACATCGCTGTCTCTAGCGGTAATAGACTGCCCAGTTCTTACTGGTGAGTTTATAATTTTTGTAGAAGTAGCCTCGGTTTCTGAATCCGAGGAGCTATCTTTTATTTTAGTGTTTTTCAGGATGTTATAGCCTGCTTTAGCAATTTGTGTTTTTAATTCTTGATTTGAAACAACAAACCCAACTGGAATCATACCGTTAGATTTAAAACATCCATGTACTTTTTCAACAAAAGCTAGGTCGCAGTTTTCATCTTGATCTATTTCTCGAATATCAATAGCAAAAGGAGTGTTTTGGAAAAAAGACTTTGACTGAGTAACTTTAGAGTGAAGTAGACTTTCAATCTGAGTAAGCTCAGTAACATTTATACTAATTGCACTTATAGTATAATTACCACCTTTAAAATGAAAAGCTTGTTTCATGAGAAGGTTTCCTAGTTGAGGGTTAGAAGAATCCTATTTGATTTTAGCTTCCTTATACATCACATGCTTACGCACTACAGGATCAAACTTTTTGATTTCCATTTTCCCAGGCATTTCTCTTTTATTTTTTGTAGTAGTGTAGAAGTGACCTGTTTTAGCAGAAGAAACTAATCTGATTTTTTCTCTCATTGTATTTATCCTTTATTAAATATTTTATACTTTATGACCATTAGCACGAATTTCAGTTAAAACTGAATCAATACCTTTTTTGTCAATAATTCTCATGCCTTTAGCACTAACTTTTAATTTAATATATTTGTTCTCGCTTTCAACCCAAAATCTATGAGTGTGAAGATTTGGTAGAAATCTTCTTCTAGTTTTGTTCATAGCGTGAGATACATTGTTTCCTGTAGCAGGCCTTTTGCCTGTAACCATACATACTTTAGACATTTTTTAGAACCCTCCTTTGGGCATAATCATTATTATCATTTTAAGAATATCTCGACAATTTTAGTACTTTTAAGCCAAAAAGTAAATGCTTAAATTCAGATAAGATGAGTAGATGGATCTTTTTTTTGGTAAATGTAGTTTTTAAACTGGAGGGCCACCAGCTCCTGCTGAGTTCATTATGTTCTGTTGGAAGCCAGAACCATCGCCAGAATCGATTAATTCTGTGGCTTGTGGATCACTACTTCTTACTGGTGAAGTAGGGTCGTTATCGACTTTCACAGTGTCTTTTTTAGCAATTGTCGAGCCAGAAGCAGCAATAGTTGAGCCTGAGCTAACTACCTCTTTCTTAGGTAGGTAGAGATCTCCCGTTTGACCACAACTTGAAAGGGCTAGTGCTATTATTGATAACGGAGCCAGTAATAGTAGAGATTTTTTCAGCATTATAAATCGCCTGTATTAATATATTATATATACGAAGAATTTATCAATAATGACTTACTTTAGCAATGAGTTTGTTCACATTTACTATCAAGCTGTTAAAATTTATATAGTTTTGTTTCGTTTTTTAAGTGTTTTATGGAATTGTTAGATTGCTCCGGTGTAGGTGAGGCTACTGTAAAAATGCTTGAAAAATATGGAATAAATACTCCTGAGAAAATTTTAACTATATTTCCAAAAGCGTATAAAGATACTCGAAATGTTACACCTATAGCAAATCTTCAGCTTGGTTATACATATCTTATAGAAGGCCGAATTAGTCATATTAGCCATAATAGATTTGGGAGGAAGTTTCTGAAATTTGTAGTTACAGATAATACTGCTAGCTGTACTATTGTGATGTTTCGCTTTTATCCAAATCAAATATCTATGCTTGAGAATGCTGAAACTGTGCGATGTTATGGTAAGGTGGATTTATCTTCAAGTACACAAATGGTACATCCTGAGTGGTCAATTGTTAAGAACGGCAAATCAACGATTGAACAGAAGATATCAGCGGTTTATCGGTTGGCAAAAATTTCTGATAAGGTTGTGTCTAATATAGTGTTGAAGGTATTACAGTCAAAGACTGTTGAGAATTTATTGCCTCAAAAATATTTAAAGAAATATAGTTTATTAGATTATACAGATTCATTGTACATAATCCACGCATTAGCAAATACTCTTGAAGAAAGATATCTTCTAAAAGCTCGTTACTCTATAAAATTTGAAGAGATGATTGCTTATAAGTTAGCGGAAGAAAGTGTAAAAAAGGATAGCACTAAAACTAGCTCGCCTAGTCTAAAAGTTGCTGATAAAGATTTATTAAGCTTCAAACAAAAATTTCCCTATGAACTTACAATAGCTCAAGATAGAACTATAGCTGAAATTCTCACAGATGTACGCAGTAATAATACTATGATACGTCTGCTTCAAGGCGATGTGGGGGCTGGTAAAACTATAGTTGCGACAATGGCGCTATATGCTTGTGTAAGCTCAGGTTATCAAGCTGCGATAATGGCACCTACTGAAATATTGGCAGAGCAACATTTTGCATTCTTGAGTGATTTTTTTGCTGATACAGATATTGAGGTGGTGCCACTTCTAGGTAAGCTAACAGCTAAGCAAACTCGAACTAGTCTAGAGAAGGTAAGTACGCTTAAAAAATGTATAGTAGTTGGCACGCACGCAATATTTCAAGAACGAGTAGAATATAACAATCTTGGGTTAGTAGTAGTCGATGAGCAACATCGCTTTGGTGTGGAACAACGCCTAGCCCTTATGCAAAAAGGTAGTGGCGTGGGTTTTCAAGCTCCACATCAACTAATAATATCTGCAACGCCTATTCCTAGAACTCTAGCGATGACTTTGTATGGTAACTTAAAGCTCTCGATACTTGATGAGCTACCACCAAATCGTAAGCCAATAACTACAACTATTCTCAACCGAACTAAAAAGCAAAATCTTATTGCTAAATTAAAACAAGCTGTTGCAAATAAAGAACAGATTTATTGGGTCTGTCCACTAGTCGAAGAATCGGAAGAGCTAGATACTTTACAAGATGTCAAATCACTACATCAAGAGCTTTCGCAAGAGCTGGGTGCTGAAAGGGTTGGTTTGGTTTATGGGAGCATGAAGTCTAAAGAAAAAGTCCAAGTTATGAGTGATTTCAAAGCTGCTAAATACGATATATTGGTTGCTACAACTGTAATTGAGGTTGGGGTCGATGTGCCAAATGCAAGTATTATGATAATAGATAACGCCGAAAGGCTAGGTATTTCACAACTTCATCAGTTGCGTGGTAGGGTTGGGAGAGGCTCAAAAGAGAGTTATTGTATATTACTATATAGTGATAAAATTAGTGAGATTGGCAAGAAAAGGTTGTCTCTTATTCGCGAGTCACAAGATGGTTTTTATTTGGCAGAAAAAGATTTAGAAATTCGAGGTGCTGGAGATGTACTTGGTAAAGAACAGTCTGGATTATCATCATTTACAACTTTCGATATAAATGAGTATTATGATAGTTTTGAGAAAGTCTCAGAATTAGCTGATGAAATAAATGAAAATGAACCTAAGGTGGCGGATAAGTTGATTGAAAAATGGTTTGATAAAAATATAAGTTTTGTGGATGTGTAGAAGATGATTTTGGCAAGTTTGTTAGCAGTTGTAGTGGCATTGATAGTTACAGTAGTTGTAGCTCGTGTTTTGTATAGGTTTAGTTTCAAAAGAGGACTCTTGCAGTCGCGCAAAGATTATATGATAAATGCTGTGATAGTAGCGTTTGTATTTTTTTGTGTGAGTAGTATTGTGTATGTAACACTAATAAACATTTAGTACACAGATTAGGTTTTGCAATATCAAAATTGTTTTTTAGAATCAAAACAGTACAATATTTATCTTTTATTGGAGATGTTCATAGGTATATGTATTTTATAGTCGTTACACTAATCGTGATTTTAACATTATCATGTTTTTCATATATGGTATATAAAGTTGCAACACATCAAGATAAAGAAACAACTTTAAGTTTCTGGCAGGCGATAATGCTAGCTTTCTCAGGAGTTATAGCGTTTATAGGAGATACAATAGGTGTTGGAAGCTTTGCAATAAATATTGCTATAGCAAAGACATTTAAACTTGTAAAAGATGCAGATTTACCAGCTTTAGCTAATGGTGCTCAAGTTGTTCCAGGAGCTATAGAGGCGGTCTTTTTTTTAGGGGTTTTACATGTTGATGCCTTAACGCTAATCACTTTAGTTTTAGGAGCGACCCTGGGAGGATTTATTGGTGGTATATATGCCTCAAAAATAGATGCAAAGAAAATTAGACTTATCATGATAAGCTCGTTTGTAGTTGTTATTTTTTTGCTACTTACTAACCTATTAGGTTTAATTCCAATAGGAGGAAGTTTGGTCGCATTAGCTGGTACTAAGCTCGTATTAGGTTTTTTTGGGATGTTTATCGCTGGGTTCTTAGTTTGCTTTGGGGTTGGGTTATTTGCAATAGTGCAGGCGATACTCTTTTTGCTTGGAATGTCTCCATTAGTGGCCTTTCCTATTATGACTACAGCTGGAGCTATTCAGCAACCAGTTACTACTTTTGCATTTATCTTTGCAGGTAGAATTCCTCTTAAAAAAATTCTTATAGTTGGGTTGTTTGGTATTGTTGGTGTCATGATTGGTTTTAATATTGTTACATCATTAACGACATTTCAGCTTCATTGTTTGTTGATTTTGGTGATTGGCTACAATGTTATTAATCTGGTTATAGCATCTTTAAAAGACTCTAAGACTTCAATATAAAACAAGCTTAAAAAAAATATTACAACTGTTATAATACTTTGTAGCAATTCTAAATAGTAAAACTCAAGGTAATATAAATTATGGCAGTTATTAAAACTCAAGATCTAATTGATAGTGTAGCGGATGCTTTACAGTATATTTCTTACTACCATCCAAAAGATTTCGTAGATGCAATGTACGAAGCTTACAATCGTGAAGAGTCAAAACCAGCAAAAGATGCAATGGCTCAAATCTTGATAAATTCAAGAATGTCTGCTTATGGACAACGCCCAATTTGTCAAGATACAGGTATGGTTTGTGCATTTGTGAAGGTTGGTATGGATGCGAAACTTGATGATACTAGTCGCACAATTACAGAACTTGTAAATGAGGGTGTAAAAAAAGGTTACGCTGATGAGCATAATCCTCTTAGAGCATCTATGGTATTTCCACCACATGGTGCAAGAAAAAATACAAAAGATAATACTCCTGCTATAGTGCATATAGATTTAGTACATGGCGATAAGATTGATATTGATATTGCTGCAAAGGGTGGGGGATCAGAGTTTAAATCAAAGTTTAAAGTACTAAACCCTAGTGATAGTATTGCTGATTGGGTAGAAGAAATGTTGCCAACTATGGGTGCTGGCTGGTGTCCACCAGGTATAATTGGTATAGGCGTTGGTGGTACCGCTGAAAAATCTATGCTTTTAGCTAAAGAGTCGCTTGGTGAAGAGATAAATATGCAAGATATTATCAAAAACGGCCCACAAAATGAGACTGAAGAGTTAAGGCTAGAGATTTTTAATCGGGTTAATGCTTTAGGTATAGGGGCGCAAGGTCTTGGTGGTCTTACAACTGTGCTTGACGTGAAGATTAACGAGTACCCAACACATGCGGCTTGTAAGCCTGTAGCACTTATACCAAACTGTGCTGCTACTCGTCATGTGCATTTTACACTTGATGGCTCTGGAGCTGTATATTTACCTTCTCCAAAATTAGAGGACTGGCCAGTTATCGAGCAGAGTCAAAATGATGATGTTGTGCGTATTGATCTTGAAACTGCAACAAAAGAAGATTTTCAAAAATTAAAGTCGGGTGACAATATTTTACTTAGTGGTAAAATTCTTACTGGTCGTGATGCTGCTCATAAACGTTTAAAAGATATGTATGAAGCTGGTGAAGAGTTTCCTGTGAACTTAAAAGATAAATTTATCTATTATGTAGGCCCTGTAGACCCTGTAGGTGATGAAGTAGTTGGTCCAGCTGGTCCTACAACAGCAACTAGAATGGATAAGTTCACGCCGTTTATGCTAGAAAACGTAGGTGTAATGGGTATGATAGGTAAATCTGAGCGTGGACAAGATACTATTGATTCAATCAAGAAAAACAAAGCTATATATCTTATGGGAGTAGGCGGAGCAGCTTACCTTATTTCTAAATCTATCAAGCAAGCAAAAGTTGTTGGTTTTGAAGATTTAGGTATGGAAGCTATCTATGAGTTTGAAGTAGAAGATATGCCGGTAACAGTGGCTGTTGACTCAAATGGGGTGTCTGCTCATCAGCAAGGTCCTAAAGTCTGGAAAGCCAAAATCGCCGATATTAAAAAGCAGTAATAAGTTCTGTGTTATGGTATTATTGAGGTTGTAGTCAATTAGCATTTAAGGATTATCGATATGAAAAAAGTATTATTGTCAACAGTGTTACTAATACCTTTTATGGTTTTTGCAGATTCCCAAGATTCGGATAATCATCAACAAAAATTTGAAGCTAAAAAACAGCAGATAATTACAAGAATGCAAGAAGGTATGTCTTGTGTTGAGAAAGCAACTACAAGGGATGAATTAAAAGCTTGTAAGCCAAATAAGAAAGGGCATAAAAAGAATAAATAAGGTTTAATAATATGCAACAAGCAGTGTTTTTGTTTACACAAATATTTTTTGTGGTTTTGGCTATATCAGTAATAGGTATAACTATTTTTACTATTGTAAAAAAACGCGATAAAAGTAATCTTGGAAACGATAAGATGACATCATCAGCTTCTAATAAAATACCAAAAAATGAATCAAGATAAAATCTTTGAATTTATAAAAAAAGTAAATGCGATAGCTCATACAGGAGTTGTGTATTCTAAATGTGAATATGCATTGGATAATTATCATGAGCTTTTAGAGTTAAGCACTAAAATGCTTCATGAATATATAAAGTCTGAAGTTCAACCGTATGATATATATCGAGATACTTATTATCCTACTCCTCAACCTGGTGTAAGAGTCGTTATTATCAATGATGGTAAGCTTTTGATGGCTCAAGATATAGACACTCCTGGCGAGTGGACTATTCCAGGTGGGTGGTGCGATATTGATTTATCTCCGGTTGAAACCTGTGTAAAAGAGGTTAAAGAAGAGACTGGCTTTGACATAAAAGTTACAAAATTTTTAGCATTGATGGATAGAAATAATTACACTCAAAGTGAGATCTATAATGTTTATAGTTTAGTTTTTTTAGCTGAAATAGTTGGTGGCGAAAATAACCCTAACTTTGAAGTAACAGAAGTTGATTGGTTTGATATGGAAAACCTACCAAAATTATCTCATAAACTTACTAAACAAGAGTTAGATATAATTCTAAAAACATATAATAATAATCAAATATATTTTGAGTAGGGTTTACATTTTGCCCGTAGATAAATACTATCTATAACAGTTATATTAAAATTAAAAATCTAATGATAATTTTAGGCGTTCATCTCACGATAATCTTGAAATTTATAGTTACTTTACTGACTATAATTAATCCATTTTCGATTTCTGGAATATATCTCAATGCAGTTGACTCTTTAAATAGGAAAGAGAAAAATGTTTTTGCACTTACTGTAGCTATCGCAGTATTTATTATTCTAACTATTGTTGCATGGGTTGGCATAAGCGTATTAAATGCTTTTGGTATAAACATTAATGCTTTTAAATTTGGCGGAGGTATTGTTGTGCTTTTCTTTGGTTTGAGGGTTATAGGAGTTATTCCACAAGTTCAAAACACAAGTGTTCATACTGATTCAAAAAAATTAGCGATAGTACCAATGGCAATGCCTTTGGTAGCAGGTCCTGGAACTTTAGTAGCGACCATTTCAGAAGTTCATGTTTATTTTGCTACAGTAGAAGCTAAAATAATTGCTACAGCTTGTATAGTTTTTGTGGCTCTTTTACTTTGGTTATTTTTTAGAGAATTACCTAAAATTCTAGAAGTTTTAGGTAATAATATAATGGATATAATCTCAAAAATTATGGGGTTATTTTTAACAGCTTTAGCTGTTGAAATGATGTTTGATGGTATAAAAGGATTCTTTTTTTAATGTTTAATGAAATTACGGAGATAAAAATGATAAAAGTTTTTGGAATCAATAATTGTACAAGTGTGCGTAATGCTCTTAAGTTTTTTGAAGAAAAGGGTAGAAAAGTAGAGTACATGAATTTGAGAAAAGAAAAGCCTACATGGCAAGAAATGCAACAAATTAAAGAAATAGGTGGTTTTAAGGTAATAGATCTTTTTAATTCAAACGGGAAGCTTTTTACAGAGATGGGTTTAAAAGAAAAGTTTGATAGCTTATCTGAAGAAGAGGCTTTCAAACTCCTAGTTACAGATGCATTGCTTTTCAAAAGACCATTAGTAGTAGAAGGTGATTTTGCTAGAACTGGTTGGAATAAAAAGGAATATGAGCAGAAGTGGGGGTAATCATTAGAATTATTGTTTGACCCCAATCTCATTCATAACATATTGATATAGAGCTTTATGAACCTGGTATGTTGGATGCACTTTATCCCAGAAAACATACTCCCATGGGTTATTACACATTTCCCCGCTTTCTCCAGCAATAATCGCAGCCTTAATATCGACTGATAGAGGCATGCTTTTCATAAATGTTAAACTTTTTTCACTTATATTATTTTTATTTTTTAGAAGTAATTCACGGTAGAACTCGTCACTTGGTTCCGTGTTTAAATTTCCTAAGAAGTAACCACCTTTCCAACAAGACTCACCAAGATGTTTTGGGTTTATTCTGGTGTTAAATTTTTTATTAAAATTTTCAGTATCGTTTAGCATTGATACAAACATCTTGGATATATCAATAAATTTCACAGAATCAGATAGGTTAGCAAAATGCTCTAATAATTCATTATGATGTAGGCTCAAATACTCAAGAGTGGACTGATTACCTTTATCTTGTGATTCTATAGTTAGTGCTAGATTAGGCAAACCAATAATGAGTGTTTTTTCGGCATTAACCTCTTTGATGCTTGTGATTATTTTATTGACTACTTTGTTAGTGGCTTGATCCATGTCTGCGATAGTCATATCTTTACTAGCAGTTAAATAATCGTTAGCGCCAATAAAGAATATCGCTAAAACCCGCTCATCTTTAGGCCAATGTATTTTATCTACATTATATAAAGTTAGCTCTCCACCAAGGTTATAAGGTAGACCAAGGTCAGCCCATTCAGGCATCAAAATTGTCGTTGCACCTCCAACGGCATAATTACTAACATTCATATTATATGTCTTGAGCATATTTTTAAATTGATTTGACCAAGCAATCCCATTGGAGAACATACCGCTGTAATATGGAGTGGATTTTGGTATAACTCCTCCAGTATATGTATATAAATTTTCAGGGTCACTTAAACTGTCACCAAAAATTAAAACTCTATCAATACTTTCTAAATAACTTCCATTTAGATTCATTTTACTTGAACATGCAGAAACTGTAAATGTCGGAATTTTAAGTGAAAACTTTGGTGAATAACTATGCCAATTTTTCTTATAATCTTGTTGTAAATTATCATGTTCAACTTCGATATCACCGGTCAGCTTTTTAAAAGTAGCGTAATTACTTTTCCAGCCGTTTTCTAGGAGATATTGTATGCTCCCTTTATGTGTTCCTGCATTATAATAAACTTTAATATCTGATGTTGTATGCGAAAATGTATTATTATTTATATACTTCCCTGCTAAAAAATATTGATTTGGTTTTAGCTCTGTAGATATATTGCTTCCTGAACCATCTGCATCAATATCAAACTGTACAGGATAGCTACAGTTATTTTCTAGGATAATTTCAGATCTTGCATCTGCATATACTGATGCTATTAACCCAAGACTTGTAAAAACCGATAAGAGTATTGAAGTTCTAGTTGCCATATTTAATTACTTTGCGTATGAATTGTTTAAATTGTATTATGCTGAGTCATTTAAAGAAAGCTAGTAAAAATACTAGTTTGCTGAGAATTAAATTTTTATATTTCTATAGTTTTGGTATAACAAAAGCAGTCACTATTCATAAAGCATATCTAAATGAAAAAACTTTTTATATTTTTTAGTCTTTCTTCCATTGTTGCTCAAGGTATTTCATTTGATATCTCTGGATACATTTCTAGTAAAAATCTTAAGGAAAGTAAGGACTTTAAGAGCTTAGATTATCAGGTGCTAAACAAAGCTATATATAGTGGGAGTGACATTAATATATGTGAAAAAAAGCCTAACCAAAGACTCTTTGAGCAAAAATTAAAACCTTTATGCTTAAAAGATTTCATGCTTGACGATGATGATACTTTAGAACACTTAATAGAACTAATAAATAAAAGCAATCTTGTTTTATTAAATATAGAGGATATGTATTCCAATGAGCTAAATACTATCATACAAAATCCAACACTAGTTAAACCCTTTGTGAGTTCTATTAAGGGTTTATTCGAATTTATAAGGTTAAAAAATATAAGTGATGTACAAAGGTTTGGAAAAACTTTCTCTGGAGTGAGTGTGGATTGGCAACCGTATGCTAACACCTGGTTTTTTCTTTATCAAAAGAACGCTCGCCAAAAACTACAAAATTACTTAAATTTTTTAGAGCAAATTAAGTTTACCCTCCATGCTGAAGTAGATATAACAATTCCTGCAAGAACTAATATAATAAAAAAGGTTGAAAAAATCTACCCTGGCTTTTGGAAGAAGCTATCAAGAACAGTAGATACAATGAATATCAATTCATACAATTATCATAATACTTTAGACATCCAAAAAAGAACTAATTACAGTTCCCCACTTTTCCCTGATCAAAAACAGACATCACAAATCAGTCAAAAAAATTCCGAAAATATCTTTAAAACTACGAAAGCCTATATTAGGTACGGCGTCAGTCCAGGAAAACTAGTTATAACTATTCCTACTTTCGGCTATGTTTATCACGAAGTACCATTCTTAAATAACGGCCTTTATCAAACATTTTCTAATGAAAATATTTCTAAAATGGATTTAATCGAAAAATTACAGTATAAGAATCTAGTAAGTAAAAACAATATTTTTTGGAAAATAGAAAATAACACTCGGGTTGGTCAAGCCATTGCATATAACAAAAGTACCAAAGAATTCCTTACTATTGATACCCCAAAAACGATTAGAGAAAAAATTATATTTATTAAGAATAATAATTTAAAAGGTATTATCTTCTTAAATGTCGGTGGAGATATAAGCAAATTAAGCCTTTTTTATAATGAGAAATCTTTAGTGAAAGCAGCTGTTAATGAGCTTTAATTAGTATTTTTACTAGTTAAAGTAATCCATGCTTTTTTATATCATATACCAATAAAATAATAAGAAAAATAGGTTCAAGAAATGGTAGGTAAAAAAGTATTTTTTATATTAGTATTAATTGCGACTGTTTATGTAATCGTATATTTACACTCTTCTAAGATGGTGATGAATGACTTTCATAAATCAGATCATAATGAAATTTATCCATCAGGTTATGTTACAGAAAATGTTTGATGATCTAATATAAATCTAGTAAAAAGTGAGCATGATATTTTCCAACCATATATGCAAGTTTAGATGTTTTTCCTTTAATCATTAGGTTTATGCAATTAATCTCTGCTTTTGTTAGGTTTATATTAATGTCTGGAGCAACAGAATTTTTTAATTCTAGTAGTAAAAGATTTTTATGGGCTTTTTTGATATTGATACATATATATGGGACATCATTGTATGCTTTATATTTCTTGATACTAAGAAATAGTTGGTCATGACCTACTGCTTCATAGGTTATTAGATCTTTTTTTGTATCAAAAACTATCTTATCATTGGTTTGAAAGTTTATAGCTGTTTCTTCATCAAAGGCCTCATAATTTGACATACCTTCAATATTATCAAAGTTAGAAAGATTGTTTGTATAAGCACATTTGCTTGTATGTATATAGAATTCTGATCTTTTGTAAATACTGAGATTGGTAATTTTAGTAAATCATTTAAATGAAGGTTAGCATTTTTTTATGAATATGTTCTATTATCCGTGCTGTTATATATAAAAAATCATTTACTTTTAAAGCAATATCCCATCTTATTTTAAATCTTGAGTCTGAAGTCTCTTTATAAGAATGTTTTTCTTTCAGAATACTGGTATCTTCAAGAATTTTAATAAAAGGCTCTTTAGTAAATAGGATATTAAAAAACTTATTTTTGAAAATAATTTCTTTTTCTTCTGTACATACTATGAGAGGTATTTCCATATTATTGCAGAAGTCGATAAAATAATGGTGTTTATCTAAAATCATAATATTACTTAACTTCATTAATAAGATGAGCATGATAACGCCCAAGCATATATGCAAGCTTTGATGTGCGTTGGCAATTTAATTTTTTTCTTATTTGGTTAATATTCCACTCTATAGTTTTTTTTGATTTGTTTATTATTGTCGCAATTTCAGCAGCAGATTTACCCTCTACTGACCAATACATACATTCCATTTCGCCTGTGGAAAATTTTATGTCAGAATTATCACCTATGATTATGTTATTACTATATTCCAACATCTTTTGATGTATATGGTTAAGCTCTATAGAAAGGCCAAATAAAATTTGGTTTTCAGGTGTCTTTATGGATATAGAGCTTATAATTTTATTATCGATGTTTATTTGTTCAATAAAGTATTGTTGAGACATTGACTCTAAAGTAAATTGATCATTATTTATGAGTTTTTGTGCACTTGATACCCACTGTAAGTCATGATCAGTTTTATTTATAGGATTATTTGCTAAAAAATTTTTATGGTCATTACAAAAAGCATAAGTGCCATTGCTATCTTTGGCATAAATATATAAGGGTAGGCCGTTTAGAGCTTCTACTATTTGAGCTGTATTAATGTTAGCAAAATCTTCAATATTTATTATACGAATCGTTATCCAATATAAACTTCTTGTTGTGCTTATCAAATCAAACCTTAAAGTACAGTAATGGTTAGAGAAGTAATTACTAGAGTATTGTTTTTTCTTTTCTTTTAGCGTGTTCAAGCAAAGTGATTTTATGAGGGTATTAGAGTCAATATTAAGTCTTTTATAGTGATCATTGCTATCAACTATTTTTAGGTCTTGGTTTATATAAATATAAGCCATATTCATGGTTTCACAAAAAACTTTAATGACTCAGGCATTGCTTGATTTGATTCTAGACCTATGTGCTTATCGAGATCTAATCTATCTTTCATATCTGCTCTAGACTCTTAGATATCTGTATTCTACTCCTAATCTTATTAGTATGTTACTAGTAAAAATACTAATATGTTAGATTTATATCTTTGAAAGGCTATTGAATCAGATTACTCAAGATAACAAGATAACTAGAGCTTAGTTGATCGAAACATCAGACTCTTATATAAATAGCAAACATTTCGACAGGTTCAATGAACTTTTGCTATTGAATCACCAGCCTTTTTGATTGAGAGAACAACCTTAGGATAATTATATTTGTTCGATGTAGTAAGTCATTGTTGATTTTGCTTAAGTCTTAAATATGAATTGAAGAATTTATTAGGATAATTACTAGTATTTTATCTAGAGTTCTTTTTGTTAAAGTGGCAAGTGAGCTTATATGAAATAAGTTTAATAGAATAAAAAATGATATTGATTGTCAGACTTTCTATTTAGATTAATTAGAAAGTGAATTATTTAATTATTAGTTATTGTGTAGGAAATTAATTAAAGGAAATTATTATGAAAAATGCAATAAAACCATTAACTTTAATGACTATATTATGTAGTTTCTCAGTAGCACAAGCCAATAGTATTGATGATAGTGAATTCAAAAAGAAGAACCAAATAATCCGATATTATTCGGCAAATAATAATGATGATCAAATAGATCAGGCTTCTAAAAAATTTAAAGATTTTGCCGTTAATAAGGTTAAGGATATTTTAACTGGGGTAGCTGGAACAGGATTTAATTATCTAATGAATCAAACTGGATTATCTGCATTATTTGCTTTAATTAACCCCCAAGAGGAGAGCGTAACAAAAAAACTTGACTATATTATAAAATCTTTGGAGAAAATACAAAAAGGTATAGATATTATTCAAGATAATCAGAAGATAATGAAGACTTATATAGTAGATGGTTTTTATAATGCAAATTATGCAAATTATGCGAGCCAACTTGAAAAGACATTGTTTTTACTAGATTCTTCAAATAGTAAAAATAAAAGTGATAAAACAAAAAATCTAAAAAGTACAGATGACTTTCTTGTTGAGACAATTAGTAATATAGATCTGTATTATGATTCATTTTTTATCAAGCCTGTAGAAATAAATCCTGATATAGAAAGTGATCAGATAATTTCATATGTTGAAAATAATTTAGTCTATAAAACAAGTGGTCTGCATATTACTCAAGACAATATAAATAGCATTATTTCTTTACGTGATAACTTACTTAAACGTTTGAATTCAAATTATTTACCTGCACCAACAGATAAAAGTGTTTTATTGGACTCTATTAAAACGGACCTATCATTGGATCTTGCTCAGTCAATTGATTATTTAAATTATAGTGTTACTTCAGTTAATTTGACTTATGCGATATTGATGCAAAAAACATACATGGTTATACAAGCACTTACTGTTCTTATAGATAAAGACCCTGCATATAAGGATTTTTATATCGCAAAAAATATGAAGGAAAGCACAACACTTTCTGAGCAATTAAAAGATAATGTTGTCAAAATAAATACAAAGATCGATGATTTTACATCAAGCATGGATAGATTGTATATAAAAAACAAAATTGATATTTTTAGGTCTACAAGTAATCTACTTTTTGTGGCAGGCGAGAATAAAAATAAAATGAATATAGATTTGGCAAAAGAACATTGCGTAATTGCCAAATATGTTCCAAGCTCTAAATTCGTTAGTATTGCATGCACAGAAGATATAGACCCTAAAAAAATAGATTATAAATATAAGTTTGCGTCATACTTAAATACAGTAGCTGATGGTTATCATGTTCCAGCAAATTTTATGAGTTTTAATTATGGTTCAAACATTTCTGAGAACGAACGCTTTATATTGAACTATGATAATTTTTACAAAAGAGAAGATTCTGAAAATTATTTTGGTAATGGCTCTAAGCATGTTATTGATAGTATAAATGATGGTGTGATTCTACAGGATACTATAGGGTTGTTTGTTGGGCCTTTTGAGTGTCATTTGGATGATAAAACTGACAAATATCAAGTGGATAAAAAGCCAGTGTGGATTTATGATAGCAATATAACTCCAGGTTTTAAGGATCGTTATTATGTTTCTTATTCAACTTTGATTCATTTCCAAGAAACAGGTAACTGGGTATTTATAAATAACGATATATCACAACCATATGGGTGGTTTTTAGGAGGCTTACATAATGATTTTTCTACTTATATTGGGGGTGTAAGTGAAGACAATACTAAGCTTGAAGCAACAAGAGTACCTTCAAAGAATAATGATCGTCCAATGCGACATTATGCTATTCAACAAGGTTTTATGACTGGTGCCTCACTTATTATGGATTATAGCGATAGTTTGAATACTTTAGAGCATAGGGCTGTGGGAAAGGGAACTAGTGCAAAAATTTACACTTATAATCCCTTAAAGATAGACATCAAAATTGATGAGAAAGAAGTTAAGGTTGCTTTAGGTGGTAATTGGTTACAATACTGTGACAGAAGGTCTGCTAAGGTAGAACCTACAACAAAAAATGGTGCAAAAGGCTGGAAATTCACAGCTAATTGCCATGAGGATATGGCTAATGCTAATGATTTAAAGTCTCTTGAGCTTTTTATAGGTGAGAAATTGGTAGCAAATGCCGCGGATACTTCTTTTAAGCTATTAAATATTACTTATGACAAAAACGCCGCAAATGTTTTAAGTATAAAATAAAATTTGATTGAAGTAGTATCTTTAGGCTATAAAATATTTTGTAAATTTTTTCAGTTTTTACTTAATCTATCAGCTCAATATTCTCATCTAGGATATCTAAGCCTAGGGTTTCTTTTATCAAATTTACATTTTTATCGTTATTAACTAAATCTACCGCATTCTGCCTTTTAATTTCTGCGGGAGATTTTTGGTTGGAGCTTGTTAGATTTGTTTGATGGTTTTTTATATCTAATCTAAAGCTTGGGTTTTTGAAATATTCTCCAATACTAGCTTGAAGCTTAGATAAACATTGCGGGTCTAGTTCAAGAGTCTTTTTAGCATCATCATTTAAATGAATTTCAAAATGGTTATCTGTAACTTTTGCGAGATTGCTGTTAAAAGCTAGAGTCTTAGTGAACCCTTTTATTTTGATTTTATTTAAAAGATTAAACCATTTTGTATCTAAAGGTGTATCATCGCGTTGCGGTTGCGGTTGCGGTTGCGGTTGCGGTTGCGGTTGCGGTTGCGGTTGCGGTTGCGGTTGCGGTTGCGGTTGCGGTTGCATTACGGTTGCGGTTTTAGGTTTAGGTAAATGTTCTACTATAGGCTTAGAAACTTTAGACTCTTGAGCATTATTTACGCTAGGACTTGCTTTAGTCGGTTGTTTAAATTCTTCTTTAAGTCGAGAAATATCTTTTCTAGTTTCTTGTGAAAGATTAGCCTCAACAGGTTTTGAATCTGTAGTCTCGCTACTATTTAGGCTTTTTTTTTGAAATGCAATAAGACGAAGCACAGCCATAGTCACGCCAGTTTCAAAACTTGGTGCTAGTGAAATATCTTTTTTGGCAGATATCGTTAGCTGATACAGAAAGTGAGCCTGCTCTACAGAAAGGTGAGCTAAAATTTCATTAATTATATCAATGTCTATATCATTTATAACATCAAGGCTTTGCGTGAAGCTATATATACAACAGCTAAACCATATTTCAGCAATCCTATCAAGCACAGCTTCAGCATTTGATTCGCTTAATGTTAGGTTTTTCACAGCGGGTAGTATCGCATTTGGATCATTTTTGATAATAGCTTTGACTATAGTATAAACCTCTTCATTGTCAACAACACCGAGCATTTGTTTTATTTTAGCTTGTTCTAGCTTACCATTACAAAAGCTTATAGCTTGGTCAGTCAAGCTTAAAGCATCTCTTAAGCTACCTTTGGCATGGTATGCTATATAGTCTAGAGATTGTTGATCTGATTCGATTGATTCTTTGGTAAGAACTTCATTTATTTGTGCTTTAATATCTGTTTGAGAAATATGCTTAAGATGAAGTTGTATACACCTTGAAAGTATGGTTACTGGGATTTTATGATAATCAGTTGTAGCTAATATAAATTTGACATATTCCGGTGGCTCTTCAAGAGTTTTTAGCAGGGCGTTAAAACTTTGTTTAGAAAGCATATGTACTTCATCTATTAGGTAGACTTTGTATTTACCTTGAGAAGGCATATAAGCGATGTTATCTAATATCTCTTTAGTTTCTTCAACTCCTGTACGCGAGGCTGCATCTATCTCAATTAGGTCGATAAAGCTATTATTATTTATAGCTACACAATTTTCGCACTCATTACATGGTTCTGCAGTTACACCAGTTTTGCAGTTTAAACATTTTGCAAGTAGTCTGCCAAGGGTAGTTTTGCCCACACCACGCGTACCTGTGAAAAGATAAGCATGATGAACTTTTTGTGTTTCTAAAGCGTGAACTAAACTGTTTAGAGCATGCTGTTGTCCTGCAACTTCGGAGAAGGATTGAGGGCGATATTTACGTGCTAATGCTTGATATGACATAAATTTTTTTATATTAGTAAAGTCCTTGAATAAATGATAACAAAGTTAACTAAAAAGAATAAGGTATTATTGGGTGGCTTTCTCATTTTATAGTTTATGGGGTTGATATATTAAACAAATTGAAAAAATAAATTATAAAGGGTATCGTTACAGTAATATTTTTTAAAGAGTTGTTTTCTAATAATGAAGTTCAGGGTGTTTTTAGGATTAGTATTTGCTTTAGTTGTAAATTTAGGTTTTGCTGATTCAATAAAGGTTTCCGCAGTACAAATGCTTGCACATCAACAGTCGTTTGAAGAGTTTAAAGCAGATGTTTCAAGGTATGTGGAAGATGCAAAAAAGCAAAATGCCGATATTGTTGTTTTTCCAGAAGATAATACTCTTAATTTGATATACGATTTACCTTGGAAGAAAAGTTCTCTTCTTAATCTAGCAAAGTTTTATGATGCTTATAAAGCTTATTTGTTAAATTTAGCTAAACAAGAGAAGATAACAATTGTAGGTGGAACAATTGTGAGGGTCATTGATGAGAAGATTTATAATACTTTGATTGTAGCATTACCAAACGGTGAGATTATAGAGCATGATAAGATTTACTTAACACCTGTAGAATTAGCATTTGGATATAATGGTAAGGGTGACAATATACTAGTATTAGATACAGATAAAGGTAAGGTTGTAATTCTAATATGCTATACCAGTGAATTTGCAAATATATCTATAGAATTAGCTAAAATTGAACCAGATTTGATTATAGTACCGTCCTATACAGACGATATATATGGCTTAAGTAGGGTACAATCTGCTATTAAGATTCTTTCTATACAAAATTTTGCTTATGGTTTAGTAGTTGGTATGGTTTCAAATAGATCTATTAATGATCTTGAAGGTGCCGATGGAGTTGCACAAGCATTATTTGTATCACCTCAGCAAAAAGGTTTTCCATTAGACCATCTAAAGCGAGCTAAGTTTAATCATGAGGAAATGATAAGTTACGATTTTAATATTACAAAACTACATAATGAGAAAAAAGTAAATGATGTGTTTCCACATGATGGGCTTAATATCTACAGGAAAGTATCGTTTGATGTTAAGAGTATTGAGCTTTAGTAGCATCAGTTAGTAAGTGTTAGTTGTAAAAAATTCTACAAAAATATAAAATCTATCCATTAATCCTCTTATATAAAAAACTATAAAATGGAATCTATAAATTATAAAACTTTGTTAAAAGACCTAACGGCTCGTATCCAATCGTTACGAGACTATCTTTGACTATGATGTCAAAAAAGAAAAGCTAGTTGAAGTCCTTATGGAGCTAGAAGATGGCTCTGTGTGGGATAATCCTGAATACGCTCAAAATCTTGGTAAGCAAAAAGTTGAACTAGAAGGTGTAGTGCATAATTGTGATAATATCTGCGATACTTTAGAGGCTCTTACCGAGCTTTTAGAGATGGCTGATGGTGATGAGTCATTACTTGAAGAAATTGCGAAAGATACTCAGTCAGTACTTGCAGATATTGAGAAATTAGAGTTTCGCAGAATGTTTTCAGGACAGATGGATGCAAATAATGCGTTTCTAGAAATACAGTCAGGTTCTGGAGGTACAGAAGCACAAGATTGGGCTGAAATGCTGATGCGTATGTATATGCGTTGGGCAGATAGTCATGGTTTTAAAGTGACTGTTGATGATGTCTCCGATGGAGATGTGGCAGGTATAAAGGGCTGTACGCTAAAGATTGAAGGTGAATATGCTTATGGTTGGTTACGCACCGAGACAGGTATTCACAGACTTGTAAGAAAGTCGCCTTTTGATTCAAACAGTAAAAGACACACTTCATTTGCATCGGCGTTTATTTCACCAGAAGTTGATGATGATATTGATATAGAAATCAATCCTGCAGATTTGCGTATAGATACTTACCGTGCAAGTGGAGCAGGTGGGCAGCATGTTAATAAAACCGACTCAGCAGTGCGTATAACTCATGTACCTACAAATACTGTAGTGCAAAGTCAAAGTGATAGGTCGCAACATAAAAACAAAGATAGTGCGATGAAGCAACTTAAATCTAAGTTATATGAGTTAGAGCTTCAAAAACGCAATACAGAAAAAGATGCTCTTGAAGATTCTAAGTCAGATATTGGTTGGGGAAGCCAGATTCGTTCGTATGTGCTTGACCAATCGCGTATCAAAGATTTACGAACAGGTGTTGAAAGTTCAAATACTCAGTCAGTATTAGACGGTGATTTAGATAAGTTCATCGAAGCTAGTTTAAAAAGTGGATTATAGGCTAACCATAAAACTTATCAAGTAAGTTTTTAAATGTGGTTCCTTGAATAAATATAGATAGTATTACAACAATATATACAATAGAAAATAAAAGTACATACCTACTATCCATGGGTAGGGATAAGGCTAGCGCAATAGATACTCCTCCTCTTAATCCCGCCCATGTCATTACAATATTGTTCCGACTGTAGTCTTTAGGAACACCTCTGTTTCGTAAAAACACAGATATGGCAACACTTATATATCTAGCAATAACGGTAATAATAAACGACACAATCCCAACAAATAGTATTTTATTCGAATAATCTAGTTCTAATATTTTTATTCCGACTAAAACAAATAAAAATGCATTTAATAATTCATCAATTGTTAACCAAAAATCTGTGAATTTTTTGACCTCTCTGTTAGATAGTCTACTTTTAAATTTGCTGTTACCAATAATAAGTCCAGATACTACCATTACTAGAGGACCTGAAACCTCAAGTTGTTGAGCTAGCCAAAATCCTGAGCTAACGATTGCTAAAGAAATAATAATTAAAGTATGACTATCATCAGAGTTATGCATTAATGACATACCAACTACACCTAATAGTACACCCAATAGTATTCCTCCTAGACTTTCTTGCAAAAACAGTTCAGCAATATGTAAAATAGAGATGTCCGTATTTGAACCAAATGTTATAGATACTAATATCATAAAGAGAACTATGGATATTACATCGTTAAACAGAGATTCACCTTCTAGGAGTGATTTAACCCTTGTTGGAACATTTTTGTTTTTTTTGAAAACGGCAAATACTGTAACAGGATCTGTAGGGGAAACTATAGCCCCCACTAACAGATATACAACATAAGGAAGTTGTTTGCCTAAAATCATTGGGATAATTAGCCATCCAAGGGTACCTATGATAAATGTTGAGATAACTACTCCTATGCTAGAAAGAGTCAAAACACCTAAAAAGTGTTTTTTAAGATTTAGTAAGTTAAGGTGCATTGCTGAGGCGAAAAGCAAGTAACCAAGCATGCCATGTAATACAACTGCCTTAAAGTTAACACTATCTAGTTGATTATAAACAGGGTCAAATAAGTGTGGTTTAAAGTTTATTAAAACCAGTAGTATCAAAGAAAAACCAGCACTAATAACTATCAAGCCTACAGGTTTTGGCAGTTTAAGATACTTTAGGTTAATATAACTTGCTAATGCCGTAATGATACAAAGTAATACAAATAAACTATGGTGACTCATTTTTGTTATTTAAGTAAAAGAGATTTAACTAATTATAGGCAAAAGTTTTTTTTAAAAAAAGTTTAATTTGTATTGGAAGCTACTAGAGCGTAGTTGATAATAAATAGTTTGGCTAAAATCTAGCATTTCTAAATAGTTTGTGTGTATATAACTCAATAAATATTATGTATAATAGGTAGCTTAAACTTAAAAGACAATTCTCTCTATAAATTACAGGTGTATAAATGAGCAGTAAATTAAAAGATTTAATTAAAGTTTCTATCAAAGAGTATTTAGAAGCTAATGAAATCGCAATGAAAGATGCAGTAAGAGGCAAAATTCGTGAGCAGGTGCAAAACATCATCACAGAAAAAGGTCTTGATGAAAAAAGTGATGGCGTAAAAGAGCTGTCAGCATCATTAGTAAAAAAACAAATCACGGAGCTACAAGAAAGCTCACAGATGACTTTGAGAAAAGAAAAGCTTCAATCTTTAGCAGGTAAAAATGATGGTATAAGTCATCCAAATAGCTTTAGAAGAAATGCTGTAGCAAATGATTTGCAAAATAAATACGCAAGCTTTACAAAACCAGAATTAGAAGAGCTTGAAAATAAAGAACAATACAGTGTAACAGGTAGAGTAGTTCTACGCCGTGTAATGGGTAAGGCTTCATTTATCACGCTTCAAGATTATTCTGGTAGAATCCAATGTTATTTGAAAAAGAGCGACTTACCAGAAGGTCAGTACGATACTTTCAAAAATCTATGTGATTTGGGTGATATTGTAGGTATCACAGGTACTATGTTTAAAACAAATACAGGCGAACTTTCTGTAGAGGCTAGTCACTTTGAAGTTTTAACAAAATCAATTCGCCCATTACCAGATAAATTCCATGGTCTTGCAGATCAAGAGATGAGATACCGTCAAAGATATGTTGATCTTATCACAAATGAAAAGGCTCGTGATGTATTTAAGGTTCGCTCAAAGGTTGTAAGCTTTATCCGCAATTATTTTGACAGTTTGAGCTTTATGGAAGTAGAAACTCCTATGATGCATGTCCTACAAGGTGGTGCAGCTGCAAAACCATTTAGAACTCATCATAATGCCTTAGATATGCCGTTGTACTTGCGTATAGCTCCAGAGCTTTATCTAAAAAGATTAGTTGTTGGTGGTTTTGAGCGTGTTTACGAAATAAACCGTAATTTCCGTAATGAAGGTGTATCTTCAAGACATAATCCTGAATTTACTATGCTAGAGTTTTACATGGCGTATGCTGATTATAATGATCTTATGGATCTAACAGAAGATATGCTATCTAAGCTAGTACAAGAAGTTACAGGTTCAACAGAGTTAGAGTATGGCGAGCATAAAATTAACTTTGCAGGTAACTACGAACGAATCTCAATGGTAGATGCTATTGTCAAGCACGGCGATAATATCACAAAAGAAGATTTAACTGATTTTGATAAAGCTAAAGCAATTGCAGAAAGCTTAAAGATAAAAGTAGAGTCTTTCTATGAGCTAGGTCATCTTATCAATGAGATATTTGAAGAAGTGGCAGAACATAAGCTTATTCAACCAACATTTATCACAGATTATCCTGCTGTCGTATCTCCGCTTGCGCGTCGTCAAGATGGTAACCCAGAGTTTACTGATAGATTTGAGTTTTTCATTGGTGCTAGAGAAATTGCAAATGGTTTCTCTGAGCTTAATGATGCCCAAGACCAAGCTGAAAGATTTAGAAAGCAAGTTGAAGCAGCTGCAGGCGGTGATGATGAGGCAATGCCTTATGATAAGGACTATATCCGTGCGTTAGAATATGGTATGCCACCTACTGCAGGTCAAGGTATCGGTATAGATAGATTAGTGATGTATCTGACAAATTCACAGTCTATAAGAGATGTGATTTTATTCCCACACATGAAACCTGAGTAGGTTTTACCCTTACCTACCAGGGATAATTCTAGCTTCTATTTTACAAATTCTACTATGCTCGAGAACTTTTGTTTCTTGCATAACTTCAAATGTGATACTTTTTTAAGAACTTGTTTGACAGATCTTAATAAAACTAATCCTTTTTTGCAATTAGTTTATGCATAATGAATTTATTTATTATCAGAAAAAGCTATAAAGCTTATAAAAATTGTTATATTTATTTTATGAATATTTTGTATATAATGCAAATATTAGTATAGTTATTATAGAGTACAGAAAAATGAAAAAAATATTAGCACATTTAATTATTACATTATCTTTAAGTTATTCATATGCCTTAGAGGTAGGTTATGATAATCGGTACGATAATAAAATTAGTGATATATGTATTATAACTGGAAAATCTCAATCACCTAAATGTATTGAAAGAAAGAATCTAGAAGATAGAATCTCTACTGCTAGTAAATATAGAAATAGATAATTTATTTACTATTTGGAGTTATAGATTTTTTTACACATTATCAATGTGGTGTATTAGGATATTTATCCACCAGGAATAATTCTTACTTCGATTTTACCTAATTTATTATTTTCTACGGCATAAGAAATACTAGTATTAGTACCATCTTTGAAATTAAGTTGTGCTTTACAAACTCTACTATGCTCGTGAACTTTTGTTTCTTGTATATTTGAAATCTTATATGTAATGTCTTTCTGAGAACTTACTTGTCCTAATATGTTTTTTACTAGAGAATCTACTTCTATTTGAGCAGAGTTGCATGCGGGTATACTATTTTGCTTAAACACAAAAAAATAGATACTAGCAACTACAGATAATATTATAATTGTTGCGATTTTTTTCACTTTATTTATATCTATTTTTTATTTTATATACTTTAATTTTAGAACCATTTTCTTTGTTTACTGAATTTTTTAAGTATTGCATACCTGCTTTTATAGCGACTTTCTCACTAGCGATATTCTCAGGGATTATATTTGCAATAAGTTCATTAAAACCAAGACTATCAAAACAGTACTTTATTAGTGCTTTTAGGGATTCTGTAGCATAGCCGTTTCCGCAATACTCAATAGCTATAGAATAGTAGCATTCATAAGAGTCTTCCAGAGGAGAGAAGCCACATGAGCCAATAAATTCACCATTTTTATTTGTTATAGCATAAGAGTGAATGTGATTTTCTGTGCGGTAATTAGAAACTACAAAATCAAAGAGTTCACCAGCACCTTTCATAGTTTTTTGGCTTTCTTCAAGAAATAGAAATTGAGTATTTTGTTTATTAGTGAAAAAGTTGATAAGACCTGGTTTGTGAGATTTATTGAAATTCACTATTTGAAGTCTTGGTGCTTGAATATTCATAAGGATTTTTCCGATGCTGTAATAGATATTTTAATGATCATCATCATAACTAGCTTTGTGAGATTTACCCTCAACAAATGATGTTGCTGCAATAAGTAACGCTGAAACTACAAAAACGATATGAATAGAGGCAGCCCATACTAAGTCTCTATCAGAGGTTTGAGAAATTTCTAAGTATTTTTTTAATAATGATATTGATGATATACCAATTATAGATCCTGCAATTTTAAGTTTTACGGCATTTGGAGAAAGTTTTTTAATCCAAATAGGTTGTCCACCACCTTTTCTATCAAGGTTCATTTTACTAACAAAGTTTTCATAGCCACTTATTACTACTATAACCACAAGGTTAGCTACTAAGACTATGTCACACAAAGTTAGTGCTAGTATGATTAACTTATCTTCATCAAAAGTTGCTAAAGATGTAAATAATATATAAAGCTCATGATATATCTCATAGATAAAGCCAAAAAGTACGAAAGAAAGTAGTATATAGATAGGTGCTTGAATCCAACGGATTGCAAAGATAAATCTTTCAATAAGTGAGAGAAGTTTGTTGATCATAATAATTTCCTGACTGTTTAAGTAAATTCAAATATAGAAGATATATAAGTTAAGTTAAAAAATCAAATATTATTTTTATGTTAAAATTTGTGTTTGCTAAAATTGAGTGTGTAAAAATATAATCTACCCTAGATTTACAAGGTAATGACATATTTAATTTACTTCTGTTTTTCTATATTTTTATAGTATGTGAGTTCATAGATAATGTTGGTAACAAAAGCTAGACCTAAATAAGTATACCTAATTTCATAAGTGATTTTTTAATTTAGAGTGTTTAAAGTGCTTATTATAGAGAAAGAAGTATGGTAAATATATTAGAACGCTTATTATGGTTTTATTAGCTAGTCTCTAAGATTTTAATTATATCATCGTGACTATTGGTTTTAGCATCATCAATAGCTTTCATTCCCCAACGATCTTTTGTAGACACATCAGCTCCTTTATTTAAAAGATACTTCACTACATCATTATGACCTTCAGCTGCTGCTAGGTGTAGAGCTGTACGATTATCATAATCTCCTTTGTTAATGTCAGCTCCTAGTGCCACACTTCTTCGAACTTCAGTTAAATCACCTGTACTTGCTGCCCATATTAGCTCAAAAGTAAGATTTGACTCAACCATCATACGGTTTTCTATTGGATTGATTTTTAGATTATTATCAATATTGTCATAGTTATGGAAATTAAATTTATCTATTAGACGCCTACTGAAATCAACACCTCTAGCAGAGTTATGATTAGCATCTAACCTTGGTGAAAATATTGCAAATCCCCCAACATTCGGTATAGCAATTACTAAAGAGCCTGATACCCCTGATTTCGCAGGTAAGCCTACTGAGAAGGCGTACTCTCCTGAGAAGTCATACATTCCACAAGAGTACATCATAGATAATGAGTTTCTAATCGTTGTTGGTGAGAATATTTTCTTGTTTGTAAGAGGGCAAATGCCACCATTAGCAAAAGTAGACATTACTTTTGCCATTTTGACTGCATTTACTTGTATAGAGCAATTTTGGAAATAAAAATCTAAAGTTGTATGGATATCTGTACCTTCAGGAAAAGCATCTACCTCTTTCATGAAATGAGCTAATGCATAGTTTCTATTAGCAGTTTCTTTTTCTGAATGGTAAGTGGCATTATCAAAGCCGATGTGTTCACCACCGGCAAGATTACTCCAAACTTGGGTAACATATTCAAACCTATCAGCTAAATTAACTTCAGGTTTTATTAATGAGGATGTCATAATTGCACCTGAATTAATCATCGGATTATGAGGTAAATTATGTTTGTTTAAGGCAATAGCGTTAAAAGTAACACCACTTGGCTCCCTACCTACATGTTGATGGACTTTTTCTTCACCATTAAGTTCAGTTGCTATACAGTATGATATGGCTTTAGATGTAGATTGAACACAATATGGTTGCTTATAATCACCAAGAGTTATCATTTGTCCGTCAACACTACAAAAAGCTACTGCAAAAAGATCTGGGTTTACGCGCGCTAATTGAGGGATATATGTAGCTACCTGTCCTTCAGCATTTTTAGAAACCTCTTTAAAAATTTCTCTTATTTCTTTTTCGAACTCATTGAAATCAGGGATTATGAATCCTTTATTTATTGATTTTTCAATAAGGCTTATACATTCTGAGCTTATCTCTATAAAGCCTTCAAAATCAATCTTGTCTCTTCTTGAATAATCTTCTAGATTCTTGTTGAGTTTCTTGATTCTGGGATCACTTCGAGTAATACCATTATCTTTCAAATGGCTTATTATATCCATTTTAGTGATATGTCCAGTTTTATCGCAAATAGCCTCAAAAATTGTTTTATAGTGCTCTTCACCAATAGTGCAAACTTCAACACTGTTTATTTTATTAGATTCCATTATGAGCCTTTATTTATTTTAATTAGTTTTGTGGAAGTATGTATTGTTTAAAGAATAACAAAGAAAAAGAATTCTGAAAGAAGTTTATGCTACTGTTGCTGCTGCAAGAGCTGCGGAAACCAAGTAGGGATCAGAGTTAGCACCAGGTCTTCTATCTTCAAAGTAACCATAGCCTTTGATAGCAACAGGGCGTGGTATTCTGATTGAGCAACCTCTATCAGCATCACCAACATTGAACGTGTTAATGTCACTAGTTTCAAGCTCACCTGTCAATCTATCGCCTAGACCAAACCCGTAATCCAAGATATCTTTAGCATGATTTTTTTCTAAATTTTTGACAATGTTATCAATAGTCTGTTTACCTGTTTCAGCACTTCTAGTACCTATAGTAGAGAAGTTAGCATGCATACCAGCACCATTCCAGTCACCCTTGATAGGTTTGTTTGAAAATGAAACTGCTATATCGTACTCTTCACCTAGCCTTTCTAATAACCATCTCGCTAAATGAGTATGATCAGATACATTTAGTATGCCAGCATCTTCGCCGTCTACACCTCTTGGGCCTATTTGAAACTCCCATTGACCAGGCATTACTTCAGCGTTTATTCCGTAGAATAAAATACCCGCATCAAGACATGCTTGCATGTGAGTTTCTACAAGGTCGCGACCAAATGCTTTTTCTGATCCAGCACTACAGTAATATGGTCCTTGAGGTCCAGGGAAACCTGTAGTTGGCCAACCTAACGGTCTACCATCTTGAAACATTGTATACTCTTGTTCAAAACCAATCCACATATCGTGATCTATT
Source organism: Francisella adeliensis (assembly GCF_003290445.1). NCBI lineage: Bacteria > Pseudomonadati > Pseudomonadota > Gammaproteobacteria > Thiotrichales > Francisellaceae > Francisella > Francisella adeliensis. The sequence goes on along the minus strand of NZ_CP021781.1, from coordinate 1,685,854 downwards.
GAACTGTCAAGAATAGAGCGTAATTTAGCTCTGTTGTTTGTTATATGAGGAGTTTTGTTATCTGGGTTGTATACTTCGCAAAGTACAAGATAGCCACATTCTCTAAGTGGATCAAATACAAAGTTTACTGGTTTTAATATGCAATCAGAGTCATGGCCTGTAGCTTGATTGGTAGACGAACCATCAAAACTCCAGTCTGGAAAATCTGTAGCGCTCGTAATTTCTTGGAAGGGAAGTACTCTAGTTTTTGAGCGAAGCTCAGGTACAGGCACGCTTCCATCAATCCAAATATACTCGGCTGTCATTACTCTCATTATCAAAATCCTTTATTTTGTTGTTTCAAATATTATGATACCAATTAGTACAAAAAAGTAAATGTTTGATAGCCAATAATATTGATTATAAATTTAAAAAAGACTGTATGTAATCTCGTTTAGAGTGAGTTTTATATTGCCTTTTTTTGCGCCTTTAATATATAGGTCTGCATCAAGACATTTTTCTAAGGCATTAGTGATTGTTGAAAGGTTGATTTTATTTATCAAACTAGAGTAGTACTTTTGTTTGGAAGCCCAGATATTGTTATCTTTAAATATCTTCTGGTAATAGGTATTTTGAGTCGCCTTAAGTTGAGAAAGTATTCGCAATTCTTTTTTTAAGGTCCAAAGCACAAGAGGTGGTTTATCGTTTTCTATCAGTATACTGTTTAATATAGTTAAAGCCTTAGCTTTTTGTTGCATTAATATAGCATCAGATAGATCAAACACATCAAAGCTGGCGTGTTCGTGTAAAAATGGCCTAATGTTAACCTCATCAAAATTATTTTCATTTTGTCTGCTTAAAAGCTTTAGTATTTGCTTTGTGGCTATTAGATTCCCTTCTGTTTTTTGAGCTAAAAGTGCAATAGCATTATCATTTAGTTTTAAGTTAGTCTGAGTGATTTCATGTTTAATTATATTGATTGATGCTTGAAAGTTTGGTTGATAAATATGGATGTGTTCAGCATTATTTGTAATTGATTGAAACCATTTAGCACTTAAGGTTTGTTTTTTTAATCCGTGAAATACTAAAATATAAACATTATCACTAGATTTAGTTAAGTTTTCGATTAGTGCTTTTTGAAGATTTTTTTGTGGTGGTTTCTCGATGTTGAATTGTACAAGCTTATCCATAGCAAATAAGCTTAAGCTATCAGCTTCGTCGTATAGTGAGTCATGTTTTTGTTCGGTTAAATCGTGTCTAACTATCTCAAAACCTTTATTTTTAAATGAGTCAGTTATTTTCTCAATAGCATTAAACCTTTGTAGTGGCTCATCACCACTTATTACAAAAGTCTTAGTATTTGATATATCTGGCTTTTTAATAAAATCTAAGTAGTTTGTTTGCATAGGTTAAGAAAGTTTAATTATTTAAAGTAGCTATAAGTAGTTTATTATATTAATTGTTATAACAAAAGTATTAAGAGTTTTAAGATGAAAAAAGTAATTATATGTCTATTTGCTGTTAGTGTGGTATTTTTAAGTGGCTGTGTTACAAAGCCTTCAAATATAGAGCCGGTTAAAAATTTTCAAGCAAAAAAGTATCTTGGTAAATGGTATGAGATAGCTCGTTTTGATAATCGTTTTGAAAAAGGTATGACTAATGTAACAGCAGAGTACAGTCTAAACTCTGATGGTTCAATCAAAGTGGTTAATAGTGGTGTTAATGCTAAAACAGGTGAAAGAACTTACGCAGATGGTATAGCAAAATTTGTTGGTAACCAAGATACAGCATTCTTAAAAGTTTCATTCTTTAGGCCGTTTTATGGAGTTTACATAGTGTTTGAGTTAGATGATAATTATAAATATGCTTATATTGCTGGTGATGATAAAGATTATCTATGGTTGTTATCTAGGACACCTACAGTGCCTAAAAATGTAAAAGAAGATTTTGTATCTAAAGCTAAAGAACTTGGTTATAACACGAGTGACCTTATATGGGTTAAGCAGCAGTAAATAAGGAAACATCTCTATTGAGAGGCATCTTCTTTGCTAATGTTTTTAATAATTCTGTCATTAATTTTCAAGAATATAAGTGGAGAAGCCATTAATAGCCCTCCTAGAATTAAAGATATAGTAAATGTAGATATGCTCAATACACCATCTAAATATGCTCCATAATAAATCCAGCTAGAGATTGGCAAGAAAAGTAATATAGATGTGATTACACCAGGAGATATATTTTTTTGGAATATCGTTGGCAGAATATGAAAAAATATTCCATTGATAAGCATTAAAGCTGCTATTATCAAGCCGAAGGCTGGTAAATGCCAACCTATCATTGCAGAAGATATTGAGATAAACATTACAGCAGCATTTGCAGTATAGAATGTACTCCATTGCATTTGCTTTAGGCCTAATGATGATCTTGCCCAGCTTCTCCAATCAAGTATAAGCTCTTCTAGTACATGGATGCTATAAGCGGCAAGAGCTATCCAAAGCAGATATTCATGAGTCATTTCTTTAATTCCTTTTATGTTTAAATTATAAAGTAAAAGTATAATTACAAAGATTATTGAGTCAATCTAAGAAACCATTATAGCTTACTACATATTAAGAATAGTGTAAGACAGAAATAAATTCAGTATGAGTAGCGAATTATATATTTAAATGTCAATTTGTTGGGAGTATTATGTTGAATGATAGTAATTAACTTTGGGAATTGTCATGTCACTATATCCAGAAATAGAACCATATAATAAAGAGTTGTTGAAAGTGTCAGATCTTCACACAATATTTTTTGAAGAATGTGGTAACCCAAAAGGCAAGCCTGTTGTGTTTGTGCATGGAGGGCCTGGTGGAGGTATTCAGCCAAGTTACAGGAGATATTTTAATCCAGATAAATATCGCATTGTTTTAGTTGATCAACGAGGTTGTGGACAAAGCACGCCTTTTGCAGAAATTGAAGAAAACACTACTCAACATCTGATAGAGGATTTTGAGAAGATTCGTAAAAAGCTTGGTATAGGTAGATGGATGGTGTTTGGAGGGTCTTGGGGTAGTACTCTAGGGTTAGCTTATGCTCAAAAGTATCCCGAAGTTGTTACAGAACTTGTTCTTAGGGGAATCTTTTTTGGTAGAGCTAAAGAAATCTCTTGGATGTATCAACATGGTGCAAGTGAAGTATTTCCTGATATGTGGGAAAAATATGTAGAACCAATCCCAGTGGAGCAAAGAAATGATTTCTTATCTGCTTACTATAATATACTCACAGGTGAGAATAAGGCTCTCAAACAAAAAGCCGCTATTGCTTGGAGTGTTTGGGAAGCATCAATAAGTAAGTTGTTTATGGATAAGGAAGCTATACTCAAATATGCGGGTGATAAGTTTAGTTTAGCTTTTGCACGAATTGAATGTCATTTCTTTAAAAATAAACTCTTCTTAGAAGAGGCTCAACTACTTAAAAATGCTCATAAAATAGCAAACATACCTGGAGTTATTGTACAAGGACGCTACGATATGGTTTGTCCAGCAGCTTCTGCTTGGGATCTACATAAAGCATGGCCAACAGCAAAGCTAGAGATAATCTCAGATGCAGGTCACTCTATAAGCGAGCCAGGAATTGTAGAGGCTTTAGTTAAAGCAACAGATGGTTTTGTTGAATAAGAATTATTTCTTTTAAAAATATTTAATTTGAATATCTAATGGTTTTAGTAAGGTCCAAGATTATAATCGTTATAAAGCGTGAACATATTTTCACCAGAATGGTGTATTAAAGTGGTTAAAATGATAAATTTTAAAAAACCTTCAAAAAGATGTAAAAAGTAGTTGCGTTTTGTAAATGTGATGTGTATTATATGTCTTCACCGGTTGGGAGTGATGCAACGGGAAGCGAGGCAGCGATTAGGTTTGCGGTCATCGAGATATTTAATAGATATATTATATACAAACACTTTGTTAATGAATTTGAGTGAACAGTAGTTAGAGTCAGAAATAGATTAAACTGAAGAGTTTGATCCTGGCTCAGATTGAACGCTGGTGGTATGCTTAACACATGCAAGTCGAACGGTAACAGAAAGAGCTTGCTCTTTGCTGACGAGTGGCGGACGGGTGAGTAACGCGTAGGAATCTACCTATCTGTGGGGGATACCGTTTGGAAACGAACGTTAATACCGCATAATATCTTCGGATTAAAAGTGGCGCTTGCGCTGCTGCGGATAGATGAGCCTGCGTTAGATTAGCTTGTTGGTGGGGTAAAGGCCTACCAAGGCTGCGATCTATAGCTGATTTGAGAGGATGATCAGCCACATTGGAACTGAGACACGGTCCAAACTCCTACGGGAGGCAGCAGTGGGGAATATTGGACAATGGGCGGAAGCCTGATCCAGCAATACCATGTGTGTGAAGAAGGCTCTAGGGTTGTAAAGCACTTTAGTCAGGGAGGAAGTTTATTTGGTTAATAGCTGAATAAATTGACGTTACCTGAAGAATAAGCACCGGCTAACTCCGTGCCAGCAGCCGCGGTAATACGGGGGGTGCAAGCGTTAATCGGAATTACTGGGCGTAAAGGGTCTGTAGGTGGTATAGTAAGTCAGATGTGAAAGCCCAGGGCTCAACCTTGGAACTGCATTTGATACTGCTAAACTAGAGTATAGTAGAGGAATGGGGAATTTCTGGTGTAGCGGTGAAATGCGTAGAGATCAGAAGGAACACCAATGGCGAAGGCAACATTCTGGACTAATACTGACACTGAGGGACGAAAGCGTGGGGATCAAACAGGATTAGATACCCTGGTAGTCCACGCTGTAAACGATGAGTACTAGCTGTTGGGTTCGGTGTAAAGGATCTAGTGGCGCAGCTAACGCGTTAAGTACTCCGCCTGGGGACTACGGCCGCAAGGCTAAAACTCAAAGGAATTGACGGGGACCCGCACAAGCGGTGGAGCATGTGGTTTAATTCGATGCAACGCGAAGAACCTTACCTGGTCTTGACATCCTGAGAACTTTCTAGAGATAGATTGGTGCCTTCGGGAACTCAGTGACAGGTGCTGCACGGCTGTCGTCAGCTCGTGTTGTGAAATGTTGGGTTAAGTCCCGCAACGAGCGCAACCCCTATTGATAGTTACCATCATTAAGTTGGGTACTCTATTGAGACTGCCGCTGACAAGGCGGAGGAAGGTGGGGACGACGTCAAGTCATCATGGCCCTTACGACCAGGGCTACACACGTGCTACAATGGATATTACAGAGGGCTGCGATACCGCGAGGTGGAGCGAAACTCAGAAAGGTATTCTTAGTCCGGATTGCAGTCTGCAACTCGACTGCATGAAGCAGGAATCGCTAGTAATCGCAGGTCAGAATACTGCGGTGAATACGTTCCCGGGTCTTGTACACACCGCCCGTCACACCATGGGAGTGGGTTGCTCCAGAAGTAGATAGCTTAACGAATGGGCGTTTACCACGGAGTGATTCATGACTGGGGTGAAGTCGTAACAAGGTAGCCGTAGGGGAACCTGCGGCTGGATCACCTCCTTAAAGGAAATACGAAAAATAGAAATAAACTTTAACTGTTGTTTCTCAAGTGATTTAACTTAGTGTTTGTAGATAATATATTTTAGTGTAAATAAATACGGGTCTGTAGCTCAGCTGGTTAGAGCGCACCCCTGATAAGGGTGAGGTCGGTAGTTCAAGTCTACTCAGACCCACCATTTTCTGAACATCGTAAGATGTTGGGAGTATAAAACATATTGGGGCCTTAGCTCAGCTGGGAGAGCACCTGCTTTGCACGCAGGGGGTCAGCGGTTCGATCCCGCTAGGCTCCACCAATATTTATTTGCATGAAGATAGAGATATTTAACAATTTAGTATAGAGATAGACTTAAGAAAATAAGTGCAAGTGGCGGATGCCTTGGCATTCAGAGGCGATGAAGGACGTGTTAATCTGCGATAAGCTTCGGTTAGGTGGTAAATGACCTATGATCCGGAGATTTCCGAATGGGGGAACCCAACCAGAGCAGTCTGGTTACCTACTCGACATAGAGTTAGGAGCGAACGAGGGGAACTGAAACATCTAAGTACCCTTAGGAAGAGAAATCAATTGAGATTCCCGTAGTAGTGGCGAGCGAAGTGGGAAGAGCCTGGTATGATATAGCTAGAATTATAGTAGAACAAGTTGGGAAGCTTGACGATAGAGGGTGATAGTCCCGTATACGAAATAATCTTAGTGGAACTAGACATACGAACAAGTAGGACGGGGCACGAGAAACCTTGTCTGAATATGGGGGGACCATCCTCCAAGGCTAAATACTACTGAATGACCGATAGTGAACTAGTACCGTGAGGGAAAGGTGAAAAGAACCCTTATAAAGGGAGTGAAATAGAATCTGAAACCACTTGCATACAAGCAGTAGGAGCATAATTTAGTTATGTGACTGCGTACCTTTTGTATAATGGGTCAGCGAGTTACTTTTAGTAGCAAGGATAACTGAATAAGGGATCCGTAGCGAAAGCGAGTCTTAATAGGGCGTATAGTTGCTAGGAGTAGACCCGAAACCGGCGCGATCTATCCATGACCAGGTTGAAGGTTAGGTAATACTAACTGGAGGACCGAACCCACTAATGTTGCAAAATTACGGGATGAGTTGTGGATCGGAGTGAAAGGCTAATCAAGCACGGAGATAGCTGGTTCTCCCCGAAAACTATTTAGGTAGTGCCTCGTGTATAACTGATTGGGGTAAAGCACTGTTTCGACTAGGGGGGTTTTACGACCTTACCGACTCGATGCAAACTCAGAATACGATCAAGTTCAATCACGGGAGACACACTGCGGGTGCTAAGGTCCGTAGTGGAGAGGGAAACAGCCCAGACCGCCAACTAAGGTCCCCAAGTCATAGCTAAGTGGGAAACGAAGTGGGAAGGCCCAGACAGCCAGGAGGTTGGCTTAGAAGCAGCCATCCTTTAAAGAAAGCGTAATAGCTCACTGGTCGAGTCGGCCCGCACGGAAGATTTAACGGGGCTAAGCTATGCACCGAAGTTGCGGATATAGATAATATATGGTAGGGGAGCGTTCTGTAAGCCGATGAAGGTGTGTTGAGAAGCATGCTGGAGGTATCAGAAGTGCGAATGCTGACATGAGTAACGTAAAATAAGTGAGATTCTTATTGGCCGAATACCCAAGGATTCCTACGCAATGTTAATCAACGTAGGGTAAGCCGGCACCTAAGGCGTAGCTGAAGAGTGAAGTCGATGGAAAACAGGTTAATATTCCTGTGCTGCTTATATGAATGATGGAGGGACGGAGAAGGCTAGGTAGGCCCGGCGAATGGTTGTCCGGGTGAAAGTAAGTAGGTAGATATGCTAGGTAAATCCGGTGTATTGTTGATCTGAGATACGAGACGAAGTCAAACTTGTTTGACGAAGCTATTGATGCCATGCTTCCAGGAAAATCTTCTAAGTATATTGTATAGGTAACCGTACTGTAAACCGACACTGGTGGGTAGGTAGAGAATACTAAGGCTATGAGACAACTCTGGTGAAGGAACTAGGCAAAATAACACCGTAACTTTGGAAGAAGGTGTGCCCATGTTATGTGAAGGGACTTGCTCCTGGAGCAGAGATGGGTTGCAATTATCAGGTGGCTGCGACTGTTTATCAAAAACACAGCACTCTGCGAAATCGTAAGATGAAGTATAGGGTGTGACGCCTGCCCGGTGCTGGAAGGTTAATTGAAGTGGTTAGCGCAAGCGAAGCTGTGGATCGAAGCCCCAGTAAACGGCGGCCGTAACTATAACGGTCCTAAGGTAGCGAAATTCCTTGTCGGGTAAGTTCCGACCTGCACGAATGGCGTAACGATGGCCACACTGTCTCCACCAGAGACTCAGTGAAATTGAAATCGCAGTGAAGATGCTGTGTACCCGCGGTTAGACGGAAAGACCCCGTGAACCTTTACTACAGCTTTGCACTGGACTTTGAATATTTATGTGTAGGATAGGTGGGAGACTATGAAGACAAGTCGCTAGATTTGTTGGAGTCGACCTTGAAATACCACCCTTGACTATTTGAAGTTCTAACTCAGGAGAAATTCGAGGACAGTGTATGGTGGGTAGTTTGACTGGGGCGGTCTCCTCCCAAAGAGTAACGGAGGAGTACGAAGGTGCACTCGGCATGGTCGGAAATCATGCCAAGAGTATAAAGGCAAAAGTGCGCTTGACTGCGAGAGTGACGGCTCGAGCAGGTACGAAAGTAGGTCTTAGTGATCCGGTGGTCCTGTATGGAAAGGCCATCGCTCAACGGATAAAAGGTACTCCGGGGATAACAGGCTGATTCCTCCCAAGAGTTCATATCGACGGAGGAGTTTGGCACCTCGATGTCGGCTCATCACATCCTGGGGCTGAAGCAGGTCCCAAGGGTATGGCTGTTCGCCATTTAAAGTGGTACGCGAGCTGGGTTCAGAACGTCGTGAGACAGTTCGGTCCCTATCTGCCGTGGGCGTTGGATATTTGAGAAGAGTTGCTCCTAGTACGAGAGGACCGGAGTGAACGAACCACTGGTGTTCCGGTTGTTTCGCCAGAAGCATTGCCGGGTAGCTACGTTCGGAAGGGATAACCGCTGAAAGCATCTAAGCGGGAAGCCTCCTTCAAGATTAGATATCCCAGGTCTTAGACCTGTAAGGAACGTTGGAGACTACGACGTTGATAGGCTGGGTGTGGAAGTACAGCAATGTATGAAGCTTACCAGTACTAATGATCCGAGAGACTTAAGTCTATTTCTATGCTGAATTGTTAAATATCTTTATTGATATGCAATTAAACAGTAAAATACAAAACCAAAACATTAGAGATTAAAGTTTTGGCGATGATAGCTTGTAGGTACCACCTGATCCCATTCCGAACTCAGAAGTGAAACTATAACACGCCGATGATAGTTTAGCATTCGCTAAGTGAAAGTAGGTAGTCGCCATTTTATTCTATAATAAAAGACTCAACAACAATGAGCACATATTAAAAGCCCCATTAGATAACCTCTAGTGGGGCTTTTTTTTGCCTTAAAATATACCGATTAAGATCGTTCACTTAGATGATTGGTTGGTTTATTTTCTAAACTATTAACTATAATTAACCTTAGTAAAGGTGGTTCTTTATATATTTTTTGCAATTTTCTGCTTATACTGAATATGTGTCTAATATATGTAAAGGTAAATAATTATGAGCGATTATAAGAGCATGGACCAATCAACAGCTGATGATATTAAAAATGTTATTGATGGTTTGAATAAGTACTGTGATTCAGATTACTTAGTTGAGCTGTATTCAACGTTATTATTAAAATTGCAAGATTCTAAAGAAGGATTCCCTATTAATAGGTTTGAGCATTCTTTACAATCTGCTACGCTAGCACATAAAGATGGTAGGGAATTAGATTATGTTATTTCTGCTTTGTTACATGATGTGGGTGAAATATTTGACCCATTTAATCATGATCACATTATAGCAGAACTTCTTAGAAACTATATCTCTGATAAATGTTACTTCATGCTAAAGTACCATTCTATTTTCCAAGGGTATAATTTTTGGGATAAAATTGGTTTAAATAAAAATCTTAGAGATGAGTTTAAAGATAATCCATATTATGATGATGCTGTAGAGTTTATAGCTAAATATGATGATAAAGCATTTAGTAAGTCATATGAAAATATGACTCTTGAAGAATTCAAGCCAATGATGAAAGAGTTTTTTATGTTAAAGCATAAAAATAAAGACGTCTTCAATGTTAACAAATAATTCTAAATAAATATTTTTTCTGTAATCCAACTTTTCACCTAAACCATTTAGTAGTATGAGTTTTATACAGATTTCTTATACCTCTTATGGTAGGATTTAATTAGTGCTTAAATAATATATGAGGGTTTTTTCTGATGCAAACAGCAGCACAATTAGTAGTAAAATGTTTAGAAGAGAATGATGTCGAATATATTTTTGGGATTCCTGGAGCAAAGATAGATACAGTTTTTGATGCCTTACATGACTCAAAAATTAAGTTGATACTTTGTAGACATGAGCAAAATGCCACATTTATGGCAGCAGCTTATGGTCGAACTACGGGTAAGCCAGGAGTAGTACTTGTAACATCAGGTCCAGGTGTTGGTAATTTAGTAACAGGACTCTTAACAGCAACGACAGAGGGAGATCCAGTTGTAGCTTTAGGTGGTAATGTTGCTTTATATATGAAATTTAGAGAAACTCATCAAAATGCAGATAATTCGAAATTACTCGAATCTGTAACTAAATCAAGTATAGAGGTTACAAGTGCTGAAATTATTCCAGAAGCTATAGCGAATGCTTTTCGTATTTCTACAGAGCCTAAATCAGGAGGTTGTTTTATTAGCTTACCTCAAGATATTCTACAACAATCAACTACTATAAGTCCGTGTAAGAAATCTGAAGCGATCAATTTTGGTAGAGCAAGTGAACAAAACATCTCAAATGCAATTAAATTGATAGAGTCTGCTCAATCACCGGTTTTATTTCTAGGCCAAGAAGCTTCTAGGTCTGAAAATGCTAATGAGATAATAAAGTTAGTGAATAAACTTAAGATACCTGTGATATCTACATATCAGGGGGCAGGAGTTATTCCTAGGAATTTAATTGAGTATTTTTATGGCAGAGTAGGTTTGTTTAAGAATCAGCCTGGAGACAAGGTTCTTGCTCAGGCAGACTTAGTTATCACAGTAGGTTTAAACTTATTTGAATATGATGCAGAGGTTTGGAATTCAGATATTAATAAACAGATCATTCATGTGGATTATAAGCCTGTAAATATTCATTATCATTATCAGCCAGAATGTGAAGTTCTTGGAAATATTCATGAAAATATTAGATTGCTGACAGATAAGCTTTCTAAAGTTAAATCAATCGCTTACCCTGATTTACAGAATCAATTATTTGATATGATAAAATCAGGTGTAAATAAGCAAGGTAAAAATAATAGAATTCACCCACTTAGATTTGTAAATGAAATTAATAAAGTTATTGATGATGATACAATTATTTGTTGTGATATTGGCTCTGTTTATATGTGGTTAGCCCGCTATTTAATATCTCATAAACCTCATCAACTATTGTTTAGTAATGGACAGCAGACCCTTGGAGTTGCACTACCGTGGGCAATGGCTGTAAAGCTAGCTAATCCAAATAAAAAAGTCATAAGCATATCTGGAGATGGAGGATTTCTGTTTTCAGCAATGGAGCTAGAAACAGCTATTCGTGAAAATATAAAAATAACTCATTTTGTATGGCAAGATGGTAGTTATGATATGGTGAAAGAACAAGAGCTAATGAAGTATAAGCGTGGGTCTGGGATTGACTTAGGTGAAATAGATATACCTAAATTTGCTTCAGCCTTTGGTGCTGATGGTTATCAGACAAATAAACCTGAAGATATTGTGGAACTATATAACAAATCATTAACTAGTGACAAGCCAACATTAATAAATGTTAGTATGGATTATTCTGATAATATGGAACTTTTTTTACAAGTGCAAGATATGGGAGTAGGTCATTAAACTATGATAAATATAAAAAAGATTAATGATGAATCACAAACTTTAGCTTATGTTGGACATGTTAATAATGTGATTAATGGAATTGTTCCAGAAGAGCTTAAAAATGTAAGGTTTCAAGCTAAAGATTTTGAGTGCGGTTTTGAGCTTGCTTCCCCAGAAGGTATAACAAGTCTAGGAGAAAGTATATTTTTTAATAGTTTTATTTATACCTCAAGAACAGATTATAAGGCTAAAGGAAAAAGTTCTTTAATTTACGGTACTGATTTCGTTACTACAGGTATATTTATTGTACCTAAAGGTGCATCTATAAATTATGAAGTTCAGTATACATCTCTTGATAAGAGTCTATCATTGGCAGATATTTATGCCGAGATCTATAAAGAGCTAGATGCTCCTTTTGCTCTAATTGGTTGTTGTGAACTTGATTTGGTTAATTATGAGTCTATCTCTAAGGCACCAATAAATAATGAGAATATCTTTAATAATCAGGATAAATATTATGATGGGCAGGTGAGTAGCGATGAGGATATAAGCCTTACTATAATGGCTGTTGTTAGTGATCCAAACTCAGATGACTTAAAAACTATAAATAGTAAACTTTCATCGGTTTTGTATTACAACCCATTTGCTAATAAACATAAGTTACTAAGTCATACTCATGGTGTAAGGTTGAACAAACCGATAATAGATATGGATAAGGTTAGACCTGAGCATGTTGAAGATGCTTTTCATATTAATGATACTTCCATAGTTAGAAGCTTTAAGTTTAAGGTATATAAGATAGGAGATTTATCGGAAATAAAACCGTAAGCAATATCGTTTGGAGAGTTTATGCGAGTAAATACTTTACTGGATTGTCCGGGCACTCATGTAGACCGCATTCAAAGAAAGTTGATACCACATTAGCAAATATCACGAGTACATAAATTAAAAATATTACATGAGTTAGAAGGCGTATTTTACTATTCTTAGCTTCAGAAATTTCTTGAGGTGATTTACGGATTTCATATTGTTGAGGGTATGACATAACTACCGCTATATAAATAATAGCGATCATAGATATAACAAATACCCAGCTATACATATGCATTCCTAATATTGTAGACCCAAATCCAACAGGATCAGAAACATGTAAAGCTACCTGTCGTAGTGAAACGAAAGCTGTAAAAACAGCGGCTAAAAGTGAAAGAGCATAGTGACTTGGCCTAACATGAAATCTCATGTTTAGTAAAAAACCAAAACCTATAGCTAGTAGTCCCAGTCTTTGTAAAAGACAAAGAGGACATGGTAATTCACCCATAAAAATTTGAAAGAAAAAAGCCATTAAAATAATAATAGCGATACCAGTTGATTCAATGGCGCTTAAAAATTTTATAGAATCATTTATTACACTTTTTTTCATAAATATCTCCTATAAGTAAATTGCTAGTTCATCTGTTGCATGATGAAGTAGTACTAAGCTTGCTACTATAAGAAAAATACTGAATGTGATGACACCCCAGCGTCGATTGAACCAAGCTGTTGACACAGAGATCATAAGTAGTACAAAACTAATTAATATTCCAGGCATTTGATTAACCCTATTTTCATGTTTTATATTTAAATAATAACAGCAAAATATTATTGTACCAATTAATTTACTGACTTCAGTTACTAATAAACTAGTTGAAATTATATTTCATCCCACTATCCAATATCATGATCAGGACATTATAGTTTTTATCTTTGGGTAATAAGCTTAAAAGTTGTTTAGCTATATGGTAGTTTGCACCACTACTATGCCCTGCATAAATTCCTTGTTCATTTGCTAAATCATAACAACCTTGCATAGCTTGCTCATCTGTAAATTGAATTACTTGATCAATATAATCTAAATTCATAGATTTACAAAAAACTGGATTACCTGGACCTTCAACTTTATAGCTCTGAATATTTTCTTTTATAACCTGTCCTGTATTGAAAATATCATAATATACAGAACCCTTAGGGTCAGGCATGATAACTTTAGTTGTAGGTGAAAATTCTTTTATTCTTTTCGAACAACCTGTGATAGTTCCTCCAGAGCCACCAACTGTTATAAAGTAATCTAGGTCAATCTGATTAGTTGCGAAATAATCAACTATTTCTCTACCTGTTGTTTCATAATGGCATTCTGTATTTAAAGGATTATCATATTGATTAATAAATATTGCGTTTGGAGTGTTTGCAATTTCTCTAGCTTTATTTACATAAAAATCTTTATCTTGGTGATCTGCAGTATTCTTACATACTGTTAGTTTTGCGCCAAAGGACTTTATCATATTTCTTTTGGCTAAGCCTGTTTTAGCTGGGCAAGTTATATGAACAGGTAGCTCAAGTGATTTAGCAATAGCAGCTAAAGATGTCCCCATATTTCCAGAGCTTGCTTCAACTAGCGTAGTGTATTTATTTATCTTATTAGTTTCTATCAGGCTGTTTATTATATACTTCGCGACTCTATCTTTTATACTTCCTGTAGGGTTTAGCCATTCACATTTGGCATATATATTATGAGGAGATTTGGTCTTTAGTTTTATGATAGGAGTATTTCCTATAATGTCTATCATAGTTGACTTCTAGTTCATCTAATTAGGTTACTTATTCTAGCAAATGTTTTAATGAAGTACTGTTAGTTATACAGCTAAAAACTCTATTTATACCAATCGATTGCATTATCCCCATTTCTTTATGAAAATTTTATACATAAGCTCAATACACTAATAGAATCTTTATATTTGATAGTCCTATAATACCCCACCTAAATAAATAACAAAAAACAGGAATAATAATATGTTTGTTTTATCGGCATTGGTTATGACAGCTTTGACTGTCTATATATCTTTAACTTTAGTTTTTCCAGAGAAATTTTAGAGGTATATGTAGTTATGATTATCAACTTTTCATTATTTATAGTTTTTATTTTTACTTTGGTGATTGTTACTAAAGTATTAGGAGGCTATATCTTTAAGATTTTCAATAATAAAAAAACAATCATTGATTGGTTCGCTGTTCCGCTTGAGAATATATACTCAAAATCAATAGGGGTTAGCTTAAGAAAAGAGCAATCAGCAAAAGCATACTTTATGAGTATTCTTATGTTTTCTGCAGTGTCGTTTGTATTTGTGATGTTTATATTAATGTCGCAATACTATTTACCATTTAATCCTCAGCATCTTGAGGGTATGGGGTTTTATCAGGCATTTAATACAGCAGCTAGTTTCGTGACTAATACAAACTGGCAGAGCTATGCTGGTGAAACAAGTGTAAGCTATTTTTCTCAAATGACAGCTTTATGTGTACAAAACTTTGTATCTGCAGCAGTTGGTTTATCTGTTGCTATAGCATTAATAAGGTCTATAGCTAGACATGAAAGTACTACTGTGGGTAATTTCTGGTCTGATTTGAGTAAGTCTACATTTTGGATACTATTGCCGATAGCTTTTATCTTAGCTGTGATTTATATGTCACAAGGGATTCCTCAAAACATTCTTGAGTATGTAAATGCTCATACACTAAATGGTGCTACGCAGATAATTCCACAAGGACCTATAGCGTCACAAGAAGCGATAAAATCTTTAGGCACAAATGGCGGAGGATTCTTCAATGGTAACTCTGCTCATCCTTATGAGAATCCAACTGTGATTGTAAACTATCTTCAAGCGTTGTCGATATTTGCTATAGCTTCTGCATTGACATATACATTTGGTAAGTGGGTTGGTAATACTAAACAAGGCTGGTCAATATTTATGATAATGCTAGTGCTATTTGTATCATCACTTCTAATTATGACAGTATCTGAGCTACATGGCTGGGGATTATCGCACAACTCAAATTTACAAGATACTTATGGTCAGGTAGGACACCTTTCAAATATGGAAGGTAAAGAGGCTAGATTTGGTATATTCAATTCTACGCTATATAACACAGTCTCAACTTCTGCATCTGATGGAGGAGTTAATAGTGTTATGGATAGCTATACTCCTATTGGTGGTATGATGGCTATGATAAATATGGCTTTAGGTGAGATTATATTCGGTGGTATTGGTGCTGGATTATATGGTTTCTTTATGTTCTTAATGTTAGCGGTATTCGTTGGTTCATTAATGATTGGTCGCGCTCCGAGCTTTTTAGGTAAACGCATAGACACCGTAGATATGAAGTGGGTTATGATTGGATTACTTGTATCTCCATGTTGTGTGCTTGTATTTACTGGCTTAGCGTGTGTTGTGCCTGGGGTTAAAGAATCAGTATTTAACTCAGGAGCACATGGTTTTTCTGAAATTTTATATGCCTATATATCTGGGTCTAACAATAACGGTAGCGCATTTGCGGGATTATCTGCAAATACTCCATACCTAAATACTACTATTGGATTAAGTATGCTTATCGGTAGATTTGGCGTTATTTATGCAATCCTTAAAGTTTGTGGATCTTTAGTTGTCAAAAAAAGAAGCTCAAGCTATTCAGAGGTAAGCTCTCTGGATACTACAAGTATTATTTTCAGCATATTAGTACTATTTACAATACTCATAGTTGGCGGGTTGACAATATTTCCAGCTTTGAGTTTAGGTCCAATTTTAGATCAGTTACATATAGGTTTATAGGTGAATAATATGAATAAGAAATCTTCAATGCTGTCTAAAGAATTAGTTATTCCAGCAATACTTAAATCATTTACAAAATGTAATCCAAAACAAATGGTTGCTAATCCTGTGATGTTTTGTGTTGAGGTCGTTACATTACTATGCTCTGTTTATCTGATAGGTCAGATAGTTACAGGGCAATACTTTGGTTTTACTCTGCAGGTAGTATTATGGCTATGGTTTACAATTTTATTTGCAAACTTTGCTGAAGCTATAGCTGAAGGTAGGGGTAAGGCTCAAGCAGATACTTTAAAGGCAGCTAAATCAAAACTAATAGCTATAAAAGTAGACTCTGATGGCAATACTACAAAAGTAGATGCTGAAAGTCTAAGAATAGGCGATGTTGTTTTAGTGGAAACTAACTGCTTTGTACCCTGTGATGGCGATGTTGTAGAGGGGATGGCTACTATAGATGAGTCTGCTATTACAGGTGAATCTGAACCAGTAGTTAAAGAGTCAGGCTCTGATAACTCTGCTGTCACAGCTGGCACAAAAGTAGTATCTGATAGCATAAAAGTAAAAGTTACATCAAATCCTGGTGAGAGCTTTTTAGATAAGATGATTGATTTAGTTGAAAATGCTAAGCGTATGAAGTCGCCAAATGAGATTGCATTGACTATATTGTTATCAGGCTTAACTTTGATATTTATATTTGCAGTATGCTCACTATATGGTATGGCAATGTATAGTAATACGATGCTATCTGTAGTTATGCTTATTGCATTATTTGTGACATTGATACCAACGACTATCGCAGGTTTACTATCAGCGGTAGGAATCTCAGGAATGGATAGATTGTTAAAGTTTAATATCGTTGCATTATCTGGTAGAGCTGTTGAATCATCAGGAAGTATAGATTTGTTGTTATTAGATAAAACAGGAACTATAACCCTTGGTAATAGGTTTGCAACTGAATTTATACCGGTTGGTACAATAGATGAACAAGAGCTTGCTTATGCTGCATGGATTAGCTCATTATCTGATGAAACTCCAGAAGGTAAATCTATCGTAAAGCTTGCTGAACAAAGCTTTGAGTTTTCTCAAAATGATGTTGATTTAGATAGTGTCGAGATAATACCTTTTTCTGCTTATACTCGCATGAGTGGTATTGATTACGATAATGTTTTGATAAGAAAAGGTGCTATTTCAGCTATAGAGGGATATTTAGGCGATTCATTAAGTGCATCTATTCAAACAACTTTTCAGAAGATAGTTGAGACAATCTCTGAACAAGGTGGTACACCACTAGCGGTAGCTCAAAACAATAAATTGTTAGGCGTTATATATTTAAAAGATATTATAAAGCCAAACATCAATGAGCGTTTTGCAGAGTTGCGAAAAATGGGTGTAGAGACTGTGATGATAACAGGAGATAACCCACTAACAGCAGCATCAATAGCAGCAGAGGCAGGCGTTGATGATTATATCGCTCAAGCATCACCTAAAGATAAACTTGATTTTATAATTAAGGCTCAAAAAGAAGGCAAAACTGTAGCAATGTGTGGTGATGGTACAAATGATGCCCCAGCTTTAGCCCAAGCAGATGTAGGTATTGCAATGGCATCGGGCACTTCAGCGGCTAGAGAAGCCGGTAATATGGTTGACCTTGATTCTGACCCTAAGAAGATTATCGAGATTGTCAAAATCGGTAAGCAAATATTAGTTACAAGAGGAGCTTTGACAACATTTAGTATTACAAATGATATTGCAAAGTACTTTGTGGTTATACCAGCATTGTTTGTGATGGCGTTTCCTAGTCTTAATGCTTTGAATATCATGCACTTACATTCATCAGAGAGTGCAATACTTTCAGCGGTGATATTTAATGCTCTTATAATTATATTTTTGATACCTATGGCATTGATAGGTGTTAAAAGTGTAGTGTCATCAGCACAAGCATTACTAAGAAAGAATATGTTAGTTTATGGGCTTGGTGGGGTTATAGTTCCATTTATAGGTATAAAGCTTATAGATATGTGTATTACGATGCTACATTTAGTTTAGTTGGAGAGAGAAAATGAGAAATTTATTTGTATCATTAAGGGCAATGTTATTTTTTACAATAGCCTTAGGTTTAGTTTATCCATTTGTAACAATGGGTGTTGGATATACTTTTTTTAATCATCAAGCTACAGGGTCTATGTATAATGAAAATGGAAAAACTATTGGTTCAGAGCTGATTGGTCAGCATATGCCGAGCAATCTTTTTCAGTCAAGACCATCAGCTAGTGACTATAACGCTCAAGCTAGTGGAGGCTCTAATTATGCCATCAATAATCCAGAGCAAGAGAAATTGGTGAAAGAAAGGATTGAGAAATTACAGCAAAAATATGGTAAAAACAAGCCAGTACCAGAAGATTTGGTATTTGCTTCAGGAAGTGGCCTTGACCCTGATATAACGGCTGATGCAGCATATTATCAAGCTGACTATATTGCTAAAGTAAACAATATCGCACCGAATAAAATATACAGTTTGATAAAAAGCAATACTAGGTATAGACTCTTCAACACTGATACTGTTAATGTTCTTGAACTTAACATGGATTTGATGAAGCTAATTCATAAATAAGAAAAAAGAGTATGGAAAATAAGCAAAAAGTAGATGCTTTATTAAACTTAGCAAACAAAAGTGGTGAAGCAAGCAAGGGTAAGCTAAAAATATTTTTAGGCTATGCTCCTGGAGTTGGTAAAAGCTATGCCATGCTTAATAATGCTAAAACTGTACAAAAAGATAATAAAGATGTAGTTATCGGACTGATAGTTAGCCATGGTAGGGTAGAGACAGAATCTCTTATAGATGGTTTAGAGGTTATTAGTACTAAATCTGTTGACTATCGTGGTAGTGCTTTTCAAGAATTAGATGTTGATATTATAAAACAGCGTAAACCAGATATTGTCATCATTGATGAACTTGCACACACAAATATTTCCGGTACAAGAAATAAAAAACGCTATCAAGACATTGAAGAGTTATTAGATGAAGGGATATCTGTATATACTGCTGTAAATATTCAACATATAGCTAGTATCTCTTATGAAGTTACACAAATTACTCAAACTGAAGTTAATGAAATTGTTCCAAATGAGTTTATCCAATCAGCAGATGAGCTAGTTGTAGTTGATGTATCTCCGGAAGAGCTAATTAAACGACTAAGGCAAGGCAAGGTTTATAAAAGTGATGCTATTGATAGAGCTTTAGAGAAATATTTTCAATACACAAATCTTACAATTTTAAGAGATTATACTTTCAGAATGGCTGCAAACCATGTTGGTCAGGATATACAACAATACAAGAAGCTATATAAGAATGGTAATTTAATTCCTAGCTCACCGTATGTGCTTGTATGCTGTGGTTATGATGATTCTACACCTACGCTGTTACGCAAAGGTAAGCAGTTAGCCACGACTTTAAATGCTCGTTTGATAGCTGTTTTTGTGCAGCGGTCTGACTCGCTTAGCAAAGTAAGTTTTGGCTTGATTAGACGCTATAAGTTATTAGCGAATAGTCTTGGTTATAATATCGACCATATCCTTGGTGATAAAATATCTGAAGCGATAACTGAGTATGCAGTTTCGATAGGTGCAACAGATATTGTTATTGGGAAGTCTATAAGACCTAAATGGAAAGATGTGATTTTAGGCTCGGTTGTCTATGATTTAATTCGTAAAAATAACGGTATGCAAGTACATGTTATATCGGTAAATAAAAAGGCTGTCAAAGATAAGTCTAAATTTAAAGTTAGTAGAGATAAAACGCATAAAAGAAATTTTGTAGATGCTATCAAATCTATGAGTATCGTTTTAATTTCAGGTTTTGCGATATTTATCGGGTTAGGTGATACCGGATTGCTGGCAAAAACACTCTGTTTTTTGATGGTGTTAGCATTTTGCTCATACAGGTTTGGCTTAGTTGCATCGATTGCATCATCAGTTGTGGCAACGCTTTTATATATTTATGTATATCTAATGCCAAATTTTGAGTTTCATATCTCAAGTTTGGCGGGCTTAACATCATTTGTGTTTTTTGTATTTATGGAAATGTTTCTAAGCCATACTATATTAAAAACTAAAAAAGCATTTCTCTCATTACAGGAACGAGAAAATAGAATATCTGTACTTTATAGGTTTACTAAACTTTTTAATGAGAAAAATGTAGACAAAGATTTTAGGGTAATATTTTTACAAGCTTTAGAAGAATACTTTAGATGTAGTTTTGTTTTTTTAAGTGTCAAAGATGGAGAGTTAGATTTAGCAGCGTTTCCACAACACCCAAATTTTAATCAAAAAGAGCTTGTTGCTGCAAAGTGGAGTTTTTCATATAAGTTAAGCTGTGGCAAGGGAACTAATACATTCTCCGGTTTAAACTGGGCGATAGAACCATTAGTTATAGAAAATAGGGTTTTAGGCGTACTAGGTATATATCTACGCTCTCAAGAGGCGACAGAAAGAGTTATTTCAGATAGTGTTATATTAAGTAATTTGCTGTCACACATCTCTCATTTATTACTTAAACGCAATCTTGAAAAAGAAGAGAAGAAACTTATGCTGTTACAGGAGCAGGAGAAGTTACAACAATCTATGCTTTCATCAGTATCTCATGATTTGAAAACACCTTTAGCATCTATTATGGGCTCTATAAGTAGTTTGAAATCGTTCAAAGAATCATTTAATGAAATCCAAAAAGATGAAATGTTAGATATTGCGTTATCCGAGTCTAAAAGGTTGGATAATTATATCGATAATATTATGCAGATGCTCAAAGTTGAGTCAGGAAGTTTAGCTTTAGCAATAAGTAAGCAAAACAATAAATCATTCATACATGATATGCAGCAAATATGTTCTAGACTTTATTCTCAAGCTGATATTGAATTTGATAATTCAAAAGATGAATTTGAGTTTGAATGTGATGAAATGTTATTTAAACAAGTTATGCTAAATTTAGTTGATAATGCTGTAAAGTTCTCAAATTCCGATAACAGTAAAGTTTATGTTAGCTTAATTCAGAAAAGTAATGGCGAATGTGTTTTTGAGGTAAGTGATAACGGTATTGGTCTAAGTAAGGCAGATTTAGAAAGTATATTTACTGTATTTCACCGACTTGATAAAAAAGATAGCTACACCCAAGGTAATGGTCTAGGTCTGTCAATATGTAAAGGAATAGTTGAGGCACATCATGGTGTTATAACGGCATATAGCGATGGTGAAAATTGTGGAAGTAGGTTTAAAATAGTTTTGCCACAAAAGTATACTGATAAAAAATAATTGGATAACTCAATATGAAAAAAATTCTAATAGTAGAAGATGATTTACAGATTAGGCGTTTTTTAGAAAAGACATTTCTCGTGCTAGGCTATGATGTTGACTGTGTTGATAGCACGATAACAGCTAAAGAGTACTTAACTCAAAGCACCGTGGATGTAATTATTCTTGATTTGGGATTACCCGATGATGATGGTCAAAATTTAATTCCAATTATTCGTCAAAACTATAAAATCCCAATAATAGTTCTATCAGCAAGAAGTGATACTACAGAAGTAGTTAAAGCGTTGGATGCTGGGGCTAATGACTATGTGAAGAAGCCTTTTGATATGCCAGAATTGGTAGCTAGAGTTAAGAGTGTGATAACTAACAGTATTTTACAAAATGCCAGCCAAAATCAGCTAAATCAGTATAGCTTTGATAACTTGATGGTAGATGTCAGTGATAGAAAAGTGCTAATAGATGGTGAGCAAATTCACTTATCAAAAAAAGAGTTTTTAATACTACAAAAGTTAGTGATTAATTCAGGTAAATTAGTATTGCAAGATGATGTTTTAAGAGATGTTTGGGGTGAGTATTATGGTGATGGAGCTCAGTATCTAAGAGTGTATATCGGTCAATTAAGAAAAAAACTATCTGACTGTAATAAACAACCGCTTATAACTACAGAGAATGCGATTGGTTATCGTTTTATTGGTGCGGATTAGAAACTATAATTATATTCTATACTCTCATCTTTCTTAGGGCCGACAATATTCCACTTTAGTTTTATAGAATTGCTAGTGATTTCAAGCTTTGCAGAATATAAATCATCAACACAAACATGAGCCTCTTCACTTTGCCAAACAGTTTCTGATATTTTGATTAAATCAAAAAGAGTAACGGTATTTTTATAGCCAAAACGAGCATGAGAAAGTCTTAGCTTATTTTCAGAAAGTTTAGTCCAGATATATTCATTAAAAATATTAGTAGGTTTAGTAATATTTTCTAGCGAGAATGAGCCTTCCTCTTTAAAGAATATTTGATTATCTTCTATTCTAGTAACTACTTTTCCGTGACCTATACCGTTCCAATTTGTAGCTGAGTTTATGCCAGCAGAGGCGTTGAATTTAAAACTTTTAACTTGTTGTAGACTAGAAAATAAGTTCATTTTTTGTAATCAAAATTTTTTGTATATCTATATTATATGCAAAATACATTATAGAGAATACAAGTTATTGATTAACATTTAAAATGCTGTAGTATTCATAATTGATTTTAAAATAACGCATAAATTTATGAATTCTAAAGCTATTGGCTCAGTATTACTTATTATAGGCACAACTATTGGTGCAGGAATGCTCTCTCTTCCGTTAGTTGTTGCATCTTGTGGATTTAAGGTAGCTATATTGCTTTTGCTATTATCATGGAGCGTAATGTATATAACGGCTCTTAAGCTTTTAAATGCATGTGCTAAATATCCGGTGGGTGTCAATTTCACCTCAATGCTGAAAGATAGAACACCAAAATTATACCAAGCTATATTTGCAGTAATATATATCTTACTACTTTATTCTTTATTATCAGCATATACATCTCAAGGCTCTAGTCTTGTTTCTTTAGCTCTGCCAAGCGGTAAAGCAAATGCTACGAATGTTGCGATACCAGCAATTATTTTTATTCTGATATTTGGTAGTTTAATGTATAGCTACAAGGTTAGTGATTATGCAAATCGAATTTTTGTGTTTTTAAAATTTTTATTTTTTATTCTAGCTATTGGTGGAATGTTTGTTTATATACAAATGGATTATTTAAGTAACATGCCTGTTTCACTATCAGCATTAGTATTTGCTTGGCCGACACTTTTACCATCGTTTGGGTTTCATAATGTAATTCCTGTTTTGTATGAGTATCAAAATGGTGATATTAAGAGTATTAAAAAAAGTATTTTAATTGGAAGTTTAGCTGTTTTAATAATTTATTTTATTTGGATATTTTTAGCGCTTTCACTAATACCTCAAGAAGGTTTACATAGTTACCAGTCACTTTTTATTGGTGGCAATAATACTCCAAATGGTTTTGTAAATGAGATAAAGAGTCTTTCACATTCTGATATGCTAGAGATTGGTTTAAATGTATTTATTCATATTGCAGTAATTACTTCATTTATTGGCGTCGGGATTTCATTGATGCATTATATTAGAGATATTTTTGCTAAATATAGTAAAAATATTAGTAATCTTGAACTTGGTTTTCTATGTTTTATACCTCCTCTTATATTTACGGTATTTTATCCACAAGGATTTATATTAGCATTACAATATGCAGCCATTTTTGCTGTTATAATCTTTGTTTATACTCCTATATTTATAGGATCTAAAAAAACCTTTGAACTTAGTGCTGTTAATTTGTACGCTGGAATTCTTGGCTCTTTAGTTATTGTTTCTCAAATCATTAATCTTTATTTTAATATCAATCCATTTGTTGGTTGATTAAGAGTTTAGGTAATTTAGTACTTTTGTGCTGATATAGGTCTGCTTAAGTGCAAAAAGACTAGTTTATTTATGAGAAAATGTTATCGTTTATTGTAGTTATAATTACATGGTCTGAGCAATATAAAAAAATGGTTGTACATAAGTTTGGTGGAAGTAGTCTCGCTAGTGCTGAAAAAATAAGAAACATTTCTAAAATCATTGATTATAAGGGGGATGCTATTGTAGTTTCTGCCTTAAATAAAACAACATCGCATTTGCGTGATGCTATTGAAAAAGCTTTATCTGGTGAAAATTATAATCACTTAATGGATACTGTGTGTAGTTTTCATACTGATATAGTAAAGGAATTAATCCCAGCCAATGAATCTTTAATAGCTTTAATTAGTAGAGATATTTGTGATATTAAGCATATTTTAAGCACTATAGTTATGACAGGCTCTTGTGCATCTAAATTAGAATTTTTTATACTAGGTTTCGGTGAGATTTGGTCAGCTAATATTTTAACAGCATACTTTCAATCTATAGGTGTTAAAGCAAATTTTGTAGATGCCTCTGAAAAATTAATTGTAGATGATAGTATTTATCCGGTGTGTGTGGACTGGCAAAAAAGTTCAGAAAAGTTAAATGTGTTATTAAATGATAATAAGGCCGATGTATACGTAATAACAGGATTTATAGCTCAAAATACTGAGGGAAAAAGGACTATTCTTGGGCTTAATTGCAGTGATTATTCTGCTGCTATATTTGCAAAATTATTGCAAGCGGATGAATTATATATCTGGACAGATGTTAAGGGAGTATATAGTGCTAATCCATCAGTTGTTCCTGAGGCAAAGCCATTGTCTAGGCTTACCTATAAAGAGGCTTTGGAGTTGGCATATTTTGGCGCTTCGGTAGTGCATCCATTCACAATAGCACCTATGGCTCTAGAAAATACGCCTATATACATCAAAAGTAGCTATTTCCCTTCAGAAAAAGGAACTAAAATAAGTGCTGAAAAAGATGAAGATCAAGGGCTTATTAAGGGTTTAACTAGTGTTTCAAATGTAGCTATCATTAGAGTTCAAGGAGCTGGAATGATAGGTGTTTCTGGGATCTCTGTGAAGGTTTTCAGTGCATTAGAAAAAGCAAATATTTCAGTTATGATGATCTCTCAAGCAAGTTCGGAGTATTCGATTTGCGTTGCTGTGGAAAGTTTACAAGCAGATAAGGCCTTAAGAGTCTTATCTCAAGAGTTTGTTAATGAGATAAGAAATAACCATATAGAAAAGATAATTGCTGAGAAACATTATTCTTTGATTACAGCTGTTGGTGAAGGAATGAGAGCTAAATCTGGATCTTTAGCAAAGCTTATAAACTCTTTGAGGTTAGCAAATATAAATATTCATGCTATAGCACAAGGTTCATCAGAAAGAAGTGTTACTGTTGCAGTAAGGTCTGTAGATGAAAAAAGAGGTGTTCAGGCGATGCATAGGCATTATAACACCACTAGTAATGATGTGGCTGTAGCAGTTATTGGAGCTGGAAATATAGGTAAAGAATTAATTAACCAGTTAAAGCAAACATATGAAAGTTGGTATGCTAAAGGTATAAACATTGTTCTAATAGGCGTAACTAATTCGAGACAAATGAGATTAGTTTATGAAAACCTGTTGTTTGAGAATACAGAAACTCTTTTAGCTGAAAAGAATGAACTGGTTGACTTAGAAAAGCTGGCTGAATTTATGTCAAAAGCTTCAGCAATTAAAAAGATCGTT
Source organism: Francisella adeliensis (assembly GCF_003290445.1). Lineage (NCBI taxonomy): Bacteria > Pseudomonadati > Pseudomonadota > Gammaproteobacteria > Thiotrichales > Francisellaceae > Francisella > Francisella adeliensis. The sequence goes on along the minus strand of NZ_CP021781.1, from coordinate 1,660,169 downwards.
ATTGATGCTACAGCAAGTGAAGAAGTTTCTACTAAATATACCCACTTTTTAGAAAGAGGGGTTAATGTTGTAACTCCTAATAAATATGCTAACTCTAATGATTATGAGTATTATCAGCATTTAAGAAAAACAGCAAATCTTAGAGGAGTTAATTTTCTCTATGAAACAAATGTTTGTGCGGGTTTACCTTTAGTGAAAACTATTCAAAACATGGTACAAAGTGGCGATAATGTTAAAATGATACAAGGGATTTTCTCTGGGACATTAAGCTATATATTTACCGAACTTAATAATGGAGTTAGTTTTGCTGATGCTGTTAAGTTAGCTCATGATAAAGGTTATACCGAACCAGATCCTAGACAGGACTTATCAGGCTTAGATGTTGCTAGGAAAACAGTAATAATGGCTAGAGAAATAGGTGTAAATATTAGCTTGAATGATTTGGAAATAGAAAATCTAGTACCTGAAGAACTAAGAGAATGTTCATTAGAGGATTTTTTCATTAAACTACCTGGGTTTAATGATCAGATAATGAAGCAAATAGAGGCTAAAAAGCAAACGGCTATAGGTGTTCACTATATTGGGCGTGTCGAAAATGGCAAAGCAAGTGTAGGGATTCAGGGTTACAACCAAGGTAGTCCATTTGCTAACATTAGAGGAATAGATAATATAGTAATGATCTATACTGAACGTTATGTTCAACCTATGGTTATTCAAGGGGCAGGTGCAGGTATAGAAGTTACTGCTGCAGGTGTTTATGCAGATATTATTAGTATCATCAAAGAGAGTTAATATATGGAACTAAGTGATAATGTAAATTTAGCTAAAGCTTTTGCTCCAGCTACAAGTGCTAATTTTGCAGTAGGATATGATTTGCTAGGATTCTCACTAAAAGGTGTCGGCGATATCGTAGAATTAAGAAAAAGAAAAGATTCTAGTTTGGTTATAAAAAGTATAACTGGTGTAACAGGTGCAGACAAACTTCCTTTTGATATTGATAAAAATGTCGCTACAGCAGTTATTAAAAAATTTCTTAGTGATAAAAAGATTGAGATAGGTTTTGATGTCTATATTACTAAAGGCATAACCTTAGGCTCAGGAATGGGGGGGTCAGCAGCTTCTTCCGTAGCGGCATTGATTGCTATGAATGCTTTTTTCAAAAAACCTTACTTATATGATGAACTAATTGATTATGCAATATATGGTGAAAGCCTTATATCTGGGTCTTTTCATGGTGACAATGCTGTGCCATGTATGTATGGTGGTATGGTTTTACTTCAAAGTTCAAAACCATGTAAGAAGATTAACTTACCATTAGTTGAGTGTGATGTTGTTATAATTTGTCCGGCATTATCTATAGAAACTAAAAAAGCTAGAGAAATTCTCAAAGAGCCTTACAACTTATCTACAGTTGTTGAGCATAGCTCTTATTTAGCTTCAACAATAAGTGCTCTATATACAAAAGATATTGATTTGTTGAGCGAGAGCTTAAAAGATGTTCTAATAGAGCCTAGACGAGCTAACTTAATCACGGGGTACTATGATGTACAAGCTGCAGCTTATGATTCAGGAGCTTTTGCTTGTGGTATTTCAGGTTCTGGACCTACGATGTTTGCTTTGGTTAGAAAAAGCGATTGCCCTAAAAAAGTAGCTGATGCTATGAGTAATGTATTTAAAAAATCTGGTTTGGAATCAAGTGTATGGATTAGTTCTATGAACAATGAAGGCGCATATTTACTAGAAAAAAATTAATAAGGTAGAATAAACAATGAATTTTATTAGCACTAGGAATGATAATATCTGTGTTACGTTAAGTGAAGCAATGCAAAATGGTTTAGCTGCAGATGGTGGCTTATTTGTACCTGAGACTTTTCCTAAGCCTGAATGGAATAAGTTTGACTCTAATATGAGTTATCCTGAGTTTGCTGCAAATATGCTTCAAAAATTTTTTGAAGGAGATGAATTAGAGTCTCATTTGTCTGATATTTGTCAAAAGACATTTAAGTTTCCTGCGCCAGTAAAACGATTAGATGAAAATACCTCTATATTAGAGCTCTTCCATGGGCCTACGCTATCTTTTAAGGATTTCGGGGCGGGTTTTTTAGCTAACTGTTTGAGCTATATTAAAGATGATAAGCCATTTACTATATTAGTTGCTACTTCAGGAGATACAGGATCTGCAGTTGCAGCAGCTTTTCACGGTAAAAAAAATATCAGAGTAGTCGTGATGTTTCCTAAGGGAAAAATTTCAGCACGACAAGAGGCTCAAATTACTTGTTGGGGCGACAATATTCAAGCAGTTGAAGTTGAGGGTGTTTTTGATGATTGTCAAAGTTTAGTTAAGGAGGCTTTTAAAACACCATGGTGGAGTGAAAGAACAAAGCTAAATACATCAAATAGTATAAATATAGGAAGATTATTGCCTCAATCAACATACTATGCATATACCTCTTGGCAGCACTATCTAAAGACAGGGCAGAAGATTAACTATATTATACCTTCCGGTAATTTAGGTAATATCACGGCTGCATATTGGGCAAAAGAAATGGGGTTTCCAATCGCGGAAATATCTATGAGCTTAAATGCTAATGCTACAATAGCAGACTATATCGATTCAGGGTTGTTTAAGCCAAGAAATAGCGTAGAAACTTTGGCAAATGCTATGGATGTTGGTAATCCTAGTAATTTTGAGAGATTGGTTTATTTGTTAGGTTCTCATGATGATTTCAAAAAAAATATTAAAGCTTGCTGTGTGCCAGATAAAGAAATACAAGATACTATAAGCAGTGTTTACCAAGAGTATAAAGAAATTATTTGTCCTCATACGGCTACTGCTTTTGCAGCTAAGCATAAGTATAATGAAGATAAAGATTATGTAATCGTAGCCACAGCACATCCAGCAAAATTTGAGTCTGTTGTAGAGCCAATACTTGGTGTAAATGTGGATCCAACAGCAGATTTACAAAGATTGTTAGACAAGGATAAGCATAAGGTTAGTATTAATAAGAGTATGAAAGAACTCTGCGAAGTATATGAACAGCAAAACTAACAAAAAAATTCAAACTGATAATTTTTGTTTAAAAGTATATAATGGCTCTTATATTAAGATATAAAAAAAATAAATTCTATTATGAGATTTGTTGATGAAGTAGTTATTAAATTACAGGCCGGTAAAGGTGGTAATGGTTGTGTAAGCTTTCGTAGAGAAAAATATGTACCTCTTGGTGGGCCAGATGGTGGCGATGGTGGACATGGTGGAAGCATTTATTTAAAAGCTGATGAGAATATAAACACTTTAATAGATTACCGCTATAAAAGAGAGTACCATGCTCAAAATGGTCAAGGTGGAATGGGTGCTAATTGCTACGGTAAGGCGGGAGATGATTTATTTTTAATTGTCCCAGTTGGTACGAGTATTTTTGATCTTGAGACAAATAAGAAAGTTGGCGAGGTGATGAAGCACGAAGAAACCTATATGATCGCCGAAGGTGGTAAAAGAGGTATAGGAAATACACACTTCAAAAGTAGTACAAACCAAGCACCACGTAAATTCACATTAGGTGAAGAGGGTGAGTATAGAGAGGTTCGTCTTGAGCTGAATCTACTTGCTGATGTCGCATTATTAGGTTTACCAAATGCTGGTAAATCAACATTAATTAGGGCAGTATCAGCAGCTGTGCCAAAGGTTGCTGATTATCCATTTACTACTATGTATCCTCATTTAGGAGTAGTAAAAGTAGGTGTTGATAGTTTTGTAATGGCAGATATTCCTGGTGTGATAGAGGGGGCTGCTGAAGGGGCTGGGCTTGGGCTTAGATTTTTAAAGCATCTAACAAGAGCAAGGTGTGTTCTACATGTGGTAGATATTTGTCCGTTTGATGAGTCTGATCCTGTTGAAAACTATTTTGCTGTTGAAAAGGAGCTAGAAAAATATAGTGAAGATCTTTACGATAAACCAAGGTTTTTGGTTATAAATAAAACAGACTTGTTAGGAAATGAAGTTGAGGAGAAGTGTGCTGAGTTTGTTAAGGAAATAGGCTATGACGACAAATACTTTACAATATCTGCGGCAATGAGACAAAATACAGAGATGTTAGCTAAAAACCTTAATGAGTTTTTAAATAGGGAAGAGTAACTTTAGATGAAATTGAGAAATCTAATATTTGGTTCACCAATTCCTACTGCGAAACAGCAAGAGCAGAAGATAGGTCTTTTCTCTGGGTTTGCGATATTATCCTCTAATGCATTATCATCAGTTTCCTATGCAACTAGCGAAATATTTATAGTTCTAGGTACGGCTGGAGCATTAGCTATTGCTAAATATTCCATTGGTGTAGCTATAATGGTTGTGTTGCTGATATTACTTATGGGAGTTTCTTATGCCCAGGTTATAAAAGCTCACCCAGAAGGCGGTGGTTCTTATTCTATAGTTAAAAGTAATTTTAGTGAGAAGATGGTTCTTTTGACTTCGGCCTCACTGATTATAGACTATATACTAACGGTAGCTGTATCTGTATCTATGGCTTCAGTGGCTATAAGTTCAGCTTTCCCAGTATTTAACAACTTTATGGTTGAGATAGCTTTAGCGCTTTTAGTTTTGATAATGATTGTTAATTTACGCGGTGTGAAATCTACAGCTCGAATATTTGCTTGGCCGACTTATCTATTTATTGTTTCAATAATTTCATTAATAGTAGTAGGGTTTTATAAGTACCATAACGGTAGCTTAGAACAGTTTAATTATAGTCAAGAGCATATGAATCATATGAATTCTGCTATGGGTGTTTTGACTGTAACTTTGGTTTTAAGAGCATTCTCGTCAGGTAGTGCTGCACTAACAGGTATTGAGTCTTATGCGAATGGAGTATCATCGTATAAAACACCTATGATGAACCGAGCATTGATCGGTTTAGGATTGATGATAATCCTTTCTATGGTGATGTTTGCTGGTGTAACATTTATTGCAACACAAACTAAAATTTTCCCTGACTTTACAGAGAGTATATTATCTCAGTTAGGTCACCAAGTATTAGGTGATGGTGCTGCATACTACTTCTTACAAGCTTCAACTTGCTTGATTTTATTGATGGCTGCAAATACATGTTTTACTGGTTTTCCAACTCTAGCTTCGATAATGAGTAAAGATAAGTATTTACCTGAACAACTTCAAAGAGTTGGAGATAGATTTGCTTTTAGAAATGGCATCATAATGCTTACATGTACTTCTGCGGTATTAGTAATAATGTTTGAAGCTCAGGTGAATAAACTTATACCGCTTTATGCTTTTGGTGTGTTTATAGCATTTACACTATGTCAAGCAGGATTGGTAAAACATTGGTACAAGAATAAGAGAATATATAAAAGCTGGGGTGTTAGAGCATTTATAAATGCTATCGGTTGTATTGCGACTTTTATAGTCTTGCTGACAATTATTGAGAGTAAATTTTTTGAAGGTGTTTGGATTGTTATTATAGCTATATCTATAATCATGTACTGCTTGTATAAGGTAAAAAAACACTATCTCATAAGAGAACAAAATTTGACTATTAGTGTTGATGAAGCAATAGTTAGTGCGTCGGTAAATAGAAGGACTAAGCCAAAGATTGTTCTTTTAGTTTCTCGTATTCATAAAGGAACAATAGAAGCACTACAGTTGGCAAGAAATTTATCTGATGATATAACTCCAGTATATGTATCTGCAGATGAGAAAAAGATAGCTAAGATCAAAGGACAATGGAAAGGGCTAGCTTTTCAGGAAAAGCTACTTATTTTGAGACCAGTTTATAATTCCTTCATCACTCCTATTGTAAAAATTCTGCATAAAAATGATTTGCGTGATCCTGAAAAGGGTTATTCTGTAGTTATTATACCTGAGGTTATAAATACTAAATGGTGGCACTTTTTGCTGCATAATCAAAATTCAAAAATGCTTAAGCTTGCTATAACAGCCATGGATAAAAGGGATCAAAAAACAGTTTCACGTGTTGTTATTTCTGTACCATATAAGGCGGAGTAGATGAGTTTTCTAAAAGATATTTGGTTCGTTTTTAAGCCTTTTTGGCATTCAAACTCAAGCTTTAGAATTTTGTTTGTTTTAAGTGTTTGTATTATTTTAGAATTTGTTAGTGTTGGGTTGAGCGTTTATCTTAACTATTGGTATGTTGATTTTTATAACTCTATTCAAAACTATAACTATCAGTTATTAATTCATCAATTAATAGCTTTTGTTGGCATAGTTTTTTTTATGTTAGTAAATAGCTTTCTCTTATACATTGTGAGTCAAATTTTTATCATAAAAATAAGGAATTCTCTAACTCAAATATATACAGAAAAATGGCTTTATTCAAAGCATTATGCATGTGTGCAGGAGACTTGCGATAATCCTGATGAGAGAATAAGTAATGATATTAAAGAGTTTGTTTCTATTTTAAGAAATCTGTTTTTAGGATTTATAGGAAGTGTGCTTACATTTGTGCTTTTTTCGTATATATTATGGGAACTTTCTGGATCAGTAAGCTTTAAGTTTTTGGGTTATAACTTAGTAGTTAAGGGATATTTGTTTTGGTTGGCAGTATTACTTGCTGGATTAAATGCATATATAGTTATCAAGGTTGGTAAACCACTTAGAAAGCTTGTTTATGAAAAGCAAAAATTTGAGGCAGAGTTTAGGTATAATTTAGCAAATATACGTGGTAATAAAAATACTATATGCGAATCAGGGCTTGAAAAATTTAAGGTTTCAACCTTAAAACAAAACTTTAGTCAGGTGGTAGATAACTTTTATAAGTTAACTTTTCGAGAGGTCAAAATAAATATCGTAACAGGACTTTTCTCTCAAGTTTATGCAGTGATTGGGATATTTTTGTCATTACCAAGGTACTTTGCTAAAGTGATAAGCTTTGGTCAGGTTATGCAAATAAATGCTGCTTTTTTAAAAGTTGTATCGCCATTATTGTTTTTTGTTTATAGTTATGAAAGTGTGGCAAAGCTAAAGGCAAATGTGCAGAGACTTAAGGAATTGAAGTTGCAAATTGATGTGAGTGATAATAGGTCTGTTTATAAGATTGAGCCTACACAGGAGCAGTTTTTGAATATAAAAAACTTAGATGTTAGTAACCCTAAGGAAAGACTTTTAATTGGGGTCAATTTATCACTAACACAGGGAGAAAGTGTTTTTATAAAAGGTCCGGTAGGAGTTGGTAAAACTACCTTTCTAAGAGTTCTAAATGGTTTGAATCATGATTTTGAGGGTGAAATTTCTTACAATACAATACCAATGATTTTATTTTTAAGCTCTAACCCTTATTTCCCCAAAGATGATTTCAAACGTGCAGTATTTAGTTCAAATTTATCAAATATCCCTACAGATGATGAGTTTGTAGAGATTCTGGAAGATCTCGGGTTAGAGCATTTGGCGAAATTTGTTGGACAACTCTATGATTGGAAACACTTACTTTCAGCTGGTGAATTAAAAAGCTTAGCATTTTGTAGACTATATACTAATGATTATAATCTTGTGATAATTGATGAAGCTCTAACAAACACCTCTGTATCCTTTAAAGAAAAGATATATAAACTTCTAAAACAAAAGGGGATCAGTTATATAAGTTCAAGCCATAATAATGATGCTAGTGAGTACCATGATAAAATTGTTTGCTTAAGTGATTATAGGGTTTATAGATAAATAGTTATGTTTAGCCAAAGGCGAAGATAGAATAGAAATCACTAATAATACTTGGTGTGAAACATTAAGCGACTGGATTTCAAAGATGATACTTAAATAACCTAAAGATAAAAAAAGATTGACTATCAAAGCTACTATCAATGAATGCTAGATTGAAGTTTGAAAGTTTTAAATATATAAGGCTGCAAAGTAATGATAAGGTTTTTTTAAAAGTTTTTGGTATATATCCGATTTTTTCTGGAAAAGTAAGCTGGGGAAAATAGCTGTAATTATAATTGTTTTATTACTCAGTCTAGAAGGGTTAGGAGTTGCTGTAAGTGTTTATATGAATGAGTGGAATGTCGGATTTTACAACTCTATACAAGAGTATGATAAGTCATTGTTAAAACATCAATTAGTTATTTTTTTAGTATTAACATCGGTTATGATGTTTAATTTCTTTTTATCTTATTTGGTTAGACAATTCTTTGTGATTTTTGTGAGAAAACCAATGACCGATTTTTATACTAAAAATTGGCTATATTCGCAGTCTTATTTTACAAGCAAACATGTTGATAATCCTGAGGAGAGAATAGATGAGGATATTACTAGATTCATTGCTGACTCCCAATCTTTATTTTAGGGTGTCACTAGAAGTGTCTTTAGTTTTTTTTCATTTGCTGTGGTTTTATGGGGGCTTTCTGGTGACTATACATTTACTGTTTTGGGTGTGACACTTACTATATATGGTTATTTATTTTGGATAGCTTTTTTATTGGGTGTTTTAAATATTGCTGTAGTCTTTTGGATAGGTAAACCTCTAAAGAAACTGGTTTATCAAAAGCAAAAATTACAAGCTAACTTTAGGTACCATTTATCTGCTATAAGGAATAATAGGTCATCCGTTAGAGACTACAATGCTGAAAAATATGAGTACGCTCGTTCTAAAAGAAACTTTAAAGCGATTGTAGATAATTTTTTCGGATTGATGTTTCGAAATGCAAAGATAGATGTTGTGAACTCTTTATTTATGCAGGTTTATGCTGTAATTGGAACAATAATGTCTTTGCCAAGATATTTCGCTAAACAAATAAGTTTTGGGCAAATGATGCAGGTTAATTCTGCAGTTATGCAAGTGATTTTTCCAATGGTTTATTTGACATATGTTTATGAAACATTAGCGAGTTTGCGAGCAAGTATGTCACGACTTACAGAGTTGAGGTATGAGATTTCTAAGCACCATGATTTAATAAGTAACAAAAAAGAGCATAAGTTAGTAAGCCCAGACAATCTTTTAGAGGTTAATGAGTTTTCTTTAGCAGATTGCTCAGAATCCCATTTTTTACTTAATAAAGTAAGCTTTAGTTTAAAGAGTTATGATAGGTTGCTGATAAATGGCGCTTCAGGGATAGGAAAAAGTACTTTATTGCGGGCAATTGCTAGAGTAGGATGTAACAGTCATCAAGGAGATATTGTTTTTGCTAAAGAGTGCTTGAGAATTTGTTTATTTCCGCAAAAACCTTATTATCCTGAGGATGATTTTAAAAGAGCTGTTTTTTATCCAATACAGGTAGGGATTCCTTCAGATGAAAAGTTTGTTGGGATTTTAAGGCAATTAGGTGTTGAATATTTAGCTAAGTATATTAATACAAGAAATGACTGGAGAAACTTTTTGTCTTCTGGAGAACAGCAGAAACTTAATTTTTGTCGAGTATTTATTAAAAAATATGATTTACTCTTACTTGATGAGGCTACTTCAAATATAGATGTAAATTCTGAAAGAAGGCTATATGAGTTTTTACAGCAGAATAATTTGACATATATATCAGCAAGCCATAATGAAAGAATTAAAGAGTATCATAATAGATTTTTAGATTTTTCTAATTAATGATTAGGTGAGTGGCAATACTTGCAAAATAACCTATTGCAATAACCCATGTCCATTTTAAGTGACTCATAAAGGTATACTTGCCATTTGCTTTTCCCATTACAGCAACACCAGCAGCAGAACCAACTGAAAGTAAGCTACCACCGACACCAGCTGTAAGGGTGATTAGTAGCCATTGAGTATGATCTAATTCAGGGTGCATACTAAGTACAGCAAACATTACAGGGATGTTGTCAACTATAGCGGAAAAAATACCTATCAAAGTATTTGCTTGTGTATGAGCGTCAAATAGTGAGGGAGCTATAGATTGCATATCTACGTATATATACTGGGAGATAATAGCTAGATAACCAAGTGTAGCTAACCCCTGTACAGCAACAAGTATACCGTAGAAAAATAATAAAGTATCCCATTCGGCATTTTTTACTTTATCGAAAATATTAAATGCTTCATACGAGACTTTGTGAGCATGAGGATTTTTCTTTTGATGACAAGCGATATTAAGCCCATAGATATAGTTATAAATCATTATATAGCCGAGACCAGTCATCATTCCAAGAGCAGGGGGTAAGTGAAGTATATGTTCAAAAGTAATTGCTGTAATGATTGTCGCTATAAAGAGAATTATTGTTGTTATGGCACCTTTTTTAAACTTTACTTTTTCTTGGATGATAGTTTGAGCAGCCATTTTAGGTAAGAAAAAGCTCATAATGATAGCAGGAATAAGGGCGTTAACTACAGATGGGATAAATATCGCAAAAAACTCATTGAAATCAACAACACCCGTTTGCCAAACCATAAGTGTAGTTATGTCACCAAATGGAGAGAAAGCACCACCAGCATTGGCACAGACCACTACATTTACACATGCCATGGTGATGAATTTTTTGTTATCTTTGCCAATAGCGATAACAACAGTACTCATAACTAAAGCAGTGGTTAAATTGTCTGCTACAGCTGATAAGAAAAATGAAATAACCCCTGTAAGCCAAAAAACTCCAAGATAACTAAACCCTGCTCGGACTAGTATGCTTTTGAGTTTTTCAAATACATTACGATCTTCCATAAGATTGATGTATGCCATCGCGACCATTAAGAATAATAAAAGCTCACCATACTCAACCATGATATGATCAAAATTAGCAGCGACTATATGTCCTGCATGAGTTGTCTTGCCGACTATAGCGACTAATGCCCAGATTACCCCTGCTGCTAGTACAACTGGTTTTGATTTGTTTAAATGAGTAAAGTCTTCTGTAATTACAAAGAGATAAGCAATACAGAACACAACAACAGCAATTATTGAATAAATATTTGTAGGAGCTCCAAGGTCTCCATTAGCTGAACTGCTAGCAAAACTTAGTATTGGTAGTAGGCTCATAAGAGATATAAGGCTTGTTTTTTTTAGCATATTGGGATTAGATTTTTATTTGAAAACTTGATGTTTAGTATATCATGATGAGGTAAATATAGACAATCAGTTTAGTTGCCACTATTTCTGGCTAGATGACAGGTGTTCTAAAGAAGAAATTATGTATTTAATATGAATTTTTATATGTTATAATCTTTAAACTGAAAAATATAATAATATAAAACCACTAGGCTTTAACTAATTATGGCATTAGACAATTTATTACACCCTACAAACATCAAGATTGATGACTATGCTACAAACTCGACTAAGTTTTCTTTTGAAGCTTTAGAAAGAGGCGTGGGTTATACTCTTGGTTTTGCTCTAAAGCAAACTATGCTTTACTCTATAAATGGTGCATGTGTTACTAGCATCAAAATTAATGATGGTAAAATTTCATCACTAGAAGACATTGTTCCTTGTGAAGAAACTGTTGCTGATATTATCTTAAATATCAAAGATTTAGCAGTATCTCTTGAAGATGGTATTGAGTCTGGAAGTTTAGTCTTTGAACTTTCTGGTGAAGCAGAAGAGATATTTTCTGAAGAAGCTAAGCTTTCTGAAGGTTTAAGCATCAATGAAGAAGTGTTTATTTGTAGTTACACTGGTAGTAAAAAATTAAAAATTCAAGCTACAGTTGAAAAAGGTATTGGCTATAGAGAAACTACTGAAAACTTCAAAGATGGAGAGTTTCTTTTAGATGCTGCATTTTCACCAATTAACTTTTGTGAATTTGAAGTAAGAGATGCTCGTGTTGGTAGAAGAACTGACCTTGATAGGCTTGATTTTAATATTAAGACAAATGGTAATACAACTCCAGAAGAAGCTTTAAGACTTGCTGCAACTAAGATCCAAAATCAATTAACAAATATTGTTAATGTTGAAGAGATTAATCAAGGCATCTTTGTTGAAGATCCAACTAAAGATATTGATCCTGATTTACTTAAGCATGTTGAAGAGCTTAATCTAACAGCTAGATCTTCTAATTGTTTGAAAGCTGTAAACATAAGATTTATAGGTGAGTTAGTACAAAAAACTGAAGGAGAGCTTTTAAGAGCCCCTAACTTTGGTAAGAAATCACTTACTGAAATAAAAGATAAGTTAACTGAATTGAATTTATCTTTAGGTACAATGATCGACAATTGGCCTGAAGATTTATAATCACTTTTGCCGGAGTGGTGAAATTGGTAGACACGCCGGATTCAAAATCCGGTTCTAGTGATAGAGTGCCGGTTCGAGTCCGGCCTTCGGTACCAGATATACTATTAGTAGTATAACATTAAGCCTTCGATTCCTTATTTCACAGAGGAGTTGAGGGCTTTTTTGTTTCTGTAGGATGAGAAAGAATAACGTCTGTATTATTACAAAAATTCATTGATCTAAACTTTATAGTTATCTCAATCATTTTAATTTTTTTGTAGTTATGTGAGTTAAAAGTGTTTGTTAGTGGTTATAATAATCTATATATCTTGCAGATAATTTATAAAGGTAACAAAAAATGCGATATGTAGCGATACTGATAATATTGATTATACTAGCTTTACTTTTTTTGTAGGGGGGTATAGATGTTTAAATTCTTAAAGTATATTCTCATTGTTGTAGCATTGATAATCGTAGCATCGTTTGTTATGAATAAGAGAAACAGCGAGATAGTCCCAACAACTATTAGCATCCAAAAAATTGGTGAATTAGCTACTTTAAAAGTTGTAGTTAGTGGTAATTCTTTATATGTATCTGATGATGGCATGCTAGTTGAAAATACCGCAAACTATAACTATGAATCATCAGCTATTTTATCGACAAATATTGATAAAGCTAATATCAAAATAGATGAAAAAGATAAGACTATAACGTTAAGAGTTAAGCCTCCTAGAGTAACATCCATTACAATAGATTTTGATAAAACTAAGCAGCTAAGTAGGCAAGCATATACATTTAAGGTATTGCCTAGATTAGGGGTTATAAACACTGACCCTGATGATAAACTAGCAAATATAGCATATAAAGAAGTTCAAAAGCTTACTGATAGTATCGCATCTTCACAAAAGCATATTGAGCAGGCAAAGAATAAATTTGTTAGCTTAATGAATAAACAGTATCAGCCACTAGGATGGAAAGTAGAGGTGATTTGGTTGTAGTATGATGAAATATTTGTAGTTTTCTTTTGTAGAAGTACCTTGCATAGCAACGAAAAGCAATTCTGATAGGTTAAATAAAATGAATAAAATTTATAAAGATATTTATATAAGTTTAGAGATAGCGATAGCGGCGTGTATATGTTTTATATTGGGTTTTTATATATCGGGTTTATTGCATAGAGGAGAATCTGTTATAGGTGGATTTTGGTGTTTAATTACAGCATCAGCAATATTACAGTTTAGTATTAAAAATTCATACTTAGCATCTATAGAAATATTTATGGGGTCAGTTATTGGAGGCATAACAGCTTTTTTGTTTACATATATGTTAGGGTATCATTATTATGTGATGATTTTAGCAGTTGCAATAAGTGTGTTGCTTACAATTAGCTTTAACTATGAAAATGCTATAAAAATGAGTAGTGCTAGTGCAGGAGTAATTGTCGCTTTAGGCTTATATCAACCTCATTTTGCACCATTTTTAAATATGAGTTTACGGTTGGTTGAAACTTTTACAGGGACAGTTGTAGCTTTATTTTTTATATTTATTAGTAGAATTTTTAAAATAAGAATTGACGAATGAAAAACCTAGACCCAAAGACAATACCATTACAAGGTCGCCACATTATCGAAGCAAGTGCTGGTACTGGTAAGACTTACAATATCACAGAGCTTTATATTCGATTATTATTAGAAAAAGAGCTTTCACCTGAAAATATCCTTGTGATGACATTTACCAAAGATGCTACACAAGAGATTATCAGTCGGGTTGAAGAGAAGATTCGCGAGGAGCTTAAATATTTTGATGGCACAATATCAGCAAAAGATACAAATCTTATTGACGATTTAGATAAAAATATCAGAACAGAAGAGCAAGAGCTTAAGTATAAAACTCTCAAAAAAGCACTGTTAGAAATAGATGAAGCAGCGATATTTACTATTCATGGTTTTTGTAAGCGAGTATTATCTCAGCAGGCTTTTACAAGTGGTTTAGAGATGGATGTATCTATGGAAGTAGATACTGATGATATATTGCTTGAAGTTGTTGAAGATTATTTTAGAAAATATATAAATACTGATAAAGAAAAGTTTAAATTGCTGCAGTCACAGAAATGGCATACTCCAGAGAGATTCTTAGGTAAAAAGGGTTTTAAAGATGTAGTTAAGTCAAATTATGATATTGAAGTGCCAAAGTACTTTAGTTTAGAAGATTTTAAGATACAGAAACTAGAGCAATTAAATTTGTTTGAGAAAAAACCAAGTGTTATTGATGAATTTTTAGCCAAAGCAAAGAAGGCAAAAGAGCCAGAGGGTGCTAGGGTTGAGGAGTATCAAAAGGTGTTAGAGTGGTTAAAAAATGATGAGCTTACTTTCCCACAAGATATATCAATAGTTACTAATGGAGGTAAAATCAGAGGAGATGAAATAAAACCTCTTTTTATGGGTATAAAAAATTTAAAGGATCTCTCAGTACAAATTTATCAAAATAAGATATATAAAATAGTCACAGATATATGCCAAGAAATCCGAGCAAATTTTATTGAAGCAAAGGCTAAAAAGTCGGTGCTAGATTTTGATGATTTAGTTGTAAAACTACGCGATGCAGTTTACAAATCACCTGAGTTAGTTGAGATACTTCAAAAAGAGTACCCAGTAGCTTTAATAGATGAGTTTCAAGATACAGATGTTATTCAGTATGAGATATTAGATAAGCTGTATCCATTAGCAAAAACGATTGGTAACGACACTTCGATTGACAATCAAAACCCTAATACTATCAGTCATTCCCGCGCAGGTGGGAATCTCAATAGTATGAATGAATATTCAAAAAATACCTCTTTAAATGGACATGATAAGTCAACTAATGAGCCATTACTGTTAATGATAGGAGACCCTAAGCAGGCTATTTATGGCTTTAGGGGTGGAGATATTTTTACATATTTAAAGGCAAAAAAAAGTGCTGAATATAGTTGGAGTATGGATACAAATTGGCGAAGTACAGCTGGTATAGTTAGTTCATATAACAGACTTTTTTACACTAAAAATTATACTCCAGATGATTTTGAAACTATCGAAGATAATAATGTCTTTAGTGATGGTATAAGCTATCAGCTTATCAAAAGTACAAAAAATGCTAAAGTAAATAAAGAGCTTATAGAGTTTGATGATGATTTTAAGGCGATGAACTACTTTGTTTATGATGAAGAAAAAGTTTCAGCTGATAATGGTAGGAAAGTACTATCTCAATGGACTGCTAATGAGATTGTAAGACTACTAAATACAAATAAGGTTAAAGAGTCAGATATAGCTATACTTGTACAAAATAACAAGCAAGCAAATGCTACAAAAAAAGCACTACAAGAGATTGGGTTAAGCTCAGTTTATCTAAGTCAGCGAGATAGTATTTATCAGAGTGTCGAAGCTGAAGAAGTCTTAAAAGTGCTAACAGGAATAAATGAACTAGAAAATGACAGTATGTTAAAACAAGCACACTCGACTAGTTTGTTTGGTGGTACAGCCGAAAAGTTTAGCCAGTTTCTTGATGAAGAAAATCCTGCAATTTGGGACAGAGCGAAAGATGAGGCATTTAAGCTAAGAAATACTTGGAAGAAAGAAGGTATAATGTCGATGTTACTTGAGATATTACATAACCAATATGCTCCAAGAGTAGAGCAAAATGCGCGAGCATTGACGAATATTTTACACATAGCAGAATTGCTAAAAGTAGCTGAAAATAGATATAAACAATCATTCCAACTTATAAAGTGGTACAAAGATAAATTACATAATAAGTCTAGTAATGAAGAAAATACACTTCGTTTAGAAAGTGATTCTAATCTTATCAAGATAGTTACAATACATGGTTCAAAAGGGCTTGAGTATCCGGTTGTTTTTGTGCCATTTATAACAGCAGTGAATCCAAAAGCATTTAATGCTAAAGATATAAATAAATACTATAACCAAAAATCTCAAGAAACTGTTCATTATATCGGTAAAGATGATTTGGTGAAAAAACAGGTTGATAATGAAATTATAGAAGAATCACAACGGCTACTTTATGTAGCTATCACGAGAGCGTCACAACGCTGTTATATTGGTGTAGCAAATTTTGATAAATGTGATAAATCTTCATTGGCCCAATTTGTAGGTTTTAACCCTAAAGATGAGTGGCAGACTTTATTAGAGAATATCACTCAAAATCAAGAAAGTCATAGTAGAGTTATCAATTTTGATGAGGTCAAAAAGACTAAGTTACAAATTACTAATCATATTGGTAAAGATAAGCTAGAAGCAAAAGATTTTAATACTAAAATTGAAAATTCTTGGGGGATGTTATCATTTTCATCAATGGTCAGAGATAACAAACCGTATGAATACACACAAGATGATAAAAGCTCGGATGAAGTCGTTGATGAGGCTGTAAATACTACAAATAAAAAAGAGTTAGAGTATAGATTTACTGCAAATAAAGGTAGTGATATTGGTAATTTGCTTCATGGAGTGCTAGAAGAGTCTGATTTTTTTGAAGGTGTAACGATAGAGAAAGTAAACGAATTTATAGGTAAAAATCTAGGTGCTGTAAGTGACAAAGCAGAAGCACAAGATATAAAATTATGGCTTGATGAATGTTTAGATGCACCTATTTGCAGTTTGTATGGTGGGCAAAGTTTTTGCCTTAAAGATTTAGCACCATCTCAAGTACTTAAGGAGCCAGAGTTTTACTTCCCAATAGATAATCAAAATTTATGGAAGAATAAGCTTGCGGGAGTACTATCAAACTATCGTGGTGAGCAAACAGAACTACCAAATAACGCTAAGTTACATGGCATGTTACACGGTTTTATAGATTTGATATTTACACATAATGATAGATTTTTTGTAGCTGATTATAAGTCAAATTATTTAGGCGATAAGTTAGAAGATTATACGCAAGAGAAAATGTCAGCTAAAAATCAATCAAGTTTTTATGATTTACAGTATCTTATATATTGTGTGGCATTGCACCGTTATCTTAGTATCAATAAAAAAGACTATGATTTTGATAAGGATTTTGGCGGAGTTTACTATTTTTACCTTAGAGGAATGAAAAGTGGAGCTGGTGTTTATAGTAAAAAGCTCAACAAAAAAAGAGTGCTAGAGTTAGATAGTCTGTTTAGGGGAGGTAAATAATGATTTATGGTAGTTACGCTCAAGCAAAAAAGTATTTAGATAATTTAGAAGCTATTGATTATTTCTTTGCAAAGCAGGTTTTTGAATTTTTTGAGAACATAGATAAATCGGATAATACACAGCTTTTCCACCTACTAATGTGCCTACAAAAGTACTATAGTGATGGACACACTTGCTTACCACTAAATAAAATAGCAAACAAAACTCTCTGGAATACTAAGGAAGATAGCGAAGACAACCAGGTAGCCGAGATAAAAGCAGGGTTTGAGTTTGCCGATATTGATATTCTTAAAAGTATAGTAACTAGCTTAACATTGGATGAAAAATCACCGATTAGCTTTCACTATGATTGTTTGTATATAAACAGACTATGGTTGTTTGAAAATGAGATAGCGAGCAATCTAGTAGCTAGAGCTTTAAATACACATTCTAAGGCGCAAGAAACGCAACAATCTAATGAGCAAATTAAAGCTATACTAGATGCTTTTTTTGCTGAAACTAAAGAAGTCGATTGGCAAAAAGTCGCTGTAGCAAAAAGTATAAAGGATAATTTTAGCATAATATCTGGAGGACCTGGGACAGGTAAAACAACCACAGTTGCTAAACTTATACTTGCACTACAACAGTTATCAAATAAATGCTTAGATATACAGATGATAGCACCAACTGGTAAAGCTTCACAACGCTTAAAAGAGTCTATAGCTAGCTTTAAAGATGCTAATCAAAACTTAGATACGGATGTTTTACCAACAGAGGCTAAAACGCTACATAGATTCTTAGGAATGCGACCAAACTCAAACTATATAAAGTACAACCAAGAGCGTAAATCTAATTGTGATGTGTTGATAGTTGATGAAGCCTCAATGATAGATATAAACTCATTTATGTATATTATTAGAGCTATAAAGGGTTGCTGTAAACTTGTATTACTTGGCGATGTAAATCAACTACCATCAGTTGAAACAGGAAATATATTGGCAGAGCTTGCTAAAGCTTGCGATGTAAATCATTATACAAAGTATACAGTAGAATATCTTAAAGAGGTTTGTAATTATACTTTTGAAACATCCACTAAAGCTTATGATTTTACAACATTTTTACAAAAAAGTTATCGTACAGATAGCCAAGATATTTTAGCTATAGCTAAAGATGTGATAAGTGGAGATGTGAGAAATTATCAGTTAAATGCCCATATAGATTACCAAATACTAGAAACTAGAAATTATGATAAACAAGTTGAAGATTTTATCAAAAATGTCTGTCTACCAGAGTTTAAGAAAATTCAAACAGCCGAAAGCCCACAGCAAGCATTAGAAATTCTAAAACAATTTAGAGTATTAGTCGCTAATAGAAATATAGCTACAGGCACACAAATTATAAATCAGAAAATAGCTAGGTATTTAAATCAAAATGAAGCGTTTAGTTATCATGGTAAGCCGATAATGATTATTGTAAATGACTATAACTCAAGACTGTTTAATGGTGATGTTGGAGTTATCTGGAGAGATAAAGCATACTTTGAAGCAGGAGATGGACAGTTACGAGAGCTAGGGCTTTCACGTCTACCAAAGCATGAAACAGTGTATGCAATGACTATCCATAAGACACAGGGTTCAGAGTTTGACCATGTAGCGATTATATTACCAAATGAACCTAACAGACTGCTAACAAGAGAGCTTTTATATACAGGTATTACTAGAGCTAAGTCTAAGGTTTATATCCGAACTAGTGCTAAAACTTGGCAACAAACTGTAGTTAAAAAGGTAAATAGGCACTCAAATATAAGTAAGATTATGCAAGATATTCAGTCTAAAGCAGATAGTATAGGGGAAAGTTGAAAAATGGCACTATATACATACCCATCAAATAAACTTGAGTATTTAGTAGAAGTTTTTGCAAAATTACTTGAATTTAACCAAGAGCGAAAAGCTATATTTGACCAAAATAATGTCTTAGTTGGTAGTAGAGGTATGCAACATTGGTTGAGTATGGAGTTGGCAAGTAAAAGCTCAATTACGATGAACTTTAATTTTGATATGATAAATAGTTTTATTGTAAATACTTGTAGCAAAATAGCCAAAATTGAAGAAACCAAAAAAGCTTATACTAAAGAGATATTAACTTGGAGAATTTATGCAATAATTTCATCTAAAGAGTTTATCGCAGATAGTGACAATAGTAGCTTAAATGACTATTGGATTTCAGACGGTGAGATTAATCAGCTAAAATGCTATCAGCTTAGTAATAAAATTAGTGAAATATTTAGTAAATATATAAAATTTCGTCCTGATTGGTTAGAAAAATGGCAACTTGGCGAAAGTATTGATAAAACTCAAACTGTTGATGATGAATCATGGCAGATGAAGTTATGGCAAAAGCTAGTAGCTCAAGAGTCAAGTACACCAATGGAAGTACAAGCCAAGGCATTAGAAAAGCTAGGAGCTTATGCGACTAATCTACCTAAGGATCTTTACATCTTTGGTATAAATGCGATATCACCCCAGAATTTAAATTTTATTTTTGAATTATCAGAATATATAAATATCCATATACTTTATATCGACCCATGTAGTCAGTATTGGTACGATATTTGTAAAGATAAAGTTAGTGTTTGGCTTGGTAATGATGATTTTGAATTACAGCCATTATTAGCAAATTTAGGTCAGCAGGGTAAAGAGTTTTTTAGTCAAATACTAGAAAATGATACTAAGCACGAAGTCACAGTTTATGGTGATTTTAAATCCTCATTAGAAGTCACAGTTAATAGTGAGGAGAGTATCTCTACAGATAGTATGCTTAGCTCTATTCAGCAAAATCTACTTGAGTTAAACACTAAAAAAATGCACGATAAGGATAGTAGTATATCTATTCATTCTTGTCATAGCCCAATGCGAGAAGTTCAGGTTTTGCATGATAGACTCTTAGATATGTTTGCTACAGACCCAGATTTAAAGCCTAAAGAAATATTAGTAATGTGTCCAAATATCGAGGATTATGCACCTTATATTAGCTCCATATTTACAAAAAATTATGATGAAAATAGGATACCTTGTTCAATAGCTGATAGAACCCTAAAAGATTCAGAACCTTTGATTTCTAGTTTTATAGATTTGCTTCAACTTCCAGATAGTAGCTTTGAGGTTACAAAAATACTAGAGTTTTTAAGTGTACCGGCAATTCAAAGAAAGTTTGTCATAGAGAACTCAGATATAGAAACTATTGAGTATTGGCTAAGAGAGGCTTGTGTCCATAGAAATCTTGGTAATACTAATAAAACTTACTCGTGGCAATGGGGCTTAAATAGGTTGTTGTTAGGATTTTGTATCTCAGACAAGCATGAGATAGTTAACGATAATACACTTATGACTGTACCTAGCATTAAAGGTAAAGAAATAGCTGAACTAGGTGCGGTATATGAGCTTTTAGAGTTGCTAAATGATTTTGCTGAAGACTTGAAAGAGCCAAGAACTGTTGAGCAATGGCAGGAGTTATTTGTTAAAAATATTAAACTTTTGTTTGAAGTTTCAGATGATGATTCTAAGGCAAAGAGATATATTGAAAATGCGATAGTTAAGCTAGTTGAAAGCACCAAGCAAGCAGGGGTTACAGCTAATCAAAAGCTTGATTTAACTATTGTTAGATATTATTTGAGTACTTTATTTTCTGAACCTGAAATAAACAACCACTTCCTAACAGGTAAGGTTACATTTTGCTCGATGACTCCGATGCGAAGTATTCCATTTAAAGTAGTAGCAATGCTGGGATTAAATAGCGGTCAATTTCCACGCCAAGAGAACTCGATTAACTTTGATATTATGGCACAAAAATCACGCCAAAAAGGAGATACAACCACCAAAGATAATGACAGATATTTATTTTTAGAGTCTATTATTTCAGCAAGGCAAAGCCTATACCTTAGCTATATTGGTAATAGCGTCAAAAATAATGCCGAGCAACAAGCAAGTTTAGTGCTTAAAGAATTGATTAATTATATGCAAAAAAACTATGGTTTTGAGGAAAAAGATATTTATCACTATCCACTACACCCATTTAGTGAAAAGTGCTACAAAAAGGGCGATTATCAAAGTTATGATAAAAATTGGCTCAAGCTACTCAAAAAGAAAAATATAGATTTTTATAATCAGCAAAGTATAGGTGAAAGTACCCAGCATAGAGCAACTTTAGATAAAAACCTTACTATTAGAGAGATAGTTAAGATATTTGATGACCCATTAAAAGCTTTTTGTAGTTCATCATTGCATTTATATTTTTCTCAAACAGAGGATGAACTATCAGACTCAGAACCTTTTGATGTAAATAACTTAGTTAAGCACCAGTTTAAGGGTGATACCGTATCAGCATTATTAGATAATCAAAGTTTAGAGGATATTAAGCTTAGAACTCAATTATCAGGAGTAATGCCTCAATCACCATTAACAGAGTCGACAATTATCGAAGAGACTGAAAAATTACAAAGAATGGTCGATAATAATCTCTTGGTAGAATGTACTAAAAAACCTATAGTAGCAACTGTAGGTGAGTATCATCTATCAGCAAATATTAGTGTTGATAAAGAAGATAATATCAAGGTGTATGGAGTATCTAAGGGTGCTAAGCCAAAAGATAGACTTTCTTTATATCTAAGTGTTTTGATAAAAGCTATCAATGATAGGAAAGCTATAGAGAAAGCCGAGATGTATTTTAATTCTGAAAAACAAAGCTCAGTATTAATTTCACTTAAGCAAAAAATATCTCCAGAGCAAGCAGAAAAAGAGTTGCTGACATATCTAAAATTAGCAGAGCAGTTACTAAATACTCCTAAGCTTTCACATTTGAAATTGGCTGATGTGGTCTATAACGCAAAAGATGAGAACAATAAAAGCAAAGAATGGAAGAAAGTTGTCGAAGCTAGTGAGCACAATTTTGACTCTTTAGAAGAAAATCCTTATTTTGCTATGTTTTACCCAGATAATCCTAGTTGCAATGAGTTTGATAGCTTAGATGATTTATATAGTGGATTATTTGAAGCGGTGGAGTAATTGCTTATATAAGATAACTAAAGAAAAAAATAGTAATACCCGTGTAGACGGGTATCTTTTTAGGTATGTGGAAAAAGTAATAGGATCCTTTCGGTTGTCGAAATTACAATCTACTGGTAAGTAAAGTATTAATTTAACTGAAGTTATTTATTTTGTTATAATTTCTTTCAATAATATTTATATAAGCAAATATCATGATAATAGATTCACATTGCCACTTAAACTACTTAAAGTTAGAAGATATAAGCCTAGATCAAGTTATTGCTAATGCAAAAAATGCAGGTATAGATAAAATTGCTTCAATAGCTGTAGCTTGGCACGAGATAGATGAGATACAAAAAATAGCTGAGAAATTTGCAGATGTGTATTTTTCGGTAGGCGTACATCCTAGTGAGCTTGATAGCCACCAACCATCGGTTGAAGAGCTTATTAATCGTTCAAACCACCCTAAGTGTGTAGCAATAGGTGAGACTGGTTTGGATTATCATTATAACGGTGAAGAAACTAGAAAAGCTCAGATCAATAAGTTTGTAAATCACATGCACGCAGCAAATGAAGTCAACAAACCCGTGATAATTCATACACGAGCAGCTAAGCAAGACACTTTAGATATTTTGAAATCTGAAAATGTAGAAAAATGTGGCGGAATACTGCATTGCTTTACTGAAGATTACGATATGGCAAAACAAGCTATAGATATGGGTATGTATATATCTTTTTCAGGTATTTTAACTTTTAAAAATGCCCAAGACATACAAGAAACTGCCAAGAAACTGCCTTTAGATAGAATCCTTATAGAAACTGATGCACCGTATCTTACTCCTGTACCTCTTAGAGGGCGACCTAACTACCCTGAGTATGTTAAGTATGTAGCACAATTTTTGGCAGATTTAAGAGGTATTAGCGTTGATGAAGTGGCAAAACAAACATATAGTAACACCTGTGAAATATTTGGTTTCTAAAACTAGAGTTTTATTTCTAATACCAATAGCACTTGTTATAGGAGGTTGTAATACTATGGCTAGTAATACAATACAAAATAAATCACAAGAAAAAATTTTTGATATAAATCCTGAAAACTCAGATGAAGAAGTTTTCAAGGAACTATATGCTAGTAAAAATGTCACTATAGAAAAAATACTATCTTATGGACAAACAACTCCTTCAAATGAGCCGTACATACAAGATCATGATGAATGGGTTTTGATTGTTGAAGGTAGTGCTAAACTGAAGTTAGATGACAAAGAATATTCTTTAACTAAAGGAGAAAGTTTGTTTGTACCTAAGAATGTGAAACATTGGGTAACATATACTGAAAATCCAACTATTTGGCTAGCTGTACATATTAAAGATTAGAACGTGCTAGAAAAATTAATCTCCTTTGACTGGAGAAACATACTCTGAGCAATCAATATAAGCATTAGAATCTGGCAAAACTCTAGTGTGTATTCTAGGGTAGTTCCATATATCTGTTATCAATCCTGATAATCCTGCAGTTTTAGCATAAGGGCCTTTCTGCCAGTATGTAGTATTGTTTTTAACACTGGCAGGAACCTCATATAGATATGATTTAAATTTTTCAAGAGCATCATATCTAGTAGCACTTCTGTTTGCTTTATTGTTGGCCGCTAAAAACATAAGTAGTCTAATATTATCTTGATTCCATTGTGTGATATCTCTAGCGTTATCAAGGCTTTTAACATACTTGACAATACTCTCCATACCCCGACCATACTCTAAATCATGGAAGTTTGAAGCGAAATATGTAACAAAAATAGTATCTATCTGCTGGTTATACATCCACTCTACAATATTTTCAATATCTTCTTGACTGAGTGCGGCAGCCTGATTTGACACCTTATAAGTTGCTCCTTTATACTCAAGTGTAGTACCTTTTTTGTCAGCCGGAGCATCAGTTGATTTTGATATAAATGCGATATTGTTAGAAAGTGTAGTACCTTCACGGCGCATAAGGGCTTTTCTTGCACTATCAAATTCATTTTTAGCTACTTCTTTGAGTTTATCTTGGCTAGCATCATAAGTTGTTGAATAGACATTTGATGGAGTTACATCTTTTGCAAACTCATCAGGTGCTATAGTTACTGATAAGTATAATGGATGGTCCTTTCTCTCAGAATCTTTTTTGTCGCACATTGCGCCATATAAAGTATTATCGTGGTCTTTACTATTCCCTATATATGAGCCACTAATTCTTAAAAAATCTATTGGGAGTTTGAGGTCAGTTTCGGTAAATTTATCTGTTATTGGTAAATCACGAGGATCCTCTATTAAAGAACCGTATCCAAGATAAGCAATTTTTGAGTCAGCATAAGATAAACCAATTGTAGTAATTACTAAGCAGATACTAGTTTTTAATGTTTGTATCATTTTGATAAGCAGGTTTTCAATAATTGTATTAAAACTATAACATAATATAGATTAATTTTAAAATTAACTTATTATTTTGTTTGATATGGAGACTAATCAAGATACAAAAAGAATATTAAAAAGCTGTAGTAAATTTAGGCTATAAAGTATACTTTGCTATACACTAAGTCTATTTTTTGTAGATTATGAAAACTATCGTATTTGTATATAAAGATACCTTAAAATCCTACAAACAAGAGTTTCTAACTAAAATTCAAGCTGATCTAGCTAAACATGATTATAGTATTTTTTTAGTTGATGGTATGGATGAAGTGGTCGAGCTTTTAGAAGAAAATTCGAGGATTTGTAGCATAGTCCTAGATAGAACTACTTTTAATATTGATGCTTTTCATGATATAGCTCATTTAAATGCGAGATTACCTTTATTTGTGATTTCAGACTATAGTCAGAGCATCAAATTAAATCTTAAAGATTTTAATCTAAATATAAATTTCTTGCAGTACGATGTGCTTGTTAAAGAAGCATCTAACTTTATATCTAAAACTATAGAAACATATTTTAATGAGATATTGCCACCTTTAACATATGAGCTATTTAAATACTCAAAATCATTTAATTCATCATTTTGTACTCCAGGCCATCAAGGAGGTTATGGTTTTCAAAAATCAGCTGTAGGCTCATTGTTTTATGATTTCTATGGTGAAAATATTTTTAAAACAGACCTATCAATATCTATGAAAGAGCTTGGGAGTTTGCTTGACCATTCAGAAGCACATAAAGATGCGGAAGAATATATAGCAAAAGTTTTCAAATCTGATAGATCTTTGATAGTTACTAATGGCACATCAACAGCAAATAAGATAGTCGGAATGTATAGTGTTGCTGATGGAGATACTGTCTTAGTAGATAGAAATTGTCATAAATCGCTAACTCATCTAATGATGATGGTTGATGTGAACCCTATATATCTTAAGCCAACTCGTAATGCGTATGGAATAATAGGTGGAATACCTCAAAAAGAATTCCAAAAAAGTGCGATTCAACAAAAGATAGATGAAAGTAATATTGCCAAAGAATGGCCAGCTTATGCAGTCGTTACAAACTCTACTTATGATGGTATTTTATATAATACTGATACTATTCATCGTGAACTTGATGTTAAAAAGTTACATTTTGATAGTGCTTGGATTCCTTATGCGATATTTCACCCAATATATAAGCACAAATCGGCAATGCAAATAAAGCCTAGACCAGAGCATACTATCTTTGAAACGCAATCAACGCATAAGCTTTTAGCAGCATTTAGCCAATCATCTATGTTACACATCAAAGGTGATTATAGTGAAGAAGTTTTGAGTGAGGCATATATGATGCATACCTCAACATCACCTTTTTATCCGCTAGTTGCAAGTACAGAAACAGCTGCGGCAATGATGGAAGGTGAGCAAGGTTATAATCTTATTGATAGAACGATTGATTTAGCGATAGATTTTAGAAAAGAGCTTGTTAAATTAAGATCAGAAGCAAAAGGGTGGTTTTTTGATCTTTGGCAACCAGATAACATCTCCAATAAAGAAACTTGGCTTTTAAGAAATGCAGATGATTGGCATGGTTTTGATGATGTCGATGGTGACTTCTTATCTTTAGATCCTGTTAAGATTACAATATTGACCCCAGGAATAGAAAATAATAAAGTTACAGACTGGGGAATCCCTGCTGATATTGTAGCTAAGTTTTTAGA
The DNA here is from genome assembly GCF_003290445.1 of Francisella adeliensis. Lineage (NCBI taxonomy): Bacteria > Pseudomonadati > Pseudomonadota > Gammaproteobacteria > Thiotrichales > Francisellaceae > Francisella > Francisella adeliensis. Next base: position 1,633,731 of record NZ_CP021781.1, on the reverse strand, counting down.
TGAGCATGATATTGTAGTTGAAAAAGTCGGACCTTACTCATTATTGTTTATATTTAGTATGGGTACAACAAAAGCAAAGTCTGTGAGACTAATATCTGTACTGAATAAGTTTAAACAGATGTATGATGAAAATGCTTTAATTGAGAAAATGTTACCATCATTATATGCAGAAGATCCTAAGTTTTATGATGAAAAAAGAGTTCAAGAAATATCTAGCCAGCTGCATGGTTATATTAAAGAAGCTAAGATGCCATCACTAATGCACCATGCTTTTAATGTACTTCCAGAGCAAGATATAAACCCTCATAGAGCTTTTCAAAAATTACTGAAAGGCAAGGTTAAAAAAGTTCCATTAACAGAGCTTTTAAATCATGTTTCAGCTGTGATGATACTACCATATCCACCAGGTATTCCGGTTATATTTCCAGGTGAGAAAATTACAGAAGAGTCTAAAACAATTTTAGACTTCTTGCTGATGCTTGAGAAAATTGGCTCGATGCTACCAGGTTTCGATACGGATGTTCATGGGCCAGAAAGAGCTAAAGACGGGAAGCTTTATATAAAGGTTATAGATGATAGTAAGTAGTTATAATGATGAAATCCAGTAGCCAGTAGGGTCTGAAGCACACATATGAGGTCCGCATTCTGCAAAGACACTAATTGTATTTGCTAGGGTCAGCATTATTATAAATCCTATAGCTATTTTGCATATTAAAGAAACACTAGAGTTTATTTCTTTTCTAGGAGAGTTAGAGCTAGATAGTCCTGCAAATACGGCATAAATAATAAACCCAACACTTATAATGAAATTCCATGTATACATATGTAAAGAAAGGAAGGCATCACCATAGCTGCCAGTACCTGGAACTATATGTAAAAGGATTTGAGTCATAGCCATTGCAGCATTTAGCATAGCAACTAAAATCACCAAAAAATAATGTTTAGTATAATTACCATGAACAATATTAAGAATAAGTCCAAAACTCATAAGGCATAGAGCAATTCTTTGAAATACGCATAAGGCACATGGTAGCTCATGTAAAAATAATTGATAATAAAAAGCTACGCTTAGTACTACCGCTATGGCAATAATATCAAGAGCATCAAGAATGTTAAAAAATTTTCTAGTTGTAGTCATCGTAGTCACCTATAATTGGATATTTATGTATCTGATTGTATGAGGTATAAACACAGCTAATAGCAATATCAGTGAAATACTAAAAAATATCATTGAAGCTTTATATTTGTTAGTACCAGCTAAGATTAAGCTTGCTAGAGTACTTAAGAAGATTAAGAAAATCATTTTTCACCTTTTGTTTGTCATTACTTTTATGTTGAGTATTATCAGCTGATAATAGCTATATGTAAAACTGAAAAAAATGATATATCTTATAATATTTTCTTATATTAAATGATTTATTGAACTAACATGTAGCATTAGGAAAGTAGTGTATAAAAAAGACTCCAGAAAGATTTCAAGTTAAGGAGATAATGAAAAAACTAAGGAGTTTTATCTAAATAGAGTCTAATTTATTTGAGAAATATTCTGGGAAGTGTTGGCTCCCTGAGACGGACTTGAACCGCCGACCAATTGATTAACAGTCAACTGCTCTACCAACTGAGCTATCAGGGAGTAACAGGGACTATTCTATAATTGACTACTTGTTTTGTCAATAAGTTTTTAAGTTTTTTTGTTAACTTTTGTCGGCTTTTGTATATTTGGGAACTATCACTAAATAAATATAAATGATTAAACTATTTATTTTCAGTCACTTAAGGGTTTATGTTAATATTATTATTTAAGATTGATAGTAAAAATTAAAAGTTTTAACGATGGCAAATCAAGTAGTAGAAAGGCAGCAAGAGGTTGTAGAAGAGTTATCTTTTTTTGATGATTGGGAAGATAAGTATGATTACGTTATTTCACTGGCAAAGCAATTGCCAAAATTTCCTGAAGATAAGAAAATAGATACTAACTTAGTAAGAGGTTGCCAGTCGCAAGTGTGGTTCGACAGCTCATTAGACCAAGACAAAATCCATTTTATTGCTACTAGCGATGCTTTGATAGTTTCTGGACTTATTGGTTTATTGATACGAGTTTATGATGATGCTTCTGTAACAGATATTCTTGAATCAAATACTAATTTTATTAAAGAGATTGGATTTGGTAGTAATCTAAGTGCAACTAGAGCGACAGGCTTAAAATCAATGATAGACTATATTTATAGTACAGCAAAAAAATATCAGTAATGAATGTACTAGTATGCAGACCATTAGAGGATAGTATCGATTTATCAAGCTCATTAAATAAACTTGGTATTACTAATCTTGTTTTACCAACTATCTCGATTGAAAATATAAGTATTAATATTTGCCTTGATGGTTTTACTGATTTTATTTTTACGAGTAAGCACGCAGTTAGAAGTTTTTTTAGTCAATACTCACCAAATCTTTTTATTGATATTAATATTTATGCCGTAGGTGCTAGCTCAGCTTCACTTATAAAAGAGTTAGGTTTGAAATGTCAGTATCCTAAAAAAGCTAGCTCCTATGATCTATTTGAGCTTATAGATACCAAGTCTATTTCAGATGAAAAATTTGCAGTTATTGGTGGGGTTGGAGGTAATACATATCTTATTGATAAGCTTTCAGAAATTGCAGGTTGTCAAAAACTCGAAGTCTATAAGAGAAAAGATATTGCCTCTGATGAATTGTTGAAAAATTATCTAAAACATTATCAAGATGAATTCCCAGATATTATAGTAGTTACTAGTATTGATGTTTTTAACTCATTAAATAGAATTTTTAGCAAAATAAGAGCACCGTACGATACTAAAATTACAGTTACAAGCTTAAAAATGCTAGAATTATTGGAAAGCAAAGGTTTTAATAATACTGTTATGTTGAATAAACTAAACAATGACCATATTTGTAAAGTGATAGAAGAAATTGCTAAAGGAAAATAATAAAATGTCTCAACAAAAAGATCTAGACAAAAAAGAAGTCAAAAAGACTCCAAATGATAAGAAAAGTTTGTCAACGAAATTAATTCCATTAAGTTTGGTTATATCAATCGTAGCAATCGTGACCTCAGGGTATTTAGCCTTGCAAATAAATGACGATGCAAAAAAGCTATCAGATGCCAATCAAACTTATAATACGCTAGAAAGTAATATAACTAGTTTAAAAGATAAGCTTCGTGAGCAGCAATCTCTAGTTAGTGATATAGCCAAGCAAAATGATGCACAAAATGCGGGTATTAAAACAGTAGAAACAAGAGTCGATATGTTAGGTGCTCAAAGAGCGACGCCTACTAAAGAGCTTTATCTTCAAATTAGTATAGCAAATATCCAAGCAGCGATAGATTATTTTATTTTGGCAAAAGATGTAGCCTTGTTTAGTGGAGATACTACTAAGGCAGATGAGCTTGTTGATATAGCTTTTGATAAAGTTGAGGCTAGTAGGACCGCCAATATTGGAGCCTCTAATCGTAGTGAAATAAAAAAAGCAATTGATAATCTTGTTTCTCAATCTGATATTGTTAAAAACTTCTCAAGCATTGTTGAGAAAATAGGGCATTTAAAATATACAACACCAGAAAATTTTGATAGATCAAAAGAACCTCAAAAAAATAAATATATGAAGTATTTAAGTTCGATAGTTGAGATTCAAGATATATCAAAAGATCAACAGCTTGTGGCTACAAAGCTTTCACAGCAACTTATCTCAGATAATCTCTATAAATCATTGATGGATTTACAGACAGCAATGTATACAAATAATGATGCTGCAGTTACAACATCAAAAACTAATTTACAGAAAATACTGAAACAATACTTCATTCAAAATAAGAATGCTAAAGATCTTGAGGCTCAAATTGATAAAATTCAACCACTAAATACAAAAGTGCTGGAAAGCAATCTAGATAAAGTGATTAAGAGTCTTACAGAGCAGCAAGATCGATTGATGGTAAGTAGTGTAAATCAGTTTAAAGATGTAGCTAAAAAAGGAAGTGAAGATGGTAAAAATTCTTAAGCTTGTAGTTATAGTTGCAATAGCGACACTTATGGGTATATGGGCTAGTCAATATCATGGCTATATCATGGTTGTTGTAGCAGATAAAGCAATCCGTATGAATCTTGTTGCTTTTGTGTTTATAGTAGCTATATTATGTTTTTTAAGTGTATTTGGTTATAGAATACTGAAATTAGTAATTAGTTTCCCATACTTATTGTTCAGCTGGTTATTAGAGCTTGTTAATGTAAGTAAGCAAGAAAAGTTTGTTGATCTTGTTGCTGATATAGCACTAGACCAAAATAAAATTTTAAAAAGGATAAGTATAAGCAAAATAATAAAACTTACACCAGCATATGTTATAGATTTTATTTTATTTAGAAAGATGATGCTAGTTATTAAGCAGAAAGATCTAAGACAGCTTGAAAATTCTTTAAGGCAGATAAGCAAGACTTCTGATATATATAAGTATTTTCGTGTTTATAAGTTGTATTTGGTTGAAAAAACTTCTGATGCGTTAGCTGAGGTTAGACTATTGTTAATGGATAAAAACATTAAGTTGAAACCTAATATTGTAAACTTAGCTGGAAAAATTGCATTAGCTGAAGATGATGGAGAGTTTGCTTTTGAGCTGCTTGAAAAACATGATCAACACTTAAAGCTTGAAAATGAGAAAAGATTAATCGTGCTGGCTCTTAAGCACACTAAGACAGCTGCCCAAGCTATGGTAATTTACGACAAAACAGATGAACGCCCATTGTTTACAAGAGTTTATATCGAGATGCTTATTAAATTTGGAGAGACAGCATTAGCTCAAAAGACTCTTAAGAAAAACATTGCAGAGTATAATTTTGAATCGAAAATGTTGAGTATATATGTAAATGCATTTAGTGGAGAGGTTCCAAGGCTTTTCTCAAAAGTTTGTAGTACTGAAAATAATGATCTAGATGCTGTTTTGACATTATTAGATCTAGCAATGATGAAATCAGAAAATAGAACATTCAAAGCAATATATGATTATGTGGAGCTGAATTTGATAGGATCATTTTCTGCAATACAGTTAGAAAAATATAAGCTTATACTGTGTAAGTTTTTTATCAAAAATGGTAGTGTTCCGGGTATTGATTTATCTGAGACTAGATTAGTTTACGAAAATACATAGGGTGGGTTATGCAAGTAAAAAGATGGTTTTCTAATAATAGTTTACGTAATTATCAATATGCCTTATATGATGACAAGCATGCAATAATTATTGATCCTTTAAAAGCTAGTTTGTTTAGTGATTTTATCAAAGAAAATAATCTTTCATTAGAAGCTATTTTAATTACTCATAAGCATGGTGATCATATTGCAGGCGTAAAAAAGCTTAAGCAAGAATTTCCTGATGTAAATATTTATGCTTATGAAGATAATGAGCTTTTTGCGCCTGATTTTTATGTCAAAGATGGTGATGAAATAGATTTAGACTTTGTTAGTTTTAAGGTTATGTATACACCTGGTCATATAGCAGATCATGTAAGCTTTTTGTTTGAGAGTGAAAAAGCATTATTTTGTGGTGATACTTTGTTTAACGCAGGTGTTGGGGGTGTTCATGCTTCAACTGCTAATACTAGAGATCTTTATAAGTCATTAGTCAAAATAGTAAATCTTGATGGAAATGTAGTACCCTATGCAGCACATGATTATTGGCAGAGCAATTTGGGTTTTGCACTTAGTATATTACCAGATGATGAGGGTTTTAAATATTATCGTAAAAATGTAGCAGAGCTTCCAGCAGAAGATAAGCCGAAAGTTACGCTAGCAGAAGAATCAAAGTTTAATATATTTATCAGATCTATTAATGATAAAAAACTTTTGAAAGCATTACCAGACTATACGCTTGGTGAAGAAATGTTTGTAAAGCTTAGAGAGTTAAAAAATAGTTTTTAGTTATTATATCTATTCTTTGGTGTCTTTTTTATCGCTTTTATCTTCAGTCTTTTTATTGGTATCTTTTTCTGACTTAGGCTCTATTTTTGTACGGCTAATCTCACGAGTGAAACCACCATTTAAGCCTATTCTTTGTAGTTTGATGATATCAGGAGCAATTGCCCTCTTACTGTCATAAGGCCCGATGTACATTCTAATCCAACTTCCAACAGTTTTATATTGTGGTTCAAGGCCTGCTTCTTTCATTTTTTTAGCATAATAAGTAGTTTCATTCATATTTCTAAATGAGGCTACCTGGTAAATATAAGTGTATTTATATTCAGTTCTTTGAGCTTGTGGTGAAGCATCAACTTCAACTTGCTCATTTTTAAGATGATCATAAAATGTAAAAATCATCTTGTTTTTTTTCTTTTGCTCTTCGAAATCAGGTTTCTGCTCAGCTTTGGATGTTTCTTTCTTGAGTACTTCTTTGGGAGTATTCTCTTCTATAGTAGCTTTTTCTTCCGCTTTGAGTTTCTTGAGATGTTTGTTTACAAGTTTAGAGCCGACAGCTATGGCTAAGAGGCAAACTATAGCGACTATTACTACCTTTTTTTTCTTAGATTCTGGCGAAGTTTTCTTTAACTCCTGCTTTATTTCAGGTTCTTTTTTGGGTGTGTCAAATCTTGAGAGGTCTTTCATAATTATCTATTGTAAAAAAGCATTAAACATTCTTAGTGTTTAATCTATTGATGCTATACTAATGAGAAGATTATAATTAATAGTTAGATAAAAATATATAGGTATAAGTATGACTTTTAGTAAAAATGATAAGTTTATCGTTAAAGGCTTTAATGAAAACTGTCCCAATTCGTTTAAAGACAAGATTATTGCTATGGGTGTGATCGAAGGTCAAGAAATGATTGTTACAAATAAATCAGTTTTTGGAGGCCCTATTGCTTTTCAAACTAACTGTGGAATGTTCTCTTTGAGAAAAAAAGATTTAGAGTTTTTAAATTTAGAAAAAATAAATTAAGAGGATTGTATGAATTTTAAAAAAATACTTTTAGCAGCATCTGTTGGTATCACAACTTTTTCAACTACAAACTTATATGCTGAGTCAAAAGCAGTACCATCTCAACTGACGAGTGCTGAGAATTATCAGCTTAAAAGCGTGTTAGTTGCAAATTTGGATTCACTATTTCCATACCCGGTACAGGTTACTGTTGGTAGCATCAATAAAGATAGCAACGGTATGATTATTGCTAAAGACGTATTGCTGATGAGTGCTGATGAAAAAAATCCAAATATTTCAATCAATAAGGTTGAGTTAGATGGTCTTAAAGTGGGAAGTGAAGTTACTAAAGATTTCAGTATTAAGGTTAGTGGTTTAAGTGTATCAAACTTAGCTACGACAGTTGCAAGCACAAATATTGTAAGTGGCAAAGTTGATACTAAAAGTCTTGCTGAAAATAAAGGTTTCTATAGCATCTTTATGAACAACCTGGGTCAAAGTATTGCTGATTTCACGATCAACTATAACTCAAGTAGTGATTCTTTAGCAGTGAGTTTTGATTCGACTTATGCCAAGCAAAAGCTAGCTCAAGGTAGAATAGAGCTTTCTGGTATCGACTTATCAGATACTAAAGTTGATGATGATTTCCTTGCGAGTATTCAAAACTTAATACCTAATACAACTTTTAAAGATGCTGAGTTTGATGCTGATTTCACACCATTATTGAAAGAGGTTACAGTAGAGTATTTAGGCAAGAGTTTTAAGAAGACACCAGCCCTGCAGATAAAAGCAAGCATGGGTGCAATTAAAGGAGAGCTTAAGCTTGATATAGCTGGAAAATTAGGTTCGGATAACCACTTTAACTACAATGCAGTTGTAGATGGCATTAACTATAGTGATAGTAAGCTTAAAGAGCTCTTAGAAAATAAAAATCAAGTATTAGATAATGCTTATATAGCATCGGATAAAGGTAATATGAAGTTTGATTTTGATTTTAAGAAAAACTATTTCTCTAGTAGTGCTACGATCCAACAACTCTTTACACTTTTAGGCAAAGATGAAATCAATATTACTATAGACTCTAACCGTGATTTTAATGGCTCTAAATATATTGGTGATGTAGAGTTATCTGCTAATGATTTGGCAAGTTTTAGTGCTAGCGAAGTAGGTGTTGTAGATGGTAAACTTAAAATTTTACCATATATTGCCGTTGACCCATCATCAACCACTACAAACCTTTATAACTGTAAAGATCAGTTGTGTTTAACTCAAATGAACGCTAGCTTCTCAAATGATGGACTACTTGAGAAAGTAGCCCGTTTGGCAAATAAAGATCCAAACACTACACCTCAGCAAATTTTAGGTTCTTATGGTGCATTATTACAGTTATTTGCAGTACAACAAGATGATAAGTTTTTACAAAAATCACTTTCATCATTAGCGATGTTTTTACAAAACCCTAAGAGTATTTCCGTAAGCATAAATGCAAAAAAACCAATGAATCAAAATGCGTTGCTAGCAATGCTAGCTAGTGATGCTAAGAGTGTACAAAAAAACAACCCGATGAAAGGTGGTAGAGTGAACCTAAAATCAAACAATAACCTTGAGCTTTTAAATAATATTCAGAAGCTTTTCAAGATCGACTTTGAGGTTAATAAATAACTTTTAGTCTTGTGCAAAAAATTTTCTTATAAAATCTAACGATTTAGTATCACTTGTTATTGACTATTTCATAAAATAATGTAATATATCACCTTGTAATGCGGGAATAGCTCAGTGGTAGAGCACAACCTTGCCAAGGTTGGGGTCGCGAGTTCGAGCCTCGTTTCCCGCTCCATACAAATTTTAAAGTGGCTGAGTAGCAAAATGGTTATGCAGAGGCCTGCAAAGCCTTAGACGCCGGTTCGATTCCGGCCTCAGCCTCCACTCGTTAGCCCGGGTGGTGAAATTGGTAGACACAAGGGACTTAAAATCCCTCGAGACTTAACTCTCGTGCCGGTTCGAGTCCGGCCCCGGGCACCATATATACTACTTGTAGTATACCTCTAAAACCTCATAATCCTGATTTCACACGGGGTTATGGGGTTTTTTTGTGCCTGTTTGCGTTATAGTTTTATTAACGCTAAGATACTCTACAATATGCGATGTCGCTGTACTACAAGAAGATAGTTTTAAATCTATAGCTTTAGCTATAAATCTATTTTTTCAAAAAACTCACCTGATGACTCTTCTATAGATTGTAGAAATTGGTAAGTAGCTATATAGGAAATATGATGAAGCAGATGAAATAGGTAATGAAGAGATATTGATGTTATACAGAAATTGGCATTACCTATCAAATCAACTATAATCAATCTACTATTTTTAGTTAAAAGACTAGAGCAACGTATGAGCCAAGAGCAAAATAAAATAGGATATATTTATATCCTTTCAAATACTAAAAATAATATTGTGTATGTAGGAGTAACAGCAAATATTGTAAAACGAGTACATGAGCATAAACAAAAGCTTGTTGAAGGTTTCACTAAAAAGCATAAGTTAGATAAGCTTGTTTACTTTGAGAGTTATGATGATATTCGACTAGCAATAGCTAGAGAGAAGGTACTAAAAAAGTTAGATATGGATTCAAAACTAAATCTTGTAAAAAAAGAAAACCCAAAATTTGAGGATTTAATTTAGAGCTGACTAGCTATAAACATAATTTGTTACACTCTATTTAAAGGTTAATTTTTATTGAGCATTACTACAAGAATATTAAGAACTGTACCGATAGCTATCCAAGGCTTAAACTTCCCCCAACGACTACTAGTGTTATCAACTAATATTCCCATAAGCGGATCAACTATAGCATCCCAGAGTCTAGCAACTACAAATAAAATACCGACAAAAAGCAACATTTACTCCGACCACATCAGCAAGGTAGTACATCAAGAATATATAGACAATGGCACAGCCAGCATCTTTACCATAGGCTCCAAGGCCGTATGAAATTTTTAATTTAGCATTTTTCATTTGAAGATGTTTAGAACTTATATATTAATATAATTTGATTCTAGAGAGATGATTGTGTTATGTCAAACAAAAGATTTGATAAATACAGTATTATTAAAAGATTAAATTTGACTGAGAGCTGATTGTTGGTGATTTGTTTACTTTTTACACATCCCACCTTCTTGCCATTCTTCACTACCAACACAGTGATGACAGTAGAACAAACCGTTCGGGTCGTATTTGTTTTTTATTGACAGTAGACGATTATAATTAGAACCCCAGAAATGATCTTGCCAATTTTTTTCAAAGTAGTCAGCTTCATTACCATAGTTCCCAGCATTCGGAGCTAGAGATTGAATTATACCCATAGCCTTATAGATATTATCTACCTCTGCTTTTTTCTCCTTGCTTATTTTAGTGTCGCCTAAAACAGGTTCATCACTACTAGAACTCATTATAACTAGAGCATTAGCATTAAAGACTTCAGGGTTCATAGAAGTTTGCTTAGTCAACTCTGTAGCATCTTTAGAAGCACCAGACATTCCTTTATTCAAGCTGATAGACATATTTGCAAGTCTTGAAGCTTTATAAAGGCTATCGGCTGTTTTATCGATATTTTTCTTATCAAATAAAAACTTAGGTAAGTACCATGACTGATATGTATACCAGTAAGAGAATACTTCACCAGTATTTGATGCCCACCAGTACTCACCATCCCTAGCATCAGGGCCAGTATTCTTTACTACCATATCTGGATAATTCTTATGCCAGTAGTCATAGCTCCAAATTTTAGTTGGTGGAATATCTATATATTTTGTATTAGTGTGTAAGTCTGATTGAGCTTTAGACCATTCTATAAACGGCTTCCAAACAGTTAAAACTTCCTTAGGCGTAAGGTCTTGTGTAACTATTGCTATTTTTAGGTGGTTATTTTTTCTAAGAGAGAATTGCTCACCCCAGTTAGGATTAGTCAGGTTTTTACTATAAAAAGATAGGAATTTAGTGATTAACTTTTTGTAGGCATCATTGCTATCTGCAGTTATTTCACCAGTAAGTAAACCTAAATGCTTAGGTAAATCATGTACTCTAAGAGTCAGTTTAGTTACGACACCATAAGTACCGCCACCGCCACCTTTTATAGCCCAAAATAAGTCTTGGTTTTGGCATTCATTAGCAATAACTACTTTACCATCTGCAGTTACTACTTCTGCTTGTAAGATTCCTGCGGCACCTGTACCGTACTGTTTTGTCCAGCTACCAAACCCACCACCTTGAGTGAATCCTCCAGCGGCACCAACTGTAGTACAACCGCCACCTTGAACATATTTGTGATGAATATTTGTTACATTGTTATATGCTTCTAACCATCTAGTACCCGCACCAACTGTTACAGCTGTATACTCTTTATCTTTAGAGCAGTTCGCAGGATGAAAATGCTCATTATATGAAATGTCTCGCATATTATGAGTCCATATCATTAAAGCATCTTTACTACTTGATCTGCCTAGGTAGTCATGACCTGCACCTTTGATAACAAGTCGAAGATTATTTTTTCTAGCAAAATTTACAGCCTTGACTACATCGTTTGTATTTTTAGCTTCTACCGCATATGCACTAGGTGTATCTTTCCAAGCATTATACCAGCCCTGATTTTCGCTTCTTCCAGAAGCTGATTGCATATAAAATGGGTTTTTAGTTTTAGAAATATCGCTTTTACATTCTTTACTTTGACTATCTGTGCTACAACTATTTAGTGCTGCTGATGGATTAATTAGATCACCCTTTAAAGATTTTTTTAAAGATAGCCACTTATCTTTGTCGGGCCAACATGAATCAGATGGTAAGCAACGACAACTAGAGCCACTACTTGTTTCGTTATCTGTAGCGTAGCTAATACCCATAGTTGTTGCAACTAAAAGCCCTAAAGTTGTAAAGGTTTTTTTCATTTTGTACCTAGCTAATAAATTCTAATATAACTTAGATAATAAAAGATTTTTTGACCAAAGTCATTATTAAAAGAGGGTATTTGATTTAAATTTGGATAGTTATATTATGGCTGTATAGGTTAAGCCATAGTGTGCTATCATAGTTGTTACAAGTAAGATTTGATGAAAAAAATCATGTCATTTGAAAAAATTAATTTAAGCGATGAAATAATCTCAGCATTAACAACTAAAAATATCAATACTTTAGTAGGTTGCCAAAGTTTGAGCTATGAAGGTATTAGTCAAGGTGAAAATATCTGGCTAAAATCCCCCACAGGTAGTGGTAAAACACTGGCATATTTATTACCGATTATTGAAAAACTGTATCAAGATAAACAAGCACTAACTCAGGTTATATTTTTCACACCTACGCACGAGCTAGCTATACAAATCAGTAATTTTATAAATGAAACATTTTCTAGCATAGGAGTTAAATCCTTAGCTTTAATAGGTAAAGCATCTATTGAGCGTCAAAAAGAAAAACTTAAAAAGAAACCACAAATAGTAGTAGGCTCTGTTGGTCGTATACTTGAGCTTGTAAATATTAAGAAGCTAAAGCCTAATCATTTTAAGTATTGCATAATTGATGAAGCTGATAGAATGCTTGAGGATGACAGCTTAAAGACTTTGAAGCAGATCTTAGCAAAGTCAAATAAACTACAGTATATACTCGGCTCAGCTACTATCAAAAACGATGCTTTAGAAGTTGCAAATTCATTTATCGAAGACTTAAAGCTTATAGATAATAGTGATGAGAAAGAAACTATAACTCATAGTTATATAATCGCAGAAGGTAATCGTAAAAATGAGACTTTAAGATCGCTAGCTAATGCGATAAGTCCTGCTCGAGCAATAGTGTTTTTACATCGTAATTATGATGTGAATTTCGTAACTAAAAAGCTAGAGAATGCAAAAATTAGTGTTGGGTCAATACACGGTGAGCAAAATAAAATTGATAGAGCAAACACTATCCGTAAATTTAAAAAATCTGAAATACAGATTTTAGTAGCATCTGATGTTGCTGCTAGGGGATTGGATATTGATGGTGTTGATTATGTTATAAACTATGACATACCAACCAAATATGAAGATTACAAACATAGAGCTGGTAGAACTGGTCGTATGGGGAGTGAAGGTAACAGTATTCTTTTAATAAATAAAAGTGAACTTTCTAATATAGAAAAGCTAGCTAAAAAAATTACCATCTCCAAGGGGAAGCTAGGTTTTGGAGAATATAAGGCTAATTGATAGTTACAGCAATATGATTGCAAAAACTGACTAAAAGAGCCAAAAACACTTGAACTTGTACTATACTAATATAGTATAGTATTGAATAACAAAAAGGAGAAAATTTAAAATGAGTAATATTAATGAATTACTTAAAGGTAATAGAGAATGGGCAGAAGAAATCAAGAAAAGTAACCCAGAATTCTTTGAAACATTATCTAAAGGGCAATCACCAGAGTATTTATGGATAGGTTGTTCTGATAGTCGAGTACCTGCAAACCAAGTTTGTGGTTTGATACCTGGAGAAGTTTTTGTTCACCGTAATATTGCTAATGTTGTATCTCTTACGGACTTAAACTGCCTTTCAGTACTACAGTTTGCAATAGAAGTACTGAAAGTTAAAAAAATTATTGTATGTGGACATTATGCATGTGGTGGTGTTGAAACAGTAGTTAAAGATAAGAGCTATGGTTTGATTGATAATTGGTTAACTTCTATCCGTGAAATAAGAGATGACAATGCTGATTTCGTTGAAAAAACTTTAGCAGCCTATAAGTCTAATGAAGATGAATATATGGCTAAAAAAGTTGATATGATGTGTGAGCTTAACGCATTAAACCAAGCTTTGAATTTATCTAAAACTACTGTTGTTAGGTCTGCATGGGAAAAAGGTTTAAACTTCACAATTCACGCAGCTATTTATGGTGTTGGTGATGGTAAGCTTTATGAAATCGGTGGCGGTGTAGGTTCTAAAAAAGAAATGGAATCTGTATATAGTGAAGCTCTTCAAACTATCGAATCAAGATACACTAAGTAATCAGCAATTATTCTTTGAAAAGTTCATGCTAAACGTGAATATTTTCGTATTTAGTTTGGGAAATCTCTCCTCTATTTAAAAGCACTACTCTCTGATGGGGATTACTGAAAGTATTAAGGTTAAGTAGTTTGTTGACAAAAAATACTGTTTATTAACTTAATAGCTGTTTTTTTGTTATCAGAAAACGATACGTAGTTCTTATTCTGCCATTTTTGAGAAAGTTGAGCAGACTTTGTTTTAGTATCTACCCAATTTGGGTATATTCTAAAGCTTAATTTACCCTTTTGATTATTCGTAGAAAAAATCCTATTTTGAATCAAAGTGTCTTGAGAAAATATATACTGGCCAATGTGACTATCATCTTGAAATGAGATAATAACAAAATCAAGTTCATCACTAATATCTATGGGTTCGATTTGATTAGTTGTTTGTGATCTTTTCCATAAAGCAACAAAACCTCCTGGATATTTAGGTGTGATTTTTGCAGTTAAGTGTAGAACTTTATATTTATTTAGTTCTAAATAGCATGCATCATAATTAGCTCGTTTTGAGTCTTTTTGTACTTGGGGTCCTCTAGTAACTATAACATCTGCTGGTTGATAAAAGTTTTTTAAACAATAGTCGAGAGCTCTAGGAGTACTAATGGTTTTATGGTTGTTACACATATTTCTTATTTTATAGAGCTTTTTAAGTTCCAACATATACCAAGAAGTACAGTTGCTATCACACAAGAACTAATTAAGAAATAAAATACAGCATCCCAACCAAAATAAGTAGCTATAACACCAATTACTGCTTGAGCTCCAACCGTACCTAAAAAATAGCCAAATAAACCAGTAAATCCAGCTGCTGTACCACCAGCTTTTTTAGGTACCAAATCTAATGCTAATATTCCAATTAAAGCTACAGGACCATAGATAAATATCCCCATAGCAGATAAGCATAAAAGTAGTACCCAAGCAGTGTCACTGTTCCAATAAACTAATAAAGCACCTATAAATAAAATCATACAAATCACACTCATTGGTGCTCTACGGCTACCAAAGTATTTATCTGTAAGCCAGCCTATAATGATCGTTCCAGGTATTGCAGGAAGTTCAAACATTGCAAAACCTAATAAACCAGTAGTTGTTGACATATGTTTTACTTGAACAAGATAATATGTAGACCAGCTAAGCATACCGTATCTAGCACAGTATACAAAAGCATTTGCGATAGCTATTAGCCAAATCCATTTATTATTAAGTACATATTTGAAAAATATCTCTTTACTTGAAAACTCTTTTTCTTGGTGTGCTTCTGTAGTTGTATAACCTTTGTATACTTCTATAGCTGGTAAGCCTAGTGATTCAGGAGTGTCTGCTCCAAAAAGAAGTATCGCAGCAGCAACAATAATACACATAGCACCAGCAACATAAAATAAGCCATGCCAATCACCATTAAACAAATATAAACCAACGGGAACTACTGCAATAGCTAGAAATCCAGCACCAACATTATGGGCAGTATTCCATATACCCATTTTAGTGCCTCGTTCATTAGCACAAAACCAGTGAGTCATAATTCTAGCACAAGCGGGCCAACCCATACCTTGTACCCAACCATTTACAAGCATAACTATAAATAACACTAACACACCTGCAGAAAGTAAGCTTGGAAGAATAAGATTTATAACACCTGTTATAAACAGCCCTATAGCTAAAAATACTTTAGCATTACTTCTATCAGAAACATTTCCCATTAAGAACTTGCTAAGTCCATAGGCAACACCAAGTCCAGCACCTATAAATCCAAGTTCATCAGGTGTTAGAGTTGTTATATACTGTTTTGAAACATCAAAACTACTACGACCAAAGTAGTAAGTGAAATAGCCAATATAAGCAACTAGAAACATTCTTAATCGCCAATGAGGGTATTTCTTTTTGATTGATTCAGCTGCAAGTTGAGGGATAGCTTTTGCTGGTTTTAGGAAGTTCATTTTTAGTTTTATGTTTAAGCTAAATAAGTTTTGATTATAAATTGTTTTTTTAAAAAAACAAAGATGTTAATTCGAAACAAAATACTAGAGTTGAGTTTTATTAATTTTTAGTATCTAGCTATAGCTAAGATAAATAACCAAAGACTTATTGTAATTGATATAATGATTATAAGATGATATTAATTTTTAGAGTGTTATTTGTATGAGTAGTTATAAGCTGTGTATGGGTGTGATGTCAGGAACCTCGTTGGATGGTATAGATGTTGCACTATGTAAGATTAAAGGTAGTGGTGTTGATACTGATATTGAATTAGTAGATTTTGAAACTTACAAATATTCCGATGAAGTACTTTCAGATATTAAAAAATCTCTTGAACTAGATAAAAGTAATGCTCAACTACTTTGTAGTTTAAACTTTAAGCTTGGTGAAGAGTACGCTGATGCGTGTAATAAAATGATACTTGTAAATAGTTTAAAATCTCAAGATATATCTTTTATCGCAAATCATGGTCAAACAATTTATCATCAATCAGAAGAGAAAGATAATTTTGTGAAATCATCACTCCAGCTAGGAGATGCCGCAACTATAGCTTATAAATGTAAGACAATAGTTGTTTCAAATTTCAGAGCTGGAGATATTGCTGCAGGTGGAGATGGAGCTCCATTAGTTCCATTTGTGGATTATTTGTTATATCGCTCAAAGGAAAAGTCGATAGCATTGCATAATATCGGAGGGATTGCTAACACAACAATTTTACCAAAAAACTGCGATATATCTGAAGTTAAAGCTTTTGATACTGGTCCTGGTAATATGATGATGAATCAAGCTATGGAAGTATTGTATGGTAAGGCTTATGATGATAATGGCGATATAGCAGCTACAGGTAAGTTGATTCAAGAGATGTTTGATGAGTTGATGGAACATGATTATTTAAGGTTATCTCCACCAAAATCTACAGGTCGAGAGCTTTTCGGGGTGGAGTATACAGATGCTATTATTGAGAGATTTAGCAGTCAGAAAAATGAAGACATAGTTCATACTCTTACGGTATTTGCTGCAGAGAGTATAATTAAAGCTTATAAGGACTTTGTATTGCCTAAGCAAAATCTAGATCAGATTATATTCACGGGTGGTGGGGCATACAATAAGTTTCTTATTGGTTACATAAAAGTACAGCTACCTAGTATTGAAGTTTTGATATTTGAAGATGTAAATGAAAATAGTGATGCTAAAGAAGCTATAGCGTTTGCTGTGCTTGGGAATGAAACTCTTAATCGAAGCTATAATAATTGTCCAAGTGCAACAGGTGCAAGAGATGGAGTTATTCTTGGTCAAGTTAATTATTTTTAGGATAAAGGTTTAAAAAATGAAAGTAGTAGAAGTTAAGCACCCGATGATTCAGCATAAGTTAGGTCTTATGCGTGCGAAAGACATAAGTACACAAGAGTTTAAAAGACTTACACGAGAAGTATCTAGTTTATTGACTTATGAAGCAACAGCTGATTTTGAGTTAGAAGATACGCAAATATTAGGCTGGGATGACTCTAATATAACTATAGAGCAAATCAAAGGTAAAAAACTAACTGTTGTACCAATATTACGAGCAGGGCTTGGAATGATGGATGGGGTATTTGAACATGTGCCTGCTGCTAAGGTAAGCATGATTGGTATGTATCGAGATGAAAAGACCGCTAAGCCAGTCCCATATTTTGAGAAGCTGTGTGATAAACTTGATGAAAGACTGGCTCTAGTTGTTGATCCAATGCTTGCAACTGGTGGGTCGATGATTGAAACTATATCGCTACTAAAAAAAGCTGGTTCAGAAAAGATTAAAATATTAGTTCTTGTTGCAGCACCAGAGGGTATAGAGGCTCTTGAAAAAGCACATCCTGATATTGAGCTTTATACAGCATCTATTGATAGCTATCTCAATGAGAAGAATTATATTATTCCAGGATTAGGGGATGCAGGAGATAAAATATTTGGGACTAAATAATACCAATTCAAATACAGATCTATACATTCTCGCTTTGCGTGGGAATGACAATAAATATTAAATCAACAGTTTTTCTCTATGGATACATATGTGATTATATAGATAAATTATAAAGAATAGCTAGGTAGAAAACCTAGCAAGATAGTTTGTTAACTTCAGTTATTCAGTTATTTAGTTATAAGCAACATTTTTTACTCCATCAACCCAAGTCCAGTTTTGGTAGTCATCTGAGTTTAAAATCCATGTCATAACACCACCATATTGATTATAGTTAGCTATATTACCATCATTAATATCTTTAGTAAGATCAACAGGGTCATATATACCAACACCAGAACAAGTAGCATCTCTCATACATTGACCTTGGTTATATTGAGCATCTGTTACATTAGGGCCTCTGTAGTTTGGTACACCAAGAACTATTTTAGTTGATGCAGGTACATAGAAGCTTGATGGTGATAGGTATTGCTCAAAATCAGATCTTGTTTCCTCTGAAAGAAGATTAAATACATTTGTTAAGAACCCTACATCAGTACCTTGTTTGTCGAAGAATCTAGCACCACCATATTGATTATATGTTTGTACAAACACAGCGTCAAGTTTAGCCTTATCCATGAAACTTTGTGTGTAAATTTTTTCAGCAAACTTGGCATTACCACCAGGGTAATTACCAACATGACCAGTAATTTGAGGTGCCGCTGTAACAAACTCAGCTTTTCCTGTTAGTTTTTGGAATTCTTCACGCATAGCTTCAAGGTATCTTAAGAAGTTTTCACCAGTAGCCGAAGCATTAGGATGCTCGACATCTATATCAAGACCATCAAAACCATAGTCAGCAAGGAATTTAGCCATTGCTTTACCACCGGAAATAGCTTTATCACCACTCATATCTACATCAAAGAAGTTTACAGCACCACCAATTGCTAGTAGGGCTATACCATTTTTGCTATGTATGATTGGCATTTGAGTTTTTAAGTTATCAATAGCTTTTTGTGTCCAATTAGTAAAAAATACCTCACCGCCAGGTTTTTGACCTGCAAAAGAATATACAAATACATTGTAGCCATGATCAGCTGCTTTAGAGATCATGTCATCAGTAGTATCTGGTTGAGTTTTCCAAACAGCGTCATAACCTCTGACATAACCTACAACAACTCTATCTGGCCAGTTAGAATCTGAAGTTTGCTTTTCTCTAAATTCAACCGAAAGGTTATGGGTAGATGAGTTATTTGAATCAGCAAATATAGAATTAGCACTTATAAAGGCTGTATAACCAACTATTGATGATAATGTAATATTGTAAGTAGTATCATCACTAGGTAGCTCAAAGCTATAAGAGTCTTTAGAAGAGTTTAGCTGTATTTCTTTTGTTTGTCCTTTTTCATTTACTAATGTTAGTACCGCTTGTTTGTCATCTGGAATACCTGAAACATTTAAGCTTACATTTTGAGTAGGAAGAGCTTGTTTAGTAAATTCAAGATTAACATCTGCAGTATTGTGACGGTAAACGGTAGCATCAATATCACCGACACTATATTTATATCCATTCTGAATATAGTCATCAAATGAGATTTTATAATTTGTACCACTTTCAGTAGCTGGTAAATCATCTATATTTAGTAGCAAACTGAAATCAGTATAACCATTTCTAACAATATTACCGTCTTTATCAAGAATTTTATAATGTACTGCTTCGTTTGGTTTATCTGAGTTGTTAAAGGTTATGTTTAGAGCACCCTCTTCAGCTGGAGCAGCTTGTTGATAGTTTATCTCTACAGACTTAGTTTCATTTTTAGCTATTGTAATATTAGCATTATCAGCAGAACCTGTATTGCCATCAATGGCTGGCACAAATATTTGTAAGTCGCCAGCTGGTACTTCTAGGTTAAAAGGAGTATCCCACTTTGCATCAGTTATTTCTGCAACCTCGATTTGATTTGAGTTTTCATTTTTAAATACAATAACGCTTGGAGATTCACTCTCATTTATAAAGCTAGGCCTATTTATCTTTATACTTAAAGTAGCTTTTTCTTGAGCTTGACCAGCTTCACATAGTTTCCAGTCTGGATCTTGCTTTGGAGATGAAGCTGTCCACCAATCTGTTAATTTATATATAGCACCTTCAAATCTTACAAAGGCATCTTTAGCATAGCCATTCCAGTTGCCTGGGCCTTGAGGTTTAAAATCATCAACTTGGTTTGGCATTGCAGGACAAGCTTCTGAGCCGGTATTGTTAGCATTGTCATCACTATCAGTATTGCTATTGTCATCATTATTTGAATCGCCGGAACTATCATCATTTGTGGTGGTATCTGAAATTTTATTCCAAGCATCACTTCCATATGCTCCATTAGGTTTATATGCAGCTATTTTACACCAACCACTTGCTGGCCATGCTTTACATTGATAAGTTTTACCATCTAATTCCACTTTATCACCAGCGTTATATGAGCCTAAATTATTAGTAGACCATACTTCAGCAGAGTACCCTGATGTTCCCATCAAAACTGTAGTAACTATTGACAGTATTTTATATTTTACTTTCATAAGAATTCTCCTTACAAGGTTATTAATAAATGTAAACATTTATGCTTACACATTCATTATAGGACTATAAAAATGAAGATTACAAATTATAGTCACCAGGAAACAGTAATAATTATTAAAACTGTAAATTACATTAAAGATATATAATTAACTGTTTCCATGCTCAATAGTAACATTACTTTTTATTTTTAATGGTTATCAAAAATTGCATACAACTATCTAAAATTAACAACAATATCAAGTCTTATTAACTTAAGTTATTAAGAACTTTTGTTATTAGATTACCTATATGTATAATCAATGTAGTCTGTAAAACTTATTTTCACAAAAGATGCATAAAAAGATATTTCTATTGTCATTACCATTGATGCTTTCAAATACGACTTTGCCAGTTGTTGGTATGGTAAATACAGCATTAATTGGACATTTGCATAGTAGTAGTTACCTAGCCGCTACGGGGTTAGGAGTATCCGTAATTACAGTAATTTGTTTTTTATTTGCATTTTTTAGGATGAGCATTACTGGATTAGTTGCTCAAACTCCAATTAGTGATGATAGAGACACAGAGTTGGCTATATTAGTTATGCGTGCGAGTATTATTGCAGTGATATTGTCGGTATTTGTTTATGTTATTAAACCGTTTATTTTATTATTTTTATTGAAGGTCATTAGTGTTGATAACGAAGTAAAAAAGCTTTTTATAGCTTTTTATAATATTGGAATATATACACTCTGGTTTGCACTATTAAACTATATTTTTATAGGATTTTTCATTGGTATAAACCATACAAAGGTGGTGCTTAAAAGTTCTTTGATTTTGATGGCAAGTGGGATTTCTTTTAGTCTTATATTTGTTAAGGTTTATGATTTTAATGTCATAGGGATAGCATTATCATTGGTATTTTCATATTTTATAAATTTTGTGTTTTTGAGCGTTGTGGCATGTAGGTACTTTTCTGCTAAAGGTGTTAAGTTTAATCAAGTTATATATAAGTCAGATTTTTTGAAATTTTCAGAGTACACACCTTTTTTAAAATTAAATACAAATATATTTATTCGTTCGGTATGTTTGCTATTAGCATTTAATTCTTTTTACTTATTTTCGAGTCATTATGGCAAAGATGTACTTGCTGCAAATACCATATTAATGGAAGTTGGATTATTTGTAGCATTGTTTTTAGATGCTTTAGCAAATGTGACGGAGTCGCTAGTAGCTTCGGCATATGTTGAGAAAAGTCAGAATAAATTTAATGAAATTATAAATAAAACATTTATTCAATGTATAGCCATAGCATTTGCTTTGACTTGTTTTTATGGGATTTTTTCTGAGCAGATTATAGGTTTATTTACTTCTATTGAAAGTGTGAAAATTCAGATTAATAATTACATAATGTTCTCTATAGCATTACCGTTGGTTGCAAGTTTCAGTTTTTGGATAGATGGGGTGTTTGTAGGGTTGCTTAAAACAACAGTTATGAGAAATGCAATGGTCTTGTCAGCTATAGTCTATTTGCTAAGTGTTTACTTACTTTCTGGTTTTCAAAATTATGGGTTATGGATTTCGTTGTTAATATTCTATGTAGCTCGAACAGTATTTCTGTATTTACCTCTTAAGGTTTATCTAAAAAAAAGCTTCTTTGCTAGATAATAGTTGTTTAAAATAGTTCAGTCATTAATATAACCAGCAAGATTATTCCTCTAAATTGTTATGAAAAAATATAGTAAGTTACTCTTTACAACATTAGGTGCGGCTTTTGAGTATTATGATTTAGCAATATACTCAGTTTTTGCAGTAACTATTGGTCAGAAGTTCTTTAATGAATCTAGTAGTGTGAGTAGTACTTTATTAGTATTTTCAGTATTTATAGTAGGGTATTTAGTTAGACCATTAGGTGCATGGGGATTCGGGTATTTAGCAGATAAAAAAGGTAGGGCATTTATTTTAAGACTTAATATGTTCTTGCTGTTTTTTTCAACGCTTGCATTGGCTTTTTTACCAACTGTAGAGCATATAGGTATATTAGCAACTGTGCTTTTTGTAAGTTTGCGTTGTATCCAATCTTTAGCTATAGGTGCTGAGATTCCGGTTTCGGTCATTTATATAGTTGAAAATTATCCTAAAAGAAAAGGGCTAGTAACGAGTTTAGTATTTTGTTGCCTAAGTATAGGTATTATGATGACGTCATTAGTTTTATTTTTGTTGTATCATTATACCAGTGAGGCATTTATTGATAATTATGGCTGGCGAATAGGTTTCTTTTTAGGTGCAGTATTTACTTTTATACTATTCTTTTTAAGGCGAGGGATCGTAGATTTACCTCAAGTTATATTGGATGATGATTCTAAAAAATCTAGTTTTGGTGAACTAACTCAGAAAATAGCTATTGGAATAGCTCTAGTTGCCTGTATTGCAATGCTAACAACTCAGCTATATATGTTTTTACCAACATTTTATAAGCTTTATTTAAACTCTAAGTTTGATGTTTCAGGAGTATTGTTAAGCGGCTCTATAATTATGGCTATTAGTTGTGTGATTGGTGGCTATATAAGTGATTATGTTTGTAGGACTAAAATGTTTGTTTTACTCGTGCTTTTAAGTTTGGCTATTACACCATTGTTATATAAGAATATTTTGTTAGATAAAAACATATATTCTTGTTTTATTGTTATGTCTATAATTATGGGATTTTTTGCTTCAACTTATAATGTCTTGATACCTGAGTTATTTAGGTATGAATATAAATGCCGTGGCTATGGTCTAGCTTATAATTTAGGTTATCTGGTGTTTTCATCAGGTGTTCCAGCACTGACTATTTACCTTGTATCTATCACAAATAGCTTGATGATACCTGTATATATGGTTGTATTTGCTGGAGTTGTTTCTCTAGTTGGTGTTTTAATGTATGAGTATAGTCTTAGAAAGAAGGTCGTTATATAGTTAGTGCTTTTTCTATATTTAACAGAAAGATTTTTTTCTCAATACCTCCTGTATAGCCACCAATTTTGCCATTAGAGTTTATCACTCGATGACAGGGGATTATTATTGGGAACAAGTTTTTACCATTTGCATTTGCTACAGCTCTAAAAGCAGTTGGTTTACCGATATTCATAGCTTCATCTAAATAGCTAATAGTTTTACCGTAAGGTATTTTTGATAGTTCTTGCCAACATTTTACTTGAAACTCTGTGCCTGTAAGTTTTAAGGGAATCGTAAATTTCTTAAGACTGTTATCAAAATAACTGTTTAGCTCATGTTTGGTTAACTCAAGTATTTTATTCGATTGTAGTGAAAGTTTGCCATTGTAGTTATTAAGAAGATTTCTTATTATTTGGATAGAGCTTTCATTTATAAAGCTTGAATAATATAAAAGGTCATTATCAGCAATAGCTAGAATTGTGCCTATCGGAGTGGTTATTTCTTGAGCACAAAAAGTTTTAACTGAAGAAAATTTATTTACTTGAATCAAAGAAAGCAGGTGAGTTTTATTTAACATAGTGTAGGATATAGTTATATTATAATTTATATATTAACCTAAATGAAACAAGATAAAAATAAATACAAATTTTTACCAATTATAGTTCTACTGCTTGGGATTATTCTTTTTTTTAGTTTTGGTGGGCAAAACTATTTGTCATTGAATGCTCTTAAAGAGAATTATCAAAGTCTACTAACGTATACAGCTAATAATTTTTTATTAGCATCATTTATATTCTTAGTGACTTATGTTTTAGTCGTAGCTTTTTCTATACCTGGTGCGACGGTTATGACTTTACTAGGTGGACTTTTGTTTGGTGCTTTATTTGGCTCAATATTAGTCGTGCTTTCAGCGACTTTTGGAGCTTGTTTAGTTTACTTTGCAGTTACAACAGCGTTTGGTGAGTCACTAAGGTCAAAAGCTGGTGGAAGCATAGAAAAAATGCGAGCTGGATTTGAAAAAGATGCTTTTAATTACTTACTTGTTTTAAGACTGATACCTATATTTCCATTTTTTGTAATAAATATTGCAGCGGGCGTATTAGATATTAAGTTTAAAGATTTCTTTTGGGCAACACTTTTGGGGATAATTCCAGGAAGTGCAATATATGTGTGGGTTGGTACAAGTCTTGGTTTTGTGTTGAAGCAGGGCGGAGATATTAATTTAGGTATTATATTCGCACCACAATTTATATTACCAATAGTAGCACTTGCACTATTATCATTATTTCCAATTTTCATGAAGAAGTTTAAAAAGAAAGTTCAAAAGGCAGAGTTATGATAAAAACTGATATTTGTGTAATAGGAGCAGGTTCAGGGGGATTATCCGTTGCTGCAGGTGCTGTTCAAATGGGTGCAAAAGTTGTGCTATGTGAAGGCTCTAAAATGGGTGGCGATTGTTTAAACTATGGCTGTGTGCCTTCAAAAGCTATGATTGAAGCATCAAGAGTTATTGCAAATACTCAAAAAGCGAAAAATCTAGGTATAGAGGTATTAGGTATAAATGCGGACTATAAAAAAATTCAGCAACATGTAAAAAGCGTAATAGCAAAAATTGAACCACATGACTCGGTTGAGCGATTTGAAGGTTTAGGCGTTGAGGTTATTCAGGATTTTGGAGAGGTTGTTGATAGTCATACTGTGAAAGCAGGTGATAAGATTATCAAGGCAAAATATATAGTTATTGCAACAGGCTCGAGTGCAAGTATTCCACCTATCAATGGTTTAAATGAAGTAGAGTATCTCACTAATGAAACTATATTTGAAGTTGCTGATAAACCAAAGCATTTACTTGTAATTGGAGGTGGTCCAATCGGTATAGAACTTGCTCAAGCACATGTTCTTTTAGGTTGTGAAGTTACAGTCTTTGAAGTATCTGATAGTGTACTAACGATGGTTGAAAAAGATTGTAGAGAGATTGTTATAAGTGAACTAAAAAGCCAAGGTATTAAAATTATTACAAAGGCTGACATTGAGAAGGTTGTCACTGAAAATAATGAAAAAGTTATTTACTGTAATGGAGAGAAGTTTACTGGTTCAGATATACTTGTAGCTGCTGGACGGAAACCAAATCTTTCTAAACTGGGTCTTGATGATGCAAATATCAACTATACTCAAAAAGGAATCGTTGTTGATAATAGGTTACGCACAAATCATAAAAATATTTTTGCTATTGGTGATGTAACAGGAGGGTATCAGTTTACTCATGTAGCAGGGTATCAAGCAGGTATAGTTATTCAAAATGTTTTATTTAAGCTTCCAGCAAAAGTTGGTTATACAAGCCTACCATGGTCAATATATACAACACCTGAGATAGCTCATGTCGGTATATCTATAGAGCAAGCAATTAAGCAAGGAGCTAAAATTCTAGAGATCTCTTACTCTGATAATGATAGAGCTCAAGCAGGATTAGACACTAAAGGGTTAGTTAAAGTTGCTGTTGATAAAAAGGGATATATATTGTCAGCCACTATCGTTGGTAAAAGCTCTAGTGAGCTAATAATTCAATGGACTATAGCTATTAAAAATAAGCTTAAAATAAAAGCTATGACATCGCATATTGTTGCGTATCCAACACTTAGTGAGCTAAATAAACGAGTTGCAGGTAGTTATTTTACGCCAACACTTTATAGTCCTAAAGTAAAAAAAATTGTTAGATTTATGATGAAAGTTTTTGGTAAAAAAATATGTTAGAACAAAAATTACGACCATTTTTTCAGACTAAATTTGTGGATTGTGTGGCAGTGTTCTTAGCTGATAAGATTAAACCAAATACTGTCACAATTTTAGCAACTATTGTTGGTTTATTTTGTGCTATTAGTTTATTTGTTAATCCTTATTTATGTGTAGCATTATTATTGTTTTCAGGGTATCTTGATATACTTGATGGTTCACTTGCTCGGTTACAAAAAACTTCATCAAATTTTGGCACATTACTAGATATAATTAGTGATAGGCTTGTAGAGGCTTTTATCATAATTGCAATTTTCATCAATCAACCAGACACTCTATGGGTAGGTTTTATGATGACTATGTCGATTGCTTTTTGTATGTATAGTTTTTTACTTGTAGGAATGTTTAGTGAAAACTCATCACAGAAGAGTTTTTATTATAGTCCTGGGCTTATTGAAAGGGCTGAAACATTTTTATTTTTCATCGTGATGATTTTATTACCATCTACAGTATTTTATTTAGGAATAATCTATACTATATTAGTTTCATGGACAACGCTATATCGTTGTTATGAATTTTATTTATATCAACAACATAAGGAAAAATAATGAGAAATTTTGCAAATAAATCTTTTGTCGGTTTTATGAGTGGTTTAATTAGTGCAGGTGTTTTACTGTGTATATTCACATTAATTCGTGAACAAGCAATTACGCTAGATGATGGCTTTAAATATAACCTATATCGTTTAATGATATGGGGAGGTGTTTGGGCGATACTTTTTGCGTTACCTTTATCAAAAAACATTTTAATCAAGAGTTCGGTTATAGGCCTTGCTGTTATATTTTTTAACTTTATAGTGCTTATGCCGCTACAAGGTAAAGGGTTTTTTGCTTCTGAAGCAGGGTCTACAACTTTCATTATGAATATTGTATTTAACTATCTATGGGCACTATTTGCTGGTCTAATTTATACGAAAGTAGAAAAGTAAAAATATTTCTTAATTTTCTAATTGCCTAAAATACTTATCAAACATGAAATGTGCTAAAATCTTAGCTAATATTTTAAATTTAAATACCATTATAAAATGCTTACATTTCAAGAAATTATTTTAAAGTTACATCACTATTGGTCATCTAAAGGTTGTGCAATAATACAGCCTTTAGATATGGAAGTTGGGGCTGGTACATTTCATCCTGCTACAACGCTTAGAGCTATAGGTCCAGAGCCTTGGACAGCAGCTTATGTCCAACCATCAAGACGACCAACAGATGGTCGTTATGGTGAAAACCCAAATCGTACACAACATTACTATCAATACCAAGTTGTAATGAAACCTTCACCGGATAACATTCAAGAGCTTTATTTAGGCTCACTAAAAGAACTTGGAATTGATACTTTAGAAAATGATATCCGTTTTGTTGAGGATAACTGGGAATCACCAACGCTAGGTGCTTGGGGTCTTGGCTGGGAAGTATGGTCAAATGGTATGGAAATTACTCAATTCACATATTTTCAACAAGTTGGCGGACTTGAGTGTAAACCTGTTATGGGCGAAATCACTTACGGTTTAGAACGATTAGCTATGTATATTCAAAATGTAGATAGTATGTACGACCTACTTTGGGCAAATACTCAAAATGGACCTTTATATTATCGTGATGTGTTTATGCAAAATGAAATAGAGATGTCTACTTATAACTTCGAAGAAGCGAATGTTGAGGAGCTTTTTAGACAGTTTGATTTACTTGAGAAAGAGGGGTATAGATTGGTTGAGAAAAATCTGCCATTACCTGCTTATGAATTTGTATTAAAAGCATCTCATACATTTAACTTACTCGATGCACGCCATGCTATCTCTGTTACAGAAAGACAGGGTTATATCTTGAGAGTAAGAAAGTTAGCGCTACAGGTTGCTCAAGAGTATTATAATTCAAGAGAAAAACTGGGTTTTCCAGCTTTCAAAAAGTAGCTGATAATGAAATCTGTACTTCAAGTTTTAGATTTTCTAAAAATTCAAAGTAATAATTCTCAAAATATTCCCGTTGATTCACTATATTTAGATAGTCGTAAATGTAATGATTTGTCAGTTTTTGTTGCTATTAAAGGACAGGTGACAGATGGAAATAAGTACATTGAAGATGTTTTAGCTAAGGGTGTAAAGCTAGTATTAACTGATAAAGAACTGCCTCGTCTTGCTTCGCAATCCACCCCTTCACTAGGCGAAGGGGAATTACCAGCTGTTATATATGTCGAGGATCTAAAAAATAAGCTAGCAACTTTGGCTCAGTGGTTTTATGATTATAAGAAGCCAGAAAATGTTGTTGGAATTACTGGCACTAATGGTAAAACATCTATCTCTAACTATATTTCTCAGTTACTAGATTTAGATAATCAAAAAGCTTTACTTCTTGGTACTAATGGAAATGGTATTTATCCCGATTTAAAAGAAAGTACACATACAACTTTGGATGTTTTATCACTTTATAGTGAATTATCAGACCATAAAAATTACCAAAACCTAGTGATGGAAGTATCTTCGCATGCCTTAGACCAGCAAAGAACTAAAGGTTTAGACTTCGATGTAGCTGTTTTTAGTAATTTAAGCCACGATCATCTTGATTATCACAAAACTATGGATAATTATTTCCTTGCTAAGGCTCAATTGTTTAAGTTTGATAATTTAAAGAAAGCAGTAATAAATATAGATGATGAATATGGTTTAAAACTATGTGATATGTGCAGCTGTGAAGTAGTTACTGTAAGTTTAAAGTCTAAACAAGCTGATGTGTATATAGATGTTAAAAATATAAAAAATATGACTACAAGCTTTGAATTGTTTTTAAATCAAAAAAGTGAAGGCTACTTTACAACATGTTTAGTTGGAGATTTCAATTTAACAAATTTAGCTCTAAGTATAGCTGCATGTGATGGTCAGGTAATTAAAAACAAGTTTTTAGCAAGTGTACCAAAAGTAAAGCCTGTAAAAGGTCGTATGGAGATAATAAACCTTTCTAGCGGTGCAAAAATTGTAATTGATTATGCACATACGCCAGATGCACTTGAGAAAGCATTACTGAGTTTAAGAGTTTATTCACAAGCTGATCTTTGGTGTATATTTGGTTGCGGTGGTGATAGAGATAGCTCAAAAAGGGCTAAGATGGCAACTATAGTTGAAAAATATGCAGATGAAATAGTAGTTACCGAAGATAATAATCGTTTTGAAGATATTGAAAATATTTTTGATGATATTAGAGAGGGGTTTTCTAATTATCATACTTTCATAAAGTCACGAGAAGAAGCTATAAACTACGCTATAGAAAAATCAAGTGCACAAGATATTATACTTTTATCTGGAAAAGGGCATGAGTGCTATCTTGATAAAAATGGAGTTAAAGAGTTTTTTGATGAGAGAGAAGTTATTAAAAGAGCAATTTCATAAAAAATAAAAGTTTAATTTTTGGTAAATATTATTTCATATCACATTAATATTCGCGTATACTATGAAAGTGTAGGATCTGTAAATTCACAAACAATAAAAAGGTAAATAAAGATTGATGGACATAAGAAAAGCAACACCACAAGATCATGAAAAAATGAAATACGTTTGGTCAGAATGTATTTTGACTACTTGTTACTTTTTAACTACTAGAGAAATTAAAAAACTAGAAAAAGAGTTTGAAGAGAAATTTTTAAAAGACCCTAATATTAATTATTTCACTCAGTGGTTAGGTGATGAGTTTGTTGGTTTTGCTTGTATTCGTGGTAAAGATATTCTTTTTACACCTATTAATCCTGTATATTTTGGAAAAAGATATGGTGAGCAAATGGTTGCATATATTCTAGAAAATTATGAGATTGAAAGAACTTATGTTTATTGTTCTGACATGCATTCATTAGCATTTTATTCAAATTTAGGGTTTGAAATTGAAGATAGAATTCCTGATATATTTTTTGGTAATCCTTATGAAATAAATCAATTAAGATTAGGAGTTTCTCAGGAGGAGGCTCTAAGATTAGTAAAATCTAAAATACTTTCTTAATTAAGCAATAATAAAATCCATCACCTTTATCATTTCTTGGTAATATCTGATAACCGTAGTCTGTTTCATATTCTTTTAAAATATCTATTTTAATAATCTCAGCATTTGTATTTTTATCTAAAAATGATTGTATTTGTTCTTGATTTTCCTGTCTAAGGATTGAGCAGGTTATATATAGTAAGTAACCATTTTCAGTTAGGTTATTATCCCAAAGATTTTGAAGTATGTTTTGTTGTATCTCTTGAATATTTTTTACATCTTTAGAATTACGAAGCACTTTTATATCCGGGTTGCGACGAAGAGTTCCAATAGCTGAACATGGGGCATCAAGGATTATTTTGTTAAATCTGCCATTAAGTTTTTTAGTTAGATCATGCTTTAGCATTCTAACAGTATTATCGGCATTGACTCTATTAAGATTACTCCTTAATAGCTCCAATCTTTTATCGACAATATCTATCGCTGTGATTTTTGCTTTTGGATTAAGCTCAAGTATATGTGAAGTTTTTCCACCTGGTGCAGCACAAGCATCAAGAATTATATCATCATCTTGAGGATTGATAATTACACCAGCATATTGAGCAGATAAGTCTTGTACAGTAAAATAACCTTTGTAAAAAAGTTCGTTATGTTTTACATCTATAGCACTATTAAGTCTTAGAGAATTTTTTAGGCTTGTTTGAGAATATATTACCTTATTGTCATCAAGAAAGTTGATTACTTCTTGAAAATTCTTTGTTTGGTTTAAGCGAATAAACATATCAGCCTGATGGCTTAGATTACCTGCTATTTCAACAAGTTTTTTAGGGTATTGTTGCTTTATAGTTTCTATTAACCACTGAGGTAAATCAACTTTTGAGTATTTATTAAATTTAAGCTCAATAGCATCAATATTTCTTAGGATATTACGTAATACGCCATTAATGAGTTTTTTCGCCCAGGTAATGTTTAAATCCTTGCAGGCATTGACGGATTCATTGATGCTTGCATAACTTGGTTGGTTAATCTTTAGAAGCTGTAATAGCCCAAGCATTAGAAGTAGCTTTACAGTTTTTTTTGTTTTAGAGTTCGTATATTCTGCGATGATTTGCTCTAAAGAATAGTAGTTCCTAAAAAACTCATAGCATAGTAGCTTAGCAAAAGATTTATCTTCTGCAGATATTTCTAGTTTTGAGAGCTTATTATCAAGAGTCAGTAGAGAATATTTATTGTCGACTATATCTATTATCGACTTAGCGGCAATAGATCTAGTGTTCATTATTTAAGATGTTTAGCTAGAATTTTAGAAAGTTTTGGTTGGATTTTTTTATTAGCAGCAATCATTACAGTTGATTCTTCAAGTTTACTTGAACCTTTGATGTCAGTTACTAATGCACCAGCTTCTTTAGCTATAACAAATCCTGCTGCAAGATCCCATATTCTTACTTGACCACATGCCCATAAACCATCAATATAGCCTGCTGAAAGGTAAGCTAAATCCATAGCGATACTACCAGAGTATCTATAGCCAGATATTTCCTGTTGCAGCATAACCATTTCAGCTATATAGCTATCTTTGAAAATTTTGCGGGAGTACTTTAGTGAGGCAGAGATTAAAGTGTCTTTAAGGTCCTTAGCTTGAGAAACTCTTATTCTTTGACCATTAAGCTGAGCACCTTCACCTTTGTACGCACTAAACATTAAGTCTAAAGAAGGATTATAAATAACCCCTAATACAAATTCATCGTCCTTTTTAAGTCCCACAGAAATACAGCAATTAGGTAAACCATGGACAAAATTATTAGTACCATCTATAGGATCTATTATCCATGTAAAACGACTGTCTTTATTGCCAAATTCACCACTTTCTTCTGTAATGAAATAATCATCGTAGCCAGACTTTTTAATATTTTCGACTAAAAAATTTTCAACAGCCACATCAACATTAGTTACAATAGATCCATCTGATTTTTTTGAGATGTTTATAGAGCCAAGATCATTTTGAGCTTGAACAATCAATCTACCAGCTTTACGAGTGATAGTTGTAATTGCATTTAGAATAGGTTTCATAAGAATAACATTTTTGAATTAATATTTTTAGATATGATACATTATTTCAAGTTAAATTAGGATAGTTAAGGCTTAAATAAACTTAGATAATAGCAGTAATTAGGTAAGTAATTGCTAGACCACCAAAAAATAGCCATGCAAATAAGATTAAAGCAAGCAATAATGGTTTGATACCTGCTTGAATAAATTTCGATACATGAGTTTCTAAACCTAAAGCTGTCATAGCCATTGCTAATAAGAATTGGTCAGCAAAACGAATATGATTAACAGTTGATACTGGTAGAAGATCTAACGAGTTAAAACCAGCTACTACAATAAAGCCAACAGCAAACCATGGAATGATCTTCATAAGAGACGGTTGTTTAACAGAAGTCGCAGTCTCATCTGTATTACCAATAGTACTAGCAGCAGCTTTAGCAAGCCAGATACCTATAACAACAAGCATTGGAGCAAGCATCATTACTCTGATCATTTTAACAGTTACAGCAACTTCTTCAGCATGAGGGTTTATTGCACTACCAGCAGCTACAACTTGTGCTACTTCATGAATTGAACCACCCGCAAATATTCCGTACTGTATATCAGATAGATTTCCTAAAAGACCTGCTTTCATAAGGATAGGGTATACAAACATCGCAGTTGTACCAAATAATACAACAGTACCCACAGCCATTGCTGCTTTGTATGGTTCTGATTTAAGCGTACCTTCTGTAGCAAGTACAGCGGCAGCACCACATACAGCACTACCAGCAGATACAAGTATAGAGCTGTCTCTATCAAGGCCAAAAACTTTTGTGCCTAATACGATACCTAATATAAGCGTAGATACGAGCATTATTATTGAAACAGAAAGTCCAGCAAGACCTACTGAAGCTATAAGTTGAAATGTAAGGTTAAAACCATAAAATATAATTGCAAATCTAAGAATTTTCTTAGCACTAAAGACAATCCCAGCTTTCCATTGATGGATGATTTTGCTTAAAGGAGTATGAGTTAGAGCCATACCAAGTACTATACCTATAATTAGCGGACTGATTCCGAGACTTTTAATAGCAGGAATTTCAGCTATAAAATAAGATATACCTGCAAGTATCGCTACAAGAAGTACACCTAGTATCATATTTGGAGTAAAGAAGTTTTTCATCGTTTATTATTGATAGTGATTTAATTTGTGTCGTAGGATAACCTAATTTTTATATAAATAAAACTCAGAAAGATTTATATATGATATTAGATACTTTGATATAGGCTATGGGAAGAGTATGCTAGTGGCTTGATTCTTTATTTTCAGACTCTTTTGAGAAAATGACAGCTAAGATAATAAACACTAAGCAAATAAAATAAAACAGAACCACAGAGTTCATTACAGCAACTAAGCTTCCGCTCTTTCTTAAAATGAATGCCCCAAGAGTTGTTGATAATGCTGTACCTGTTGTACCAAACAGTAATATAGTTGTAATTAGTGTGGGCGGAGGTGTTTTCATTTGGAATGTTCCATAAGCTAGTAGTCCAGCATATACATAGCAGTTAAATAAACCAAATATTGCAGCGGCACCTAGAGAGATATTTATACTTGATGCAAATATCATGAAATATAACAATACTGTTGATATTGCCATAAATATCGGTAGGATGGTTTTTAGGGGGATTTTTTTTGCGATAATAGGGCTTATAAATAAACCAACACACTGAGCTGCCCAGAAGTATGCCAGAGGTCTACTTGAATCTACAGCACTCCAACCAAGAATTTTTTCATAGTATGCTGGGCCATACCCTACATAGATTAACTGACCAAGTAAAAATAGAAATGCTGCAATTCCAATAAAGTATAGTGATTTATTCCAGGATTTTAAGCTTAAACTAGACTCGGATTTAAGAGTTTTATTTTTATCAAATATTGAGTAGTCAGAGATGATTACTAATACAAATATTGCAATGGCAGTAATTTGCAAAGTAAGATAGATCTGATACCACTCTAAGTTTTTAGTTATCAACCAAGAAGCGATAATAGGCGTTAGTACACCACCAAAACTAAAGAAAAAATCTGTAAATAAGATGTTTTTAGCTCGCACTTTATGATCATTGTACATATGCACAATCATATAACTACCCACAGCCATAAAGAAGCCACCACTTATGCCGGCAAACACTAGCATAAGTTTTAGTGTGCTTAAGGAAGGGAATATGTTTGTATATATTGATGCTAATACACCTAAAGCAGAAGCTATTAATAGTATTTTTTTAATAGAAAATTTAGTCATCAAGTAACCAGTTACAAGTATTGCTAGCCACATAGATACATTCACGTATGTAAATGCAAAACCGACAGCATCTATAGGGATGTTAAAATATTTGGATATTGGTAACATTACTGTCCCTGTTACGATAACAACTGTTGCAGTGAAAAAGTAACATAAGTAACATGTTAGAGTTATTAAGGTTTTGTTTTTTAGATTGATGAGGTTATTCATTGCTGCTGAAAGATAGTCTAAATAGATATTGTATTTTACAGTCTATCATTAAAATAGCAATAGACATTTTTGGTTGTCTTGATTATTGCTTTTGATATTGATATTAATTACTCTTTAATAAAATCCAGTTCATTGATATGCTTAACAGCATTAAAAGTACTAAAGCTATATTTAGCAGTTCCATTTTTATAAAAGGGATCATTCTTTATAAAATCTTTTATCAGCTCAATATCTCCTGATGCAAGTATAATTCCACCAGTTTTATCAGCTTTAGGTCCAGATGCTATAAAAATTCCTTGGGTATAACCAGTATCAAGAAATTCACGATGAGCGGGACGTACACGAGCGACTTCTTCTTCACTCACTGTGTATTTTAAGTTTATAATATGAATATTCATTTTTTTCTCAGTTTTAGTAATAAAAAAAGCCACAGATAGTGGCTTTTAATGTTTCACCTTTATTTATAAGATAAGTTAGATTTTTTTGAAAATTACAGAACCATTTGTGCCACCAAACCCAAAAGAGTTATTTAGTACATAATCAATTTTCATTTTTTTAGCAGTATTTGCAGCATAATCTAAGTTACAGCCATCATCTAAGTTTTCTAAGTTGATAGTTGGAGGAGCAATTTGATCTCTGATAGATAGTACACTGAAAATAGATTCAATTGCACCAGCAGCACCAAGTAAGTGACCAGTCATAGATTTAGTAGAGCTCATTACAAGATCTTTTCTATATTGACCAATTACTTTTTCAACTACTTGACTCTCTTGAACATCTCCAAGGGGTGTAGATGTTCCATGAGCATTAACATAGTCAATTGCATCAGGGTTTTTTGTAAGGCCAGCATCATCAATTGCATTTTGTACAGATCTTTCTTGACCAGCTGCATAAGGCATTGTCATATGATAACCGTCAGCAGACATACCAAACCCAACTACTTCAGCGTATATTTTAGCACCACGAGCTTTAGCTTTCTCATATTCTTCTAGTACAAGAACACCAGCACCGTCACCTAATACAAAGCCATCTCTATCTTTATCCCATGGACGAGAAGCTCCTTTAGGATCATCATTACGAGTAGATAATGCACGAGCAGCAGCAAAACCACCTATACCAATAGCATTACTCGCTTTTTCTGAACCACCAGCTAACATAGCGTCAGCATCACCATAAGCAATCATTCTAGCAGCCATACCTACGTTATGAGTACCTGTTGTACATGCTGTAACTATAGGTACATTAGGGCCACGTAAACCATGATTTATAGATATTACTCCTGAGAGAATATTTATGATTGATGATGGTATACAAAAAGGAGATATTTTTGATGGACCTTTGGCATCTATAGTAGCTTTTGTTGATTCTAAAGTCTCTATACCACCAATACCAGAGCTGACTGCAACACCAAAACGAAAAGCTTCTTCTTCGCTTAGGTTTTCAATTCCAGCATCCTTCATTGCTTCATTAGCTGCTACAATGCCGTAGTAGCAAAAAGGATCAACTCTTTTAGCATCCTTTTTACCCACCATTGCATTTACATCAAAATCTTTGACTCTTGCAGCGAATCGAACTTTGAATTCACTTATGTCTGGAGCAGCTGTATCAAAACCTGTGAGGGTTTCAACACCACTTTCACCAGCTAACACATTAGACCATGTGCTTGGTACATCGTGTCCTAATGGTGTTACCATACCCAAGCCAGTAACAACAACTCTACGATTAGATTTCATATCAAAATAACCTGTTTATTATATTTTGAGAAAAAACATGAATATTATTTAATATTCATGCAGCTAAGAGATTAATTTTGATTAGTTTACTTTAGAATCAATATAGTCGTAAACATCTTTTACAGTTTTGATTTTCTCAGCATCTTCATCAGGGATTTCAGTATCGAATTCTTCTTCAAGAGCCATTACTAGCTCAACTGTATCTAAAGAGTCAGCACCTAAGTCATCAATAAAAGAAGCTTCTGGTTTAAGATCTTCTTCTTTAACACCTAATTGTTCAACAATGATAGAGTTTACTTTTGAATATACTTCATTTGCGCTCATTTTTTTTTCCTTTTTATTTGTTTTGAAAATTTAATTATTAATAGTTCAACAGCAATAATATTATTTTTTATCGCTTTTTGCAATATTTTTGCAAAAAATTAAGCCATATACATGCCACCATTGACATGAATTGTTTGGCCAGTTATGTATCTTGCACCATCAGAAGCTAGGAAAGCTACAGCTTCAGCTATATCTTTAGGCTCTCCCATTTGACCTGATGGTATTTTTGTTGCTATAAATGATTTTTGTTCGTCAGTAAGCTTATCAGTCATATCTGTTGCTATAAAACCAGGAGCTACTACATTTACAGTTATTCCACGAGTAGATGTTTCGTAAGCTAAAGATTTAGAAAAACCTATTACACCAGCTTTAGCAGCACAGTAATTCGCTTGTCCAGGGTTACCTGCCGAAGCTACTACTGAACCAATAGATATAATTCTTCCCCATCTCTTTTTCATCATGCCACGAATACATTCTTTTGAAATTTTGAAAATAGAGCTTAGATTAGTGTTGATTACAGAATTCCATTCATCATCTGACATTCTCATCATTAAGTTATCACGAGTGATACCAGCATTATTTACTAAAATATCTATAGCTAATTTTTCAGTCTTAAGCTCTGAGAAAAGATTTTTAATGCTTTCAGCATCTGAAATATTTAGAACCATTCCTTTTGCTTTGAAGCCTTTTTCAGCCATATTTTGCTCAAACTTTTCAGCAGATGCTTGAGAAGTAGCTGTACCTATAACAAAAGCACCTTTTTCAGCCATTGTAAGAGCTACTTGGTTACCTATACCGCGACTTGCGCCAGTTATTAAAACAGTTTTTTTATTTAAAGACATGTTTCTTCCTTTTTTGCATTAAATTTTTTCTAAACTTTCAGTAGAGTTTGTATCTTTTAAAGTTAAACTTTTATCAATTCTTTTCATCAGGCCGCAAAGCACTTTATTTGGACCACATTCAATAATTTCTGATACACCTAGTTTAGCTAACTCTTCAACTGATTGAGTCCAAAGAACAGGCTTGTACAGTTGTTTAACGGTAGCTTGCTTAATTTCATTTAAATCACTATGAGATTTAGCATCAAAGTTTTGTACTATAGCTGTTGTAGGAGCATTAAACTCTACACTGTTTAGCTCTTGTTCAAATTTGCTTGCAGCTTCTTTCATTAGTGAACAGTGCGATGGTACGCTTACTGCTAGTATTTGTGCGCGTTTTGCACCTTTTTCTTTTGCTATAGCGTTTGCTTTTTCGACAGCAATTTTTTCACCCGAAATAACTACCTGACCAGTTGAGTTAAAGTTTGCAGCTTCAACAACACCTACATCAGAAGCTTCTTTACAGCTAGTAACAACATCTTCATTAGACAAGCCTAATACTGCACTCATAGCACATTCTTTGTCTGTTACAGCACTTTGCATTAATTTACCTCTAGTAGATACTAGTTGTAGAGCATCTTTATAAGAGATGCAGCCTGCTGCTAAAAGAGCTGTGTACTCACCAAGACTATGTCCAGCTAAAAAAGAAATTTCTAAATCTGGTTTTTGCTCTTTTAATACTTTAAAAATAGCATAGCTAGTTGCTAAAAGTGCGGGTTGTGTATATTCAGTCTTATTAAGCTTTTCTTCATTGTTTTGAATTATATCCCATAAGTCATAACCTAAATGTTGTTTGGCCTCATCAATAGTGTTTTTAAATGTTTCAAAATTATTATAATAATCTTGTAGCATCCCAAACTTTTGAGAACCTTGACCAGGAAATACAACAGCTATCTTATTTGACATGATTTTCTCCTATTTAATTATAAACAAAAAATTTAAATTACATTTTAGCGATAAAGCCGCCCCAAACGAATCCTGAACCAAATGCTTCTGAGATAATTGTCTCACCAGTTTTAATGGAGTTGTTTTTTACAGCATGGTCTAGAGCTAGAGGTATAGATGCTGCAGAAGTATTACCATGATCTTGAAGCGTAGTAATAACTTTTGACATTGGCATATTTATTTTTTTAGCTGTAGAGTTTAGAATTCGATAATTTGCTTGATGTGGTACTAACCAATCAATATCTGCTGCAGTAATACCCGCATCAGTTATAAGTTGTTCAGCTAAAGATGAAAGTCGAGAAACTGCAAATTTAAATACTTTGTTGCCTTCCATAATTAAATGAGCGTTTATGTCTACTGTGTCACCACGATTTACTGGTAGGTTGTTTGGTACATTTAACATATCTATGCATGAACCATCTGTAAATAAAAGTGAGGATAAAATCTTTTTCTCTTCACTCTGGGAGACTATAACAGCACCAGCACCATCACCAAAAAGCACACAAGTTCCTCTATCGTTCCAGTCTAGAACACGAGTCATTTTTTCTGCACCAATTACTAGGATATTTTTGCAAGTTTGAGTTTCAATATATTGCTTTGCCATATCTAAAGCATAGACAAAACCACTACAAGCTGCAGATACATCAAAACACCTTACATTATAGCCTTCTATTTGTAGTTCATTTTGAACTGTTGCCGCTGTAGACGGCATTATATAGTCTGGAGTGCTAGTAGCTACAATGATAGCGTCAATCTGTTGAGCATCAATTTGAGCAGATTCTAAAGCTTTTTTTGCAGCTTGAGTTGCCATGAATGTGGTTGTTTCAGACTCATTGGCGCAGTGACGTCTTTCAATACCGACGCGCTGCTTTATCCACTCATCAGAAGTGTCTACAAATTTGCTTATATCATCATTAGTTAATATTTTTTCTGGTAGGTAGCTTCCTGTACCTAATATTTGTGCAAACATTTATTATTACCTAAGTTGATTTAATAATAGTAAAGTATTACCCGTGAGAAGCTTTAGCAACTCACTAAATATTAGGTATTGTATCATGGATGGAAAAATTAAAGAACTTTTTCTATAGATTCTTGGATAGTTTTAGGGATGTTATGCTTGACTTCTTTTACAGCCTCAAAAATGGCAGTTTCAAAAGCATTAGAGCTTGCACTACCGTGACTTTTAACTACTATACCAGTTAGTCCTAGTAGAGATGCGCCATTAAAGCTATCCAGGTTCATGCTCTTTTTCATTCTTTTGAAAATTGGTAGAGCCATTATTGTGGGAAGTTTCATTAACCAAGACCCTTCTGTTACAGACTTCTTTATAAGAGCTTCAATTAAGCGAAGTGTGCCTTCCATTGTTTTTAAAGAAACATTTCCAACAAAGCCATCACAAACAACAACATCTGTAGCGTCATCAAAGATGTGTTTGCCTTCGACATAGCCTTTATAGTTTATGAAGTCACAGTTTTGAAGTAACTTAGATGCGTTTTTTATATTATCTAAGCCTTTCATTTCTTCTTCACCAATGTTTAGAAGAGAAACTCTTGGTTCAGCAATCCCTTTTGAACTAGCAGCTAATATTGAACCCATGATTGCAAATTGGAATAGTTGTTCAGAGGAACAAACAACATTGGCTCCCAAATCAAGCATATACGTTTTGCTGAGGGTTTTTGTTTCTCTATTAAATGCAGGTAGTGCGTATACAATAGCAGGACGATCTACACCATTAACTGTTTTTAGCACAAACTTGGATGTTGCCATCAGTGCGCCGGTGTTACCAGCACTCACACAAGCGTCAACAGAATTATCTTTGACAAGATTTATTGCGACACGCATTGATGAATCTTTTTTCTTTCTGACAGCATCAGCTGGAGATTCATCCATGGCAACTGTTTCACTCGCGTGATGAATAGCTATTTTTTGTAAAACAGGAAGTTTAATCTTTTTAACTTTTGAATATCTGTCTAAAGCTCTTTTTACTTTATGATGATCTCCAACAAGAACTATCTGTAAGTTTGAATCTTTCTTTACAGCTTCAAGAGCTGCAGGGATGGTAGTGTTAAGACCGTGATCTCCGCCCATCGCATCTATAGATATTTTATAACTCATTTTAGATAATATTTCCTAATAGATTAAATGTTGAAAAAATACGCACATTCACGAGTGTATTCTTAATGTTGGTATTAGTCTTCAGATTTTGTTTCAACTACTTTTTTGCCTTTATAAAAGCCATTTGGTGAAACATGGTGTCTAAGATGAAGTTCGCCAGTTGCTTTATCAGTAGATAAAGTTGCGCTTGTTAAAGCATCATGTGATCTTCTCATATCTCTTTTTGATCTGCTTGATCTTACTTTTTGTACAGCCATTTTAAATAAACCTCCGGTAGAAATTTTGTTTATTATTTATATTGTTAGTGTTTACAAATATGTTACTTCAATGATTTTAGAATTTCAAAAGGATTCTTTTTTTCTTGTGTAACATTTTCTTGGTCGCTATAGTATGAATGTTTTTTTGAACTTTTACAAGTACTACCTGCTTTTTTTGGTACTAAGGGTAAATCTAGGAGTATCTCTTCTTTGATAATATCACGCAAGTCGATGTTTGCATCTTCGCAGATGAAAGGCTCATGTTGGCTATCATTTGCTAGGCGATCATCTTCTACTAGTATAATGGTGTTTGCTGCGTTAAATGGTTGCTCAAACACCTCAAGAGTATTTTGACATATCAAGCGGAGACTAGCCGAAATGTCGTATTTTATGCAAGTTTTATTTTTTTCTTCAAAAAATGAGAAATTGCATTTGAATGAGTGAGGAGAATTTTCCATTACTTCACAAAAGGATTTTGGTTTATCTATGATAACCGTATAACCTATAAGTTCCCTTTTTTGCTTGGTATATCCTACATGGTTTATTAGGTAATGATTTTTCATTTTGTGGTTTAATATATTTATGAGGTTTAATTGTGAATATTGTAGC
Organism: Francisella adeliensis; assembly: GCF_003290445.1. Taxonomy (NCBI): domain Bacteria; kingdom Pseudomonadati; phylum Pseudomonadota; class Gammaproteobacteria; order Thiotrichales; family Francisellaceae; genus Francisella; species Francisella adeliensis. Next base: position 1,592,184 of record NZ_CP021781.1, on the reverse strand, counting down.
GTGATTTGTTGTTTTATTAAAGTTGCTGGGGTATCATTTGTGTGAGTTTCGTTTACTAAAGTTAAATAATCATTATTTAAAAGGATCAGAACTATAATGTCTCTTACAATCTCTCAAGAATTTTCGAATGCGATTAGATTTTTATCTATAGATGCTACGCTAAAGGCAAAGTCTGGACATCCTGGTATGCCAATGGGTATGGCGGATATCGCAACAGTTTTATGGACTAAATTTTTAAAGCATAATCCTAAAAACCCAAATTGGATAAACCGTGACAGGTTTGTTGTATCTAATGGGCATGGTTCAATGTTGCTTTATTCTTTGCTTCATCTTAGTGGTTATGATGTGTCTATTGATGATATTAAAAATTTTCGTCAATTACATTCAAAAACCCCAGGTCATCCTGAGTATGGTTATACTCCAGGAGTTGAAACTACAACAGGCCCTCTAGGTCAAGGTATTGCAAATGCTGTAGGTATGGCATTAGGTGAAAAGCTTTTGTCTGACAGATATAATTCTAAAGATAAAAAAGTGATTGATCATCATACTTATGTGTTTTTAGGCGATGGTTGTCTTATGGAAGGTGTCTCTCATGAGGCTTGCTCATTAGCAGGGACTTTAGGTTTGGGTAAATTGATTGCTTTTTGGGATGATAATAATATCTCTATAGATGGAGATACGAAAGGTTGGTTTACTGATAACACTGTTGAAAGATTTAAGGCTTACGGTTGGAATGTTATTGAAGCTGTTGATGGTCACGATATGAGTGAAATCGAACAAGCAATAGTTAAGGCTCAATCTGAGACAAATAAGCCAACGCTGATTTGCTGTAAAACAGTTATAGGGTTTGGTTCACCTGAAAAAGCAGGCACAGCAGCAGCTCATGGCTCGCCATTGTCTATTGAAGAAAGAACTTCGGCTGCTAAAAAACTGGCTTGGGAATATGATTCTTTTGAGGTTCCACAAAGAGTTTATAAGTTTTGGGATGCTAAGGAAAAGGGTGTCGCTTTAGAAACTAATTGGAATAAACTTTGGGAATCAGCGAAGTCTTTACCAAAATACCAAGAGCTTGAACGAGTACTTGCAAAAGAACTTCCTGGTATGCTTGATTCAGAAATAAGTAAATATATTCAAGATCAAATTGAGAGCCCTTCAAAAGTGGCAACTCGTAAAGCATCGCAAATGGCTCTAGAGGTGTTGTGCCAGAATATGCCTGAAATGTTTGGTGGTTCGGCAGATCTTACTGGTTCAAACAACACTAACTGGTCGGGATCTGTTTGGTTAAACAATACGGATGAAGGTGCTAACTATCTATCTTATGGTGTTAGAGAGTTTGGTATGGCTGCTATTATGAATGGTTTAAGTTTGTATGGTGGATTAAAGCCTTATGGTGGTACATTCCTGGTGTTTAGTGATTATTCAAGAAATGCTATTAGAATGTCAGCATTAATGAAACAACCTGTAGTACATGTAATGAGCCATGATTCTATTGGTCTTGGTGAAGATGGACCTACGCATCAACCTGTTGAGCATGTGCCAAGCTTACGATTAATTCCTAATTTAAATGTATGGCGTCCAGCGGACGCTGTGGAAACTATGATTGCATGGCAAGAAGCTATTAAATCAAGCGATACTCCCTCTGTAATGGTGCTTACACGACAAGGTCTTACTCCGTGTGTTGATAGTTTAGAGAAGGCTGCTAATGTTGCTAAAGGTGGGTATTTGGTTAGTGAATATAAAGATGCTAAAATTACATTAGTAGCTACAGGTTCAGAAGTTGAGCTTGCTGTAACTACTGCTAAAGAATATGCGCAAAAAGGTGTGGATATAAATGTTGTCTCTATTCCGTGTGTAGAAGAGTTTGAAAAGCAATCGCAAGATTATAAAGATAAAGTGATCAGGCAAGATATACCTGCAGTTTTTGTTGAGTTAGCACAAGGAGATATGTGGTATAAACATATGCCAAAAGCAGGTGGCGAGGTGAAAGGAATGACTACATTTGGTGAGTCAGCACCTATAAATGATTTAATGAAATATTTTGGTTTCACAGTTGAAGATTTGAGCAAAATTGTTGCGAAATATCTTTAAGAATATATAAACAGGAGAATAAAATGAAAGTAGCAATAAATGGTTTTGGTAGAATTGGTAGATTGGCTTTCCGTCAAATGTTTGGTAAAGCTGGTATTGAGGTGGTAGCTATTAATGATCTTACGGATCCTAAAATGTTAGCGCACCTTTTAAAGTATGATACTGCTCAAGGTAGATATGCTAAAGCAAATACTGTAAAAGCTGGTGAAAGCTCCATCACTGTTGATGGTAAAGAAGTTAAAATTTATGCACAAGCAGACGCTTCAAAACTACCTTGGGGCGATTTAGGTGTTGATGTGGTTGTTGAGTGTACTGGTTTTTATGTATCAAAAGCTAAATCTCAGGCTCATATAGATGCAGGTGCTAAAAAAGTAGTAATTTCTGCACCAGCTGGAAATGACCTTCCAACTATAGTTTATGGTGTAAATGAAAATGTTATATCTGCTGATGATAAAATTATCTCAGCGGCATCTTGTACTACAAACTGTCTTGCTCCTATGGCTAAAGCATTACATGATTTAGCTGGTATAGAGAAAGGTTTTATGACTACAATTCATGCTTATACAGGTGACCAAAACACTCTTGACGGACCTCATGCTAAAGGTGACTTGCGTCGCGCTCGTGCTGCTGCTGCAAATATTGTACCAAACTCAACTGGTGCAGCTAAAGCTATTGGTCTAGTAATTCCAGAGCTTGCAGGTAAATTAGATGGTGCTGCTCAAAGAGTTCCTGTACCAACTGGTTCATTAACTGAACTTGTAGCTGTTGTAAATGATAAAGTTTCAGCTGACAGTGTAAATGCTGCAATGAAAGCCGCAGCTACGCCATCATTTGGCTATACTGAAGAGGAGTTGGTGTCTAGTGATGTTATCGGTATTGAAGAGGGTTCATTATTTGATGCTACACAAACTAAAGTAACAGACCTTGGTGACAAATCAATGGTTAAAGTTGTATCTTGGTATGATAATGAGATGTCTTACACTAACCAAATGGTAAGAGTTGTAGAGCATTTTGCAAAATTATAGTTAGAGGATTTAAATGAGTTTCTTAAACTTAAAAGATGTTGATTTAAAAAATAAAAAAGTAGTTGTACGTGTTGATTTTAATGTACCAATTAAAAATGGTAAAGTTACAAGTAAAGTAAGGATTGAAGCGGCAGTTCCAACTATTTCTTATATTCTTGAGCAAGGTGGGGCAGTTATACTATTATCTCACCTTGGTCGTCCTACAGAGGGTGAATATGATCCTCAATTTTCATTAGAACCAGTTGCTAAAGCCTTAGCTAAGATGATTGATAAACCTGTTAAGTTTGAAAAAAATTGGCTTAATGGTGTTGAAGCTAAAGCTGGCGATATTGTTATGTGTGATAATGTGCGTTTCAATAAAGGCGAAAAAGCATGTGATGAAGATTTATCTAAAAATATAGCTGCTCTAGGAGATGTATTTGTAATGGATGCATTTGCTACTTCACACCGTGCTCAAGCGACTACTTTTGGTGTTGCAAAATACATTAAAACAGCTTGTGCTGGACTATTGCTGGAAAAAGAAATTAAAGCATTAGAAAAAGCATTAAAAGAGCCTAAAAAGCCAATGGCTGCTATAGTTGGTGGTTCTAAGGTATCTACTAAACTATCTGTATTACATAACCTTGTAAATAAGGTTGAAGTACTTATCGTTGGTGGTGGTATAGCAAATACTTTCATAAAAGCTAGTGGTTACAATGTTGGTAAATCTCTTTATGAAGAAGATTTGGTAGCAGAAGCACAAGAAATTATGGCTGATGCAAAAGCTAAAGGCGTAATAGTGCCTATACCTGTTGATGTAAGAGTAGCTAAAGAGTTTAGCGAAACTGCAGAAGCTACTATCAAAGATGTTACAGATGTCGCAGATGATGAGCAAATTTTAGATATAGGTCCTAAGTCTGCTGAAAATATCGCCAAACTTTTAAAAGATTCTAATACTATCTTGTGGAATGGTCCATTAGGAGTATTTGAGTTTGATAATTTTGGTGAAGGAACAAAAACTTTATCTCTTGCTATAGCTGAATCAAAAGGCTTTTCTGTCGCTGGAGGTGGTGATACTATCGCAGCAATTGAGAAGTATGATATAGAAGATAAAGTTTCTTATATATCTACAGCTGGTGGAGCGTTCTTAGAGTTTCTTGAAGGTAAAGAATTACCTGCTGTTGAAATACTAAAAGAAAAAGCACAAGCTAAAGCTTAAAGGAAAATAACGATGAAAAGAACTAAAATATTAGCAACGCTTGGTCCAGCTAGTGAGTCAAAAGAAGTACTTACAGCTATGATAAAAGCTGGTGTAAATGCCGTAAGGTGTAATTTCTCTCATGGTTCACCAGAAGATCATCGTAAAAGAGTTGATTTAATCCGCAGTATTGCTAAAGAGCAAGATACTTATGTGGGTATATTGGCTGATTTACAAGGACCAAAGATTAGGCTTTCAAAGTTTAAAAATGGTTCTGAAATGCTTAAAAAAGGTCAAAAGTTTATTCTGGATTCAGATTTGGGTGTAGAAGAGGGAGATGATAAAAGTGTAGGCATTGATTATAAAGAGCTTATTCAAGATGTTAAGCCGAAAGATATTTTACTAGTAGATGATGGTAAGATTGTGCTTGAGGTTGAGTCTGTAAAAGGAAATAAAGCGACAACTAAAGTTTTAGTAGGTGGTAAGGTTTCTAATAACAAAGGTATCAACAAAAAAGGTGGTGGTTTAACAGCTCCTGCTTTGACTGAAAAAGATATTGAAGATATCAAAACAGCTGCAATGCTACAAGTTGATTTCTTGGCAGTATCTTTTGTGCGTGATGGTAAAGACATGGACTATGCTCGCAAATTAGTAAATGAAGCTGGTTGGAAGCCTGCTATGGTTGCTAAAATTGAAAGAGCAGAAGCCGTACTTAAAGATAATCTTAAAGCTATAGTTGATGCTTCAGATATGGTGATGGTTGCTCGTGGTGATTTAGCAGTAGAGATTGGTGATGAAAATGTACCGGCTGCACAAAAGCTAATAATTACAACAGCTCGCCAAAATGAAAAAGGTTCTATAACAGCTACGCAAATGATGGAATCTATGATAGATAACTCGTCTCCAACTCGTGCAGAAGCATCTGATGTGGCAAATGCCGTGTTTGATGGTACTGATGCTGTGATGCTTTCAGCAGAGACTGCTGTTGGTAGCTATCCTGTAGAGACAATTGAAGCGATGTCGCGCATATGTGATTCTGCAGAACATAGTAAGTATAGTCATATGGTTAAAAAACCTAAGATTGCAGATTGTAGTCGTGTTGACCAAGCTGTATCTGTAGCTGCTGTTAAGATAGCAAATGAAATTAATGCTAAAGGTTTAATAGTGCTTACAGAAGGTGGTAATACTTCGCGTTGGATGTCTCGTATAAATACATCTTTACCGATTTATGCACTATCGCGTAATGCTACAACTTTAGGAGCTATGACATTATTTAGAGGTGTTGTGCCGATACATTTCGACTCTACTAGAATGTCTAAACTATATGTAAATAGATCTGCTTGTATGGAATTAGAAAGTAGAAACTATGCGAAAGATGGTGATATTTTAGTGCTTACAAGTGGGGATAGCATGGGTGTGCATGGTAGCTCAAATAAGATTAAAGTAATAATTGCAGGTCAAGTAAGATAACAAAATAAAGAGGAGAATAAAATGGCATTAGTTTCATTAAGACAACTTTTAGATCATGCTGCTGAGAATGGTTATGGTATTCCAGCGTTTAATGTAAATAACCTAGAGCAGGTTAGAGCTGTGATGGAAGCTGCTGATAAAGTAAACTCACCAGTTATCCTACAAGGTTCTGCAGGTGCAAGAAAGTACGCAGGTGCTCCTTTCATCAGACATCTTGTATTAGCTGCTATTGAAGAGTATCCACATCTGCCTGTATGTATGCACCAAGATCATGGTACATCTCCTGCAGTTTGTCAAAGATCTATTCAGTTGGGCTTTTCATCTGTAATGATGGACGGCTCGTTAATGAGTGATGGTAAGACTCCAGCTAGCTATGAGTACAATGTAGATGTTACTAAAACTGTAACAGATATGGCTCATGCTTGTGGTGTGTCTGTTGAGGGTGAGTTAGGCTGTTTAGGTTCTTTAGAAACTGGTCAAGCTGGTGAAGAAGATGGCGTTGGCGCAGAAGGTACTTTATCTATGGATCAAATGCTTACTGATCCTGAAGAGGCTGCTGACTTTGTTAAGAAAACTAAGGTTGATGCTTTAGCAATTGCTATAGGTACTTCTCACGGTGCTTATAAGTTCACTAAGCCACCTACAGGTGATGTTTTATCTATAAGCAGAGTAAAAGAGATTCACGCTAGAATCCCTAACACTCACCTTGTAATGCATGGTTCTTCATCTGTACCTCAAGACTGGTTAGAAGTTATCAATAATTACGGTGGTTCTATGGGTGAAACTTACGGCGTACCTGTAAGTGAAATCGTAGAAGCTATTAAGTACGGTGTGCGTAAAGTAAATATCGATACAGATCTTCGTATGGCAGCTACTGGTGCGATAAGAAGGTTTATGGCTGAAAATCCAGCAGAATTTGATCCACGCAAATATAATGCTGTAGCAAAAGCAGCTATGTCTGAAATATGTGCTGCTAGATACGAAGCATTTGGTTCAGCTGGTCAAGCTAGCAAAATAAATGCTACATCGCTTGAGACTATGTTTGGTCTATATGAAAAAGGTGAACTTGACCCTGTAGTTAAATAATTAATCTATAAAATTCTTCTAATTTTTCTCTAAAAAAATCTATCTTTATAGGAATTGCTGAAAATAATAAAAAACTATTGATTTAATACCAAAAGATCATTAAGTACTTAGCAACCATCTGTCAAAATGTCTGTTACAATACAAAGAAAACTGAGACTTCGACTTCGTTCAACGATATTGTTTTCTTGTACAATAATATTAAATCAACAGTTTTAATGGTTTTTTGAATAATGCTCAAAAGATAAGGGAAAGTTTTATTTGTCTATAAAATTTGTAAGAGATTTTGATGGATCTAGTAGACTACTAGTTGTTATAAAATTAGTAATCTTTTTCCCAGTCAACAGTGATTTTTTTATCAGCAATATTTTCTGATAATATATATCGTTTGATATAAGGTATAAGATATTCATCTTTATCAAGTTGACATATCAAAACTTGGTTTGAGCCTGTATCAATTACATCAACAACCTTACCAAAAGAGTCATTAGATGTATTGGTGACACAACAATCAATCAAGTCTGCATAATATGTCTCATCATTACCTAACTCAGGTAAAGCACTCTTAGGCACACCTACCATAGCATTCACAAATTTTTTAGCGATATTTGCGTTATCAATATTTGCAAATTTGATGTAGATTTTGTCTGCACGACGGAAGACATTTTCATCGCTAAGTTTTTGCCAGTCTTGAGAATTTGCTAATTGGATATACCAATCACCATAACTTAAAAGTGTTTCAATACTGTTTGCTATAGGGTATAGATTGAGTTCGCCATCGAGTTTATAAGTAGCTCCAATACGAGCTATTTCAACGAAATCTTCGGTCATAAAAATTTTAGAATTTGAAGTGTGCTATTAAGCAGCAGCTTTTTGAGCTTCTTTGATTAAGCTTGCAACTCTATCAGATGGTTGAGCGCCTTTAGCGATCCATTCTTGAGCTTTAGCAACATCAAGTTTTAATCTTTCTTCGCCACCTTTAGCTACAGGGTTAAAGAAACCTAATCTTTCGATGAATTTACCATCTCTAGGGCTTCTTTTGTCAGCAACTACGATTCTATAGAAAGGACGCTTTTTTGCTCCACCACGAGCCATACGGATTACTACCATTTATTTATTCTCCAATTATTATTTGTATATTAAAAAGTCATTAAACTAAGTAGAGCAGCCATCTGCTTAGCAAAATATATTCAAAAATTTAATAGCATAACTTTAAAGACTATTGATGCAAAAGTCAATAGTTGACTTATGAATAACATCATATATAATTATTTTCGTCGCTGAATTTAACAAACAACTTGCTTGCGACCATAAAAAACAAGCTAAAGCGTTTCTAAGAATCTCTTATGAGTCTTTCCAGAAAACCTTTTAGCAGTCTCACAATTAAAAGGAGAAATAATAATGTCGAAAAATTATTTATTTACATCAGAGTCTGTTTCTGAAGGGCACCCAGATAAGCTTGCTGATCAAATTTCAGATGCAATTTTAGATGCAATCTTAGAACAAGATAAAAATGCTCGTGTAGCTTGTGAAACACTAGTTAAGACAGGCATGGCATTAGTTGCAGGCGAGATTTCAACTTCTGCATGGGTTGATATAGAAGAATTAGTGCGTAATGTTATTACAGAGACAGGTTATGATAATGCTGAAAAAGGTATAGATGGTAGGACTTGTTCAGTAATAAATGCTATTGGTAAACAATCTAGTGATATTGCTCAGGGTGTTGATCGTGGTTCATTGGCCGATTTAGGTGCTGGTGATCAAGGCTTGATGTTTGGGTTTGCAACTAATGAGACTCCGACACTTATGCCTGCAGCTATATATTATTCTCATTTACTTATGAGGAAACAAGCTGAGCTTAGAAAATCGCGCAAACTTGCTTGGTTGCGTCCAGATGCTAAAGCACAAGTTACATTAGCTTATGAGAATGGTAAGCCGAAATTTGTTGATACAGTGGTATTATCGACTCAACATGATGAAACCATTTCTCAAAAAGATCTTCATGACGCTATCATACAAGAGGTAGTAAAAGAAGTTATACCAGCCGATTTACTTACTAAGGATACTAAATATCACATAAACCCAACAGGTGTGTTTTTAATAGGTGGACCTCAAGGAGATTGTGGATTAACTGGTCGTAAAATTATAGTTGATACTTATGGTGGAGCAGCTCATCATGGAGGAGGTGCATTTTCTGGTAAAGATCCATCAAAAGTTGATCGTTCAGGTGCTTATATGGGTAGATACATTGCTAAAAATATCGTGGCAGCAGGTTTAGCAGATAAATGTGAAGTACAAGTAGCTTATGCAATTGGAGTGGCTAGTCCTGTTTCTCTTATGGTAAATACATTTGGTACTGGTAAAGTTGCAGATAGTAAAATTGAGCAAATAGTATCTGAAGTTTTTGATTTGCGAGTTGGTAAGATTATAGAAAATTTGGATCTTTTAAGACCTATCTATCGTAAGACTTCTAATTATGGACATTTTGGTAGAGAGCTAGCTGAATTTAATTGGGAGAAAATTGATAAGGCTGAAGCTCTAAAATCTTCTTTTTCAATATAGTAAGCTCTAAAATTTATCAAAATGTCATTATATAAATCATCTCACACTTAATTTTTTCCAAAGAAAATTATTTTTTTAATCTTGAGTTTATTGTTTATTAGTAGAGCTTAACGCTAGAAATACTGCAGTGTTTATGGTAGCGTATAGATATACGATTTGTAAGTTTACATAATAAACCATGGAGATATATTATGAAAAAAATTTGTTTAGCAATGATGGCACTAGGTTTATCTACAACGCCATTAATAGCAACTGCAATGAGTTCATCGAATACTGAAAGTGCATCTTATAATGCTGGTGAAAAGGTTGGACAAATTGCAGACTCTGCTAAAGATAAAGCAAATCAAGCATCTGTATCGGCTGGCGAAATGTCTGATAGTGTTAAAACAAATGCTCAAAATATGAATGATACTGTTTCTAATAAGTCTGAATCAGCTAAAGCTTCTCTGAATCAGGCTATTGATGATACTCAAGATAAAGCGCAGAATATGACTGATGATGCATCAGAAAAATTAGATGCAATGCAAGATTCTGTAGCTGAGAAAACTGGTCAAAGTTCAGATGATATGAATAAGATGATCGATGATGCCCAGGTTAAAGCACAATCTATAGCAGATGATACATCTGATAAAGTTGATGATATGCAAGATGCTATGTCTAATGAAGCAAATGATGCAACAACAAGTATGGGTTCTACTTCAGATGATGTTTCTAACAAAGCTGAAGGTATGAAAAACACCATGATAAATGAAGCGGATGATGCAACGAACAGTGCTAAAAATATGGCTGATAGCAGCTCTCAAAAGGCTAAAGATATACAAGCTAAAACAGATGCTGCCGTTGATGATTTTAACAAAGGTATGGAAGATCAAGTAAGCTAATAAATGCAATCTATGAAAAAAATACTTAAAAAAATTAAGCTAACAATTAATATTCCTCTTGTTATATTTTTGCTTATATCAGGTTCTTTGCTTCTAATAGCCAATATTAATAGTAGTCCAGTTGATCAGGCGAAAGAAACTGTTAATAATACTGTTGACCAGGTTTCTGAGAAGTTAAATAATGCTGCTGATGATAGCACACCTCTTGCTGACGATTCTAATTAATTTTTTTCCTGATAAATATAGTGGGGTTTATACCTATCAGGGTTATCACTTTATATAGTAAATGTATATTCCAATATATCATTGAAAGGCTAGAAGCAACTGCTAAGCCGTATACTCCATATTCTAGAGTTAGGAATATACCCAAAATTATATTTATGGCTAAAGCAAAGTAAAATGCTATACAAGTTTTTCTCTCAAACCCTGCCATGTTAAGTATAGTTGCTACACATCCTGACAGTACATTTATAATTTGACCAACCATTAAAATACAAAAAATATAATATGAAGCTGTATATTGTTCACCGTATAATAAAATTATTGGGTAACCGCAAATTATTAATCCACTTATTGCAAATATGGAAAGTATAAAGATAATTTTAGTGTAAGATGTTATTCTTCCTTGGAAAACCTCTTTAGAGCAATTTTTATAATCGTCAGCTATTTGAGATAATACATTTGAATTTACTGCATTTAGAACAAAACTAACTAAAGCAGAAAGTTGTAGTGCAACACCAAATAATGCAACATTTGAAGTATCACTAAAGACTTTTAATATTATAATATCTATCTGAGATAAAAGTAGTAACCCCCATTGCATTAAAGCAAAAGATAAGTTGCTTCCAGCAGGTTTAAAGCTTTTAAAACTATAGTTTTTGAGTTGTTTTAACCATATCATGAAAATATAACTGAACATACATATAGCTATAAAAGCGATCAAGATAGTTGAGTTAGTTATCTGCATAAAGAAAAAGTATGAAACTATAGCAAACATTATTAGTCGTAAGCCTAATTGGATAAGGTTTGCATAAACAACAACTCGCTTGGCAACAAAAAATGACTGTAATATGTTTGCTATAAAAAAAGGTATTGCAAAAAGTAGCGCAAATGTTTGAATAAGGTTTGTAGATGAACTTAAATAATTGGGTATAGTAATTAGTGCTAAAACGATAATGATTAAGACCAAACCGCGTTTGAAATACCAATTTTGTGCTAAAAAAGTCTCCTGATCTCTTTTGAAACCCAACTCATCTGATTTACCCCAAGTACGAGCAAGTATCCCACCTGCTCCCATAGTAGCAATAACAGCTAAGATAGTTGCTACTGTAACCCCAAATATATAAAATCCATACTGATCCATTGTAAGGTGTCTAGCAAGCATTATAGCTGTTATAAAAGCACAGCCTTGCCCTAGAGCTTGAACAAACATTGTCATTAATGATTTTGATAGGATATGGTTTGAACGAATACGATTAATCACAAAATAATTATTTTTTGAAGATGTAAGAAGATTCTAGCAAATATGGTATAAGAATGTATAGTTATTTAACTTTCAAACTTGCTTAACTCTTTAACTATATCGTTAAATTCTTTTCTTTCAAAGTCGTAAGTTAGCTGATCATCAGCTTGTTTTTGACAACTTTTAGCATATGCTAAAACAACTTTTTTATTTTGCCCATTGAGATGCTTAGATATATGTATCAAGCTTTTTTGGATTCGTTTTGCAACCATAATGTTTCCACCACCATAAACTCTTATATATTCAAAGCTACTTTTGATGAATCTTTCTATAGAAATTTCTCTAAGATATAGTTGTTCATAATTAATTTGATGGTCTTGCGAGGATTCAGTAAATATCTTTTTAAGACAGCGATTAATAGCATCAATCACATGTATAGCAGTGCCAGGGTCATTAGTAGAGGGGCTAAGAGCTTTTGCAGCTATTTCACTCAGTGTTTCAACCCCAAAGACAGGATCGTCTAAAAAACTTTTTTCAGTAGAAATCGTAAAGTAAGATGCTATGTCTGATAATTGTTCATCTGATAAAGTTTTTGAAGCTTTTGCATGAGCTAAAACTTCAGAGCATGCTAAATGTTCGCCTTTATGTTTTGTAATATAAAGCTTTATATTAGCATTTTTACAGTACGCATTTAAGCCCTCAATATTTATGCCATTTAAATAACCATATTCATTAGCATAAATTATTTTGGTATTATTCGGAAGCTTATTTTTTTCTAATCGATTACATCCAAGGTATGGATCGGATATATATTTTTGTATAGCATTTAATGCTTGAGATTCAGTCTTGTTCATCAGTGTTTTTACCTGACCAAGCTTTGCAATACTATCAATCCAAACAATAAAAGTAAAAATAACCCAGGCAAATACAGCTATTGTGATAAGAAAAATAAGAAATATTCCTGTTTCATCAAAAATACCTGATTTAATAGCTACAGTAGCTACAACCCCATAGATAAAAGTACCTATGAAGCAGGATGTAGCATCGTGAGAAGTATTGTCTCTTAGTAGTAAAGAAAGGATTCTTGGCGTACCAGAGTTGCTAGCAGAATTATAAGCTGTGACAATTGAACCTACTGTAAATACAATTACCGCAAGCATACTGCCTGTAATTATAGATAATAGAGAATTAACAGTTTCTATGTTTATTTTAGTTGAGTGGATATTTACATCGAGCTCTTGAAGTAAAAAGCATAGATAAACCCACAATATAGCAATAAGGCTATAGGATAATGGTCTATACCAAAGTTTACTTCTAAGGTTGTATAAGGCTCTTTTAAGAGATTCTAGTAGATTTATCATTCACATTACCAAAACTTACTTAGAGGTATATTAAAGTTTAACAGTATTCTGATAATAGTGTAAATGAAATTAAGAACCCAAATTACTCACTAAACATAAGTTAGAGTATAAAGATAAAGTGTTATATGTAAGGCAGGTTTTTTTAAGGGAGATTATTTTTCATTTAATAGATTTAAAGCTAATGCTAATGAGCCTTTAACACCTGTATTATCACCAAAAGATGCTGGGACTATGAAGTTGTCCATATTTTTAAGAGAAGGGTAGTCAAAGTAATTGTTGAGAAGGTTTTTCACATTTTTTCTGACTTTAGTAAAAAGAATATTTTTATTCATTATTCCACCACCTAAAATTACTTTTTCAGGTGAGAGTGTAAATATGAAGCTTACAATAGCTTTTGCTAGATATTCAGCTTCATACACCCATGCAATATGATCATCAGCAAGTTTACTCGCATTTGATACACCCCAACGAGTATTTACAGCAGTACCAGAGGCTAATCCTTCAAGACAATTGTTGTGAAAAGGACAACAGCCCACAAAATCATCATTTGGATTCTGGGAAATGTTTATGTGACCGAGCTCTGTATGTGTGGCACCTTGAACTATGCGGTTGTTACATATTGCACCACCACCAATACCTGTACCGATAGTCAAATACATCAGGTTTTCAAGCCCTTGAGCTGATCCCCAAAGTTGCTCACAGATTGCAGCAGCATTTACATCGGTATTAAAGTTTATAGGACCATTAAATACTGATCTAATAGAACTAACAATATCAAAGTTTTGCCAAGCAATTTTAGGTGTATTGGTAATAAAACCATAAGTTGGAGAATTAAGGTTTATATCTATTGGCCCAAAACAACCAAGTCCAAGAGCTTTGATATCGTATTTGGATTGATAGTTTTTTAAAACTTCAAGGGTTTCAGCCATTGTTTCAGCTGGAGTGGTAGTATCTGTACGATGTCTTTCAATTACATTGCCTTCCGTATCGCCAACAGTTGTGAAAAACTTGGTTCCGCCAGCTTCTATTCCTGCTATATACATTTTAAAGATTTTAAAGGATTAATATTTGTATAATACCATTAAAAGATTATAAAATTAATCACTATTTAGAGTAGTTTTATTGATTTAGGGAGAGTCGTTTTAGATCGTATAAACTCTTAATATTAACTATTGAGGTGTTTTGAATTGTTACCTCAAAAGGTTAGTGGTTTATATTTGGATTATGTTATTTACTTTTCTTATGGTGTTCTCTCGTATGCTCTTTATGATCATGGTGTTTAGTTTTATGATGTTTGTGACTATCTGGGTCACTATGTGTTTGGACAGCATGTTTATTTTGATTTGGATCACCACCATGTTGAGTGTGTGGATGAGATTTTTCGTGATCTCTATGCTTTAGTGTATTCTTGTTGTGCTTATGATTCTCTTCACCATATTTGTTTTCCATAGTTTTTGCGGTAGAGACTTTGGTTTTTTGCATTTTTTCTGACATTATAATCACTCCTTTAAAGTATTGATTACAACTAAATCATAACAAAAAAAATGATTTTACGCTATAAGTTATTTAATAACCGAGATACCACCCATATAGTTGACTAAAGCCTCAGGCACAATTATAGAGCCATCTTCTTGCTGATAATTTTCAATAACAGCTAAAAGTGTACGACCAACAGCAAGTCCAGAACCATTTAATGTATGAACTAACTCAGGTTTTTTCATGCTGACATTTTTATGGCGAGCTTTCATTCTACGAGCTTGGAAATCCCCGCACCAACTACATGAAGATATTTCACGGTAAGTGTTTTGAGAAGGTAGCCAAACTTCTAAGTCATAAGTCTTTTTAGCATGAGAGCCCATGTCACTAGTACATAAACGCATTACACGATATGGTAAGTTTAGTTTTTGTAATATTTTTTCTGCGTGAGATGTGAGTAGTTCAAGTGACTCTTCACCTTTTTCTGCAGTAGTTATATGCACGAGTTCAACTTTTTCAAACTGATGCTGGCGAATCATCCCTTTAGTATCTCGACCATAAGATCCTGCTTCACTTCTAAAGCAAGGTGTATGAGCAGTATATAGTCTTGGTAAAGATTCTGTATCAAGTATTTCATCTCTAACCATATTAGTGAGAGGGACTTCAGCAGTAGGGATAAGACTATAGTTAAAGTCACCTTCTAAGTTAAATAAATCTTCACCAAACTTAGGAAGTTGACCAGTACCGTATAAGCTATCTTTATTTACAATGAAAGGTACATACAGCTCTTCATAACCGTGCTTGTCTGTATGAATATCAAGCATAAATTGGCTTAAAGCTCTGTGTAACTTTGCAATCTTGTTTTTAAGAACTACAAATCTACTACCTGTGATTTTAGCAGCAACTTGGAAATCAATCATATCAAGTGCTTCACCTAAGTCAGCATGGTCTTTCGCTTGTGCTTCAGAATGAAACTCACGAGGAGTTCCCCATCTTTTAAGCTCAACATTATCATCTTCAGATTTACCTATTGGTGTATCTTCATTTGGAATGTTTGGCATAGATAGAAGCTGTTGATTTATATCTTCAAGAAGTTTTTTTAAGTCTTTTTCTACAACTTTTAATTCTTCATTTATTGCACCAACTTTAGCAAAAATGTCACTGGCATCTTCGCCTTTTGCTTTTCTTTTACCAATTTCTTTTGAAGTGGTATTTCTTTTTGATTGAAGTTCTTGAGTTTTTTCTTGTAGTTCTTTCCTTTTTGCTTCATTTTTCTCAAAAAGTTCTGTGTCTAATTTATAGCCTCTAGTAGCTAGTCTGTCAGCTACTTCTTGGAGATTATCTTTGATGTATTTAGCGTCAAGCATATTAGTTTTATACCTTTTATTTATCGAAGTTAAATAGAGATTTGCCAGTCATTTGACTAGGTTGTTTAATTCCCATTACTTGTAACATTGTTGGGGCAATATCTGAAAGTTTTCCTTTACCATTTTCTACTGTAGTTTCAGCAGTATGCTGACCAACATAAACAAATGGTACAAGGTTTGTAGTGTGGGCTGTATGTGGTTTTTGAGTGTCTGGGTTTACCATAACATCAGCATTACCATGGTCAGCTGTAATGAACATATTGCCATTATTGTTTAAGATAGTGTCTTTCAAAGTAGCTAAGCATTTATCTAGATACTCAATAGCTTGCATAGCAGCTTCATAATTACCAGTATGTCCAACCATATCTGAGTTAGCATAATTACAAACTATACAATCATATTTGCCACTATTGATAGCATTTACTAATTTTTCAGTAAGTTCAGGTGCAGACATTTCAGGTTGTAAATCATAAGTTGCAACCTTAGGTGATGGAATTAGTAATCTATCCTCACCTACAAATTCATCTTCTTTACCACCATTAAAAAAGAAAGTTACATGAGGGTATTTTTCTGTTTCAGCGATTCTTAGTTGGGTTTTGTCGTTGTTAGCTAGTACTTCACCTAGAGTATTTATAGGTTGCTCTGGAGGGTAAGCTACATGACATTTAAGCTTAGAATCATATTGAGTAAGAGTTGTGAAGTTTATGTTTAAAGGTCTTTTTCTCTCAAAACCATCAAAATCTTTATCTGTAAAAGCATGACTTATTTCACGAGCTCTATCCGCACGGAAATTCATAAACAATACGCTATCGTTATCTTCTACTTTTATAGTAGAGCCATTGTTTGAGATACAAGTTGGTAGTACAAACTCGTCAGATTGGTCTCTATCATAAGATTGTTCTAATGCTTGTAAAGCTGAGTCACAAGTATATTCAGCATTTGCTTCTACTATTGCATTGTAAGCTTTTTCAACTCTATCCCAACGGTTATCTCTATCCATTGCATAATATCTACCAGATACAGAAGCTATATGACCAATATTTAAATCTTTTAAAAGTTTATCTGTAGCTTCAATAGATTCTTTTGCAGAGCGAGGCGGAGTATCTCGGCCATCTAAAAATGCGTGAATATAAACTTTTTTAACACCTTTATCTTTTGCCATTTTTATTGCTGCAAATATGTGCTCTTGATGAGAATGTACACCACCAGCTGATAGCAATCCCATGATATGAAGAGCAGAATCATTGTTTATAGCATTATCCATAGATTGGCAAAGTGCAGGGTTTTGCTCAAATGTTTTTTCAGCAATAGCTTTACCTATCTTAGTAAGTTCTTGATAGATAATTCTGCCTGAACCGATATTTACATGGCCTACTTCGGAATTACCCATTTGACCTGAAGGTAGTCCAACTTCTAGGCTCGATGCATTAATAAGTGTTTTAGGAAACTCATTCCAAATACTATCCCAAGTTGGAGTATCAGCATTTTTTATAGCGTTAAAATAATCATTGTCACTATATCCCCATCCATCTAGGATGACTAAAAGAGTAGTTTGTTTCATGATATCCTCAAGTTTAAGGTTTTATATAATAAATAAAAATATGAATAATTATAACGCTATATTTGTTATTTGTCTGCTTTGTCCTGCTAAAAACTAATGATTTTTAAGAATTGAGTATATTTGTTTTTATTAAAGTAATGGTTGCTTTTATATTAATATTATTTTTTGAGTATATGAGGTCTATTTCAGGATTTTTTGGAAATAAGTTGGAAATATACTGTTTAAAAATATATAGTGATAGTCAGTCTTTTTTAAATATACTGTCAAAATGGAACAAAAAAATATTGCTAATACTATCGTGATGGTTGAACCTAAGCACTTTCGCTTCAACCAAGAAACATCAGTTAATAACTCTTTTCAAAGTAAACTTGATATTACAAATGAGCAATTACAAACTGCTGTATTGAAAGAGTTTAAAACAATGGTTTGTAATATCAAATCAAAAGGTATTGATGTTATTACTTTAGAATCTAACGATAACACTCCTGATGCTGTATTTCCAAACAACTGGTTTTCAACACATATTATAAATGGTAATCCTTATGTTTTTATTTATCCGATGTATACACAAAATCGTCGTAATGAAGTTCAAATTGAAAATTTATTGAAAAACTTGGAGTCTAATACGGGTAAAGAATATAAGGTTTTAGATTTTCGTGGAGATTTTTCAAAAGCTCTAGAGGGCACAGGAGTTTTTATATTTGATCATGAGTTTAAAGTGGCTTATATGTCTGTATCACCTCGAGCAGATATAAGTTTAGCTAAAAAAGTATGTGAGAAAATTGGTTATAAATTGGTTACCTTTACAAGTTTTGATAAGAAAGGACCAATTTATCATACGAATGTGATGATGAGTGTTGGTGAACATGTTGCTGTTGTTTGTTTGGAATCTATAAGGTCAGACTTAGAAAGACAAAGTGTAGTTGAAAGTTTGGAGCAGGCAAATAAAATAATCATAGATATATCTCTAGATCAAATGTATAAAATGTGTGGTAACGTTTTAGAAGTGAAAAATAAGCAAGGTAAAAGTTTCTTAGTTTTATCGGAAACTGCTCACAACGGATTTACTCAGCAACAGCTAGATAAAATGACTAATTATATAACTTGTCTTCCGTGCAGCATTAAAAATATTGAAACAGTTGGTGGCGGAAGTGCCAGATGCATGTTGGCAGAAGTTTTTTATTGATTTTAAAGTTAATTACTAAACCTTAGTAGGAGTAAAATGTTTTGAGTAGTAATGTCGGTTTTTTTAAATATTGTGGTTGTGTTTTATTGGTCATAAGCTCTATGATCGGAGGTGGAATATTTGCACTACCAATAATGGCATTTAAAGTAGGAATTATTGCAACTATAGTCTTAACTATTTCAATGTATATATTAATGACTATATCTGGGATGTTGGTCGTTGAGGTCAGTACGAAGTTGCCAAAATTTAGGAATCACTATACATCTCTAGCTCAAGAAGCATTTGGTATGCCTGGTAAGATAATAACATTGATAGCATTTTCAGTGGCTATATATGCCAGTTTGACAGCTTATATTGGTGCGGTACCTTCTTTATTAGGTTCAAATGCTTGTAATATTAACTTATACAGTTGCATAAGCCCCTCAATTGCAGAAGTTTTATTTACAGCTATTTTATCTATAGTTCTCATCGGTAGTATGAAGTATTCCGAGAAAATTAATAGAGTTGTTATGACAGTTAAGTTAATTTCCCTGGTTTTGGTGATATTACTGTTGTCAAGGTATATTGATCTTAAAAGTCTTTTTGTAGTACCTATGAATTTTACAGCTATAACTCAAGCAACTCTCATAGTTATTTTGGCATTTTCATATCAATCTATATTACCAAGTATTGTGAATTATGTTGGGCCTGAAAATAAGAAAGAGATTAAAAAAATTATACTTATAGGTACCTTTATAACCTGTGTTATATATACACTATGGGTTGTTATTATGTCTGGGTTCATAAAGCATGCTGGGGCAGATGAGATATTTATGGCTGATCCGACACTCGACGGACTTGTTTCAATAATAAAACAAAGCAGCTCAAGTTCATTGGCAGTTAGTGCTTTAGATATTTTTTTAAATGTTAGTCTGTTTGCATCATTTATTACGATATCACTAGCATTTATTGATTTTTGGATTGATGCTTTAAAATTAAGTCCTAATTTAAAGGGTCGTATAATTGCTGGAGCAATAGTATTGATACCATCGTTGTTGATAGCGGTATACTTTAATGATATATTTGTATTAGCTCTAGCTGTATCAGGGTTTGCAGGTATAGCTTATTCTATAGTTTTGCCTGCTAGTGTGTCCTGTAAATTATTTGATAAGTATAATCGTGATGGCTCTTACTTCTTTGGCGGTGGTCGAGGTGTTAGAGCACTGATTTTCATAATAGCAGTTATCTTTATGATATTTGCTTTGTTTTATTAAACAATAGTAAGAGGCAGGAGTTGACTGTCTAAAGTAAAATATTTGAATTATAATAGTGATTAAGTAAATTGAAAGTGAGGAGATTAAAATGAAAGTTTTATCAGTACAAGATGTTGCGAAAATAGTAGAAAAGCATGGGATTAACCAGTTTATGGGAGATCTTAAAAATTATATAAAAGACGATTTTATCAGATGGAATGAGTTTGATAAATCGCCTCGTTATGCAGCGCATGTTCCTGGTGGAGTTTTGGAGCTTATGCCTACAGCAGATAATGAGCTTTTTGCATACAAATGTGTTAACGGACATCCAGCAAACCCATTCGAAGGCAAACAAACAGTTGTTGCTACTGGGCAATTGAATGAAATCAAGTATGGTTATCCTCTACTTATATCTGAAATGACAGTACTAACAGCTCTTAGAACAGCTTCTGCTACAATCTTAGCGGCAGATTTTTTGGCTAGAAAAGATAGTAAAACTATAGCACTTATAGGTACTGGAGCACAGAGTGAGTTTCAAACTTTAGCACATAAGCTTATTCGTCCAATTGAGAAAGTACAGTATTTTGATACAGATCCAGAGGCGATGAAAAAATATGCTAATAATATGAAAGATGCAGGGCTTGAGCTAGTTGCTTGCAACAACGCTAAAGATGCTTGTGAAGGAGCTGACATAATAGTAGTTTGTACTGCCTGTAAGCTTCATGCTGTTGTAATTGAAAAGGAATGGGTCAAACCAGGTATGCATATTAGTGGGCTTGGTGGTGACTGCCCTGGTAAAACAGAACTTGAATCGGAGATATTATTTAAAGGTAAGGTTGTTGTTGAGTACACTGAGCAATCAATGATTGAAGGAGAAATTCAAAACTTATCAGAACAAGAGGTTGAGCAGGTACTTCATGCAGAAGTTTGGGAAATTGCAGCAGGACTTAAAAAAGGTCGTGAAAACGATCAAGAAATTACAATTTATGATTCTGTAGGTTTTGCTGTAGAGGATTTTTCAGTACTTCGTATGGTTTATGAGTTAGCAGAAAAATACGATATAGGGCATGATATGGAAATGGTTCCACCAATCAAAGATCCTAAAAATTTATTTTCAGCTATATAAGCAGAGGTTTTTATGAAGAAAGTAGAAGCAATCGGCGTAGCAATAGGAAATGCTGGGCGTGAAATAGGTTGTGGTAGAGCACCATATGTTTTATTAGATGCTCTTAGGGATAGAAGAATAGACTCTCAGATTCTTAATTATATTGGTGGTCGATCAGAAGTTGAAACTATGGCAAAATACTTTAATAAAGTTGCAATGAAAGTTTCAGACTTACTTGATAAGAATAAGTTTCCTTTAGTTCTTGGGGGAGATCATTCTTGTGCTATGGCAACATGAAGAAAAGCAAAATAATGAGTTAGGGTTGATATGGATAGATGCACATTTGGATAGTCATCGACCAGAACTTCATATACTAGCAATATACATGGTATGCCAGTTGCTCATCTACTTGGTTATGGTCATGATGAGTTGAAGAAAATATTAAATGATGAGCCAAAATTAAAACCTGAAAATATAGTGTTTTTTGGGATAAGGTCTTACGAGGCTCCAGAAAAAGAGTTGCTTGACAGCTTAGGCGTTAAAATTTATTATCAAGAAGATTTAAATACTAAGAATTTTGAAAAGATCTTCTTAGAAGAGTTTGTACGCTTAGAAAAAATCACAAATGGAAATGTTGGTATTAGTTTTGATTTGGATGGTCTTGATTCAACAAATCTTGATGCTGTCGGTACGCCGTTTGAAGATGGTATAGATTCAATAGTTTTTTATAACACTATTAGACAAATTAATTTTGGCAGTTTAGTTTGTTTTGAAATTGCAGAATATAATCCTCTTTTAGACAAAACAAAAGTTTCATTAGAATACATGCAAAACCTTTTAAGACTTGTCGAAAGAAACATTAAAGGTTAAAAATATTTCCTTCTTAATATCTATCTGTTTATAATTATCTTACAAGCTTATTTTATCGTTGTTTAATTTAGTATTATGAATCCTTCGAATTTGATTCTTATGACAGATAGTTATAAGCACTCACATCCCTATCAGTATCCTAAAAACACTACATACACTCATTTTTATATGGAAAGTAGAGGTGTGGCAAATGCTTATCTTGGAAGTGTTACCAGGTTTTTTGGATTACAGTATTATCTTAAAAAATATCTAAGCCAACCAATAACGCTAGCTATGATTGATGAAGCTGAAAAAGTTTTGAAAGCTCATGGTTTGGTTTTTTACCGTAAAGGTTTTGAACGAGTTTTAGAAAAGCATAATGGTTATTTTCCAGTTAGGGTAAGAGCTGTGAGAGAGGGCTCAATGGTGCCAACACACAATGTCTTAATGACTATAGAAAGTACAGATGAAGAGCTTGCATGGTTACCAGGTATGCTGGAAACTTTGCTTTTAAAAGTATGGTACCCAACAACAGTCGCTTCAATAAGCTCAAATATAAAAGAAACTATTAAAAAGTATCTTCAACAAACGTCAGATACGCTAGATAAACTAAATTTTATGCTTCATGATTTTGGTTATAGAGGTGTTTCATCTGAAGAGTCAGCAGGAATAGGTGGAGCTGCTCATTTGACTAACTTTATGGGCACAGACACACTAGCAGGGTTGAGAGTTTGTAAAGATTATTATGATGAGCAAATGGCAGGTTTTTCGATACCAGCAAGTGAGCATTCAACTATTACAAGTTGGGGTGAAGGTTCAGAGTGTGAAAAACAAGCTTTTGAAAATATGATAGAGCAATTTGGTGATGCTAGTGTACTATATGGTTGCGTTTCAGATAGCTGGGATTTTAAAAAAGCAATAAAAACTTGGGTTAGTCTCAAAGATAAGATAGCTGAGAAAAAAGCAAATTTAGTTATCAGACCAGATTCAGGAGATGCTTTAGATAATATTTTATATGCACTTGAGGAGCTAGAAAAAGGTTTTGGTGTAACAATCAACTCTAAAGGTTACAAAGTTATTAAAAATGTTGCACTTATCCAAGGAGATGGAGTAAATATTAATCTTATAGAAGAGATACTTTTAGCAATGCAAGAGCACAGATATTCAGCTGAGAATATTGCATTTGGTATGGGTGGAGCATTGTTACAAGGTAACTTTGAGTCATCTCTTAATCGTGATTCATTTAAGTTTGCAATAAAATGTTCTGCAATTATAAAAGATGGTAAGCTTTGTACAGTATCGAAAAACCCTATTACAGACCCTAATAAAAAGTCTAAAAAAGGGCGACTAGATTTGATAAAAAATCAGCATGGTGAATATGAAACAATAGTGCTAGATGATAGTTACGATATAGGGCAGTATCATTTGGAAAGCCAGCTTGAAACATATTTTGAAAATGGAAAAATTCTATTTGAACAAAGTTTAAAAAATATTAGGAATTATTAGAGAATATAAAAATGTATAACATAGGAGTATAAAAAATGGCACTTATTAAAGACTGGAATTTTTTTTGGGACAATCGTGAAAAATTCAAACTAGGTCACTTAACAACAGAAAAACCTAACCCTGAAACAGTAGGGCTTGCCGAAATGGCAGATTCGGGTCTAGGTAAAGCTGTAGAGATGATTAGAGCGGTAGATATTGATGCGATAACTAAAGTTAAAGAGTATGGTGCGGAAATTAATGAGCTTAAAGCTGATTTAATTGAAGTAATGCAATCAGGTAGAGTTTATATATCAGGTTGTGGTGCAACTGGTCGTTTGGCGATGTTTATTGAAAGTTTATGGAAAAGTAGGGCTCCAGCTGAATTAAAAGATAAAGTAATTGGCTTCATGGCAGGTGGTGATGGTGCTTTAGTTCGTTCTGTTGAAGGTTTTGAAGATTATGAAGAGTATGCTATTCGCCACATAAAAGAACTTGGATTTACAGAGCAGGATATGATGGTTGGTGTTACAGAGGGTGGTGAAACACCTTTCGTACTTTCAACAGTTGAGTATGCACGAGAGCATTCAAAATATAATCCATGGTTGGTTTATTGTAATGGTGATGAACTTTTAGCTAATGTGAAACGCTCGGATGATCTTATAAAAGCGGATGATGTAAAAAATGTTTGTATTGAAATTGGTTCGATGGCATTAGCCGGAAGTACAAGAATGCAAGCAACTTCTGTACAAACGCTATTTGTTGGTTTGGCATTATTTTCTATCATTGAAGATATTGACTACGCTAAAGAGTGCGATGCTTTGCTTGATGCGTTAAGAAATCTTGATTGTAATGAAGTTGCTAAGTTTACACAGTTTGAATCTAATTGTTATAAGCAAGGAGGCTATGCAACTTACCTTACTGATAGTAACTTAGGTTTAACTGTACTTACAGATACAACAGAACGCACACCAACATTTAGTGTAAATCCTTTTGAAAATACAAACCATCAGAACCCTGTTTCAAGTTATTGTTATCTAGCTGTGAAAGACAGTGCCAAAGAAAATGTGTGGGATCAAGTTCTTAACCATGAACCTAGAACGCTAGAGTGGGACTTTTCAAAAGAGCAAACGGGTGTTAAAAACTTACAAGGTTTTGATATATCTTTACAAGCATTAGAAAGAAGAAGTGTGTTGCCTAATCATCAAGTAATTGAAGTATCAAGTGCTAAAAATATGTTTGTTATAAACTATGCCGATACAAAATTAGAGATAAAGTATAAAGATATGTCTGAATTAAGCTCTCAAGTGCTTATAAAAATGGTGATGAATAGCCATTCTACACTTGTAATGGCTAGACTAGGTCGTTTCACTAGTAATATCATGACTTTTGTAACACCAGGCAATAATAAGCTGATAGATAGAGCTACAAGATATGTTGAATATCTACTTGATCAAGAAGGGATTACAAAACCTGCTTATGATGATATTGCTAAAAAGCTTTATGAGGTCTCTTTAGAGATGGATCCTACAGATGCTATCGTAATGGAAACTTATCGAGCAATAGCTAATAAATAACTTTTTTATTTATTTTGTTTTTTTATTTTTGTTAAATCGACAGTCTTTTGATGTTTGAGTTTACTTTTCAAATATTTACTGTGAGCCTTTAAATTTAGTAATATTGGTGGTATTGTGTAAAGTACATTACAATGTAAAAGGAGTTCATATGTTAGAGCATCATCCATTAATAAAAGAGTTTCCAGAACTAAAAGCACAAATTCATAATATCAAAGCCGACCATCATGTAAGTAAGCAGATGAAACAGTATGAGGATTTAGATAAAGAAGTATTCAACTTAGAAAGCACTGGTAAGTTTGAAGATGTCCGACTTGAGGATCTTAAAAAACAAAGACTTGAGTTGAAAGATTCTATTTATAAAGCTTTAATTAAATAATCTTCTACAACTAATATTTTCCTGAAATTTCAAAAAACTCTCTAGGAGTGTCCTAATGAATTGGTTAGATCTTATTTCACAAGAAAAGCAAAAACTATATTTTAAGCAAACACTCTCTTTTTTAGAGGCTGAAAAAGAGCAGGGTAAAATTATTTTTCCTGCTGAAGAAAATGTTTTTAATGCTTTTAAATTAACAGAATTTGATAATCTTAAAGTAGTTATCTTGGGGCAGGATCCATATCACAATTACAATCAAGCTCATGGGCTAGCTTTTTCTGTACAAAAAGGTGTCGACATTCCGCCATCTTTGCGCAATATGTATAAAGAGCTGGAAGCTAGTGTTGAAGGATTTCAAATCCCAACTCATGGTAATCTTGAAAAATGGGCAAAACAGGGGATTTTCTTGCTAAATACTACTCTTACTGTTGAAGCTCACAATGCAAATTCCCATAAAGATATTGGCTGGGAGACTTTTACAGATTCTATGATTCAGAAAATCTCTAAGTATAAGCAAAATGTTGTATTTATGTTATGGGGTGCTCATGCACGCAAAAAAAAGTCTTTGATTGATTCATCTAAGCATTTGGTGCTAGAGTCTTCACATCCATCGCCATTATCTGCATATAGAGGGTTTTTAGGTTGTGGACATTTTGTTTTAGCCAATGATTATCTACAGAAAAATAATCTTGGTGAAATAGAATGGAAGATATAACCCTAAGTAGATACTTAAATTAGACATAAACTCCTTTACGACAAATATCTCATTTTGTATCAGGGCGAGTGTTAAGCTTTGGTCTCATCAATTACATCAGTTCCTTTTGGAGTTTTAAAATTAAAATCCTCAGTTTTGATATTTGAGGTATTCATTTTTACATTATCAAATTTTATTTGAGTGTATTGATGTAAAGATGTTGAGATCTCTAAGCATTCTAGCTCACCACTACTATCAAATTTAATGGTAATGCTATTTATCATTTCATCATCTTTTGGCTTTAGGATGTAAGTGTTTTCTGATTTTTCTTTTATGTTAAATAACTTATCTAAGTTATTTGCATTTTTAGATAGTAAAATTAAATAAGGAAATTGAGCGATATTATTAGAAACTTTTTTAATAATAAGCTGTTCTAAATCAGCGTCATAAATCCATAATTTTGCACCATTTGACACTATTTGCTGGTTGTTTGGGGTTTTTGTAACCCATTTAAAATCACCAGGTTTTTTAAGGCTCATTATACCTTTTGAGTTATTGTTGCTGTTATTTTGACCATCGATAAGTTTTTGTGTGAAGTCAGCAGACATTGAGTTGATATTTTTAATTTTTGAAATTAAATCGTTCGTAGGAGAAGCAAAAAGTGTTGTAGCTAGAAGTGTGATAAATATAGTTAGGATTATTTTTTTCATTATTGTTCCCTATTTATTAGTACATCACGCATACCATTTTGGTTCATTTCGGAAACTATACCGTTATCTTCCATTTCTTCCATAAGTCTAGCTGAACGATTATAGCCTATTTTTAATTTTCTTTGCACTGCAGAAATAGAAGCTTTTTGAGATTTGATTACAATTTCAACAGCATCATTGTATAGAGGATCTTCACTGCTACCATTATCTCCGCTAGAACCATTTTCACCATCTTCACTAGTTTCTAAGATATCTTCAATATATTCAGGAGCACCATACTCTTTCCAAGCATCAACAACCTTATGTACTTCGTTATCATCGACGAAAGCACCATGGATACGCATAGGAGCTCCTAAACCTGGTTTTAGATATAGCATATCACCCATCCCCAAGAGCTGCTCAGCTCCTTGTTGATCAAGCATAATTCTAGAATCAATTTTTGCAGAAACTTGGAAAGACATTCTTGTTGGAATATTTGCTTTAATAAGTCCTGTAACCACATCTGCTGAAGGTCTTTGAGTTGCTAATATAATATGGATACCAGCAGCACGAGCTTTTTGTGCGAGTCTAGCAATAAGTTCTTCCACCTTTTTGCCAACTACCATTATCATATCTGCAAACTCATCAGCAACAACTACGATATATGGCATCTTAGTAAGTATTGGTGCTTCATGTGCTCGTTCTGGATTCATCTTAATAAACATTGTGTCTTTAAGTGGGCGACCATCTTTTTCAGCTTGCTCAATTTTATCGTTTAGTAAGGCAATATTTCTTACACCAGCTGCAGACATTAATGCATAACGGCGTTCCATTTCTTTTACACACCAGCGAAGAGAATTAGCAGCCTCTGTCATATCTGTAACTACAGGCGTAAGTAAGTGAGGGATACCATCATAGATAGAAAGTTCCAGCATTTTTGGATCTATCATAATGAATTTAAGTTGCTCAGGAGTACATTTGTAAAGCATACTTATAATCATTGAGTTAACACCTACAGATTTACCAGAACCTGTTGTACCAGCTACTAGTAGATGTGGCATTTTAGCAAGTTCAGCAAAAGTTGGTTTACCAGATATATCAACACCTATTCCCATTAGTGTTGGGGATTTAGAGTCTAAAAATTCGGGACAGCCTAGGACTTCTTTAATACGAACCATTTCACGTGTAGGATTAGGTAATTCAAGACCTACATAAGGCTTGCCTGGGATTACTTCAACAACCCTTACAGCTGTAGTTGATAATGCTCTAGCCAAATCTTGAGATATGCCAACAAGCTTGCTTACTTTAGTTCCACGAGCTAAATCTATTTCGTATCTTGTAATTACGGGGCCTGGGTAAGCACCTACAACTTTAGCGTTTATATTAAAGTCATTTAGGGTTTGTTCTAGTAAAGAGGATGTTTCATTGAGTTCTTGCTGTGATACAACTATTTTTTTATCTTCAGGTTCTAAGAGTAGGTCAATTGACGGCAGTCCAACTTTTTTAAAGTTGTCTCTAGTAGTAACTGCATTGTTAACTGGATTATTCTGTGTAACAGATTGGTTATTTAATGGTTGCTCAGTTTTAGCTTTAGGCATTACTGGGGCTGGAGTAGCTTCTACAAACTCTTCAAAGGAATCGAATCTTTTAGTCTCAGTTGACTCTATTTCTTCTGGAACTACAGGTTCAAAACCTCCATGTTCAGATCCGTTAACTATATTTTCTTCTGAGTCTTCTTCAAAGGATTTATTATCTATAAAAGTAAGTTCTTCATCGTTGTTAGGGTGACCTAAAATTTCTCTAAAAGTATCTTCATCACTTTGCTGTACACTTTGATCTGTTTTATTATCTAAACTTATGTTTGTTGATGCTTTTTCATCTTTTGATAAGTTGGAGGATTTATTTTTAAATTCCTCAAAATCATCAATCCTATTAATGTTATCTTTTTCTTTAGGTTTAGAGGTAGCAATATATGCAAGAGTTTTAGTTATTAACTTTGACACTTCTTTTATTAAGTTTAACCAAGAATTTCCACAATAAAGAGTTAGTCCAACAAAAAGAGTTATGATGAGAGTAAAAGATCCACCAACAGTACTTAGGTATTTAACTACAAATTTTGCACTCTCATATCCAAGAATACCTCCAGATCTTTGAGGAACCCAATAGTTTGCAAAGCTTAAATATAATTCAGCAAGACCAGTACATGAAAGGATGAAAATGACTATTCCAATGATTTTGATTGTAAACATAACATAGCTAAGCTGCTCGTCTTTAGGTTTTATGAGTAGCACTCGGATGATGTCAATTATTAAAAAAGGTATTAAAAAAGCAATTACACCAAATATTGCTAGTAGGAAGCTAGAAATATACGCTCCAACAGGGCCGGCATAATTTTTTGTGATAGTTTCTGAAGAGATACTACTCCAGCCAGCATCATTGATATTAAAAGTGAAAAGAGCAATGAAAAGATAGATTACTATAGCTGCTAATATTAGGACTAAAGCAATTTTAAGCCTTCCAACTGCATGATTTGTATTTTTATGTTTACTATCTGTCATGGTTTTGTATAGAATATAGGTGTTAAGCTTGTTAATAAAATCAAAGGATATTCTAACAAAAAAAAGCATAAAAATGTTAGAGTCTTTATAAATTAAAATATCTTAAGATAGCTAAGGAGAAATATTTTGGCGAAAATGCATGTTGCACTTGGTATAGTAGTTTGTTTTTTGGTATGGCTATTTTTCTTAATTTTCCCTAATGTTGATATAGATGTAGCTAGTCATTTTTATGATCCTTCAACGCAAGGTTTTGTTGGTGGTTATGATGGGGTTCTTGGATTTTTACACTGGTTTGCTAGATTCTTTCCAATATTTTTTTCTATTGGTGTGATTCTTTTTCTCCTAGGGTCGTTATTTATCAAATGTTTTCAGATTAAGCATCGCAAAGAAGTTTTTTTTGTTGCAGTTTGCTTGTGGATAGGACCAGGATTGGTCGTTAACTATATATTTAAAGATCATTGGGGTAGGCCTAGACCTGTTATGGTGCAAGAATTCTCTGGTGATATGGTTTTTCAAAAACCATTTGTTATATCCAATCAATGTGGTAAAAACTGCTCTTTTGTATGTGGTGATGCATCAATGGGGTTTTGGTTGTTTGCATTTATGCCACTTTTAGTGACTCGTAAAAAGAAACTGGTAGCTTTTACTGCAGCTATATTAGCTGGAGGAGGGTTAGGTTGGATGAGAATGGCACAAGGAGGACACTTCTTTAGTGATGTGATTTTCTGTGGGGTGTTTGTCTATATTTGTACATGGCTTATTTACTGGGTTATGTATGAGAGAAAGAAACCTTCTGTTGAGACTTGATGCTAGAAGGTCAGTTTGACAGCTTTTGGTCTGCTATGTTACACTTAGTGATGTCGGTTTTTTACCACAGATAATTTTAAAAGAAGAGGATGCGTAATTCTATAGAACTAATTTGAAAGTCATAACACTTAATGATGATTATGTTTCTAGAGATTATGCCGAAAAAAGTCAAAAAGTTATGATTTGATTTTTTGGGTCTAGTACTGAAAGGTGTTAGAACTGTCACACTTGCTTGAGTGTGGAGAGCTTCTGGTCTTAGCATAAATATATGCAGGGTCTCAGCCTCTTGATTTTTGAAAGCTTTCAGAGAATTTATTTAGTAATAAATTTTAAGTATGAATTGTTAAAAAAAGGATAGTATAAATGTCAGAAAAGTTAAATAGAAGTTTACAATCCCGCCATATGTCGATGATAGCTTTAGGCGGTTGTATCGGTACAGGACTATTCTTAGCTCTTGGTGGTGCAATAGCAGATGCAGGCCCAGGAGGTACAGTGCTTGCATATATTGTGATTTCGGTGATGGTTTATTTTTTAATGACTAGCTTGGGTGAGATGGCGGCTCATAGGCCTGTGAGTGGATCATTTTGTGAATATGCTACTCGTTATGTTGATCCTGCTCTTGGCTTCAGTACAGGGTGGAGTTATTGGTTTAACTGGGCGATTACGATAGCTGTAGAAATTGTGGCTGCTGGTGTAGTAATGCAGTACTGGTTTCCTGGTACTTCAATTATCCTATGGGGACTAGGCTTTTTTGCGTTAGTTTTTATTATAAATCTTTTGTCTGTCAGAGTGTTTGGTGAGTTTGAATATTGGCTGTCTTTCATAAAGGTTTCTACAGTTATTATATTCATTGTAGTAGGATTTTTATCTATATTAGGGTTGGTTGGTAATCATGAGAGTATTGGTTTTCATAACTGGCATATAGGAGACGCTCCTTTTCATAATGGGTGGCTAGGCTTTATTTCCGTATTTATGATAGCAGGATTCTCATTTCAAGGTAGTGAATTTATAGGTGTTACAGCAGGAGAAGCCAAAGATCCCAGTACTTCAATTCCAAAAGCAATTAAGCAAACATTTTGGAGGCTATTTTTGTTTTATGTGTTGGCTGTAATTGTTATTAGTACACTTATCCCATATAATGCCCCGTTTTTAATAAATGGGGCAGCTAGTGAAGATGTTTCTGCTAGTCCTTTTACAATCGTTTTTCAAGATATAGGTTTAAGTTCGGCAGCAACTATAATGAATGTTATCATCTTAACAGCTATAATCTCAGCATGTAATGCTAGTATGTACAGTGCTACCCGAGTTTTGTGGCATCTTTCCAAAATTAATCAAGCACCTAAGTTTTTTGCAAAAACTAATTCTAATGGAACTCCAATGTATGCTTTATTAGCAACATGTTTGATTGGATCAGCTTTTATTTTTGAACCGTTGGTTGGGGAAGATAGATTTTTTGGTCTATTAGTGAATATTTCTAGTTTAGCAGGCTTTATTGCTTGGTTTACTATAGCTATAAGTCATTATCGTTTTAGAAGAGCTTATATTAAGCAAGGTAAGAACCTTAAAGATCTTCCATTTGTAGCAAAATTCTTCCCTTTTGCGCCTATATTCGCATTACTACTTGTATCTATAATAATATTAGGCCAAGCAGGTGTGATTTTTTCTAATTATGATAGAAGTTGGGCTAGTCTTTTATTTGAGTTCATAACAACATATGTAGGTTTTTTTGGCTTTGTAGCATTATACTTTGGTTATAAATATATTAAGAAGACCAAGCTTATAAAGTTAGAAGACTGTGATTTAACTTCAGAATCTTAGGTGCAAGATGAGTGTTTTTTTGATTGATGGTAATGTTGGAAAGCTAGAAGTAGCTCATGATGAAGTAAAAAATTCTAGTGAAGATATTGTTGCTATAATCTGTCACCCTCATCCACTATATCAAGGGACTATGCATAATAAAGTAGTTACGACTATTTCAAGAGCAATGAAAACTCTTGGCATTGAGTCTTATAGATTTAATTATCGTGGGGTTGGAAATAGTGAAGGTCAGTATGGCGATGGGATTGGAGAGCTTGAGGATTTACTTTCTGTATATGATTGGATTAAAACTAATACCCAATTTAAAAAGATTATTTTATGTGGATTCTCATTTGGTGGAGCTATCGCATATAAAGGGCTTTCGAGCATTTTAGAAACGAATATCTTGGTTACTGTAGCGCCAGCTGTTGACAGATTTGATCTTACTAGTTATCCTCAACCTAGGGATGTTAAGTGGCTCGTTGTACAGGGTATAGATGATGATACGGTTAGAGCATCATCAGTTTTTGATTTTGTGCTAAATAAGGTGAACTCAGATTTGACATTAGTAAAGAAAAATCATGTAGGACATTTTTTTCATGGCAAACTTACTGATCTAAAAGTAACAATAGAAGATTTTGTAAAACCTATAATCAAATAATAGTAAAAAACACAGAAGGGATATATCAATGAACAGAAAAGTAGCACTTGAAGCAGTAAGAATAACAGAGTTGGCAGCATTAGCTTCTTGGGGACAAATGGGTCGAGGTGATAAGATAGCTGCTGATCAGGCGGCTGTTGATGCAATGAGAAAGGCTTTTAATGACGTTGATATTGATGGTACTGTAGTTATTGGTGAAGGTGAGCTGGATGAAGCTCCTATGCTGTATATTGGTGAGAAAGTTGGTGCTGGTGGCTGTAAGGTTGATATAGCTTTGGATCCACTTGAAGGAACTACAATCACATCTAAAGGTGGTGCTAATGCGCTAACTGTATTGGCAATGGCTGATGAAGGTGGTTTCTTAAATGCTCCAGATGTTTATATGGAGAAAATTGCTGTAGGTGGCATTACTGCTCCTAAAGGCATAGTTGATCTTGATGATTCTGTGACAGATAATCTAAAAAGAATTGCTGAGTATAAAGGAGTTCATATGTCAGCGTTAGTTGTATGTACTATGGACAGACCAAGGCATGCAAGTATTATTAAAGAAGCTCGTGAATGTGGAGCTAGAGTAATACTTATAGATGATGGCGATGTTTCTGGAGTTATAGCTACAGCTACGGAAGGTTCTGGTATAGATGTGTTTATAGGTACAGGTGGTGCTCCTGAAGGTGTGTTATCTGCTGCTGCTTTAAAGTGTCTAGGTGGACAAATGCAAGCAAGACTTGTTTTCCATGATGATGCTGAAATTAAAAGAGCACATAAGTGGGGTATTACAGATCTTGATAAAAAATACGATATAGATGATCTTGCTTCAGGTGATATTATATTCGCTGCAACAGGTGTAACTGACGGTAATATGCTTCAAGGTGTAAAGCGTATTAAAAGCCCACTTCGTGGTTCTTTTGCAGTTACTCATAGTGTAGTAATGCGTTCTACAACAAAAACTGTAAGACATATTACAGCAGAGCACAGCTTTGATTTTAAAGATGGTGTTGAGAACTTCATGTCTTAACCTTGTTTGTAAGATCTATAATCAAATTTAATATCTCTATCTATATTTCTGAAACCAATTTCTTATAAAATGAATTATAAAAGCTCTAGATGGTGAATTCCGTTTTGTAGACGGGGACTATAATGCTCAAGTGGTTTATAAGTAAGTCTTATTGTAATTAATAAGTATTTATTTCTAGGCTCTTTATAAAAGTATGATTGAATTAACTGTTTTCATACAGTTTAAATGGGGCAAATGCATTGAGTAATTAGAGTTTGTCTACTCGATTAAGTATAGTGCGTAATTTCAGCTAATAAGAGTTATGACAAGGCGCCTATATTAGTAAGCTTATAGAATTTATTTAAAAATAACTGAAAAAAAATTTAGTTATTTTTGGTGATTTGTGTCGAATAAAATGTTTTTTCGTTTTGAAAAGGATTGAAAAGCTTTTATATGTGATATATAATCACGGCGATTCACCTACTTAATACAGTTTAGTTTAAGTGTTAATACTTTTAAAAATAAGGATTTACTATAATGAAACTTAAGAAAATAGTTCTAGCTACTTCAGTGCTTTTGGGTACTTTTACAGCTTCTTTCGCTGCTGATGCAGTAGCTGATACTGATACTAGTATGACAACTGATGTATCATCTACAATGGATAAGCCAGAGGCTTCTAGTGTTAGTGATAATTCTATTATTACTCCATTTGCTAGCACTTATAGCTCTATAACGAATGAGAATGATACTTGGGGTCCTCAGGATAGAACAGGTCAATGGTATCTAGGTGTAGGTGCTAGTGGTCTTGCGGATAGTGGTAACTCCCCTTCAGGTGGTGCAGCTAATTTCCTTTTAGGTTATAACATCAATAAATATTTTGCTGTTCAATATAATCAAATGGTAGGTAAGCATTTTGCTGGTATAGGTGAAGGTGTCCTTAATCTGAGTAATAGTACTATGTTTACTCCATATGCTGCTGCTGGTGCTGGTTGGGGTAATTTATCAGGTCAAGCAACTGGTGCTTGGGATGTTGGTGGTGGTCTTAAATTTGAACTATCAAGACATGTTCAGGCAAGTGTTGACTATAGATATATTCAAACAATGGCTCCAGTGGGCACAGGCTCTAATGCTATGGGTGCTACAAATAATATTGGTGCTGGTTTAACTTGGTTCTTTGGTGGTGATGAGAATGCTCAAAATACATCAGCGATACAAGATAACGGTGCTAAGACTGCTGCAGAAACAATCCCTACAGTTGATGAGAGTAAATATACTCTTCCAGAAGGTATTCAACAATGCGAAGGTAACTTCAACTTAACTAAAGATGGAGTAGCTTGCTATACTGTTGATGGTGATGATGTTACTGTTTATTTAGATACTAAATTTGCGTATGATAGCACTGATCTAAATACTAAAGGCAAAGATGCGATAGCTTCTTTTGTTAAATTTGTGAAAGGTAGTGATATTGCTTCTGTAACTGTTAAAGGTTATGCTTCACAAGGTCAAACTGGTGGCGAGTTTGAAATCTATAACCAGAAACTTTCTGAGAAAAGAGCAGAAGCTGTTGCAGATTACATGGAAAACCTAGGTCTAGCTTCTGATAAGATTGATACTAAAGGTTTTGGTTACTACGATACTCTAGAAGGTGTTGATAAAACTGATACTGCTAACCAACGTGTACAAGCTAGTGTTTCAGCTCCTTTGAAGAAATCTTAATTCCTTTTAAGCTATATTCCTTGCCTTTTCTAGGCACTAAAAATCATATTTAATTTATTTCAGCTGAATAAAGCAACTTTTATATTGTTTTATATGTTTTGTAGCGTTTATTTTGATTTTGAGTCTAAAAAAATATGATCAGAGATTTTATTAAATTAATTGTGAATGTCTATGTGCTTTTTAAGAGGCTTAAAAAACAAAAGCTTTATATATTGTGGTTTTGTAGTGAATGACAGATTAAAGAATTTTTTATAAGAAACTTGATGGTGAGAGAGCTATTTATTTTCATCCCAAGTATTTCTAAGGGTTACAGTTCTGTTAAATACTGGTTTATCCTTTGAATGATCTTCTCTGTCTGTGACAAAATATCCAATCCTATTAAATTGGAAGCGTTCTTCGGCATTAGCATCTTTTAGAGATTTTTCTACTTTAGCATTTTTGGTTAATAAGAAAGAATTAGGATTGATACTAGTTTCAAGGTTTTCATCCGAACTTGGGTTTTCAGTATTAAATAGTCTGTCATATATTCTTACTTCTGCATCAATACAGTTGTTAGCATCAACCCAGTGAAGAATACCTTTAGGCTTTATACCGTCATCTGGTTTTTTACCACCAAGTGTTTCTGGTAAATAGCTACAAATGAGCTCAGTGACCTTTCCAGCTTGATTAGTAATTACCTCTTCACAATCAAGAACAAAAGCATTCATTAAGCGAATCCTACCATTAGGACTTAGTTTTTTCATACCTTTTTCTAACTCAAATACAAAGTCTTCATTATCAATATAAATTGTATCTGATATAGTAATATCTCTTCTACCAAAATCAGGGTTTTGAGGATGGTTTGGCACATTTAATGTTTGTGTTGGCATATCTTTGATAGTTACTTTTAGTGGCTCAAGCACAGCATTTTTTCTAAGGGCATTTTTGTTTAGATCATTTCTTATGGATTCTTCTAAAATTGACATATCTATAATTGAATCTTGTTTAGATATACCAACAGTTTCACAGAAATTAACTATAGATTCTGGAGTATAACCTCTACGACGAAAGCCTTTTATGGTTGGCATGCGCGGATCATCCCAGCCATTAACAAGCTTGTTATCAACCAAATGCTTTAACTTTCTTTTACTCGTGATTGTGTAGTTTAAGTTTAACCTTGAGAACTCTATTTGTTGTGGCTTTAATTCAAATTCTGCTTCAGTTACAATCCATTCGTAGAAAGGTCTTTGATCTTGAAACTCAAGAGTACAAAGTGAATGAGTTATCTCTTCAATAGCATCTTCAAGAGGGTGAGCAAAACTATACATTGGATATATGCACCATTTATCACCAGTTTTAGGATGATGTGCAAATTTTATCCTATAAAGTGCAGGGTCACGCATGTTTATGTTACCTGAGCTCATATCTATTTTTGCTCTTAGTGTTTTACTGCCAGCTTCAAATTCACCATTTTTCATTGCTTCAAAGAGTTTCAAATTCTCTTCTACAGATCTATCTCTATATGGGCTGTTTTTGCCGCCTTCTTTAAGTGTTCCTCGATATTCGCGAACTTCATCAGCAGATAAGTCACAGACAAAAGCTTTATCTTTTTTAATGAGGGTAATAGCTATTTCATACATTTTTTCGAAGTATTCTGATGCAAAGTGAGGGGTGTTTTCCCACTGAAACCCAAGCCAATTAACATCCTCTTCGATGGCTTTGATATATTCTATATCTTCTTTTTCTGGGTTAGTATCATCAAATCGTAAGTTACATTTTCCAGTAAATTCATTGGCGATACCAAAATTCAAACAGATTGATTTAGCATGACCAATATGTAAATAGCCATTTGGCTCTGGGGGAAATCTTGTTAGTACACTAGAGATCTTTTTTGTCCCAAGATCTTTTTTTATTATATTTTTAATGAAGTTAGTTTTATTTGTGATGGTTTTATTATCCATTTGTTAAAAGAAAAGGGTTGTTTAATAAGTTACTGATATTTTACTTTATATATAAACTAATAGCATAACTTTTTGAAAAAAATGTTTATAACATATATACTTTGATCAAGTAACCAACTCTATAGTTATCGGGAAGATATACTCTAATGGATCCAGCCACTATTGATGATAATAAATTTCTTTATACAAATCAAAATGTATATACAAATCTGACTTTAAATGAGCTTGCACTACATGCTCAAGAGCAAGCTGGATTTCTTGCAAGGAAAAATAAAGCCTTATTAGTTGATAGTGGTAGTGTTAAGGGTAGACTTCCTGAAGATAAGTTTGTTGTTGAAACTAAGTATGCAAAAAAGAATGTTTGGTGGCATGAGAATGGTTCGGATAATAAACGCCTAGCGAGAAGTAATTGGAAGTTAATTAAACAACAATTATGTAAGGATGTTTCACAAAAAAACCTTTTTGTTGTTGATGGTTTTTACAATCATGATGATAAACATCGACTAGCAGTTAGACTTATTACAACACAAGCATCAGCTGCGTATTTTTTTAAATTAACTACTATATCTCCAACACTAAAAGAGCTTGAGGGCTTTGAACCTCAATGGGTAATGATGCATTCTCCAGAGACGGTCTTAGAAAATTATAAAGAACTGGGTATTAATTCATCAAAAATTATTGCAACAAACTTAAAGCAAAGAGAAAGTTTATTTGTTGGAACGTTATATTTGCGAGAGATAAATAAAGTACTATTATCGATAATGAGCTACTATTTGTCCTTAAATGATATAGGGGTTTTTTATTGTGCTGTAAGTGTTGATGAGCAAGCAAAAAGTACTATGTTTTTTGGATTATCGGGCAGTGGAAAGGCGACTCTAGCTCTTGATAATGAGAAGAGTCTGGTTACTAATGAAGCCGTATCCTGGACTGAATCTCGAGGTCTATTTAGTCTTGAGTCGGGTTTAACTCTAAAAGCTGGTAGTTTTAAAAGTGATGATTCACGAATTAGAGATATTTTAAATGAGGATATTTTAGTTGAAAATCCTAATTTTGATGAAGATGGTAGTGTGATCTTTGGCTCTAAAGATAAAAGCCATAGTAATACTTATCTGACTTTTCCTAGGGAAAATTTCAGTAATACGGTAACAGCAACTAATGAGCCAGATACGATAATTTTCCTGGTTAAAGACGCACAAGGAGTTTTACCTAGAGTTTCAAAGCTAAGTAAGGGTCAAGCTATTTATTATTTATTGTCAGGATATACATCAACATCTACAGGTGTTGAAGATGGCGTTAGGGAACCTAAAACTGAGTTTTCAAGTTGTTACGGGCAGCCTTTTCTTCTATTAAATCCAACAAGGTATGCAAACATTTTGCGTAACAGGTTGAAGCACAGTAATGCAAAGATTTATATGATAAATGTTGGTTGGATTGAGGGTGATTATAAGACGGGGCGAAGGGTTCCTGTCGATGAAACAAAAATAGTTGTAAACTATCTGCTTAATAAACCTGAAGGGGTTAGTTTTAAGTTTGAGAGACAAAAGTATTTTAATTTTAAATCTTTAGTTTCTGTCGTGGATGACCAGTATAATTATTATTATAAAAATATTTGGGAAGATTCTGCTGAGTATAAGAAGCAGTATAAGTCTTTGGCAAAAGCTTTTATTAAGAATTATAAGCAGTTTGAAGATAATGAGTTCGCTATTAAATATAAGGATTTTGGACCTATTTTATGATGAATGCTGCTGATAGATTCTTTACTATAAAAACAGTGTTGAATATATTATAATGTGACTAATTTATTTTGAGTTTTAGATTATGCTAATTTACTTGTTTGGTTGGTTGAGCCACTATTTTTCTGGTTTTGAATTTTTTTATCAATTTATTTCTTTAAGAATAATGATGATAGCAATTACATCATTACTAATTACATTGTTTTTAGGTGCTCCAATGATTCGTTGGTTGCAAAGAATGCAGATTGGACAAGTTGTAAGAGATGATGGTCCAGAGAGTCATTTTTCTAAGAAGAACACGCCTACGATGGGTGGAGTTTTGATGTTGCTTTCTATTGTGATTTCTTCGTTGCTTTGGGGTGATTTAACTAGTATATATTTGTGGATTTTGATCTTAGTTGTGGTGTTTTTTGGTGCAATTGGTTTTTTAGATGATTATCTGAAGCTTGTGCTTAAACATCCGAAAGGTCTTCGCTCTAGACATAAATTTGCTTTGCAGAGTATTTTCTCAATTATCTTGGCAGTAATTTTATTTGCATTGCTAGCTAAAGATGGTCAAATGAAGCTTGCAATTCCATTTTCAAAAGATTTATACATATATATGGGCGTAGTATCATTTATGGTGCTAACATTTTTCATAATTAATGGTAGTAGTAATGCCGTAAACCTTACAGATGGCTTAGATGGTTTAGCTATAGTCCCTGTTGTTTTGGTTGCTGCGGGTTTGGGTATATATGCTTATATAGAGACAAACAATACCATAGCGACACATTTGCTTTTTGATTATCTTGGAAATCCTGGTTTGGCTGAGGTTGCTGTTTTTTGTGCAGCTATTTGTGGTTCTGGGTTAGCATTTTTATGGTTTAATTCTCATCCAGCTGAAGTTTTTATGGGTGATGTAGGATCATTAACTTTAGGTGCAGTGCTTGGAGTTATTTCTGTTATGATTCGCCAAGAACTGGTATTTTTTATAATGGGATTGTTGTTTGTGGTAGAAGCTTTATCTGTAATATTACAAGTAGGCTCGTATAAGTTGAGAAATGGAAAAAGAATATTTAAAATGGCTCCTATACATCATCACTTTGAGTTAAAGGGTTGGCCTGAAACTAAAGTTGTGACACGTTTTTGGATAATTTCCGTTGTATTGTTTTTAATTGGTATGATTGCTATTAAGGTAAGGTAATGTCAGAAAAGTTTTATTTAGATGGTGTGCAAATATCTAAAGTGTTAATAGTTGGCTATGGTTCAACTGGTAAATCTATTCACGAGTTTTTAAAAGCTTTTAGTGATACGCAAGTAGACATTTCAAAATCTACAGATGATTTTGAAGATTTTAAGTTGGATGATTATGATTTAATTGCTGTAAGTCCAGGTATTCCTCTGAACAAAGATATTTATGCTCCTTTGAGAAGTCATGGAAATATAATAAGCGACATGGATATCTTTTATGATCAAATAAAAGATACTCTTTCTAAAACTATAGTAGTTACAGGCTCAAATGGTAAGAGTACAACAGTTACTATGCTTAATTATGTACTTAATTATCTTGGCTATAAAAGCGTCCTTATAGGTAATATCGGAACACCTGTGTTATCAATTATTGATGATGAATTTGATTACTATGTAATAGAGCTTTCTAGTTTTCAGATAGATTTATTAAGAAAAGCTAAGTTTGATATTGGTTGTGTGATAAATGTGTCACCAGATCATCTTGATAGATATGATAGTTTTGAAGAATATAAACAGTCTAAGCTTAACCTTGAGAATTTTTGTGAAGAGTTTATTGCTTATGATGTCGGGACTAAGGGTGTTAAATATGAAGGGTGTTATGCTATTCGTAGAGGAAACATATATAAGAACACTACTAAAATATTAAGTATGGAGGAAGTCCATCTATTTGGTAACCATAATCTTGAAAATATTGTAGTGGTTTTAAACATATTAGATAAGCTAAATATTGATACTTTCCAGGCAGTTTTTGCTATAAAAACATTTAAAGGTTTAGAGCATAGATGTAGGGTTGTAGAAACAGTTGATCGAGTATTATATATAAATGACTCAAAAGGTACTAATGTAGGAGCTACTATCGCCGCACTTTATAGCATTACAGATACTAGAAATATAGTGCTTTTATTAGGAGGTGTTGCAAAGGGTGGTGATTTTACTCTTATGGAAGATATTCTTAAAAAATATGTTAAGTACTTACATATATATGGTCAAGATAGGGATTATATAGAGAATCAAATTGGAGATTTTTGTGATCACGAGCTTAATAAAAATATGAAAGAAGCTTT
This sequence comes from Francisella adeliensis, assembly GCF_003290445.1. Taxonomy (NCBI): domain Bacteria; kingdom Pseudomonadati; phylum Pseudomonadota; class Gammaproteobacteria; order Thiotrichales; family Francisellaceae; genus Francisella; species Francisella adeliensis. Next base: position 1,550,984 of record NZ_CP021781.1, on the reverse strand, counting down.
TGCTAGTGCATCAAAAAATGCTGATGATAATGATGTTATATTGTTATCGCCCGCTTGTGCTAGTTTTGATGAGTTTAAAAATTATGAAGAGCGTGGAGAAGCTTTTGAAAAGCTAGTTAAACAGCTTTTACCACCAAAGAAAAAACTTTGGAAAGGGCTTAAAAAAAGTGCTATATAGGTTAAAGGTTTTACTTAGCCGACAAAATGCAAAAAAAGAAAGAGTAAGGGCAAAACTAGAGATTGATATATCGTTAGTCTTTATAATGTTAGGAATGTTGGCATTTGGTTGGATTATGGTTACATCAGCTTCAATGGTTGTGGCCCTAGATGACTATAATAATCCTTATTTTTATTCTATTAGGCAAGGTTTCTTCGCAATAATTTCTATATTTTTGTTTTTACTAGCATTGTTGGTGCCAACTAAAAATTATGAAAAAAATTACAATGCATTCTTTTTTATTATGCTATTGGTGCTTGTGGCGGTATTAGTTCCAGGAGTAGGTAAAAGTGTGAATGGTGCAAGGCGTTGGATACCGTTGATTATAATTAATATTCAAGTGGCTGAATTAGCAAAACTTTTGGCAATAATATTTTTCTCTGGATATATTGCTAATACTTTAGATCACATGAAAAACTTCAAAGAAGGAATTCTCACACCTATTTCACTTCTTGGTTGTATAGCTATACTTTTGCTGATGCAACCAGATTTTGGTTCTACAGTTGTTATATCAATATGTGTTCTGGGCATGCTTTTTGTTGGTGGTAATAAAGTTCAATGGTATGGTTTACTTATTGTTGCTATGATACTAATGGCTGCAACTCTAGTTGTGATCTCACCATACAGAATGCATAGAATCACGGGTTTTTTACATCCTTGGGAAAATGCTAATGGCTCTGGTTATCAGCTTGTACAAGCTTTGATTGGCTTTGGTCGAGGTGGTTGGTTTGGAGATGGTTTAGGTAACGGTGTTCAAAAGCAGTTCTTCTTACCAGAAGCACATACCGATTTTATTACATCTGTAATAGCAGAAGAGATTGGTGTGGTTGGTTTAATGGTTCTTTTATGTGTATATTTGTTTATTGTATTTAAGGCTTTAAATATAGCAAAGCTGGCATTTGAATTAAAAAGGCATTATCAAGCATTTCTAGCCTACGGTATAGGCTTTTGGATGGGCTTTCAGGTGTTTGTTAATATTGGGGTAAATACGGGACTATTGCCGACAAAAGGGCTTACTCTTCCGTTTATAAGTTATGGCGGTAGTAGCTTACTTATAATGTGTTATACGATCGGGATATTGCTCAGAATAGACTTTGAAAATAAGCTTTTAGCAGATACGATAAATCCTAGGTATTTTTATAAAAAGGTTAAGAATTGATTTTGAAGAACCATATAGGCTATAGTTAGTAACTATAGAGTAATATAGGTGAGTGCTGAATTCATCTTAGATTGTTTTATAAGTTAGATAAAAAATTATAGTTTAGTAAATTGTTCAGGCTTTTCCTCTTTGCCTTCAAATAAAAATTTGTGCATCTCTTCCTTAAGAAACTCTTTTGATTTTGGGTCAATAAGGTTTAAACGATACTCATTTATAAGAATGGTTTGATGAGCTAACCATGCTTGCCATGCCTGTTGAGAAATTTCAGCTTGGATTTTTTTACCTAGCTCACCAGGTAATGGTTGAAAGGCAAGAGCATCTAGTTCTTTGTCATATTTTTTGCAATGTACTTTTGACATTTTTATTCCTTAGTTTGTAACTGGAGTTACGGGCTGAACATATTTGCATAATTATATTTTAGCGAGTGCGATAGTGCAAGTTTTTACGAGTTCCCTTTTGTTTACTTTTTAGTATAAGAAGGGTGGTTTTTAAATGCATCTTTTCGGTTTTGGTAAACCAGCTATTTTAGCTGCTTGAACAGCTGGTGAAACAGGAAATAACATCTGTAAATATAGACTATTACCAATTTTTTCACCGTGCTTGATTTTTAGATTTTTAACAAGTTCACGAATAGCAGGAGATTTTTTGTTTTCAGAGTAAAATTCACGCAAAAAATCTATGACTAAAAAATGGTTATCATTTAGCTCTAAATCTTCATTATCGGCAGTTATTTTGCAAAAATTGTGATCCCAACTATCGAAATCTACTAAAAAGCCTTCAGTGTCTATGTTGTAGTTATCCACAAATATGGTAAAATTTAATATTAGTTTTTATTATCTACAATTATATCAAACAAAGTTTAGTATGTTTAATTGTTTTAATTTTCAAAAAGGCACCATAAATGAAAGTAATATTGTATACAGCTAAGTATTGTCCTTATTCACTTAGGGCTAGAATTGCTCTTGCAGAAAAAAAGATGGCGATGGAAACTGTCGAAGCAGGGGATTTAACCCCAGAAATGCAAAAGAAAGTTTCTCCGAATGGTCTATTCCCAGTTTTAAAGGAAAAAGGTTATAGCATAAATAACCGTAGATCGTTGTTGGTTTATATTGATGAGAGATTTCCAGCTCCAGGATTGTTGCCGAGTGTGGTTAATGATCGTATAAAAATTCGTCAATCTTTATCTAAGATTGATAATGAATGGTATCCTGTTCTAGATAAGATAAGAGAAGTTAGAACAAACAAGCTTAAATTAAAAACTATTTTTAAAGATTTAAAAGACAGCTTACTGACGATTGAAAAGGCTTTTGCTGAAACAGATTATTTTATAAGTTCTTCATTTACTCTTGCAGACTGCTATATTGCTGCATATATAATCTCATTAGAAGCTGAAGGTTTTGTGATTGATGAAAGTTTTGGTGCAATTCATGAGTATAAAAAACGTGTATTTGCTCGTGATTCTGTTAGAAAGGCAAATATTAAAGGTAATGCGAATGATTCACTTCTTAAAACTTTAAGGGCTCAAAAGTAAATTTATGTGGTACGAAAATTTTATAAGTTTTGTGTTTTTTGCATTAAGTGTATTGCTTGTTGTGGTTGCTGTAGTATTTGTTGTAGGTAGTTTTTTTTCACTACTTGCTAAGGCAAAACAAGAAGTTGCTAAACTTGCTGGTGGTAAACTTGAGATTAAAAAGTTAGGTGATGACTATAAAGAGACTAAAAATGAAATTTTAGAGACTATTTTAGATAAAAAGGAATATAAGAGTTTTGCAAAAGAGCAGAAGAAAAAGTCTAAAGAAGAATCACCTAAGAATAAAGTATTTGTAATAAGCTTTAAGGGTGATATTCATGCATCACAAGTAGAATGCTTGCGTCAAGAGGTGACAGCTGTACTTGCTGGAGCTAAGTCAAATGATGAGATTATCGTAAGAATAGATAGTCCAGGTGGGGTTGTTAATGGCTACGGTTTTGCTGCGGCTCAGCTAGAAAGAATACGCCAAGCAGGTCTTAATCTAACTATATGTATCGATCAAGTAGCTGCATCTGGTGGTTATATGATGTCTGCGGTTGGTCATAAAATAATCTCAGCACCTTTTGCGATAGTAGGATCTATTGGTGTAATTGGGCAGGTGCCAAATATTCATGATTTACTTGAAAAAAATGGTGTGAATGTTGAAATGCACACATCAGGAGAGTTTAAACGAACTCTTACTACAATGGGTAAAAATACCGATGAAGGCCGTGCTAAATTTAAACAAGATCTTGAAAATATTCATGAGCTTTTCAAAAAGCATATTCTTACCTATAGACCATCACTTGATATGCAAAAAGTCGGTACCGGTGAGTACTGGTTTGGTAAAGATGCTTTAGATCTTGGTTTAGTGGATAAACTTCAAACTTACGATGATTATATAATAGAGCATTTAGATAATAACCTTGATGTATACCAAGTGAAATTTGTGATAAAAAAAGAGAAAGGTTTGTTGAAGTCTAAATTGACTATGATAAAAAAGACTCTTACAAACTTTTTGTATGCTCGTAAAATAATGTAGGATCACAGTGCTATCTTTAAATACTCATAAAAATCTTCTCGATAATTTCCAAGCCCAAAAAAATAGTAACAAGCTTCATCATGCTTTTATATTTAAGGTTAAAGATGCCGTTCTTTTAGATAGTTTTATTAAGTCTTTTTGTGAAATACTTTTAGGTCAAGAAATACAGGACTATGAAGATAGTCCGTATGTAACTATTGCAAAGGTTGAAAATGATGAAATAAAAGTAGCAGAGATAAAGAGAATCATTAAAAGTTGTGAGTTAACGGCACATAATGATCTTGCTAAGATAATTATTATCCCTGAGTTAAGCTTTTTGAATGACTCAGCAACTAATGCATTACTAAAAACTCTAGAAGAACCTACTGAAAATACATTTTTTCTATCATTTACTCGAAACTTTAGCGATATATTAGATACCGTAAAAAGTAGGTCTTTAACTTATGATATTGCGTTTGATGATGAGGATAAGTATAACTATCTTGAGTACACTTTTGAGATGTCTAAAGAGGCTGTAGCTAAATCTCTTCAGATGTCTCGAGATGATATAAATGTAATTGCTAAGATTAAACTAGAGCCTGAATACTGGAAGATTAGAGCATCAATGATGAAAGTGCTTGTTGGTCAAGTTAATGTAAATGTGTTTTTGAAAGAAGTTAACCCTCATTTTAAAGACACACTTTATTGGCTGACAAGTTTGATTATAGATGTATACAACTATAATCTTGATCCTGAAACACAATATATAGCAAATTATGATAAGCTTGCAGTTATAAAATATTTAGCTACGAAACTACATACTAATGATATTTATAAGATTTATCAGCAGACATTAGAGGCTAAAAACTATTTTGCTAATTATAAAAATGTAGATAAAGAGTTAGTTTTAGAAAATATAATATTAGAAATTTTGAAATAGGAAAAATAATGGATACAAAAAAACAACAAAGACTAAGAGCTGATGCTCATAGCTTAAAACCAGTCGTTCTTATGGGTGATAAAGGACTAACTGAAAATGTAATGCTAGAAATAGATTTAGCATTAGCATCGCATGAGCTTATAAAAGTAAAGGCTGGTCGTTTACCTAAAGATGAAAAAAAGGCTATGGCAGAAGAGATTACAAAATCTACTAAGTCAGAGCTAGTACAAATAATTGGTAATATACTAGTTTTATACAGAAAAAATCCTAGTAAAAATAAGTAGGTAACGCAAATGAGCTTTCCAATTACACGACCGCGTAGGCTAAGAACTAGCCAAGCTATGCGAGATATGGTTGCTGAAATCACTTTAAGAACAGATGATTTGATGTATCCGATATTTGTAGTGCATGGTGAAGATGTCAAAAAAGAAATTTCGAGCTTGCCTAACCAATATCACTGGTCAGTTGATAGACTTGATGAAATCGTTGATAGTGTTGTAAAAGCAGGTATCAAAAGTTTGATGATTTTTGGCGTACCGAAAACTAAAGATTTGGTTTCATCTGAAAACTATGATTCTAATGGTATCACTCAACAAGCAATTCGAAAAATCAAAGCTTTAGCACCTGATATAGTAGTTGCAACAGATGTATGTATGTGTAGCTTTACACCTCATGGGCATTGTGGGATATTAGATGATAATCAAGTTGTTGATAATGATAAAACACTTGAGATACTACAAAAAACTGCTGTTTCACATGCACAAGCTGGGGCTGATATAGTAGCACCAAGTGGTATGATGGATGGCATGATTATAGCAATGCGTGAAGCCCTAGATAGTGAGAGTTTCTTTAATGTTGCGATTATGTCGTATTCTGTGAAATACGCATCAGCATATTATGGACCTTTTAGAAGTGCTTGTGATTCATCATTAACAGGTGACCGCAAAACTTATCAGATGGATTACCGTAATAAAAAAGAAGCAATTCGTGAAGCTTTAGAAGATATTGAGCAAGGTGCTGATTTTATAATGGTAAAACCTGCATTGAGCTATCTTGATATTATCAACGAGCTTGACCGTATAGTTGAGCTACCAATCGCAGCGTATCATGTAAGTGGTGAGTATGCGATGATAAAGGCAGCAGCAGCAGCTGGATTAGTTGATGAAAAAGCCATTACAATAGAGACTTTGACTTCGATGAAAAGAGCAGGTGCTAAGACTATCCTTACTTACACAGCACTAGATGTGGCTGAATGGCTTAAGGGTTAGTTTAATGATAAACATTGCACTATATGAACCTGAGATACCACCAAATACTGGTAATATAATTCGTTTATGTGCGAATGTTGGTGCTAACCTGCACCTTATTGAGCCACTTGGGTTTAAGCTTGAAGATAAGCAGTTAAGAAGAGCAGGATTAGATTATCACGAGTTTGCAGATATTAAAATCTATAAAAACTTTGATGAATTTTATGAAAAAAATAGCTCTAAAAAAATCTGGGCTTGTGAAACAAGTGCAAAACAGTACTATCATCAAGTAGATTTTACTACTGATGATATTCTTTTGTTTGGACCTGAAACTCGAGGCTTACCAGCTAAAGTTTTAGAGCTTCTAAAACAAACTCAAATCAAAATTCCAATGCACAAAAATACCCGTAGTTTAAATTTATCAAACTCTGTAGCTGTGATACTTTATGGCGCTTTAGATAATATTGGTTTTGATGGGTTGGGGTTGTTGTAGATATTTGTTTTAATTCAGCAAGTGGAAAAAGTTTTGTCTGTATTAAATGTTGCCACAAAGTATATTGTTATTAAAGCAGACTCTAAAATTGCTCTTAAGTATTTCCCATCCTCTGATCTAAGATCATGCATATTTACATGATTATGCGCAAAATAGTTTCTAAAATGATAGTAGATCATTAAGTGTTTTTCGATACTATCGCTTTCTTTTTCAATAACTTTTATTCGATTAGAAAACTCTGACCAGTCTACATTTTCTTTAAGTTTCTCATGGTAGGCTGAAAATTTATGGCTACCTTTTTTTAATTGTTTTATGTTGTCAAATAATCCATCTTTATTTTTAGGTACTTTATCTATAATTAATGACTCAATCTCTAAAACAAAGTTTTTAATAAGTGACTTCATTACAAACTCATTAAATTTATTACTGTTATAAAACCTATCTATTTCAAGGCGTAAGAATACTAAGTTTTGGATTTTTTCATTAGATGTGAATACTTCTAAAAGTTTGTCGATTGTAACATCATCAGATAAGCAGTTATTGATTTTATCTAATATGCTTGGTTCATTATCAGGATTATAATAAAAGTAACATTTATTTTCTTTGATATACAAAGGCAAATTTATTTGAATTTCATGGAGAGGAGATGGTCTTTCTAAGCGTTCTCTATATACTAACTTTTTATGATGAGTATAAATATATTCAATATCAATTCCTTTATTTTTTAAAAGGTGTATACATTCGACTATATATGCCTCAAGATTCCACATCAGTTTATATTTTTCTTTGGCTTTTAGCTCATCGTGAAACTTCCACAAAAATGCTAAAAAGTTGTAAAGCTTCTCTATATTAGATTCTTTTGTTAATAGTTCTATAAAGAGGTTAAAGCTATTTTCTAAACTATTTAGAAGCTCATCATTGTTATCAAATGTATTAATGAATCTTGTTCGATTGCTTTTTATATAGTTCTTATGTCTAATTTCTGCAATTATCTCAAAGAATGATATATGTTTTTCAAATTCAGCTTTTGAAGTATATACAAAGCTAAAATTTTGAGTGGCGATATAAAACAATAACCATTCAGGGTAAAGAGGTTTTTCTTTATTCAAACCATTAAGTTGATATTCTGATTCTATATATTTGCATAGCTCTTCTTTGCTGTATCTACGAGTAGTTAGAGGAAAATTATTCGGATTTACTTTAATTAATTTATTTTCTAATTTGTAATTAGTAAGTTCGTTTTTTACTATATCTAAAGAGGTGCTTTTACACAGTTTTAAAAAATCATTCTCATTGAAGTAAACTTTTTTATCTAATATTTTAAAGTTATCATTTAAGTTTACGCTGAAAATAGTCATGCTTTCCTACTCAAAGCCTTATACAATCCAAAAGAAATCACAGCAGTTAAAATATCAACTATCATCACGGCATTAGCAATTTCATTATAAGCACCGCTGAATAACGATAAAATATTTAAAATTGTATAAATACTAAAAAATAATAAACAAGCAGCTTTAAACGCAGAGCCTTTAAATAAAGCTACTATAGAGAGTATAAATAGTGATAATTGATACAATCCTAGCTGAAAAACTGCAGGAGTGTAAATCCATCCTTGAAATTTACTCATGTAATCTCCATCTACTAAATAAGCGTAACTATTTAGTAGCATAAATACGCTTATGTTTATTGCGATAAAGTAATTTGCATAGATGTTTGGAAAATGTTTTTTATAAATAATGCTTGAATGCAAAAAAGCGATTATAAAAGGGGTTATCAATAAACATACGCTTATAACTATTGTGACCATTTTTAGGAGGTATTTTCTAAAATAAGGTAGAGTTTACAATAAATGTTGTATCTTGTCATATTATAAATGAATTAGATATAGACAATCTAGGTGATGATAGTTAAAATTTGCTACTATTGAATTGTTTAAAATAAAAAATAGGAAACTAAAAAATGCAAGTAACTGTAGAAAAGAAAGAAGGTATCAATTGTTCATTACTTATTGAAGTACCAGCTAACGAAATTGATTCTGTAGTAGAAAAAGAAGTAAATAAAACTGCTAAGACTATCAAAATGGATGGTTTCAGACCTGGTAAAGTACCTGCTGGCATGGTTAAGAAAAAGTACGGTGAGCAAATTAGAATGGAAGTGATTTCTGACTTAATCCCTCAAAAATATTCTAAAGCAATTCAAGATGAAAAATTAGCAGTTGCTGGTATTGAAGTTGACCTTAAAGAAAACAAAGAAGGTGAGCCACTTAAGTTTGTAGTAAACTGCGAGCTTTTCCCTGAGTTTGAAGTAACTGGTTTTGACAAAATTGAAGTTCAAAAGCCTAAAGTAGAACTTGGTGATAACGAAGTTAAAAAAATGATTGAAAACCTTAGAAAGCAAATGGCTATATTTACAGAAGTAGAAAGAGCTGTTGAAGCTGATGATAAAGTAACTATCGATTTTGTTGGTAAAAAAGATGGTGTTGCTTTTGAAGGTGGTACTGCTAATGATTCTGAAGTTGTTATCGGTTCAGGTCAAATGATCCCAGGCTTTGAAGATGGTATCGTTGGTATGAACAAAGGTGAGCAAAAAACTATAACAGTTACTTTCCCTGCTGAGTACCAAAATGAAGAGCTAGCTGGTAAAGAAGCTACTTTTGATATTACAGTTAAGAAAATCTTAGTCCCTGAATTACCAGCAATTGATGAAGAATTCGTTAAGAAGTTTGGTGTAAAAGGTGGCGTAGATACTTTTGAATCTGAAATCAAAGAAAATATGGAAAGAGAGCTTAAGTTCATCCTTCAAAGAAAAACTAAAGACCAAGTATTTAAAGGTCTAAGAGAAATTGCTGAGTTTGAAGTACCAAAAGCTTTAGTTAAAAGAGAAATAGATGCTGCTAAGCAAAATATTGTTAAGCAAATGGGTGGCGATAAGAGTGGTTTTGATGTAAACCAATTACCTGATAACCTATTTGAAGAAAATGCTAAGCAAAAAGTAGAGACTAGTCTTGCTCTTGATAGCGTAATGAAAACTCATAAGTTTGAAGCAACTGATGAAGAAGTAGATAGCTTACTTGATGAAATGGTTCAAGCTTACGAAGATGCTGAAAAAACTAAGCAAGAAATCAAGAAAAACGAAAAAGAAATGGCTAACCTAAAAGCAGTAGTTATAGAAAACAAACTTACTGACTGGGTTCTTGAGCAAGCACAAGTTACTGATAAAGAAGAAGATTTTTTTGAAGTAATTAAAGAAAATATGCAAGCTCAACAACAAGGCGGATTCTAATTTTAGAATTAAGAGGTTAATATGATAACTAATAATTTAGTACCTACAGTTGTTGAGAAATCAGCTGGTGGCGAAAGAGCTTATGACATTTACTCAAGACTCTTAAAAGAGCGAATTGTTTTTTTAAATGGCGAAGTAAATGATCAGTCTGCAAACCTTGTAATTGCACAGCTTTTATTTTTAGAATCTGAAGATCCTGAGAAGGATATATTTTTCTATATAAATTCACCAGGTGGTATGGTTACAGCTGGTATGGGTGTTTATGACACTATGCAGTTTATTAAGCCGGATGTAAATACTATCTGTATTGGTCTAGCTGCTAGTATGGGTTCTTTACTTTTAGCTGGTGGTGCAAAAGGTAAAAGATATAGTCTACCAAGCTCGCAAATCATGATTCATCAACCGTTAGGTGGTTTTAGAGGTCAAGCTTCTGATATCGAGATTCATGCTAATAACATTTTGCGTATAAAAGAAAGACTAAACAAAGTACTTGCTCATCATACAGGTCAAGACTATGACAAAATGGTTAAAGATACTGATCGAGACAACTTTATGATGGCTGAAGAAGCTAAAGAATATGGTTTGATTGATCATGTAATCGAGACTCGTGACGCAATAATAAAATAAATTAAAGGAATAAGCTAAATGGCTAAAATTCTATATTGTTCTTTCTGTGGCAAATCACAAAACGAAGTGAAAAATATAATCGCTGGTCGTGAAGGTAATATCTGTAATGAATGTGTTAGTAAGTGTGCTACAAAAATGCATACTTCTAATGTTGATGGCAGTATTGCGAATACAGAAGAGTTATCTTTTGATAAATTACCAAAACCTATTGAGATTAAAAAGCATCTTGATGACTATATTATCGGTCAAGATAATGCAAAAAAAGTACTATCTGTAGCTGTTTATAATCACTATAAAAGAATAACTGCTCCCGCTGAAGACTCTTCAGAAGAAGGTACTGAGAAAAAAGATGATACAGAGCTTAAAAAGAGTAATGTGCTTCTTATCGGACCTACAGGTTCAGGTAAGACTTTATTTGCTCAAACTCTAGCGAAGTACTTAAATGTACCGTTTGCAATAGCTGATGCAACTACTCTTACAGAAGCAGGTTACGTTGGTGATGATGTTGAAAATATTATCGTTAGATTGCTTCAAAATGCTGAGTTTGATGTTGATAAGGCTAAAAAAGGTATTATTTATATAGATGAAATTGACAAAATAGCACGTAAATCAGAAAGTGCTTCTATTACTCGTGATGTATCTGGTGAAGGTGTGCAACAAGCATTACTTAAGCTTATTGAAGGAACTGTGTCTTCTGTACCACCAAAAGGTGGTAGAAAGCACCCTAATCAAGAGATGATTGAAGTTGATACTTCTGAGATATTATTTATATGTGGTGGAGCATTTGCTGGTATTGAAAAGCAAGTAAAACACCGTATGGATAAAGTTAGTATTGGTTTTAATGCTGATGTAATCCAACAAAAAGATAATCTTGATACACAAAAGCTAATGCAAAAAGTAGAAAGTGAAGATCTAACTAGGTTCGGGCTTATCCCTGAGCTTATAGGTCGTTTACCGATACTTACTGTACTAAATGAGCTTACAGAAGAAGACTTGGTTAAAATCCTTAGAGAGCCTAAGAATGCTATCGTGAAGCAATACATAAAACTATTTAAGTTTGATGATATTGAGATAGAGTTCACTGATGAAGCATTAGTTGAAGTTGCTAAGAAAGCTATAGCTAAAAAGACAGGTGCAAGAGGGCTTAGAAGTATATTAGAAAATGTGCTTTTAGAATTGATGTTCCATGTACCTTCAAATGCTGAAGTGGCTAAAATTATAGTTACTGGTGAAGCTATTTCTGATGAAGAGGAGCTAACTATAGTGATGAAAAATAATGATAAAAAGCAACTCAAGGATTTAGTATAAAATTACAAACTCACAGGAGTATATAAATCTATGTCAGAAGCATTAAATGTTGTTCCTGTAATACCACTGAGAGATGTGGTTATTTTCCCTACGATGACAATTCCGTTAAATGTAGGCCGTAAGAAATCTATTCAAGCAGTAAAAGAGTCATCAAATAATTATGATAATTTTGTACTGCTAGCTACTCAAAAAAATGGTTCAAGCACAGGAGATAATCCTGAAAATATCTATGATATTGCTACTCTAGCTAAGATAGTTCAGATAATGAAACTGCCAGATGGTAGCTTAAAAATTATTGTTGAAGGCTTAGCAAAAAGATTGGTAGCAAAGTATGCAGATGAAAAAGACTGTATGTACGCAAATCTTGATAGTTTATTTGTTGATGATAGATACGATATGAAATCTTTAGGTAAAGAGATGAAAGCTATATTGTTATCTATATCTGAATCATTGAAGTATTTTGCTGAAATAAGCAACAAAATTACAAAAGAAGCTTTAGGTGCGATTGTAAACACTGAAAAGCCTGAGAATTTTATCTATGAGATAGCAACTATCTTAAATACAGATATCTCGAAAAAACAAAAACTTCTTGAAGCTACAGATATTAAAAATAAAGCCTTATTACTTTTGACTTATCTTGAAGAAGAGCTTGAGATTTTAGAGCTTGAAGCAAAGATAAAGGATCGAGTAAAAGCTCAGGTCGATAAAAACCAGCGTGAGTACTATCTTAATGAACAAGTAAAAGCTATCTATAAAGAGCTTGGTGAGGCGGATGAAGAATCAGAAGTTTCGGCAATTAAAAATAGAATAGAAAAGTCTAAGATGACAGATGAAGCAAAAGAGAAATGTTTTAAAGAGCTTAAAAAGCTTAAAGCAATGCCACCATCATCATCTGAGTCTGCTGTTTCGAGAAACTATATTGAAACAGTACTTTCATTGCCTTGGGGTAATAAAACTAAAGTAAAGAAAGATATTAGCCTGGCTGAGAAAATCTTAGAAAAAGATCATTATGGTATCAAAAAAGTTAAAGATAGAATACTTGAGCATTTAGCAGTACAGATTAAGAAAGATACTAATGCAAAAGCGCCTATATTATGTTTGGTAGGCCCTCCAGGTGTTGGTAAAACATCTATAGGTCAGTCTATCGCTCGTGCTACTGGACGTGAGTATGTGCGCATGGCATTAGGTGGCGTGCGTGATGAATCTGAGATTCGTGGGCATCGTCGTACTTATATAGGTTCTATGCCTGGGCAGATTATTCAAAAGATAGTTAAATCTAAAACAGAGAATCCATTATTTTTGTTAGATGAGATTGATAAAATCTCTGCTGACTTTAGAGGAGACCCTTCTGCAGCATTACTAGAAGTTTTGGATCCAGAGCAAAACAATACTTTTAATGATCACTATCTTGAGATTGATTATGATTTATCTAAAGTGATGTTTGTTGCTACAGCAAATTCGTTAGATATAGATCCAGCTTTGCGTGATAGGTTAGAGATTATTCATTTAGCTGGTTATACAGAACTAGAGAAACAAGCAATTGCTAAACAGTATCTTATTCCTAAATCTCTAAAGAATAATGGTCTGACAAGTAAAGAGCTTTCAATAACTCCTAAGGCAACTCTAGATATTATTAGATACTATACTAGAGAAGCTGGTGTTAGAAATTTACAGCAAAAGATTGATGGAATTTGTCGCAAGTCTGTTAAAAACTTGTTGGTAGACCCTGAAACTAAAAAAGCTTCAATATCTCAAAAAAATCTACCTGATTACCTAGGTGTTCATCAGTTTGATTATGGTATTAAAAATACTCAAGCTAAAATTGGTCAGGTAACAGGTCTTGCTTGGACATCTGTAGGTGGTGATTTACTTACTATAGAAGCATTAGCAATGCCTGGTAAAGGTAAGATAAAATATACTGGTAGTCTTGGCGATGTGATGAAAGAATCAATAGATGCTGCTTTGAGTGTTGTGAGATCTATTTCAAAAGATTATGATCTTGTTGATGATTTTTATGAAAAGAAAGATGTTCATATTCATGTGCCAGAGGGAGCTACTCCCAAGGATGGTCCTAGTGCGGGTATTGCGATGACAACAGCTTTAGTTTCTGTGTACACAGGTCAAGCTATCAGAAATGATATTGCGATGACAGGTGAGGTTACTTTACGCGGAGATGTGTTACCAATTGGTGGCTTAAAAGAGAAACTTTTAGCTGCTTTAAGAGGTGGTATTAAAGAGGTTTTAATACCGAAACAAAATATTAAAAACTTAGCAGATATTGACAAAGAAATTACAGAAAATCTGCAAATAACCCCTGTAAACCATATAAAAGAGGTATTATCTAAGGTTTTTTAGTTTTTTTGTTGAAACTGCAAAATATTAGTGTTATAAATTCTAGTGACACAAGTCGTTTGTTAATAAAAAGGAGTCTCAAATGAATAAAAGTGAATTAGTAAGTGCTATAGCTAAAGAAGCTGATGTAACTAAAGAAGTTGCTGCAAAAACTTTAGATGCTACTATTGCATCTGTAACTAAAGCATTAAAAAACAATGATAGCGTAACTTTAGTTGGCTTTGGTACTTTCCAAGTTAAAGAAAGAAGTGCTAGAGATGGAAGAAACCCTAAGACTGGTGAAACTATCAAAATTAAAGCATCTACTGTACCAAGCTTCAAAGCTGGTAAAGGTCTTAAAGACGCAGTACAGAAGTAAATAAAATTCACAATTTAGTGATTTTTTTAAAGGCATGCTTAACGGTGTGCCTTTTTTTTATCTATAATATACATAAAATAATAATATCTTGATTAAACCATAGGATTAAAAAAATGTTACAGTCTTTTAATGACAGGCTCAAAGGACCATTTACTTGGATAGTTGTAATAACAATAAGTTTTGTTTTTGTGATTACAGGTATGAGTTTTTTCTTTACTAATATTGGAGCAGACAGTTCTTATGTTGCTAAAGTAGGTGATAATGAGATAAGTTCACAGCAGCTCCAGCAAAATGCTAGTGGAGCAACGACAAATGCTCAAAAACGCCAAGTATTAGCTCAAATGGTAGATCAATACCTAGTATTAGCAGATGCTCAAAACCATAATATACAGGTTTCTAAATTGGCTTTACAAAGCGCTATATTTACTAACCCAATGTTTTTTGACAAATCAGGTAAGTTTTCAAGTGAGAAATTAGCTCAAGTTGCTAGTTATGTTGGTGGTATGCCAAGATTAGAGGCGATACTTTCACAGAATATTACAGCATCATTAATCCCAGGTACGATTGAGCAAACAGCTTTTATTACAGAAGATGGAACTAATCAATTAAAAAATATTTATGCTGTTAGTAAAGATATTGAGTATATTAAACTTACTCCAAAAGATTTGGAGTCTGATATTAAGCCAACAGATGCAGAGCTACAAAAATTCTATAATGCTAATAAGGCTCAATATGTAAATCCTGCAAAAGCAAAAATTAGTTATTATTTGATTTCAAAAGATGACTTTAAGTCAAAAGAAACAATTTCTGATGAGCAGATAAAACAGTACTATAATGAAAATAAAGATTTATTCAAAAAATTTGATGATAAAACCAAAGCAACAATAAAAAATATTATCCAAAATAGAACTGCACTTGCAACTTATAATTCATATACTCAAAATATTGATAGTATAAAGTTTGAGCAAGTTTCTAAAAAGCTTGGTGATTCAAAGTTTAGTAATATCATAGATAATGATTCTAAAGATATAGAAGGTCTTCAAAATGGTTTATTTTTTACAAATAACCAGAAATATGGAGCGTTGCCAATATCTGATGATAAAACAGTGGTATATCATATTGATGGAATGACTCCGACAGCACAGCAAACTTTTGAAGAAGTTAAAGATAAGGTTTCTCAAGAATATATAAAACAAAAATCTAAAGAACTGGCTGTAACAGAGGCTCAAAAAATAGCTGCTAATTTACAGGATGGTAAAAAAGTATCACAAGCTTTTGAAAAAGCTACGGTATCTGCTGATGATAGTAGCCTACCTAAAGAGTTTGTAGACTTTGTGCTAGCAAATACTAACTCTCAGTATTTAATTTCTCAAGATACTGATGGTACAAATTATGTTTACAAAGTAACAAAAGTTATTCCTTTATATAGTAAAAAAGCTAGTGTTCCTACGCAAGTAATCCAAGCCTATAAAGCCGAAGAATTAAACTACTACTTGCAAACCGTAAGAGCAGAAGTTCCTGTGAAAATTAATACTCAAAATATCTAATGACTAAATCTATATATGGTATTGCTGGACCAACTGCTTCAGGTAAAACGGCTCTTTCTATCTCAATCGCTAAAAAAATAAATGCTGAAATTATCAGTGTTGATTCATCGCTTGTTTATAAAGATATGGATATTGGCACGGCTAAGCCAACTGTTGATGAGATGGAAGGGATTCCTCATCACTTAATTGACATTATAGAACCAACAGAGTCCTTTTCAGTAGCAGATTTTATAAGAGAAGTTAATCGACTTAAAGTTGAAATCTGGGCTAGAGATAAGGAAGTGTTACTTGTCGGTGGTACGATGCTTTACTTTAAAGGTCTGATAGAGGGTTTATCTGTATTGCCAGAAAGTGATCTTAAGATTAGAGCTACACTTGAGCTTGAGTGTAAATCTAAGGGTTTAGAGTATCTTTATAAGCAATTAAAGCAATTTGATTCGCAAGCCGCAGATAAAATAAATGCAAATGATCAGCAAAGAATCTTTAGAGCATTAGAAGTTATTATGATTAGTGGTAAAAAGTACTCGGAGCTTGTACAAACAGCGAAAGTTGGAGCTTTAGAAGAAGAGCTAAAATTATGTGCTATAGTTCCACAAGATAGAAGCTTACTTCATAGCAATATTGAAACTAGATTCAAGCAAATGGTAGAAAATAATTTTCTTGATGAGGTTAAAACGCTTAAAGAGAATCCAAGCCTAACTGTAGAAACTACTGCAATCAGAAGTGTTGGCTATAGGCAGGCGTGGGAATATCTTGATGGAAATATATCTTATGAGGAATTTTTGCATAAAGGAATAGTCGCAACAAGACAACTTGCAAAACGCCAACTTACTTGGATTAGAAACTGGAAGGGTGAGATTAAACTAATTGATATGGAAAGTACTAGCAAAAAGCGCGAGGTTTTAGAATATTTTGGTAAGGAATATACTGGATGAGAAGAATATTTACGCTAATTTTGATGGCAGTAGTTATATCAAGCTGTAGCTTAATAGCTAACAACTCTTCAAAGCAACCTATTATAAATATAGATTATAAGAATAATACCTTAGAAGCTGATAACTATAAAGGTCCTGATTTTAATCTTGAGATAATTAATAAAAACGCTAAAGATGGTAAATATTATGCTAGTGAGGATATAGTGGTTAGGAATGGCTCTCATAAATATAATCTAATTTTTAATCAGATGAATA
The DNA here is from genome assembly GCF_003290445.1 of Francisella adeliensis. Classification (NCBI taxonomy): domain Bacteria; kingdom Pseudomonadati; phylum Pseudomonadota; class Gammaproteobacteria; order Thiotrichales; family Francisellaceae; genus Francisella; species Francisella adeliensis. The sequence continues at coordinate 1,533,733 of NZ_CP021781.1, read as the reverse complement.
AAAATACTGTAGATGTTTTAATGAAATATTCTCAAGCGAATACTATGTATGTTTATACATCAGTAGATCAAGACTCAAAGATAGATAATGTATCTCATATCATCTTTAAAGCACGCAGCAATGTGAAAACTCAATCGACGCCTTTATCAGCTGATATTTTATTTAATGCAAGTCAAGTATCAACTTTCTATAAAATTACTGGAGTTGCTATCACCAATAATGGTGGAATGAGCAGTAGTGAAATTTCAACTAATATAAAAGTAGCTCCTGCTAATAAAGAGATTACCATAGGAAGGGTTTTAACGAGTAATTATAAAGAAGTTAACTGTAGTGCTCTTAACAAAGGCTGTGATAGTTAATTAAACTAAAATCTATAATAGTATATGTTACATCAGGTGGAGTTATAAAACCTATGTAAAGTTCATCAGTATAAAGATATCAGTCAAAATGAAATGGTTGATTATGTATCCGTAATATTTTATTATGAAATATACGAGGTATTTTATTGATAGGTATATGAAGACTATATTTTCATGTTTTTTAGTTTGTTTTTTTAGTGTTTTTTCTTGTTTTGCTTTAGATGATTTAACTACTCAGTCTGTTTTGGTTACAAACTATGATGGTAATCCTGTAGCTCTTTTTAAAGAGTCTGATGATAGTGGCTTAGCATATTTGCAATATGATAATGCTAGTAAATCATGGACGGGAAACTGGGTCAGTTTGGGTGGAGCTTTAAATAGTGGTTTTGTCAAAAGTTTATCAGCTGTTAAGAATGCAACAGGTGTACTTAGAGGTGTTATAGCTTCAGATAATAGTGGTAATATAGCTATTTACGCCTACAATAGTGGATTAAATACTTGGCAGGTGATGTCGCATTTAAGTTCTATTCGTGGCACAAATAATATTGTTTTTGTTAAAGGACTTTCTTTTGATAAAAATAGTTTTGGTGTAGTGGTTGTAAATGAAGCTGTTCCAAACTATACGCTAAATTTCTATAAAGCTAGCTATAATGAAAGTGCCCAAAACTCATTGACTATAGAAGATAAGACTAAGCAGGAATTTAAGTTAAGAGGTGTTGAAGCAAAAAGTGATATACAGCAAATTTATCCTATATATAATAAGTCTAAACTTGAAGGTGTAATAGTTACCTCTAATACTTCTGTAACAGCAAGCTATGTTCACTATTGTGATTACTCTTTAAGTACACGAGATCGATGTGAACGAGTTGCTAGATACAATAGTCCAATAGAGGCAGCAGAAATTGTTTATGCTGGAGATAATGATATAGATGGTTTTATTGTGAAAGCAGGTACAGGTGCACATTTTTTACCTTATAGTCGAGGAGAGCTAGATGGTAGGCATCAAGAGTTAATTACTCTTTCTGCTTGGGATACTGTTGATGATATTCATTCAGTAACATCGAAAGATGGTGAAACAATAGGTGTAGTAGCTGTTTTTATGAATGGACTTGTAAAATACCTTCCGCATAGTAGTGGTTGGAAAAACCATATTTGGAAAATTCTTCGTAATGCTAGTGCTGAGGATTATATTAAGCAATCTCTAGAGTTCGATGATCATGATGGTAAGCATTACTTATTTATAGGTGATGCAACAGGAAGAGTCGAGTATTTGGTGAATGATGATAGTTTTAAGGCAACTTCATGGCAACTAATTGCTGATAATGAAGGGGTTATTACTAAGTTTGTACCTTTTTTAACGGCTAATGGAGACTTGGAGTCTGTAGAATCTTTATTTTTGAATCCTTTTTCTTCAGCTAAGATTGAAATTCAATCATAGTTATTTTAATAACATCAGTTAGTAAAATAAAATTTGCCGATAGCTGTTATTATTGTTAGAATATCCTCGGAAAATTTAATTGTCCAACTTGATAAAATAATAAAAACAACAAAATAATAAAAAGGAAGTGAAACAATGTCTAGAATATCATCTTTACAAGACCCGTTCTTGAATGCTCTAAGAAAAGAGAAAGTAAGCGTATCTGTATACCTAGTTAATGGTATTAAACTACAAGGTCAAGTAGAAGCGTTTGATCAATTTTGTATCGTACTCAGAAATACTGTAAACCAAATGGTTTATAAGCATGCTATTTCTACTATCGTACCTGCTAAAAGCGTAAGAATGGTTTACAGCTCATTCAACCCATATCACCAAAATCAAAACGAAGATAGTTCTGATAATGTTGATGAAGTTCATTCTGATGAACTTGAGTCTCAAGAAAATGTTGGAAATACTGCTGAATAATAAAATACATCTAAAAATGGTCATTCCCACGCAGGTGGGAATCTCTTATCTTAAAGATACTCGCTTTCGCGAGCATTACAGTAGATTTGTAACTTGTGTTTGTAAATCTATTTATCCTAAAGAGAAAGTTCTATCTCGGAGTAATATTAATTAATGGAATTTTTCGAATCTTATGATGCAGGTAGCAAATGCCTGCTTGTAAATATAAACTTTAAGTATCATCGTGGTTTAAATGCTGATTTAGCTGAGCTAGAAGGTTTAGTTTCTGCTGCAGATAAAGAAGTATTAGAAAGTTTAAGCTTTAACCATCCAGAGCCTGAAATAAAGTACTTATGTGGTATGGGCAAAATGGAAATGATAAAAAACAAACGCGATGAGTTGGATGCTGATGTAGTTGTTTTTAACCACCCATTAAGCCCATCTCAAGAGAGAAATATTGAAAAATTTCTTGAGTGTAAAATCATGGATAGAACTAGGCTTATTCTTGAAATATTTTCATTAAGGGCTAAAACTCATGAAGGTAAGCTACAAGTAGAACTAGCCCAGCTAAACTATCAGTCAACAAGACTAGTAAAAGGCTGGACTCACTTAGAGAGACAAAAAGGTGGTATCGGTGTAAGAGGTGGTCCTGGTGAAACACAGCTTGAGATAGATAGGCGACTTATTCGTCAACGAATCAAACAGATAACTCAAAAGCTTGAGAAAGTTAAACACCACAGGCATTTAAGTAGATCATCTCGCCGTAAGAACAATATCCCAACAATCTCTTTTGTAGGCTATACTAATGCTGGTAAATCGACATTATTTAATAAAATATCTAATGCTAATGTGCTAGCTAAAGATCAGCTTTTTGCAACTTTAGATCCAACATTACGAAATGTGAATGTACCAAAGCTTGGCGAGGTTATATTTTCAGATACTGTAGGGTTTATTAAAAACTTACCTCATGATTTAGTAGAGGCTTTTCATGCAACACTAGAAGAAGCTATTGAATCTGATTTATTGGTGCATGTAATTGATTATGCTGATGATGATTATAAAAGCTATATTGAGCAAGTTGAGAAAGTACTTACTGAGATTGGTATTGGCGATAAGCCTATGGTTTGTGTTTATAACAAAATTGATAAAATAAAAAATGTTGGCCCAAGTTTTATCAAGATAAATGAACCAGAAGATAATATTGTAGCGAGAGTCTATTTATCTGCTGAAACAGGTAATGGAGTTGGTAGATTTTATGAAAGTTTAGCGACTTATTTTAACTCTACTTGGATCAGCAAAACACTAGAGCTACCTCCAAAGTATTCAAAAATTAGATCTAAAATGTATGAGCTTGGAGTAGTTGAAAAAGAGGGCGTTTCTGAAAAAGGTAACTACCTTTTAGATATAATAATTTCTGAAGATGATTTTGAAAGGTTTAATCGAGAATTTGATTTAAACCTTGAAGATTTTTTTGTGTAGGATAAACAATAAATTCTTTATATTATTTCTTTTTAGCTCTTGGGTGAGCATTGTCAAATACATTAGCTAATTGCTGGAAGTTTAAATGAGTATATATTTGTGTGCTTGAGATATCAGCATGACCAAGTAGATCTTTCACTGCTAATAAATCTTTTGAAGAATCTAAAACATGACTAGCAAAAGAGTGCCTAAGCATATGTGGGTGAATATGTTTAGAAGCATATTTTTTAGCAAATATCTCCAAGCGTTTTTGGATGGATCTGTTTGTTAGATGAGTTCCATTTTGAGATATAAACAAGTAGTTTGATTGAGGATTAAAAGAGTCACGAATCTTTAACCATCTTTGTAAGCTATCAGAAGTTTTATTGCCGAAGTATGCGATTCTTTCTTTGTTGCCTTTGCCTGTAACTCTAATGCTTTGTTGCGAGTGATTTATGTCTTTAAGCTGTATAGCTGAGAGTTCACTTAATCGGATACCACAACTATAGAGCAAATCAAAACTAGCTATATCACGAGCTTCTATATCGGTACTAGGTGTTATGTCTAGTAGGAATGCTAGCTCATTGGTGTTTATAGCCTTAGGAAGCTTCTTAGAGCTTTTAGGAGCTTTTATATTTGCTGCAGGATTTAGTGTGGTAACCTCACTATTTATCATGAAATTAAAAAAGCTTCTAATTGTGCTAAGTTTTCGCTGTAGTGTTTTAGCTGATGAGCCTTTCGAATGTTCTTTTTTTATCCAAAGTTGAATGTCTTGGCTTGAAATGCTAACAATATCTTTACCTTCAATAGACTTGTCAAGCTGCTCTAAATCTCGTTTATAACTTGTTATAGTTTTATCGGAGTATTTTTTATGGTAGAGGAGGTTATCTAAGAATTTATCAATGTAATCAATATTTGCCATAAGGGTTATGCTATCACACACGAAAGGACTATTATTCCTGAAAGTATTGATATTATCCAAAGGACTTTGTAGCTAGATATTTTATAGTTAAATGATTCACCTAAAGAGTTCATTCTAAATGCCATTAGACCTGGCATAATCATTAGTAATACCGCTATCGACAAGCCTACACAAGTCATTGCATAGATGAAGATGTTTGGATCCATTTGGTTGATTATAAGCGGTATAGCAAATGTTAAAATGGCAGCAATAGAATAGCCAGTTATAGTTTTAAGTTTGTGTAATTTATATGTATCCATATTGAAGTGAAATAGTGATAGATTTACACTTAAGAAAGAAGTCATAATAGCTACATAAGTAAATATATGTAATACAGCATCTGTTACGGGAGTATGTATTTTGTTTCCTATAGTAGTTAAGATGTTGTCTATATTTGCTTTGCCCACTGGAATGTGGTCAAAGATTGAGCCCATAAAACTTACAGGACCATGTAATGGTAGTACGCCTAATATAGTCACTACCCAGATTATATAAAGAATTAAAGGTATTACACTACCAATAATTATAGCTTTTTTCATATCACGAGCATTTTTATTAAGATAATCAGAAAGTGCTGGTACAATGATGTGAGATGTAAAAGATGTAGTAAAAACAGGAATTGAAATTAATAATGATGCACCAAGATCTACAGGTGAAACCAAAAGATTTGCAGACTCGATGTATCTGTTAAAAACCACACATAAAATGACTAGTATTATGATTTTCAGTGAGATGAAAAACCTATTTGCATAATCAACGAATCTTGTACCAAGAACTACAATACTACCAAATATCAAAACGAAAAGGATTGACGAGTATTTTTCACTAATACTTGGGAAATCAACAGACATTGAAGATGCCGCTGCAGAGATATAGGCTGTACTTATAAAGTACATCAATAATAAAAACGCTATAGTTGCCACTATACCACCAGCTTTACCAAGATATTTTTCAGCAATGCTTTTAAAGCTAGAACCATAGGGCATACTACATGAGATATCAGATATTATAATAGCTGTATATGTCATAATTGACCATATAACTATAATCAAAAATGAACCGAGCAAAAAACCTAGTTTAGCTGTGATTATTGGTAAGGCAAGAATACCAGCACCAATCATTGTGCCGACTATTATCATTATGCAGCCTAAAACTTTAATAAAGCTATTTTCGGTGTTTTGCATATTTAAAGAACCTTTAGATTAATGTGACTGCTCTTGGCTCTGGTTAGCTTTTTTTTGCATGTAAATAGCATCAAAATTTATTGGAGCTAAGTTCAGTGGCAAAAATCCACCTTTCATTATAGAGGAGTCTATTACTCTTTTAGCATAAGGAAATAGTGTATTTGCACAGTATGTATTAAGTACTGATTCAATTTGGGCTTCTTCCATACCTGCTATTGTAAAAATACCTGCTTGAGTCACTTCAACTATATATACATTAGTTTCATTATTTTTAGTTGTGATAGTTATTGTTAGATCAAGTTCAAAATTTTCTTCATCCATTTTTTTTGTGTTTATGTCGATATTAAATTCAGATGCTGGGTTCCACTCATCTTTGAAAGATGCTGGAGAGTTAATAGACTCAAAAGATACATCTTTTGTATAAACTTTTTGAATTAAGAATGATGGTTGATTGTCTGTAGATTCCATTAGTGACTACCTTATTTAAGTATTTTGAAAATTATATTTGTAAGATTATAGCAAATTGAGGAGCTTTATATAACTAGCCAAGAGAAATTTATCCTAAATCTCTAATTATAAATTATCTTAGTTTACAGGTCTTAATGATTCTGAGAATGATGCTTTCATTATTTCTTCTGTAGCTTTCTTGAAGTTTGCTTGAGTTATACCTAATTTTTTAAGAGGCACTGAGCTTATACTTTTCACATTAAAAGAATCAACTTTCCAGCGTTGAGAAATATCAAAATAAGTCTCTTTGTATTTTGTATATCGGAATATTCCAATTTCACCTTTTTTAGAATTGTTTGAATATTTACCACAATATATCACCATCATAAGATCATTCTTTTTATTTAATAGTGCCTTACCTTCCATATCTTCTTTTTTACATTGGTTCATCAGCTTGGCTATTGAGTAGCTCATAAATTTATTTAGATCAAGATTTTTTTGGTATTTACCGTAGATAGCATTGATTGTATATTTTTCATTCCAATCTTTAAAAGTTTGTCCTGTTGGGATTTGTGTGGTAGAAAACACGGGGCCTTTTTGATCGTTTTTTGCATTACCTATTAGTCCACTTTTAAACCATGTTGGGTAAGGATATATAACCGTTGCATCAAAAATGTTGATTGATTGAAATTCAACCTGTCCTTTTTTCATTCCCATAAAGTCTTTAGGAGCTGGATATGAAGTTAGAATAAAATAAGAGGTTAGAGCAAAGACTAGACAAAAGCTAACTGCAAGTAATATTTTTTTTCATATTCAAGTTTATAATATATAAATTATTTTAAGTATAAAGTGATTAAAAAAGTAAGTCTACATAAGGTGTTTTAATTCATTAAGTAAATTCAATGCATCTATAGGTGTTAGATTGTTGATGTCAATTTCGCTAAGTTTATCTTTTAGAGGATTTGGTTTTTGACTAGTTTCGGTTTCTTCAAATAAAAGTGTAGTTTGAGGAGAGTTAGCTTCGATTATGGAAGATTTATTCTCAAGATTATGTAGATTTTTCTTAGCAGATTTTAAAACATCGCTAGGGATACCTGCTAGCTTAGCAACCTGTATACCATATGATTTCTTAGCAGCACCTTCTATAGCTTTGTGCATAAAGTAAATATCATCTTTATACTCTTTTGCTTCAAAATGGATATTTTTGATGTTTGGGTATTTAGCAGTAAGTTCGGTAAGCTCAAAGTAGTGTGTTGCAAAAAGTGTAAATGCACCAATTTTGGCAAATTTTTCAGCACAAGCTTGAGCTAATGAAAGACCATCAAAAGTACTAGTTCCTCGACCAATTTCATCCATAATTACTAAAGATTTATTTGTCGCACTATTGAGGATATAAGCAGTTTCTGTCATCTCGACCATAAATGTCGAACGCCCACTTGATATATCGTCAGATGCACCTATACGAGTATAAATGCTATCTATATCACAAATGCTAGCTGTAGTTGCTGGAACAAATGAGCCAATATGAGCAAGGAAAATAAGCTGAGCAACTTGTCGCATATATGTAGACTTACCACCCATATTTGGTCCTGTAATTATCTCTAAGCTATGACTATCTTTACTTAGGCTAGTATCGTTCGGGATAAATGGCTCATCGATGTTTTGCTCAATTGCTAAGTGTCGAACCTCTTTGAGCTCTAGTTTGTTTGAAGCATTAAAGTTTGGCTTGGTTAGGTTAAGTTTTATAGCTCTTTCAGCAAAGTTTGCTAGTACATCAACCTTAGCAATGCTTTCAGCTGTTTCTTGAATCTGAGTGTAGTAGTTAAGAATATTTTGTAATAGTGCATCATAAACTAGTTTTTCACGCGCTAAAGCTTTTTCTTTTGATGTGAGTATCTTAGCTTCAAACTCTTTAAGCTCTTCTGTAATATATCTCTCATTTCCTTTTAGAGTTTGGCGGCGGATATAATCACTTGGGACTTGCTCAGCGTATTGTTTAGACATCTCTATATAGTAGCCATGAACTCTGTTGTAGCCAACTTTTAGATTGTTTATGCCAGTTTTTTGTTTTTGTTGTTTCTCAAACTCTAGTAGAAATTCATAAGAATTATCTTTGATAGACTTTAACTCATCAAGCTCTGTGTCGAAACCAGCTTTTATAACGCCACCATCTCGTATAGTTACAGGAGGGTTATCAATTATTGCTTTATTTAGAAGTTCTGTTAAATCATCTAAGTTATGGATTTTATTATTAAGTTCACCAAGTTCTTTTGAGTCTATTTGAGTGAGTTGCTCTTTTAAATTAGGGAGTTGCGTAAGTGAGCTTTCAAGTGATACTAAATCTTTTGGTTTTACTGTACCTAAAGCTACACGAGAAATTATTCGTTCAATATCATTTATATAACTAAGAGTTTCTTGGGTTTTTTGGAATGTATGAGCTTTTGTGAAAGCATTAATTATTGCATGGCGAGTAGATATTTTATCAAGGTTCTTCGTTGGTGATTTAAAATATCTTCTTAATAGTCTACTACCTAAACTAGTCTTGCATTTATCAATGATATTTATAAGACTAGCTTTTGAGTTGCTATCAATCTCAAGATTTGTTCTGCTGTTATGGTCTAAATTTAAAATACTTTCATTATCACTCGACTCTATAGCTGTTATGTGAGAGGGTAATTGCTTAAGAGTATAGGCAAGGTAGGCTATAATAGAACCAATTACAGTTATCTGGTCTGGTTTGTATTTTTCTAAGGTAGATTTAGCAAGAGTTATGTCAAGACTGTTGTTTATGTGTTTTTTAGCCTCAAAATTACTGTAATACCATTCTTCAAGATAACTTATAGTAGTTTCAAACGATTTATCTTGAGATAAGTCTTGGCTGTTAGTGACTATTTCTTTTGGATTGAGTTTTGCTATTTCGTTTTTTAGTTCTGTTGTATTTGTTAGAGTTTTATATAAAAAAATCTTGCCTTGAGTATAGCTCGTATAAGCTAAGTGGTATTTATTATTTTTAACAAAGATACTAAGTAATATACTGTCTTCTTTTGTGCTTAAAAAAGCCTCTTCAGATACTGTTGCTGGTGTGATAATGCGAGTTACACCTCTTTCAACTGGTCCTTTTGAGGTTGCAGGGTTGCCTATTTGTTCACAGATAGCGATTGAGAGGCCTTTTTTGACCATTTTAGCAATATAGTTTTCTGCTGCATGATAAGGTACACCTGCCATAGGGATAGGTTCACCATTTGATTTACCCCTGGCGGTCAACGTTATTTCGAGTATTTCGGCAGCTTTAATAGCATCATCAAAGAAAAGTTCATAAAAATCACCCATACGATAGAAAAGCATAATGTCTGGGTATTGAGCTTTTATCTTTAAGAATTGCTGAATCATAGGTGTATGGGACGAAATATCTTTCATTTATAGTTTTATGGGTGTTTACTTGTATAGCAATATTATAACTGAAGTTACGGGCTAAACATAAATTTTGAATCTGATTTATATTGGGATTGATGTAAGATCTTGATTGCTCAAATTACTAATTGATAAAACTAATCTTCTGCTGTAAACTTTTGTAGTCAAAAATTAAAAAATATCTCTAGGAGAGAAAATGAAAAAAATACTACTATCATTATCAGCAATCGTTCTTTTAACAACTAATTCTTTTGCGGCAGAAGCTGCTCCGTCAGCAGGTGGAAGCCCGATGAGCTCTATCTTAATGCTTGTGGTTTTCTTTGCTATATTTTGGTTTTTACTTATCAGACCACAACAAAAGAAAAACAAAGAATTGCGTAAAATGTTATCAGAGCTTTCAAAAGGTGATGAAGTTGTAACAAATGGTGGCATGATTGGTAAAATAGCTAAAATAGATGAGTCTTTTGTAGACTTAGAAATTTCTGAAGGTGTAACTATCAAAGTACAAAGAAATGCAGTAGCAAACATCTTACCTAAAGGTGCAACAAAAGCATAATCTCAAAATATGGTCTAACAAGTAGATCTTTTTCTTTCAATAAAGGAATTCTCAATGAGTTTTAATAAAAATCTTCCTATTAATCAGTTTCCATTATGGAAAAATATATTAATAGTATTTATTTTAGCATTAGCATTGTTCTATGCTATCCCAAATCTTTTTGGTAAAAGCCCAGCACTACAAATATCTCCTAAAGATGGTAATGTTTCACAGCAGACTCTTTCTAAGATTGAAACGACTCTTGTTAAAGATCATATAGCTTACCAGAAAGCACAATTATCAGATAACAAATCTAATATATCTATAATATTTGCTGATGTTGAAGATCAGCTAAAAGCAAAGAAAGCTATTAAAGAAAATCTAGGTGACAGCTTTGTAGTTGCAATGAATATGTTATCAAATGCTCCAGCATGGATGACAGCTTTAGGCGCAAATCCAATGAACTTGGGTCTTGATTTGCGTGGTGGTATGTATCTTATGCTTGAAGCTGATACAAACTCAGCAATAGATGCTCAACTTGATAATACTTTAGGCACAGTTTTAAGTGCTGCTAAAGATGCAAATATAAGCATAGAAAACTCTACAAAAGCAGAAGACAAAAGTAAGATTAAAGCACCACAAAAGTATCAAGATTCCAACTTTGTATCTGTAACAACTACAAGTTCAGAAGATTCAGCAAAGCTTATAAGTTATTTAAATGGCGAGTTTAAGAAAACTCAAGATGCAAATATAATATACTCGACAGAGGGTAATACTGTATTTATAACATACAATAGTCCTAAAATGCTTCAGTTAGAGCAAGGAGCTATTTCTCAAGTTGTAACAGTTATGCGTAATCGTATTAATGCTTTAGGTGTAGCTGAAGCATCAGTTGCTCAAGCAGGTGCAAACCGTGTGGTTATTGAGATACCAGGTATGCAAGATGCTACACAAGCTAAGCAAATTTTAGGTGGAACATCTACTGCTAGCTTTTATATGGTTAATCCTGTTACGGATAGATTAGCCACAGAAGAGCAAGGTTATAAGGTTTATTCTTTAGACAATGGTCGAGGCTATCAAAGTTACTATAGCTTAAAAGGTGCTGCTGTTGCTGGTGGAGCTGATATTATTGGAGCTAGTCCATCAGTTGATCATCAAACAGGTACTCCTATAGTAGCGGTAGAGCTAAGTAGAAGTGCAGCTACTAACTTTAGAAAAGTAACAAGTAAAAACATTGGTAACCCAATGGGTGTAATGCTTGTAAATACTACTTATGAAAAAGTTAAAGACAAAGATGGTAAAGAGCATAATGTTGTAAGCAAAGTTGAGAAGCTTATTAATGTAGCAACAGTTCAATCTGCTTTAGGGTCTCATTTTCAAATTACGGGCTTAAGCCAAAAAGAAGCAAATAACCTTGCATTGATGATAAAATCAGGAGCTTTACAAGTACCGGTGCATATTGTCCAAGAGCAACAAATAGGTCCAAGTCTTGGTAAAGATAATATCGATAAAGGTATGCTATCTATAGCTTTAGGCCTAGTAGCAATAATAGTTTTCATTCTTGCTTACTATAGAGTTTTTGGTGTGATTGCAAATGTTGCACTAGTTATGAACTTGCTTTTGATTGTCGCAGTGATGTCTATAATTCCAGGTGCAACTCTTACACTACCAGGTATAGCAGGTATTGTACTTAACCTAGGTATGTCGATAGATGGTAATGTACTTATTTTTGAGCGTATTCGTGAGGAGATAAGAGCAGGGATGCCTCGTCAAAGTGCTATCCATGTAGGTTACGAAAAAGCATTTGCAACTATTGTTGATTCGAACATAACTACACTTATAGTGGCTGTGATTTTATTCTTTGTGGGTAGTGGTGCTGTTAAAGGTTTCGCTATTACACTAATGATAGGTATCGTAACTTCAATGTTTACAGCTGTTACAGTATCACGAGCTATGACAAACTTTGTTTATGGCAAGAAAAAGAAATTAGAAAAAATTTCTATAGGAATATAAGCAATGGAATTCTTTAAACAAAAAACACAGATAGACTTTTTAGGAATTAAAAAATACACAACTATTTTATCTGTTGTTATGATAATAATATCACTATTTTTTATCTTTACTAAGGGTTTAAATCTTGGTCTTGATTTTACTGGTGGTTATCAGGTTCAGATTCATACATCACAAGCTGTTGATTCAGATGTTTTAGCTGACAAGCTTGAAAAGATTGGTTTTAAACACACAGATATTACAACTTTTGGTGAAAATAATAATTATCTAATCAAGTTTGCACCGGATGAAGTAAATGCAAAGGCAGAAAACTTAGATGAAGCTCAGCAATTGCTTCATAAAGATGTTGAGCAAACATTAAAAGCTCAAGTTCAAAGTGTAGATTATATAGGTCCACAAGTAGGTAAAGAATTAGCTAGTAATGGTATTTTAGCAATAATTATTGCCCTTGTTTGTATACTTATATACATCTCTGCAAGATTTGAAATGAAGTTTGGTATAAGCGCTTGTTTAGCATTACTTCATGATCCAATTGTTATACTTGGTGTATTTGCTGCATTTCAACTTGAGTTTAATTTGACTGTATTAGCAGCTGTACTTGCTGTTATAGGTTATTCACTTAATGATACTGTTGTAATTTATGATAGAGTTCGTGAAAACTTCCGTAAAATGCGTAAAGCGAGTGTAACAGAAGTGGTAAACAGAGGTATAAACGATACTCTTTCAAGAACTATACTAACATCAGGCTTAACAATGCTTGTAGTTGTTGTATTATTCTTCTTTGGTGGTAGTTCTGTACATAACTTCTCATTAGCTTTAATACTGGGTATTATCGTTGGTACATACTCTTCTATATATGTTGCTGGTGTTGTGGCTGTTGTTTTAGGTCTAAACAGAGAGTCTCTTCTTCCTAAACAAATCCCTACAGATGATACGCCTATCCTTTGATTTGAGTTATTTTTGAATGACTTTTTCTGAATAAAAAATATTGAAAATTTTCTTTCAAGTACTGATAGAGCTTACTTAAAGTTTAGATAGACTAGATTATTAGCCAAATTAATCAAATAACTTAATAATTATTAATGAAATTTGTATGTAAACTAAGTTATAATAACTCCATAAAATATATAGGAAAGTTAAATGAAAAAAATTATTTTAAGTGTGACTGTATCTTTATTGGCACTTTCACAAATTTTTGCAATGTCTAGTGATAAAGTTTCTAAGCCAGCAATAGAAAATACTGAAGATGCTAAGTCAATGGCAGAAACCACCAAAGACCCACATCAATTAGTTGATATATACGCATCAGATAATGAAACATCTGAAAAGCAAGGTTCTATAGCTTATGTGGATCGTGATAAGTTTAATATAATTTTCTGTAAAGAAAATGCATGGTGTGAAGTAGTTGACAATCGAAATGGTAATACTGGTTGGATAAACCTAGAAAAACTTAAAGAGTCTCAGCAGAAGTACAATCAAGTAATGCAAAAAAATGCTAATATAGATAGATTAGTTCAATATGTTGGCTTGCAAGATAAGAAAATAGTACAACTGCAACAAATGATTATGCAAATGCAGAAAGAATTTTCGGTAGTGTTACAACAACAGCAAGCACAGATTAATAGCTTAAAGCAGTCAGCATACTATTAAACGTAAAGGAAATATATGGCTAAAAAGAGCTATCTACCAGCCACTAAATCTAAAACCCTACCAGTCGTTTCCGATGATAACTTAAGTTCATATCTGAATTTTGTTAATAGCTTACCAATGTTATCCTTAGAAGAAGAACAAGAGTTAGCAAATAAGTATAAGCATAAAAAAGATCTTGAAGCTGCACAAAAACTTGTGTTAGCACACCTAAGATTTGTTACAAAAATAGCAAGAAACTTTTCTGGATATGGTCTTTCAGCTGCTGATCTTATTCAAGAGGGTAATATTGGCCTTATGAAAGCAGTAAGTAAATTTGATCCTGATCAAGGTGTAAGGTTAGTGTCTTTTGCCGTACATTGGATAAAAGCAGAAATGCATGACTTTGTACTTAAAAACTGGAAGATTGTAAAAGTAGCAACAACCAAATCACAAAGAAAGCTATTCTTTAATTTACGCAGTAGTAAAAAAAGCTCTAACTGGTTAACACATGATGAAATAAAACAGATAGCTAAAGAACTAGATGTAAAAGAAGAAACCGTTGTTGAGATGGAAAAAAGGATGTGTCAAGGAGATGCAAGCCTTGATTTACCATATACAGATGATGAGGGTGGAGAATCTAGTGCTCAAAGTCTTTACCTAGAAGATAAAAGCTCAAACATAGAGCATCAAGTTGTACAGCAAGATTATTATGATAATTTTAAAAGTGTTATAAAAGATGTATTAGCAGGGTTTGATAATCGTACAAAAGATATAATTATGTCTCGCTATATGTTAGAAAGAAAAGCTACTTTACATGATTTAGCTGCGAAATATAAAATTTCAGCCGAAAGAGTCCGACAGATAGAAGAAGAAGCTTTAGGCAAAATGAAGAAAGCTGTCAAAAACCGAGGTTAATATCTCAATGTGCATTGTGCATCTCTAGATTAATCTTATCAACTAGTTTTTTTACCTTTAGATCTTCGCTTCTACGGGGCATACTAATATCAACATTCACCTGTGATGTAATATGGCCAGGGTTATTGCCAAGTACAATAACTCTATCTGCCATTAAAACAGCTTCTTCGATATTGTGGGTTACAAGCACAATAGCTTTAGTGGATGTTTTTTTTGTTAACCATAAGTTTATTACATCATCTCTAAGTTTTTTTGCTGTTATGATATCTAAAGATGAAAAAGGTTCATCTAAAAATAATACTTCAGGTTCAATCATAAGAGCTCTAGCAAAACCAACTCGTTGTTTCATGCCACCGGATAATTCGCTAGTGTATAGATCTTCAAAGCCATTTAAGCCTATATCTTTAATTATTTCTAAAGCTTTTGGAGTACTTTTTGCTCTTGATATACCAAGAGCATCTGTGCCAAATAAAATATTTTCTAAGACATTTAACCATGGTAATAAAGCAAAGTTTTGAAAAACCATACCTGTATTTTCAATTGGTTTTATTACAGGATAAGTCTTATAAAATAATTTCCCTGAAGATGGCTTAATTAAGCCACTTAAAACTCTAAGCAAACTAGATTTTCCTGCGCCAGATTTTCCAACTATAGCTATTATTTCGTTTTCTTTTATGCTGATGCTTACATCATTAAGAACTTGTAGATAATTTTTCTTATCTTTTTTAAAGTTTAATGAGAGGTTAAAGCCACTAATTATTTGTTGATTAATTATTTTTTCCATTGTTCTATTCCTTCTATTTTAAATCAAAGTTTGATAACTAACTGTTTGTATTTTCTTAACTACATTTGTATTTTGTTTCTGCTAGCTTATATAAAGGTCTCCATATAAAGATGACACAAAGTGCCACTAAACTACAAAGTGCTACTACTGCTAGAGCTGCTTGATGAATCTGATTATTTGAGGTTGTTGTTGAAACAAGAGCACCGATACCATCAACTTTTATAGTTTCAGAGCCCCAGATTACAACTTCAGCAGCAATTGCTGAGTTCCATGCTCCTCCCGCAGCACTTATTATTCCACAAACGATATATGGGAATACGGCAGGAATTGCAAATTTATACCACCATTTCAAACCTTTTAACTGAAAGGATTTTGTCATTTCAACTATTTCTGTAGGTAGACTTGATACTCCAGCAATAACATTAAACAATACATACCAAGAAGTTCCTGTCATTATTAATGGGATAGTCCATATATTTAATGATCCACCACTAGTAAGTAATAAAATTGCTACTATAGGGAAAAAAATTGGTTGGGGTATTGCAGCACAAACTTGAATTATAGGTTGAATCTTTTTTGTTCGGTTTGCAGATAAACCAATCCAAATGCCTAAAGGTGTGCATATAAGCACACTTAAAACCATTGCTATTGCAACTCTTAAAGTAGTTTCAAACATTAATGGTATTAGATATGTCATATCACCATTAGGGAAAAAGTTCCATAATGCATTGCCGACCCATAAGCATAATACTGTTATACATATGTACCAAATATAACATGTGATTTTTTTAAGATTATGACTTACTGTAAAGTTTATTGAGATGTTTAATAGTGATCTTATAGATGATGCTCCATTGATTGACCAAAACTTTAAGGAGCTAATAAGAGGAGTGAATAATGAAACTAGCCTAGACTTTTTATATGATCTATATAACCAAGGATTGCTAGAACTTCTAGTTTTAATAGATTCGTATTTGAATTTTTCTGACCACTTAATTAAAGGTCTAAAGAATATTTGATCAAATAGAATAATATTGATTATTATTGCTAATAAAGCATATAAGATAGCGATAATGTTTGAGCTTTCTAAAGCTGTGGCAATATAAGAACCTACTCCCGGTAAATTTATGTTGTTTGTTGCAACGGGAATAGCCTCACTTGCAGTTATAGCAAACCATGCGGCAGATTGAGAAACCATAATGTTCCAAAGCATTCCGGGTGTCGAATAAGGTAATTCAATTTTCCAAAATTTTTGCCAAGCATTAAGGTTAAAAGCATCGGCTAAATCAACAAGCTCGGTAGGAACTATTCTAATAGTTTGATAAAGAACTAAAGCCATATTCCATGCTTGTGATGTGAATATTCCAAAAATAGCAGCACTTTCTAACCCCATTAATGAATGAGGGAATAAAAATAAGAAAAAAGCAGTTGTGAATGTTAGAAAGCCTAGTAGTGGTGCGGATTCTAGGAAGTTTATGATTGGTAGACATACTCTTGCAAAGTGCTTATTTTTTGCACAAGCATATCCTGCAATTAGTGCAAAAATAAATGAAAATATCATCCCGATGACTAAACGCATTGTTGTTCGGAGCATATAGTAAGGTAGGTTGCTGGGATCTAATGATATTTTTGCTACAGATGATGAGTCTATAAAACTAAGATGCATTTCATGCCATGCGTATGCTGTTAATAAAATTAAAGCAGTAGCGATTGAAAATATAATAATATCTGATTTGTTTATAATAAAATTCTTATTTTGAGCTTGATTAATAATCATGCTTATACTCCTTTTTAAAGAGGTTTATCTGATGTGATATGGTTTTACTTTGAATAGTTAAAGATTTTGATCTATAGTTTTATCTAGGCACAGAAAAGCGCTCTTAATAAAAGTTAAGTCAATAATTATTTCAAAGTATTTTGGATGCTAAATTGATGTACAACTAGGAGGTTGTAGAGAATGATTTATTATCATTTGATTCTCTCCTTACAGAAATTCTGAGAACTTCTAAGGTAGTATTGAATTTTGATAGGAATAGTATATTGTTATTTTCGTTTGTCAACAGTTTTGCTAAATAAAAGTTAAGATATAAAACTCTCTTTTTGGTCTTAGTTTAGATAAGCATGTTTTTTTATAAATTTATTGTCACCAAATATGTTAGTATAATTTGTATATTAGAAAATATGATTATAATGATATTTCGATGAATAATTTTATACCTAAATTTGCTCTTCCTATATCTAAACAAGTGTATTTAGATGGTTCAAAAAGTATAGCTAATAGAGTACTAATAATTGCTGCAATGGCAAAAGGCGAAGTTAAACTTAGTAACTTACCAAATAGTGCAGATGTGTTAGCTTGTGTACAAGCCTTAAAAAAGCTTGGTTGTAAGCTTGAGCATGACAGGCAAGCAAAGTCGCTGATTATACAGGGTTGTGATGGGGTGTTTCCAAACTCTCAAGCTGAAATTTTCTGCAATGAATCTGGAACTTTGACTCGTTTTATAATACCAATGTGTGCTACTCAAGATAATGCTAGCTATCATGTGAAAGCAACAACCAGAATGATGGATAGGCCATTAGCAGACCTTCTAGTACCACTTGAATCTTTAGGTATGAAAGCCTCATACTATACGAAAAATCACTCGATGCCACTTACTATAAACGCAAATTCACTTGCTGGTGGTACGGTAAGTGTAGATGGTAAAAAAAGTTCACAGTTTGCTTCAGGGCTACTAATGGCAGCACCATATATGCAAGATGGCTTGAAGCTAAAATCAATAACAAACCATAAGCAACCATACCTTGAAATGACAGCAAAGGTTATGGCAGAGTTTGGTGTGCAGGTATGTATAGATGGTAATGATTATAGTACAGATAAAACGAGCTATGTATCTCCGCTTGAGTATGTCGTAGAGCCTGATGTTTCAACAGCATCATACTTTTGGGCATTAGCTGCAATTACAAATTCAAAAATTAAGGTTATGAATATAACCAAAAACTCTAAACAGGGCGATATCCGCTTTTTAGAGGTACTTGAGCAAATAGGTTGTTCTGTAAATTATTGTGATGATGGTGTTGAAGTTATCGGTACAGAAAATTTAAATGGTATAACTGTAAATATGCGTAATTTCTCAGATACCTTTATGACACTAGCAGCTATTGCTTGTTTTGCTGATAATGATACACATATATCTGGACTTACTCATACTAGAGGGCAAGAGTCAGACAGGGTATCTGCAATGTCAGAAGGGCTCACTAAGCTTGGTGTATATGTAGAAACTACTGAAGATACTCTACTTATTTCACCAGCTAGAAGTAACCTTAGATCAGCAGAAGTTGATAGCCACAACGATCACCGTATTGCTATGTCATTAGCACTACTAGGTTTAAAGCAAGAAGGTGTAATGATTACAAATGCACAAGCTGTTACGAAAACTTGCCCTGATTATTTTGAGCGTATGATAAAACTAGTAGACTGTGATGGAAGCTAAAGAGAAGATTATCTCAAGATATTTACATAATCGATGGTATAAAAAAGCCTTGGTTATTAGCTCAAATGAGCCAAAATATTTGACTAAGATACATTCTTTAAGTCTTGTATTTTGTAGTGGGTATTTAAAGCAAGCAAAGTCTATAGGGTGTAAGTTTGATGTATCATCATGGCCATTTGATCATAAGTTTTTTGATTTGATTGTCATTGATCATGCTTTTTTTGATGATAAGGATGATGCAAATATTTTTTTAAAACAACTTCACTTTTGTATGGCTGATGATGGCGATATAATAATTGCAGATACAAAAAACATTCGAGCTTATAATTTGGTATCAAGGTTTTTAGTTAATGGTTTTTTGAGTAAGAACCTTCAGTTGATAAATAAAAGTGATAGTATTGCGCTCAACCTTATGAAGAGATTAGTTAGTAAGAACTTTATTGCTGTATTCAAAAAAGATATATTTTTTAAGTTTGATGGTCTAGAGGCAAAAAAACTTATTGAGAGAAAAATTGTTTGTAAGAAAATATATAGCAATGCAAATATTAAACAGGTTAATAAAAAAATATGAAAAAAAGTATAGTTGCATATACTGATGGTGCTTGTAAAGGCAATCCAGGTATAGGTGGTTGGGGTGCGGTCTTGAGCTATGGAGATGTATCAAAAGAAATTTACGGTGCGGAAGAAGAAACTACCAATAATCGTATGGAGATAATGGCAGCTATAGCAACTTTGAGAGCATTAAAGAAAACTCATCCAATAAAGATATATACAGATTCAAAATATCTTCAAAATGGTATAAATCAATGGTTGAAAGGCTGGAAAGCAAATGGATGGAAAACAGCAGCTAAAAAGCCTGTGAAAAATCAAGATCTATGGCAAGAGTTAGATGAGCTTGTACAAAAAAATGATGTAACTTGGGCATGGGTAAAAGGGCACAGTGGTAATGCTGGTAATGACAAAGCAGATGAGTTGGCAAACAAAGCCATAATTGAGCTAATGGAGAGTAAAAATGAAAGATCTTAGCCATAAGAATATCCTCGTAATATACACAGGTGGTACCATTGGCATGGTAAGTACAGAGCAAGGTTATGATATTCAAGAGGGTTATTTAACTGGAGCTGTTAAAAATTTTATAACTTCGGCAAACTTCAATATGCCCAAGTTTGTTATAAAAGAATACAAAAACCTTATAGACTCATCAAATATCAAGCCTAAAAGCTGGTTCTCTATAGCTTCAGACATTATAGAAAACTATGAGCAGTATGATGGTTTTGTTATTTTACATGGTACAGATACTCTAGCATATACAGCTTCAGTATTATCATTTATGCTTAGTGAAATCCAAAAACCTGTAATAGTTACAGGTTCACAGATTCCACTTTCAAAGGTTAGATCTGATGGTGTTTCAAATATAATGAATAGCCTTATTTTTGCCTGTAGTGATTACATAAAAGAAGTTTGTGTGTATTTTAATCAAAAGCTTCGCCGTGGTAATCGGACAACGAAAGTTTCAGCTACTGATTTTGATGCTTTTATCTCTCCTAATTATCCGAGTCTTGCATATGTTGGTATTGACCTTGATCTTAAAAAAGAACGACTATGGTCACGTAAAAAAGCAAAGCAGTTACCAAAAATAGAGGCTCTAAGTATACCAAAAGTGGCTATTTTGACTATATTTCCAGGAATGGATAGTGATATTCTTGATGTTGTACTTAACCCCCCATTACAAGGTTTGATTCTTAAAACTTATGGGGCTGGTAATATTCCAAATGACCCAAATATACTTGAATCTTTAGCTAAGGCTAATGATAGAGGTGTTGTGATAGTTAGTTGTACACAGTGCTTGTATGGAACAGTAAGAATGGGTGCATATAAGGCTGGAAGTGGACTTGCTAAGGCTGGGGTTGTTTCAGGTCATGATATGACGGATGAAGCTGCTTTTGGCAAGCTTTTTTATCTTTTAAGTCAACCAAATATATCTCCACAAAAGGTGAAAGATGCTTTTAAGATTTCTTTGCAAGGAGAGGTTAGTTTATAGAATTTTAAATATTAATATGATTTTTAGGATAGTAGAGCTTTTTGATTAACTTTCTAATATTTTAATAGGAGCTTTATACTAATCAACTGGTTAATATTAAATAATTGAGTAAAAAAGGATATAAGAATGAATAACTCAGCAAATAGAATATCAATCGGATATGTAGCTGGTCTTGTTAGTGCGTGCGTGATACAGACTCTCAGAGTTATTATTTTTGATATAGATACTTTTCTGACAGATGATTTTAAATATAATCTGTATAGGCAGATGATTTGGGGAGGGGTATGGGCGACTTTATTTATTATCCCATTTTATAAAAATGTTATAGCTCGAGGTTTTATAATAGGTGTTATAGTTATTATGTTTAACTTTATGATTAAAATGCCTGTTGTAGGATTAGGTTTTTTTGGTGTAGATGCACCAATGATTAAGATATTAGCTAACATAAGTTTTAATATACCTTGGGGAATACTAGCTGGGATAATATATTATCTGCTGATGTTGCGTTCTAAACCTAAAATTTAGGTTTTGTCTTTTAGCTGATTTGTTTAAGGTGTCTTATTATTCTTAAGTTTTAAAAAAATATTCGTAAAAAAAAATGCTTGTGATAATATGGAGGTTCATGTATATATAATTCAAATCAATATGAGTGTTATAAAACAGAACTTTTCAAATTTTAAAAAATCATTTAAGAAACCTAAAATACATGATTTTGGTGTATGTAAGTTTTTACAGCTAAAATATACTTTCATACCTATTGCACTGCTAGTTATTTATTTATTCTTTAATATTGATACACCAGTTGAGAACTATATAAAACATGATATGCCTAACTATATACCCCCATATTTTGAGATAATTACTCGTTTTGGGCTGGCTTTATACTTGTTGATACCTTTGGTGATTATAGTGATTGCTAGGCTGTTCATTGATGGTGATAAGTTATCTGAAAAACCACGGAACTTGTTTAACTGTGTAACATCTTACTCTTGGTTTTTGATTGCTACAGTCGCTATAAGTGGAATTGTTGGACAGATACTTAAATTTATAATCGGTAGAGCAAGACCTAAGTTTTTTTTAGAATATGGTTCGCATTATTTTCAGCATTTTCATAAGCCAGGTTACGACTTTGCAAGTATGCCATCTGGACACTCAATAACTATTGCAGCATTTTCTTTGGGATTGTTATATTTATTTCCTAAACTTAGAGTCTTCTGGGTATTTTGTGCTTTACTTGTGGCATTTAGTCGAGTTGTATTAGGATCTCATTACCCAAGTGATGTGGTTTTTGGCTTATCAGTAGGTTTTTATACAACAATATTTATATATTATTGGATGAAAAATAGAGAATTAATTTAAGATTAGTACGTAATTTCAGTTATAAGTTTGTTATAATCTTGCTTATCAAAAAGTATTTTAAAAAGTATATTAATTCATGACCTTAATAGATGGTAAAGCTCTCTCATTAAAACTTAAATCTCAATTAAAAGAACAAATCCAAGAATATAAGTCTCAAACGGGTATAGTACCTAAGCTTGTGGCTGTAATTGTTGGTGAAGATGCTGCAAGTAAAACTTATGTAGCTTCAAAAGAAAAGGCTTGTGCTAAAGTTGGAATTGATTCTGATATTATAACTTTACCTAGTAGTACTACAGAAGAAGAGCTATTAGATTTAATTGATAAATTAAACAATGATGATTCTGTGAATGGCATACTAGTACAGCTTCCACTTCCTGGTCACATTAATAAACATAAAGTCATATATAAGATACTACCTGAAAAAGATGTAGATGGATTCCATCCAGCAAATGTTGGTAGGTTACAGCTTAGAGATAAGAAGTGTCTAGAATCATGTACTCCGAAAGGCATAATGACTATGCTTAGAGAGTATGGTATTGATCTTGTTGGAGCAAATGCTGTAGTTGTTGGTGCAAGTAATATCGTAGGTAAGCCTGTTTCACAATTACTTCTAAATGCAAAAGCAACTGTAACTACTTGTCATAGGTTTACTAAAAACCTTAAAGAAATTACTAGAAATGCGGAAGTGTTAATAGTAGCTGTTGGTAAGCCTGGTTTTATCACAGCTGATATGGTTAAAGAAGGTGTTGTTGTGGTGGATGTAGGTATTAACTATGTTGATGGTAAAATATGTGGTGATGTTGATTTTGACGCTGTTAAAGAGAAAGCTGGTGCAATTACCCCAGTTCCAGGTGGAGTTGGTCCTATGACTATCACCGAGCTTCTTTATAATACTTTCCAATGTGCAAGAGATCAGCACTCAAATACATAAATCTTTTTTCTAAAATTAATGTCAAAATGGTATGATTGTCTTTAGGTAAATACTAAGGCATTTCAATGATTAAATCTTTAAAAAATTTGGCGGAACAAGCGGGTTTTGAATATTTTGGTGATGATACTGAAATACAAACTGTAGCTATAAATTCAAATGATATCCAGGATAACTGTTTATTTGTAGCAATAGTTGCTAATCGTGATGGCCATGAGTTTATTCCTCAAGCTCTATCTAATGGAGCAAAAGCAGTTTTAATATCGAAAAAACAAGATTTAGATATTCCACAAATAATTTGTGGCAATACTATAAAAGGCTTGCGAAAGCTTGCGACAGAGTATCGGAAAAGTCTGAATATGCCGGTTATCTCACTAACAGGAAGTTGTGGTAAAACAACAGTTAAAGAGATGATTGTAACGCTACTTGGTGATAAAAAAGTACACTTTACAAAAGGCAATCTAAATAATTACTTAGGTGTACCAATGACGATACTTGAAACCCCACAAGATGCTAAGTATGCAGTTGTTGAAGCAGGTACTAATGTTGGTGGAGAGATAAAAGCTGCTGCTGAAGTTATCCAACCGGATATTGCTTTGATTACAAATGTTGGAGCTTGTCACCTTGAAAATCTAAAAACTCTTGATGGTGTAATGACAGAAAAAGGTGAGCTTCTGAAAACCTTACCTAAAAATGGCTATAGCGTTATAAATCTTGATGATGAGAGAATTCTTGACTATGTAGAAAAACTAGAATGTAAAAGAATAACTTGCTCAATGCAAAATTCAAAAGCAGATATTTATATAAGAAAATATGAGCTTATTGATGATGTATATTATGTTGATATTATTATTTTTGATAGACAGTATAGTTATAAACTAGCAAATATCGGTAAGCATAATTTATTTAATAGTATTTTAGCAATAGGATCGCTTATAGCTGCGGGTCTTACTCCAGATGAAATTTTAGCGAACACACAAAACATTAAGAACTATGCAGGAAGGTTCTCTAGTGAAAAAATTACAAAAAATATAACACTTGTTGATGATAGTTATAATGCTAGTGTTTCAGCTGTTGAAGCTGCTATAGATGATTTGAATGAGTTCAAAGGTAGGAGTATTCTTGTACTAAGCGCAATGAGAGAGCTTGGTGAAGAAGCTGGATACTATCATCGACATATAGGTAAAACTCTTAAAAACTCTAATATAGATAGTGTTCTTTTATATGGTGATAATGAGTATGTTTCGATGATAGTCGAGGAAGCTAACAAACCATCAGTAGTACAATATAAAGCTAAAGCAGAATTGGAAGAAGATTTATATAGTACATTAAAAAATGAAAGTTCAGAATTTAAAATCATAGTTAAAGGAGCTAGACTTTATAAGATGGAAGAGATTGTTGAGTTTGTGAGAAGAGAGTTTTGAATGAAGAGTTTTGTATTTGATATAGATGGTACTATTTGTAATAATGCAAAGTATATCGATGAAGAAATTGAATGTGAAATAGCTAAAATATTAGATGCTAAAATTGATGTAGTTTTTGCATCAGCAAGACCAATAAGAGATATGTTGCCATTGCTTCCGGTCAAATATCATAAGTGTTTATTGATAGGTTGTAATGGGGGTATTAGCTATAAAGGTGGGGATTTTTTGAGTATAGCCTATTTTAAACATTTAGAGATTCAGGTTGTTTTAAAGTATCTAAAAAAACATAAGATTCCATTTGTACTTGATGGAGATTGGTTTTATAGTGTTTCAGAAAATTTCCATCCATTTCATAACTATATCCGTTCACTGAGTAATTACGAGTTTACTGAGAAAGAGATTGAGCAAAAAGGAATAACAAAAATTCTAATTTTAGATTCAAAGTTTAAATATCAAGTGGAAGATTTTCTAACTCATAATGGTATATCACATAGTTTAAACTTGCATACAAGAGATGATTGTTTTGATATCACTCCAAGTGCGAACAATAAATTAATTGCTTTGCAAAATTGTAATATTGATTTGACTAGTTCAGTAGTGTTTGGAAATGATAAAAATGATTTTGAAATGTTAAAAGAAGCCGGTAAATCTGTGTTTGTTGGGGATGATGGTTTTTTTGATAGAGCTGATGTTTATACTGAGTTTGAGGGTGTTGCAAAAATAATTTCTCAAGAAATTTTAAAATTAAAAAGATAAGGTAATAAGAATGAAAAAAATAGCAATTTTAGGTGCAATGGAAATAGAAATTCAACCGATACTTCCTAAGTTAGAAAGCTATAAAGAAGTTGAGTATGCAAATAATAAATATTACTTAGCTAAGCATAATGGTAATGAGCTAATTATAGCTTATAGTAAAATTGGTAAAGTTTTCTCAGCAATGACGGCTACCATTATGATTGAGCATTTTGGTGCGGAAATCTTGCTTTTTACTGGGGTCGCTGGTGGATTGCAGAATTTAAGCGTAGGTGATGTTATGATTGCAACTTCTACAGTTCAGCACGATGTTGATATTACAGCATTTGGTTATCCACATGGTAAAATTCCAACTTCAGAAGTAAATATTCCAACTTGTAAAAGTTTGTTTGAAAAAGCTCAAGAAGTAGCGAAAGGACAAAATCTTAGCCTAAAAACTGGAGTTATAGCAACTGGAGACCAGTTCATACATTCTTCTGAAAGAAAAGACTTCGTTATAAAAGAGTTTCAAGCTAGTGCTATTGAGATGGAAGGTGCGAGTGTGAATTTGGTTTGTAATGAGCTAAAAGTACCTAGCCTTATATTAAGAAGTATATCTGACACTGCTGATGGAGATGCTCCTGAGAATTTTGATGAATTTGCTAAAATGGCAGCTAATAGATCTGCTGACTTCGTATTAAATCTGATTGAGAAATTATAGTCTATGAAAACATATCTTGTAACTGGTGGTTCAGATGGTATTGGTAGAGCGGTAGTCTCAAAACTCGTATCTAAAGGGTATCGAGTAATAAATGTAGATATAAAAAAACCTCAAAAAATGCTTACTAATGAGATTTTTATAGAGATTGATTTGAGTCAATATCATGATGTGGATAAATATATTCCTTTAGGGTTTATGTATGATGGTGTATTTTTAAATGTTGGTAAACATACTAGCGGTACGATTTTTAGTCAAAGTTTAGAGGATATTGAATCGAGTATCTCTTTAAACTTATTATCAAATATTGCTGTAATAAAAGCACTTGAGCATAATTTTAGTGACAAAGCTACTATTGTATTTAACGGTTCTGACCAGTCGCTAATAGCTAAGCCTAATAGTTTTGCCTATGGTATGACAAAAGGAGCTATTGCTCAAATAACTAAATCATTAGCGTTAGATTTGGCTAGTAGAAATATCCGTGTAAATACAGTATGTCCGAGTACTACAAACACAAGTCTTTACCAAGATGCAATAGCTAGATTTGCTAAACGAGAGAATATCACATTAGCAGAGGCTGAGCAGATGGAAGCAAATGAGTTTCCGTTAGGTAGAATTGCAGAACCAGAAGAAGTAGCAAATGTAGTTTGTTTTTTACTATCAGATCAAAGTAGTTTTATGACTGGTAGTTTGGTACCTGTTGATGGTGGTTATACCGTAAAATGATGAAAGTCGTAGATTCACATATCCATTTTTGGGATTTACAAAATGGGTATAATGACTGGGTTAACAATACAGATTTACCTAAAGTGGTTACCCCTGATAGTCTAAATACTAACGCTTTTGTACATATAGAGGCTCACAGTGATATTTTTGAACCTTTATGTGAGTATAGCTGGCTAAAATCAAAGTTCCCTTGTGAAAATATAAAAGTAGTAGCTTTTGCTGATTTTACTTTGAGTTTAGGTGAGTTTGAAAAAAGTATTGAATATTTAGCTCAATATGAAGATATTATCGGTGTGCGTCAGATAATGTCAAAGACTGATAAGTCAAACTATAGTCCTTTTGATAAAGAGATTCCTAGGGATTTAAATAAAAAGTTAACGATCTTAAAAGACAATAATTTAGTGTTTGAAGCTCAAATGTATCCTGAGCAGTTTTTACCGCTTTTAGATAGTATCAATAATTCAGGCGTGAAGATAGCTATTGAGCATTTTGGGTTACCCTTATATGCTGAAAATGGCAGTGTTAAAGAATGGCAGACTTTTATCAAAAATATATCTCAAAATAAAAACTGGTACCTTAAGTTATCAGGTTTTGATTTAAACAATGATATTTGCGATGTAGATAGAGCTTTAGATTTTATTTTTGATTATATAAATCAAAAGCAACTTTGTTATGGCTCAAACTATCCAGTTTCATATACACAAGATTATAAATTTTGGCAGAATTACTTGAGAAAATATATAAATAATGAAAAAGTTTCACAGAATATATTTTGTAGGGTAGCTAGCGATATTTACTCAATTAATGATTGATAGTAAGGATAAATAAATGAAAATAATAGCAGTAGAAGTATTTGATATTTATTGTGATAAAAGACCTGCTTGGTCACCGGTTTTTGTAAAAGTAATTACGGATGAGGGTATCACAGGGGTTGGTGAGGCAGGATTAGCTTATGATTTAGGGCATTCTGCAGCAGCAAATATGATTCAAGAATTTGCCCAAGCTATAGTGATAGGTACTGATCCATTTAATAGTGAAAAACTATGGGATAGAATGCTACGTGAAAGTTTTTGGGGCTTAGGTGGTGGACCTGTTGTTTATGCTGCTATGAGTGCTATTGATATAGCTCTTTGGGACATCAAAGGTAAAGCGCTAGGACTACCAGTTTATGAATTATTAGGTGGTAAAACCAATCCTAAGTTGCGTACTTATGCTAGTCAACTTCAATTTGACTGGGATCAGTATGAGAGAAAAGCGTTATACAAGCCAGAAGATTATGCAAAAGCTACAGAAAAAGCAGTCGCAGAAGGCTATGATGCGATTAAAGTAGACCCTATGATGTTTGATGATAAGGGTGATACTTTATATGATTGCACTTTACCATTTCGCAGAAGTCATCTTAATCTTATTCGTGAAAGAATGCAGGCTATTCGTGATGTACTTGGTGAAAATGGCGATATTATTTTTGAGTGTCATAGTTTACCAAGTCTTACATCAGCATTACAGTTAGGTGAGATAGCTGAAGACTTTAAATGTCTTTATTTTGAAGAGCCGGTGAATTACTTAAACAGTAAATTACATGAGCCACTTAAACAAAAGCTTGATGTGCCGATTGCTGCAGGTGAGAGGCTATATTTGCGTCATGGTGTGAGAGAATATATCGAAAAACAAACTATAGATATCTTACAGCCAGATATCGGCTTGTGTGGTGGTTTAACTGAAGCTAAGAAAATTTGTGACTATGTTGATATGTATGATGTGAAAATTCAAGCACATGTTTGTGGTGGTCCAATAGCTACAGCAGCAAGTTTACACCTTGAAACAGCTATACCTAACTTTATGATACATGAGCATCATACTTATGCTTTAAAAGACTTTAATAGAGAGCTTTGTATACAAGACCCTCAACCAATAAATGGCTTTTTTGAAGCTCCAAACACTCCAGGCTTAGGTATTGAGATAAATGAAAAAGCTTTATCTAAGAAAACAATTAAGGTTGTTGTAAAATAATCAGTAAAAATTTTTATCAAATTTTGGTAACTCCTTCTATAGCTTTATTATATAGCTGTTTATGAATTCTTACTTTTCTTATATAATTAAGTAAACTTTCTAAGTATTTTATAATATGAAACAAGATAAGCTCCCAGTTTTAAATATATCCAATAAGCTAAACCAACTTATAGATCTATTTATTAATGATCTTCGTCAAGATGGTTTTAGGGGTGATCTTCACGAAGATTATGCTTCTAGAATATCAACATCAATGGATAATAGTGTCTATATGGTGGTTCCTGAGCTAGTTGTTTTTCCAAGGTCAAAATCAGATGTTGAGATTGTATTTAAACTAGCAAGTTTAGAAAAATATCGTGAAATGAAATTTGCACCAAGAGGTGGAGGCACTGGAACAGCAGGGCATTCATTATGTGCGGGTGTGATAGTTGATAGTAGTCGTTATATGAATCAAATTTTAGAAGTTAATCTAGATGATGAATTTGTTGTTGTGCAGCCAGGAGTCGTTTTAGATCAGTTAAACGATAAGATTGCCAATAGTGAGTATTTTTTTGCACCAAACCTTTCTCCTAGTAACCGTGCTACTTTAGGTGGTATGGTAAATACTGATGCGTGTGGTAAAGGCTCAAGGATTTATGGTCGTACTAGTGCGCATATTTTAGAGCTAGAATGTATGCTAGTAACTGGTCATAATATTCGTACCAAGACTATTTCTGTGGATGATATTCAAAGTAGTAATTTAAGTGAAGTTGAGAAAAATATTTATACTACTATAGAAGAGCAAATAGTAGATAATTATTATCAAATAGAATCTGAAATGCCTAAGCTAAGTAGGTTTCTGACAGGATATAACCTTTCTAAAACCTATGATAAGCCAAATAACAAAATAAACCTTAGCTATTTAATTTCAGGTTCAGAAGGCACGCTTGCATTTGTTACAGAAATGAAGTTAAAACTTACTAAAAAACCGAAGTTTAAAGCATTGTTTGCTGTATCGTATGCTAGGTTTGATGAGGCTTTAAAAGCTGCTAGAGATTTATTGGTTTATGAGCCATCAGCGATAGAAACTATTGATAATAATATCGTAAGGCTAGCAAAAGAAGATGAAGTGTATCATCGTATCAAGCATATGATAGAGAAAGATCATTCTCAAGAAGTTGCTGCAATAAATTTCATAGAATTTATTGGTGAAACTCAAGCTATTGTTGATAATAAAACTGCCGGGTTAGAAAAACTGCTTTTAGATGATAATAAGATTTATCATTTAACTGAAGATACTGCTGAGATGAATAGCTTATGGGAGTTGCGTAAAAAAGGGGTTGGCTTGCTTGGTGCTATGAAAGGAAACCGCAAACCAATACCTTTTATTGAAGATACCGCTGTTGCTCCAGAAAATTTAGCAGATTATATTAAAGATTTATCTAAACTTTTAGATAGTTATGATGTTAAGTATGGGATGTTTGGTCATGTAGATGTTGGTTGTTTACATATTCGACCCGCGTTAGATATGAGTGATGAAAATGATGCTAAAAAAGTCTCAGAAATCACTAAGAAAGTAAGCCAGTTGGTGAAAAAGCATGGTGGTATACTTTGTGCTGAGCATGGTCATGGTTATCGTAGCGAATACCTTAAAGATTTTTTTGGTGAAGATCTGTATAAGAGTCTAGGGCATATTAAACAAGCATTTGACCCATATAACCAACTTAACCCTGGTAAAATCACAACTCCAGCAAATAGTAAGGATAATATAGTCAAAGTAGCAGGTCCTTTTAGGGGGGCTATAGATAACAGTGTATCAAAAGAAATGCGTGAGCAATTTTCAGGTGCTTATAATTGTAATGGTAATTCTCAGTGCTTAAATTATGATTATGATACTGCTATTTGTCCATCTGCTAAGGTAAGTAGAAACTGGCTGTATTCACCGAAAGGTCGCTCAGCGATATTACGAGAGTGGTTAAATCAACTTTCAGCTAAAGGATATTCAACAGTAAGTAATGATTATAAAGTAGGCATAGATAGACTAAAAGATTTTAAAGAAGACTTTTCGCATGAAGTTTATGATTCATTAGATAAGTGCTTAGGTTGTAAGGCCTGCGTTACAGGGTGCCCGATAAAAGTAGATATTCCAAGTATGAAGTCGCAATTTTTAGCACATTATCATTCTAAATATCGTCGTCCAGCAACTGATTATTTTGTGAAATTTAGTGAGAGTATACTTAGTCTGAACTTATCTGCACCAAAGATGTTTAATGATATTTTTAATACTCAATTTGTGAGAGCTGGTTTAGGGAATATTATTGGATTTGTGGATACTCCTGTTATTAGTAGCTTAAATCTTCGCAAAGAGCTTAGTCGTAGAGGTGCATTTGAATTTGATCTTAAAGAAATGCAAAAATTAACGGAAGATGAAAAATCAAAATCAGTATGTATCGTGCAAGATATTTTCACATCTTTATATGATACGCATATAGTACTAAGTTTATATGATCTACTTACAGCTTTAGGTTATCGGGTATATTTAGCACCATTTAAAGTAAATGGTAAGCCTTCACATGTAAAAGGTTTTTTAAAGTATTTTGATAAACAAGCAAATAAAGCTACGAAGCTTTATAACAAAATATCTGGTATCGGTATAGATATGATTGGAGTCGATCCTGCTATGACCTTAGTTTATCGAGATGAATATAAGAAATACTTGAAAGGTAAGGTCGAGTTTAAAGTTAAAATGATTCAAGAATGGCTGTATGAGCAATTACCAAATTTACCAACAGTATCAACTAAATATGAAGGTAAGATAAATATATTTAATCACTGTACCGAAAAATCACTATCTCCAGTATCGGTGGATCAGTGGCAAAAAGTCTTTAAACATTTTGGTATAGAAGCAGAAGCTGTAAAAATTGGTTGTTGTGGAATGTCTGGAAGTTTTGGGCATGAAGTTAAACACCTTGAAGCATCAAAACAAATTTATAATTTAAGCTGGAAAGATAAAATTGAGAAGTTCGGAATTAGAAATTCTGTGGTCACAGGTTTTTCTTGTCGTTGTCAAATTAAAAGGGTTGAAGGGCACACTATAAAACATCCGATCGAGTTATTAGAATTAAATTATAAAAAGTCACAAAAAGCGTTGACATAAAAAAATTAAAAAGTATAATACTTCTCATCTACCGGGATGTTAGCTCAGTTGGTAGAGCAGTTGGCTTTTAACCAATTGGTCACAGGTTCGAATCCTGTACATCCCACCATTATTTTTCAAAAAATCACCCCTTTAAAAATAAATAGAAAACAAGTAGTAATTTTAGTATCTAAAATAGATGCATTATTCTGTTATTGATAATTATAATGTTATTCAAGTATAAATCTATCAGGTAGCAATTCATCAATTGTAGTTTCTTTTATATCTGATTTTGCATTATTTGAAAATAGTACAATACATTCAGTAGTTAGTAGTTCAGTCATTACTTGTCTACAAGTTCCACATGATGATGAAGCTTTTGGAGTATCTGTGATAGTTGCTATCATTTTGATATCTTCTTTTCGAAAGCCTTGGCTGTAAGCCGCAAATAAAGCAGACCTTTCGGCACAATTACTTGGACCATAAGCACAATTTTCGACATTAGCCCCTAAAATGTAGCTACCATCTTTCATAAGAAGGGCTGCACCAACTTTGAAGTTTGAGTATGGTGCATAGGCATTGTTTGAAGCTTCGATAGCTTTGTCTATTAGTTTGTTTTTATCTGCTGATGTCATTTTTAATTATATTTACAGAGTCGATAGCTTCCATTCTATCTGATGTGCGGATTAATTCAACTAATTTGATTTAAACCAAAACAAGGAGTATTAGATTATGTCTATTTGTAACGGTGTTTAATCTATGATAGTTTTAGTGTCAATAATTTTTCCTAATTTTAAGTAAAGAGTCGTGCCAATTATTAATTCAATACTACCAATTTTGGTACTTTTGATTTCAGGCTTTATGATAGAGAAATTTTGGCTTAAAGATAAAAGTTTTTGGTCGGCTATAAATAAACTTGTTTACTATATATTTTTTCCATCACTAATAGTTTATGATGTCGCAAATGCTAGTATTGCATATTCAAGCTCGGGATTTATTGTAGTCTTAATCGTTCTAGTTTTTATTCTACTGTTCTTTTTAAGAGCATTTAAGTTTTTTTTCAAAGATGAAAAGTTTTGGGTGGTTTTTGTCCAAGGTTCTTTTAGGTACAACAGTTATGTATTTATAGGTGTTACGGTTTCATACTTCAACCCTGCAGAAGCTATGCCTATTATTGCAATTATTACAGCATCTATGATTGCTTTAGCAAATATTGTTGGTTTAATAATGCTTAATGAAAAGGATCCCAAAAATAAAAAAAACCTATTTGCAGTGATTATCGAACTTTTAAGGAATCCTTTGATTATTGCATGTATCTTAGGTTTTGTGTTTAATGTTTTAGCTAAATATGTTCCTATAATTCTCAACATAGATCCTTTAAATCTAGTATTAAGTAACTTTAGTTCAGCTTCGATTGTTTTAAGTATTATGGCTGTTGGAGCTAGTATTAAGTTTAATATTAATATGCTTAAGATCGTTGGGATTATTAATTGTTCAATCGTTAAATTAATAATATTTCCAGTTGCAGTGGTGTTGGTACTAAGTCCTTTAGGTTTTGATAAAACTCTTGTAGCTATTTGCATGATATATGCTGCATCACCTGCTAGTACAAGTGCTTATGCTATGGTATATCTTTTAAAGGGAGATCATGAATCAATGGGGAATATTATAAGTATGCAAACAGTAATGTGTATTGTTACAATTCCAATATTACTATTGATATTTCCATACTTATTTAACCTATGGAATTAAAAGTCTATTACTTAAGATTTTGTACACAAACTATATATTATTCAAAATATCTTTTATAATAAAACCAAAATATTTTACCCTAAAGACTAATGTCAAAAAAACTATATGCTGATTTTATAACGATAGAAGATTTCTTACCATGTGAAACACCAGAAGAGTGGGTTGATAAGGCTTTAGCAAATCAGGAGCTGATGCTTATTGATCATGCGCACTGTGAAATGAAAGCAGCCTCATCAGCGATGACTTATCTTTATAAATACTCAGATAAACCAGAGCTTATAACTAAAATGTCAAAGATTGCTCGAGAAGAGTTAGTACATTTTGAACAAGTTATGCGAATACTAAAAAAACGCAAAATTGAGTTTAAAGCAATTTCAGCATCTAGATATGCAAGTGAGCTGATAAAAAATACTCGTACAGACAAGCATGGTAGATTTATTGATGCTTTAATTGTAGGTGCATATATTGAAGCACGATCATGTGAAAGGTTTGCAAAAATAGCCCCTCATCTTGATGCAGATTTACAAAAGTTTTATAGCGGATTACTAGAGTCGGAGAAAAGACATTTTACAATTTATTTGGATTTTGCACAGAAATACTCTTCCACAGACATAGCACCAAGCATTGAGAGATTAGCTAAAGTTGAGCAAAACTTGATTTTATCAAAAGATTATGAGTTTAGATTTCATAGTGGAATTTAAAGAAATTAATTTATTTATAATAATTTTAAGTATAGTATTAAATGCAAGGGTTTTAAATCAATAAGGTTTTGCATGAAGATTAAAATACTAGTAGGAGCTATCGCTGTAGCTTGTGGCGTTGTAGCTATTGGGGTTTATAATACAAAAGAACAAGAAGATCATGGAGTTACAGTAAATACTCATAAAGATTTATATCAGCCGTATATTAAGCAAGCAAAAGATATCGTCTCAAAGATGACTCTTGATGAGAAAATTGGTCAAATGATAGTTCCAACTACAACTATTTTGATACCTAATCTACAAGATGCTAAGTATTTAAGCACTCTTTCTGATAAAGAACTAATCATAAAGTTTGGATTAGATAAAATAAAAAAATACCATATTGGTTCAGTCTTAGTGGGCGGTAATGATGTACCGTTTGATGCTAATGATCCATCTTTAAAAATGTGGCAAAAAATTGCTAGATTAGCAAAAAGCCAATACTCAGGACCTAAAGGGACAGAGCTTCTGTTAGGAACTGATGAAGTTCATGGTAACCAACATGTATTAGGCTCACCATTATTTCCACAAAATATAGGTTTAGGAGCTACACATAATCCAAAATTAGTCAGAGAAACAGCTAGAATGACAGCTGCAGGAACTTTAGAATCTGGCTTTAACTGGGTTTACGCGCCTACTGTAGCTATTGCTCATGATTATAGATGGGGTAGAGCTTATGAGTCATTTTCGCAAGATCCAAATGTTGTGAAAACAATGGCATATAATTTTGTACAAGGCATGCAGGATGTTCAAAATAAGCATGTAACAGGTACTTTAGCTACAGTTAAGCATTTTATAGCTGATGGAAGAACTATTAATGGTCTTGATGAAGGAAATGCTGAGATTACTAATTTCGATGAATTATGGAAAACTGATGGAGCAGGATATCGTGGAGCTATAAATGCAAGTGCTGGTAGTATGATGCCTTCATATAGTAGTTTAAATGGTATTCCAATGCATTTTGGTGGAGATAAAGGTCTTCTTAAGAAAATTACTACAACAGGTATTGATGGCTATAAATTCGATGGTTTTGTTGTATCTGATTATGCAGCAATATCAAAAGCTCAAGCAAAATATAATATGTTAAACAAGCAAAGTAAAATTTCATTTATAGATGCATTATCTATGTCAATCAATAATGGTGTAGATATGATTATGTTTGGTATATTTAATACAGGTATTCCTAATCATTATCCTAAAGAATTCTTGGGAGAACAGCCAAAAAATATTAGTAAGAATTACACTGAAATACAAAATAAAGTAGCATGGCCAAGAACCATGGAGGGTTACAATTATAGTAATGCAGAAGATGTACTAAAAGCTATAAAATTTGCAGTAACACAACACAAGATTCCGATGTCGCGAGTAGATCAAGCGGTAACTAGAATTATAGCGGTTAAATTAGCTATGAAACCAAGTATGAAACCCATTACGAATGAGAAGATTAAGCAAACAGCTCTAGAGGCTGCAGAACAATCATTAGTGCTTCTCAAAAATAAAGATAAAACATTACCCGTGAAAATTAGTAAAATTAAAAATGTAGTGTTGATGGGTGCTTATGATGATATAGGTCGCCAAAATGGTGGGTGGACTATATTATGGCAAGGCTTTACTGGTAATAAATGGTGGATGCCAGGAGCTTATGGTAAGGAGCATAGTGGAGCTACAAGTACACTTGATGGGTTAAAGTCAGATCTACCAAAAGGTACTAGATTTATTACAAACCTTAAAGAAAATAAATTACAGTTAAGTAGAGCTGACACTATAGCTATTATAGTTTTGTCAGAAAACCCTTATGCTGAATATCATGGGGATGTTGCAAATAACAACCCTCTATTTACAGATGAACATAAGGAACCACAAAATAAATTCTTAGGTTTGAAGTTCAGTGAAAGTCAAGCTACTCAAATCAAAGAATTAAAAGCTAAAGGAATACCTATAATTACAGTGATTCAATCAGGTAGACCAGTGGTTATAACAGCTGGTGCAGATAAAGCACCTTTACAAAATAGTGATGCTCTAATTGCTGCATGGTTACCAGGTACTAGCGGTGGACAAGCAATTGCAAACACTATTACAGGAAAATATAAACTTAAATCT
Source organism: Francisella adeliensis (assembly GCF_003290445.1). NCBI lineage: Bacteria > Pseudomonadati > Pseudomonadota > Gammaproteobacteria > Thiotrichales > Francisellaceae > Francisella > Francisella adeliensis. Next base: position 1,497,022 of record NZ_CP021781.1, on the reverse strand, counting down.
TTCCATACTTTTATAAATGGTAAACAATACAGTAGCAATACTCTTCCATTTGCTTGGCCAAAAGATATGCATGAAGTTAGAAATCATAACTATAGTCTATTTAAAGAGGGTTACGGCTTAAATAACTGAAGTTACGGCAATTAATATCTTAAAATATATTTTTCACAGCATAAGGCGTTTTCTATCTTTGGCAAATATGCTATCTTAGTATTGATGAAATTATCGAGGTAAGTATGCTAAAAAAAATTATTTTAACAGGCCTTGTACTATCTGGTTTTGGTACGGCATTTAGTTTAACAAATACTGAGAAACAATACTCACAGCAAGCTCTGAAAGCTCTTGATAAAGGTGACTATAAGTCGTATTACTATCTAAAATCTAGGCTGAAAAATGCAAGTATTTATCCGTATCTTCAATACAGAGAAATAAGTAAAGATCCTGGTATGTTTGAGCAATCGACTATAGACCGTTATCTTAAGCAAAATAAAGGTAAGTATTGGGATACTAGGTTATCCAAAGATTTAGCAACTTATTATGCTAAAAATCATAAGTGGAAGAAGTTTGACGAATACTATAATAATGATCTTGGAGTATCTGGTAAATGTTGGGCAATTCAATCAGAGCATGAGTTAGGTGATAAAAATAAAGCTTTAGATGCTTATGGGCAGTTATGGCAAAATCGTGTCTATATGGCTTCAGGTTGTACCGAAATGCAAAAACTTTGGGATAACTCAGATAATAAGCCAAAAAACTATATTGTCAGCAAGGCTTATAATCTAGCATTCGCGAATAAATTTAGTGATAGCTTATGGCTTTTAAATACTTTTGTTGATAATAATAAAGACTATGTGGATTATATAAATGCATGGAAAGCTGCTACAAAAGATCCAAGCAAACTTGATAGCTTTATTGCAAAATACCATAACTATAGATATTTCGATAAAATCTTCGTAGATATATCAAAAGATTTAGTTAAAAAAGATGATCAAGCATATGCAAAACTTTGGGATAACCTTAAAAATAAAAAATATCTAGATAAAAAAACTAAGGCTGAATGTATATCTGCTATAGCTGTAAGTTTTGCTAGGTCACAGTCACCGCAGGCAAAGCAATGGTTAGCTAAAGTAGATAAGAGATATCTTACAGCTATAGCTTGGGAATGGCTACTTAGAGTTGATTTATATAATAATAATTTTAATGATTATATAAAAACATATTATCAATTACCTAAAAAATCTCAGCAAGATGAGGCTTGGAAGTACTGGCTTGCATATAGTTATAAAAAAACAAACCAAAAATCAAAAGCTAAGCCGATATTTGAAGAACTAACAAAAGTACCTTTAGACTATTATTCATTTCTAGCATCTGATGAGCTTGATAAACCTTACAATTTTGGTAATCAACAAGCTGATGATATAACTTCTAGAGAAGCAAAAGACTTGCTTAACCAAGATCCTATTTTAGAAGCTATTGATTTATACAGAATTGGTGAATATAAAGAATCTACAAATATCTGGAAATGGGATATAAGAGCAAAGCTAAAAAATAGAGAGATAACACAAATTAAGGAGTTATCTCGTTTAGCGGAAAGTCATAATATGTATTATGCTGCGATATTTAATATGGCTGTAATAGGTAAGTTCTCAAATATAGAATTACTTTTCCCTAAAGCATTTATATCTGAAGTTAATAAAAATGCTGATAAATTCGATATAAATAAAGATTTAGTACTTTCGATAATGCGTAAAGAATCTTTGTTTGATGTTGAAGCTGGCTCGTATGCTGGTGCTAAGGGTTTGATGCAAGTTACAGAACCTACAGCTAACTTTATTGCTAAAAAATATAAACTACCTATGGTTGGCGATAAATCTGAAGGTATGTCTACACAGATTTATATTCCTGCGAATAATATTAAATTAGGTACAGCTAACTTATATTTTTTAGAAAAACTTTTTGATAAAAACCCAATACTTGGAATATGTGCATATAACGCAGGACCTGGTAATGTTAATAAGTGGCTTGGTAAAGAAGTAACTGCTCCAATATGGATTGAAAATGTTCCTTATGGAGAAACTAGACATTATGTGCGTAAAGTACTTGTGTATATGATGGTTTATAATAATTTTATTTTCAAAGATAAGAAGAATAAAATCAGTGATTTCTTAGATTATAAGATATCTTCTAAGCAGAAGTTTAGATAGTCGTTTTTTTAAAAATATAGGTTGTTAATAATGAAAATAGTAAAAGTTTTAGTTGGGACTATTCTAGCTTCTTCAGTTTATGCTAGTAATACTGATAAGTATAATTTCTGTGGCTATAAGCAAGTTATAACAGATCCAGAAGAAAGTCAGCAGTTTAAAGATTTGAAAATGGATGATAACTTTGTGGTAAAACCTAATGCAACAAAATCTACTAGTAACAAAATCTTAGACAATGTGATTTTGGGTTATGGTGAGACTTTGAAGAAATATGTGGTTAAGCCTTATAATAAAGCTAATGCAAAAGCAGACTATATAGACCTTCCAGAAATGAGTCCATTTATGATGGCTTATTATAAAGACTTTAAGAAAACTGCAATACCAGCTGCCTGGGTATATTGGGTAGGTGATGGTGAAACAAGTATAGATCATAACTTCCAGCCAACTCATAGAGTGCTAGAGGTTGTAAACTTTATATTTGTAGTTAAGGGAGCTAAAGATAGAGCCGAGGCTGATAAAACAGTAGTAGATGAGTTAGAAAAAACAAGTTTCACAAAAGATTATTCTGATCAGCATTCATCAGGCTATGCAGGTTTATTTAAACAAGATGGTAAACTACAAACTTTCGATCAGATAGGTGGTCAAGTTAATGGTAACTACCATGGTTATACTTTTGAGGATGTTGATAATCCTGATATCGGAGGGAGTCATTTTAGAGTCTTAGGCCCAGTATATAACAAAGAGCAAAATACTTATGTTTATACTGCATCTTTGTCTAAAGAATCACCTCGCTATAGAGCTAAACAAGGTATGTGTGGGCATATGTTCCAATCTTTTACTCTTGCAAAAACAAAGCTTGCTCTTGATCTTTTAAATAATAAAGCTGCTCATGTATATACTACAAATCTACATACTACAGTAGAAGATAATTACTCTAGTAAATACCCATCTAATGAGACTTATTTTACAGGGGATCAGCAAGTTACAGGCAATCAGCTAACAGATGTAGCATTTGTTGCAGTTATGGATGCTAATTAACAAACAACTTTTATCTTTAAAATCAGCCATGATTTTCACCTTTAAATGTAGTAGTATTTATACCTAGTTTTACTAATAAAATATTTCTTTATGATTTCTCATCTTCGTATCCATACAGGCTTTTCTGTAGTCGATAGTACAGTTCGCTTAAATGATCTTTTTGAATCAGCTAAACAGAAAAATATAGTAGCTTTAGCTTTGACAGATGTCTCTAATCTTTTTGCAGCAGTTAAGTTTTATAAGCAAGCTATCAAAACAGGGATTAAGCCAATTTTTGGGGTTGAGCTAAAAGTAGACACAGAGTTTGGTATTTGTGATTTAGTTCTTTTAGCTGAGACTAATGATGGCTATCAAAATATGGTAAAGCTAATCTCAAGAGCCTATGAAGAGGCTGAAAGGTTTGGCTCTATACCTCTAGTGCCTAGAGAATGGCTGAAAGAAATGTGTTTAGAGGATATTATATGCTTAAATGGTGGGCAAAATGGTGAGATTGGCAAGGCAATCTTACAAAAAGCTAATAATTTACCTGAGATAGTAAATTACTATATTGACTGTTTTGAGAAAGATAATTTTATAATAGAAATTCATAAACTTAACTATGAAAATGAAGGCCTATATAATGAACAAGCGTTAGCTATCGCTAGTGATTATGATTTATTGGCAGTTGCGACTAACATCACTGTATTTATGGAAGCAGAAGATTTTGATATTCATGAAATACGAGCTTGTATAAATGAAAAGACTACAATACTAGATGAGACTCGTAAAACAAAGTTCACTCATGAACAGTATCTTAAGTCAGCTGATGAGATGTATCAAACATTTAGTTCATTACCTGTGTTAGTTGATAATGCTTTAGCTATTGCAAAGAGATGTAATGTGACATTTGATCTAGGAAAACCATGCTTACCTCAGATGGATATTCCAGAAGGCTTAACTGAGAGGGAGTATTTCTCAAAACTTTGCTATAAAGGTTTAGATAAGCGTTTAGAAAAAATATTAGCCAAGAAACCAATAGATAAACATGATCATGTAACTAAAGTTTATAAAGATAGGCTTCAAGTTGAGATAGATATAATCTGTGATATGGGATTTCCGGGATATTTTTTGATTGTGGAAGACTTTATTCGTTGGTGTAAGGAAAATGATATTCCAGTTGGTCCAGGGCGTGGTTCTGGTGCGGGCTCATTGGTAGCATACTCTTTGCTTATAACTGATATAGACCCACTACCGTATGGATTGCTTTTTGAGAGATTTTTAAACCCAGAGCGTGTCTCTATGCCTGACTTTGATATTGATTTCTGTATAGAGGGTCGTGATAGAGTTATCAAATATGTAGAGCAGAAGTACGGTAAGCAAAGTGTTGGACAGATTATCACTTACGGTACTATGGCAGCTAAGGGTGTAGTACGAGATGTAGTGCGTGTGATGGGGCAAGGTTATGGCTTTGGTGATATGATTGCCAAGATGATACCTGAAACTCCTGGAACTACATTTAAGAAGATACTTGTTAAAGAAAAAGATGGTGAACCAAATAAAAATTTTTGTGAAGAGCTTTATAATGAGATTCAGAATAATGAAGATGTCGCTGAGATAATCGAAAAGGCCGAAAAACTTGAGGGTTTGCCTAGGAGTTTAGGTAAGCATGCTGCGGGTCTTGTTATATCTCCAACAGTTATCTCTGATTTTGCTCCTGTGTACTGTGAAGATAAAGGTGGCGATATAGTCACACAATTTGACAAAAATGATGTCGAGGATGTAGGTCTTGTTAAGTTTGACTTTTTAGGCTTAAAAAACTTAACAATTATTAAAAAAGCACTTATAAGTATAAACGCTAAAAAAAATGCAGATGAAGAGCCACTTGATATAGCAGATATTCCTTTAGATGATAAGCTAACATTTAAGCTTTTGCAGGCTGGAAATACTACGGGTATATTTCAGTTAGAGTCTCAGGGTATGCGACAAATTGTCAAAGATTTAGGTACTTCGACTTTTGAAGAGATTATTGCACTAGTAGCTTTGTATAGACCTGGTCCAATGGAAAATATCCCAACATTTGTTGATCGTAAGCATGGCAGAAAACGCACGGTATATTTGCACCCATTATTAGAGCAGGTATTACAAGAGACTTATGGTATACCAGTCTATCAAGAGCAGGTTATGCAAATGGCTCAAAAGCTTGCTGGCTATACACTTGGCGGTGCAGATTTACTGCGTCGAGCAATGGGTAAGAAAAAGCCTGAAGAGATGGAAATGCAGCGTAAAATCTTTAAAGAGGGTGCATTAAAGCATAACGATATTGATTCGGGTTTAGCAGATGAAATATTTGATCAAATGGAAGCTTTTGCAGGTTATGGTTTTAACAAATCTCATGCTGCGGCTTATGCTCTTATAGCATATCAAACAGCGTATTTAAAAGCACATTTCCCTGATGAATATATGGCAGCTTTGATGTCTGGGGATATGGGAAATACAGATCAGTTAGTTAAGTTTATGCTTGACTGTAAGGATATGAATGTCTCGGTTAAACTGCCAGATGTAAACAAAAGTATTTATGATTGTAAGGCTGTTTCAAAAGGAGTTATATTGCTAGGACTTGGTGCGATTAAAGGCTTAGGTAGTGAAGCTATAAAAAGTATACTTACAGAGAGAGAGCAAAGTGGTAGATTTAACTCAATATTTGACCTTACTCGTAGAGTAGATTTACGTAAGGTAAATAAAAAAGCTTTAGAAGCACTTTGTTTTGCAGGAGCTTTAAATGAAATAACTGAAAATAGAGCCACAGCTTTTAATAGTATCGAAAAAGCCATTAAAAATGCAAGTTATGTAAATGATATGAATGCAGCTGGTCAAGATGATTTATTTGGGTTTAATGTCCAAGAAGAAGATACTGATAAAGAGCTTGAAAAAGAATGCTATACAAATGAATGGTGCTTGAAAGAACTTCTTATAAACGAGAAAAAAGCTCTAGGAATGTACTTTAGTGGGCATATTATAGATGATGAAAGTCATTGGCGTAATCATGTGAGTTTTAGTGATTTGGCAAGAATCCAACAGCCAAGTGCAGATGGTACTTCAGTTAGAATCATTGCAAGTATGATAACTCCAGCAATGCGTCGCCAAACAAAAACTGGTCGAGTGCTTTATATACTAAATATTGATGATGAGAAAAATAGAGCAGATTGTTTGATTAGTGAAGATGTATTTGCCTCTGTTAAGGATAATATCAAAGTTGATGATGTAATCGTAGTTGAAGGTAAAGTTAGTCGCGATGTTCAACGAGATAATAATAAACTGAGCGTGGATAAGGTTTTGCCAATAGCTGATTATATTGATGAAACATTTAGTAAGGTTAATATCACTTTAAAAAGTAACCTTATTAATTCAACCAACCTTGAAAAAGTACTTCATTCTTTAAAGGATAATATTGCTAGTGATTCTGGTGATCAAGAGCGGTCATTGAATATCTGTATCTCGTTAGATGGTGTTGATGCTAGCTTTAACTCATTGACTGAAAATTTTTCAATCTACTCACTTGTCAATAATATCAATCACTTGATTGCTGAAGGCAGTACTATTAAGCTGGAAGGATAGAGTGTTAGTTTTCTTATCTCACCACATTATTGCTTTGTGTTTGTTTTTAGTAGTTATGGGATTTTTAGCAAGTTTCATAGATGCTATCGCAGGTGGTGGAGGGCTTATTAGTATACCGGCTTTAAGTATGACAGGTCTGCCCATTGCAATGGTGCTTGGGACAAATAAACTACAAGCTAGTATAGGTACAGGCACTGCAGTTTTTAAGTACTATAAAAATGGGCTTATAAATTTTAAGACAGTGATACGAGGCTTAATTGCAGGATTCATAGGAGCATCTTTAGGAACTATATTAGCATTAGTAATTGATAATGAATTTATGAACTTTGTTGTTCCAGTACTATTGGTTTTTGTGTTTGTCTTTAGCCTATTTAATAAAAACCTTGGTGTAGCTGCTGGCAAAAAAAGGATGTCAGAGCTTGCCTTTTTTACACTGTTTGGGTTTCTGCTTGGCGCCTATGATGGTTTCTTTGGACCTGGAACAGGTAATTTTTGGATTATAGCTATTGTGTACTTTTTAGGTTATACATTTCTTCAGGCTTCAGGTTATGCAAAAGTACTTAACCTTAAAAGTAATGTCTTTTCACTGATAGTTTTCTTATTGGCGGGTCATGTCAATATACTTTATGGCTTGGTGATGGCAGTAGGGAGCTTCTTTGGTGGTATGGCTGGTTCTAAGATGGTTATATTAAAAGGATCAAAACTTGTTAGACCGATATTTATGATAGTTGTAGGGGTTACGATTTTGGTCTTTATAGTTTCAAAAGTTTATAGCTAATTAAGACTGTTGATTTAATCAAATTACTCAAGAAAACAAGATAACTGAGCAGAGTCTCGGTTTTCTTAGGTTTACAGTAAATATTTCGAGATGGTCACTGGCTTGTCGAATGTACTCAATGTGCTTTTGTTATTAAATCAACAATCTTTAATTATAAGAATCTAAGTGCAAATAACGAATTTATATTAGAGTTGGTATAAATCTAGAAATCACTAGACTCATGTTCTTTATATTTCGGTTTTTCAGCCTGACCAAGTTTTAGCCAAATTTTTTGAGCAGTTTTAGTTTTTCCCCAGAATGGGTAGTTAATAATTTCAGTTAGATTATTAGCTATTTTAGGATTAGTTTTGAAGTGAACATATTTACCTTTAGAAATTGAGTCTAATGGAGGATATCCAAACCCATTTTTCCAATCATATGGATCTTTAGCAAAACCTGCCCAACTTTTACTCATTAGATTAGCTAGAGCAATATCATTTTCACTCGCATTTTTAACTGTTGTTTGAGTACCATCTGGTTGTTTCACAACAAAGTTATGAAACACATAAGGCAGTTCGTATGTGTGGCATACTTCATTTAGACAGCGTTCTAAGTTTTGATAATTAAAACTAGACTGCTTTGAGAAGTAGTAACTATAAACTGGCTCTTTTGATATCGATTGTTTGTCCCAACTCTTTTGTAACGCATGCAGATTACCATACCCAAAGCTATAATCAGTCATTATTTTAGACATTGCTTGAGCTGCTGGAGTCATAGTTGATTCTGAATCAGAATCATAGTTATTAGGGTTATAGATAGCGTTACCTTCTTTGTCTTTGAAGTTGATAATATTCTTATATCCAATATTTCCAAAGTCACTTAATAATGCTTTTTTTAAATTAGATTTAGTAAATTTGTTTGGGTCTGGCATAAAAAATATACCTTCATTTTTATTGAGCCCAAAAACATAAGGTTTAGGTGAATTACCTTCATGGTAGCCATCCATTGGCTGACCAGTTACAGGTGAAACACCAACAGTTGGAGTCCACCATGTACCTTGTGCCATACCGTTTATTACTAAGTTAAAAATTCCTCCAGGTAAAGTTTTGTCTTGTGATTGCATAATTGCATCGACCGGAAGAGATTGAAGCCACTCTAAATCATTACCTTTAGCATCATCATCTTTTATGTTTTTATTAATTAATTTCACAAAATTTTTACCAACCAACTCAGCTTCGATAGCATCAGCATACGGAACACTGTATGGATTACTTTCCATTATTGCCGCTCTAAATAAATCATTACTCTTAGGTACAGACATTAAATGGAAGCCTACAGACATAGCTCCAGCACTTTCACCAAATAGTGTTATCTTATCAGGGTCTCCACCAAAGTTCTTGATATTTTCTTTGATCCATTTCATAGCAGTTATTTGATCAAGTAAGCCAAAGTTACCTTTTATGTTAGTAGCATTCTCCATGTATCTTAAAAATCCTAAAGCACCAAGGCGATAGTTAAGCGTTACAACAATAACATCATGTTTAGCTGCTAGATATGTACCGTTATAAATTTCTAGCCCCCCAGCACCGACGACAAATCCACCTCCAGGAATAAATATCATTACAGGCAGGTTTTTCTTATCACCCTTAGGTTTCCAAATGTTTAAGTTTAAGCAGTCTTCACTACCCTTATACTTAGATTCGCCAGATGGCTGTACGCAGTTATTGCCTAACTGAGTTGCTTGAAATACATCTTGGTCAAATTTACCGATAGGTTCAGGAGCTTTCCATCTAAGTTTACCAACAGGAGGTTTTGCAAAAGGAACTCCTAAGTATGCTTCAGCTGTTTGTGAAGATCTTTGCTGTTGTATCCCGCATAGCTTACCACTGTTTGTACTAATAATCTCTGATGATTTATCACAATCTGGTTTTGCTTGAGCTGTTGTTGATAGGGCGATTACCCCTAAAAACATAATTGTTTTTTATATGATTTAAGCAATTGATACATGTATTTAAAACCATCATTCTAATGGTGAATTACTACTATAGAATATAGCATTGTTATGTAACCTATAGAAGAGTTTTGTTTGTACTTAAATTAATAACTTATGTTACGCACTAAACATAATCTTGAGCAAAAGATTTTTAGGTTGTTATTGGCACACTCAGCGGGACTCGAACCCACGCCACCGCCTTCGGAGGGCGATACTCTATCCAGTTAAGCTATGAGTGCAAAACCACAATGTATAATATAGATTATAGAATGTTTTCTCTAGCCTTTAATATAAGTTGTTTATGAGATTAGCTAATTTTTGAGGGTATTCCCAGTCTATAGCATGTCCAGAATTTGTAAAGTAGATAACATTAAGTGTAGACTTATCTTTCAGTTCGTTTATAGTGTCTTGGTTTAGATTGTAGTCCAAAATTACATCATTTTTTGCAAGAAATATAGTCGTTGGAGTTGTGATTCTTTTGAAGTTATAAACATTTTCCTTATTTTCCATCCAATTCTTTAGTGCTATTTTTTGTGTTGCATATATTTTGGAGCCTGGAAATAATTTATCTATAGTAGGATCTATAAACCGTTTAATCTCACCCTTAAGTTGCTTTGGTCTATAACTATATATATTATTAGTGAAGACATAGTTATATATATCTTCAGAGATTCGAAAATTTGGTTTTTCTTGAAGTTTTTTGGGCTCTTTATAATTCTCTTCTGGTAAAGCCGGAGATATAAGCAGTAGACTTTTAAAAAGCTTTTTATCATCAAAAACCGACTGTAAAGCCACACTGCCACCCATTGACCAACCTAGTAGAGATACATTTTTTAGTTTTTTGATTTTTATGAAATCATTAGTATCACGTGCTAAATCTTTAATTGTAAAGTCTATGTTTTTAAGAGGCTGCGAGGTATTTATTCCTCTATAGTCAAGTATGTATAGATTATATTTCTCAGATAAAAATAAAATAAAATCTCTTGGCCAGAAGTTTGCAGTGGTTCCTATTCCTGTAAGCATAATAAGATCTTGTTTAGCTTTGTCAGGAGTTGTTTGATAATAATGAATATCAGTATGATTAGTTGAAACTTCTTTACTTTGTAACTCAAGAGAAAAAGCATTAATCGTGAGTAAGTAAAGTAATATAGAGACTATTTTTTTCATTAAAAATTATTTTAACAAATTCATGTTTAAATACATATTAACATATTATTTATTTTTTACATTAAAAAATAGGTTTTTTAAAAGCATTAGCTAATGTTTGAAAAAAAGAGTTTGAACATGCTATAGATTATTTATATTGTCTGCAAGTTTTTGTGCCTGATCCCAGGCAATTGCATGACCAGAGTTTTTAAAATACTTAACCTTAATTCTTTTCTGATCTTTTACTTCTGTGATCGTAGCTTTAATTTGATTAACACGCTCTATTTTATCATCTAGAGAAATATAAATATCAATTGGAATTTTGATTTGTTTGAACTTTTCCAAATTATCATCATCAGCTCGCCACTTAGTAACACCAGTTATTTGTCTAGCTAAAACATCATTAGAAGGAAAAAGTTGTTTTATATCAGAATTTATAAATCTGTTTCGTTCAACATCTAAGTTTTCTTTTGAGTAGTTATATAAGTTTATGTTAAAAACATAATTATAAATATCATCATCTGTTTTAAACTTTGGAGGTTTTGGGATTTTTTGTGTTGATGTCTTAGGCAAAGCTGGAGATAGAAGTATAAGGTGAGAAAAGTCTTTAGGATAATCAGAAACTGTTTCAATAGCTATAGCTCCGCCCATAGACCAGCCTAGTAGATATGGATTAGAAATATTGAGTTTTTTAACAAATTTATCTACATCAATGGCTGTATCTTTAATTGCATAGCTTACACTAGAGGTATTTTTTGTATTAATGTTTCTATAGTCAAGAATGTATAGATTATATTTTTCAGATAGCTTATCTATAAAATCCTTTGGCCAAAAGTTAGTCGTAGTACCACGCCCAGTAAGCATAATAAGGTTTGGCTTAGCTTTATCAGAGATAGTTTGATAATAATGAATATCAATGTTTTTATTTATATTGATAACTTTGCTTTTTAAGTCAATCGAATAGCCAAAGCTAATCATTATGAGTAAGAAGAATACGCCTACAGTTTTTTTCATAATCTGTAAATATAGTATTTGATATGTTCAATATATTAAACCTTTTAAAGAAATATCTCAAAAAAAATCTTGAAAACAAGTTTTTAGTCTCAATATAGATGACTGTAGGGAAGCGAAGTTAGGTATAAGGCTTTGACCTACAAAAAAATTAAAACTTAATTTAAAAGAATAAAGTAAATCAACAAAGGAGTAAGATTGTTATGAATATTCGTCCATTACAAGATAGAGTATTGGTTCGCCGTAGTGCTGAAGAAACTAAATCAGCTGGTGGGATTATCTTAACTGGTAGTGCTCAAGAAAAGCCAAGCCAAGGTGAGATAGTTGCAGTTGGTAACGGTAAAAAATTAGACAATGGTTCTACACAACCTATGGATGTAAAAGTAGGTGATAAAGTACTTTTCGGTAAGTTCTCAGGCTCTGAAGTAAAGGTTGGTGATGAGACTCTACTAATGATGGTAGAAAATGACATTATGGGAATTATTGGGTAATTAGTTTTAGAATATTTATTTAAAGGAGAATAACAATGGCAGCGAAAGAAGTTTTATTTTCAGATGAAGCTCGTGCAAAAATGCTTGATGGTGTAAATACACTAGCAAATGCAGTAAAAGTAACTCTAGGACCTAAAGGTCGTAATGTAGTTTTAGATAAATCGTTCGGTGCTCCGACTATCACTAAAGATGGTGTTTCTGTTGCTAAAGAAATCGAGCTTGAAGATAAGTTTGAAAACATGGGTGCTCAAATCGTAAAAGAAGTAGCATCAAAAACTGCTGATGTAGCCGGTGACGGTACTACTACTGCTACTGTACTTGCTCAAGCACTTCTTACGGAAGGTTTAAAAGCAGTTGCTGCAGGTATGAACCCTATGGATCTTAAGCGTGGTATCGATAAAGCCGCTATCAAGCTAGTAGAAGAGCTAAAGGTTCTTTCTAAGCCTTGTTCTGATGCTAAATCTATCGAGCAGGTTGGTACTATCTCTGCAAACTCTGATGCTAGAGTTGGTAAAATTATCGCTGATGCAATGGCAAAAGTTGGTAAAGAGGGTGTAATCACTGTAGAAGAAGGAAAAGGCTTTGAAGATGAGCTTGATGTTGTTGAAGGTATGCAGTTTGATCGTGGATATTTATCTCCGTACTTTGCTACAAACCAAGAAAACATGACTACTGATTTAGAAAACCCATACATCTTATTAGTAGATAAAAAGATCGCGAATATCCGTGATTTACTTTCTATACTAGAAGGTGTATCTAAGTCTGGTAAAGCTTTACTTGTAATTGCTGAGGATGTAGAAAGTGAAGCATTGGCTACTTTAGTTGTAAACAACATGCGCGGTGTAGTAAAAGTATGTGCTGTAAAAGCTCCAGGTTTTGGTGATAGAAGAAAAGCTATGATGGAAGACATTGCAATCCTAACAGGTGCAACTGTTATCTCTGAAGAGTTAGGTATGAAGTTAGAAGAAGCTGGTATGGAAAGTTTAGGTACTGCAAACCGTGTTCAGGTAACTAAAGATGATACTACTATCATTGATGGAGCTGGCGATAAAGATGCTATAGCAAATAGAGTTAAGCAACTAAAAGCAAATGTTGAAGAAGTATCTTCAGATTATGACCGTGAAAAACTTCAAGAAAGGTTAGCAAAGCTTTCTGGTGGTGTAGCAGTAATTAAGGTTGGTGCTATTACAGAAGCTGAGATGAAAGAGAAAAAAGATCGTGTAGATGATGCACTTCATGCAACTCGTGCTGCTGTAGAAGAAGGTATAGTTGCTGGTGGTGGTGTAGCACTTATAAGAGCTCAAAAGGCTTTAGAAGGCTTAACTGGTGATAATGAAGATCAAAACCATGGTATTACATTACTTAAAAAAGCAATTGAATCTCCACTTAGACAAATCGTACAAAATGCAGGTGGTGAAGCATCTGTGGTAGTGAATGAAGTAAAAGCTAAATCTGGCAGTCATGGTTATAATGCTGCTAATGATACTTATGGTGATATGGTTGAAATGGGTATATTAGATCCAACTAAGGTTACTCGTTCTGCTTTACAACATGCTGCATCTATTGCTGGTCTTATGATTACTACAGAAGCTATGGTTGGCGAAATCAAAGAAGACGCTCCTGCTATGCCTCCTATGGGTGGCGGCATGGGCGGAATGCCAGGCATGATGTAGTTGGAAAATATTATGTGCTAATTCTTAACATCTGATTAGCATTTCTTTGAAACTCGTAAGAGCTTTTCTCAATATTATACTTATAGTTATTTTTGTCTAATACTTCCAATACCTTATTTAAGTGTTTAGATCTATTTGATTCTAAATCAAGTATTGGAAATATTCTTACTTCAGATTTTGCTAATCTACACATCTCTAAAATTGATTTTATGTGAAAATCTAAATCTAGGTGCTTGCTATATAAAAATAAAAAGTGAGAGCATAGGACTATATCAAAAGATTTATCAACAAACGAAGATAGGTTTGGTAGCATATTATATACGTATCTACCTTGAGATTTGGTTCTGTCGCAAACTGGGTAGATGGATACAGTATTTCAGAAATCATCTATCACTAGATACAGTTATGCCGCTATTGCATAAAATTGATCCCATAGAGTCATCTTACCAGCATTAATGTGCTGACCTTTTTTAATCATGTTAACCAACTCGTAACCTGCTATAGTAGATTCCATAGAGTCCCATGATTTAAACCCTAACATGGGTCGAGTCAATCTTTTTTATATTTCTATGATCCTGCTCTATCAAATTATTAAGATACTTATTTTGTCAGTTTGCGACAGAATCCTGATATATCATGGCTTGACCAGAAATAGTCTTATCTAAAACTAGATCAGTGACATATCTATATTTATTTGTCTAAATAAAGTTACTACTCTACTTTTATTTAGTGTTTTAAAACTTTGATCTAATGTATCGCAAATATATTGGTCTCCGTATAAAATTTTATCTATAATATTTGCTGAAAGAATAAACTCTTGTTGAGTAGAACTTTGATTATGTTTGTAATAAAAATAAAAAGCTATTCCTAATGATTTTATATTTTTTTTTAAAATAAGTTGTAACTGTAGATGTTGCATTTTACGATCAATAAAATCTAAAGCTAGTATCATTAATATAGGTAATGTTCTATCAATATGTCTTATTTTATGATAATGATCTATAGTATCTATCATATGTTTTCTATATAGTTGACGACGTAATAACGTTTTTTCATTCGCTGCATACCAATGCTCCTGACTAGCAATAGAATTACGACGTACGACATTACCAGGATCAATACATACTGGAGTATTATATTTGGCACTCTGCAATAAGTTATTCTGACAATATCCATCTAATATTAACCTTCCATGTTCTATATATGTCTTAAATATAAATGATGCTTGTTCTATAGGAGATAATGTTTCATTTTCAATTAATGGTGATATCCATAAATCTTGTGATACATGAGCTAGTACTTCTTGTGGTAATGTTGGATTTATTTCATTAAATACTCTTACAGAACGTTCAGATTTATCCATTAAACCAAGTTCATTTTTAGCAACTTTAACAACAAATCCTTGACCATCAGTATATGCCTTATTATAACTTCCTTCACCTATGAATGTCCAATAACGTTTATCATGATAAATAGTATTGTCAGATTTTTGAAGTGGTCTTTTTCTTGATCTCATAAGAGTTATATCTAATTGTTGAGAAATAGGAGAAATTCTTCCTTGAGTCTGTTGTTCATGATTAGCAGATGTATGATTATTTTGAATAGAGTCTAATGGTGAAATGGCATCAGGTAATGCTAAAAGATTAAGCATTTGGTGAATGGCTTGGGACTTTGGAGTAGGATTATGAAGAGTTTTTATACTATTGATGTCATGAGTTCTAAGTCTAGAACGTTGTGACATAGGTTCTGAAGATAACCATTCTAAAGTAATATATTCAGGATAATCATCAGCTATAATAGTTGGAGGCATTACATCTGCCCCTATAATATTCATACTAAAATAACCTGTTACTTGATATCCTTGAGCTAATAAACATTTAATAAGAGTATGATATGTAGCACCTTTAAGAGCGCCTAATTTATGAGTTAAAGCTTGTTCTATTTCTTCAATAGTATCTTTATAGATTGTAGAGGTGTCTAATATAAATCTTTCAGAAGATCTCGATTTACTAGTAACTAAAAATTCTATAGTTTGTTGAGTTTTATATATGTAAATAGCATCATCAATTAAATTACTACTGTCAGGTGCAAGTTGACAAAAAAATAATTCTCTAGTTAAATTATTGAAACTATCATCCATGATAGTATCAATAATAGATATAGATAATTTAATCCAATTATCATTATATGGTTCAATAATTAATGTTCTATTATCTTCAGGTAAAATATCGCAATTATTTATTCCTAAGTTAATTGCTTTAATTAATAACTGTTGTAATTGTTTAATCTCCATATTAGGATAGAATTTATGCCAATGATAGCAATCTAAAAAATACACGTCTGGTTCATTTGTTTGACTGATTAGTTGGTATTGAAAAATATTTATAGGATTTAATAAATTATTGAGTATTTCGCTAGGAGAAATATTACGTCTCTCCCAAACAGCTAATAATTGGTAACATTCTTGAGTTGATAACATACATGTAATAATACTTGTAGTTGGATTAAAGTAGAGTGGTTTATTTTTAAATTGATATTTGTTAATTATATTGCTTAATGTTTGACATATATTTGGATTCAATATAGAACTATCAATAAGAATCTTACATGGTTGTTCAGATATAACTTGTCCTTGTTTTAATAAATTCAATAGAACTCCAGATATCATATATTGTTCTATTCTAAATGCTTCTAAATGAGATTGAAGTATAGTTATTAATAATTGAATATTTTCGATAGAATGAAATAAAAAGTGGTAATTATTTAATGCATGTAAACGCATCCCTCCACTGGAACCACTAGCGATTAAAACTATTTGTTTTTTATTATAGCCATTACTATGTAATGCTTTATGGACTGCAATAACAGCTTCTAAATTAACTGATCCTCCATTACTAGAGGCTAATCTAATTATATCTTCTGATTTATACCCTAATCTAGTTAATTGAGAATGAAGTCTCAAAACAGCTTCTAAATTAACTGATCCTCCATCATGAGAGGCTAATCTAATGATATCTTCTGATTTATACCCTAACCCAATTAATTGAGGATTAAGTCTCAAAACAGCTTCTAAATTAACTGATCCTCCATTACTAGAGGCTAATCTAATTATATCTTCTGATTTATACCCTAACCCAATTAATTGAGGATTAAGTCTCAAAACAGCTTCTAAATTAACTGATCCTCCATTACTAGAGGCTAATCTAATGATATCTTCTGATTTATACCCTAACCCAATTAATTGAGGATTAAGTCTCAAAACAGCTTCTAAATTAATTGATCCTCCATCATGAGAGGCTAATCTAATGATATCTTCTGATTTATACCCTAACCCAATTAATTGAGGATTAAGTCTCAAAACAGCTTCTAAATTAACTGATCCTCCATCATGAGAGGCTAATCTAATGATATCTTCTGATTTATACCCTAACCCAATTAATTGAGGATTAAGTCTCAAAACAGCTTCTAAATTAACTGATCCTCCACCATGAGAGGCTAATCTAATTATATCTTCTGATTTATACCCTAATCTAGTTAATTGAGAATGAAGTCTCAAAACAGCTTCTAAATTAACTGATCCTCCACCATGAGAGGCTAATCTAATGATATCTTCTGATTTATACCCTAACCCAATTAATTGAGGATTAAGTCTCAAAACAGCTTCTAAATTAACTGATCCTCCACCATGAGAGGCTAATCTAATTATATCTTCTGATTTATACCCTAATCTAGTTAATTGAGAATGAAGTCTCAAAACAGCTTCTAAATTAACTGATCCTCCACCATGAGAGGCTAATCTAATGATATCTTCTGATTTATACCCTAACCCAATTAATTGAGGATTAAGTCTCAAAACAGCTTCTAAATTAACTGATCCTCCACCATGAGAGGCTAATCTAATTATATCTTCTGATTTATACCCTAATCTAGTTAATTGAGAATGAAGTCTCAAAACAGCTTCTAAATTAACTGATCCTCCACCATGAGAGGCTAATCTAATTATATCTTCTGATTTATACCCTAATCTAGTTAATTGAGAATGAAGTCTCAGAACAGCTTCTAAATTAACTGATCCTCCATCATGAGAGGCTAATCTAATGATATCTTCTGATTTATACCCTAACCCAATTAATTGAGGATTAAGTCTCAAAACAGCTTCTAAATTAACTGATCCTCCACCATGAGAGGCTAATCTAATTATATCTTCTGGTTTATACCCTAACCCAGTTAATTTAGAATCATATGGTATAAGATTTTTGAGCATAAATCCATCATGATTTAATTTAAGTAAATTAACACAATGATTAATTTTATAACCTACACTTTTTAATTTAGGATATGTTTTGAAAAATACTTGTATACCATCATTATTACCATTAGCTGCAACTACTAAATTAACTCTATTTTCTAAACTTATTTCTTGTGTAACAAATGAATTATTATTAGTAAGTAATGTGTTTAATAATATTGAACAATTATATCTGTCTGCACATGGCCTCAAATGACTTTGTGTATAACCTAATTGGTATAATTGTTCTTCAATATTAATACCTTGATCTGTTTCAAGTGAAGCTTTTGCTTGAAATTGTAATTTAGCTAATTCTTCTTGGGCGTAATTTAATCCTTCTGGACTTAAATTCATTTTGCTAAAATCCAGTAAAAATTTGCGTTTACTTGTACGATATGATCTAAGTTTTTTATTAATTGCTATTTTTTCTTGCTTTAATGTAAGAGTCATAAATTAATTGTGTTGTAAAGTTAATTATATGAATTTATATTATACGGTTCTGTCGCAAATATCTGTAATAGTTTCATTTTTCTTATGATCACTATTCTCTAGATACGGTTCTGTCGCAAACTGGGTAGATGGATACAGTATTTCAGAAATCATCTATCACTAGATACAGTTATGCCGCTATTGCATAAAATTGATCCCATAGAGTCATCTTACCAGCATTAATGTGCTGACCTTTTTTAATCATGTTAACCAACTCGTAACCTGCTATAGTAGATTCCATAGAGTCCCATGATTTAAACCCTAACATGGGTCGAGTCAATCTTTTTTATATTTCTATGATCCTGCTCTATCAAATTATTAAGATACTTATTTTGTCTAATCTCTATACCGTGAGTTAACCATATCCCAAGCAAAAACAGAAAGATATTAATACTTAGCAAAGCAGCCTCATTAGCACCAGATTTATCTACATTGACTTTCTCTGGCAAACCATGTTTACCAATGGTTTGCTTGAAGAATTTACGAGCTGACTTTTCATCTCTTTTAGGAGAAACCATAAACTCTAATGTATCTCCATGCTTATCTATTGCTCGGTATAGATATACATCTCTACCTTTATGCTTTAGGTAGGTTTCATCCATCTTCCAGCTGATATAACTACCATACTTCCTGAATTTCTTACTAAAAGTTTCTTCTAGCTCTTTAGCATATTTGATAACCCAGCAGTTTATAGTACTGTGATCTACACTTATTCCGCGCTCTTTCATTAACTCTTCTACATGTCTATAGCTGAGTGGGTATGATAAATACCAACGTAGGGCTTGAAGGATTAACATTTATATTGATAGGATACTTACTTTATAAATTCAGAAGATAATAAATGCTTAAAAAAAATATCTCTATTTTCAATAATAACAATCCTTTTAATTTTTTCATTTGGTTATAGTTCTTCTAAAGAAATGAATTTTGCAAAAGCTGATGCAATTATTGATAATGATGTAGCAAATGGCTTTAGTGGAGCTGTTTTACTTGTTATAGATGGGTGACAAAATTGTAAAACAAAGTGCGTATGGCTATCAGGTAATGTTTAAGCCAGGTTGTGAAACAAATGCTGACTATAGCATACCAAAGAACTGTTATTTGGCAGATAAAGATAGAACTTTGATGAATACAGATACTATTTTTGATTTAGCTTCTTTGACTAAAGTTTACTCAACGGTTATAGCAATGATGCATCTTTCATATATTAGTAAACTTGATATAAACAAGCCCGTTGCTTTTTATATAAAAGATTATCCATATAAAGATATAACTGTAAAGCAAGTTGCTGAATATACAGCAGGTTTTGCACCTGAGGTAAATTTTTATAATAAAAATGCTGTTATGACAAATGGTAAAACTGTTGCAGAAAATGGTTTTTATTCTCAAGATAGGGCGACAACTATAGACTTTATTACAGGTAGAAATGATAGTGGTAATAATCCTAAGCACCTAATCACACCGCGTGTGTATAAACCAGGTACAGAGAATGTTTATAGTGATACGGACTTTATGTTGCTTGGAGTTATTATTGAAAATATCGTAGGTATGCCACAAAATAAATATGTAGAGAGTGAAATCTATAAACCTTTAGGCATAAGTTTAAAATATCATGCCCGAAGGCATGAAGATACAGCCTAAAAACATAGCTCAAACAGCTGTTGGGAATTGGTCTGTAGATGCTGATAATAAAAAATCACCTTACGATAATATGCGAGTTAATCCGATACAAGGACATTCTCATGATGAAAAACTATTTTATAGTATGGGTGGGGTATCAGGACATGTAGGTCTATTTGGTAGTGCTAAAGATTTGGCAGTACTTGTTAAGTTATTACTAAACATCGGTAGTTATAATGGAGTTACGCTTTTTGATAAAGCTACTTTGGATAAATATATAGCTCCGGAAGTTCATAATGATACTTACGCTACAGGTTGGCGTCGAGCTGGCTCTCAAGGTACTATGGCATGGATGATGGGTGAGTATGCTAGCTCAAATACTTACGGACATACAGGCTTCACAGGAATGGATACTGTGATAGATCCAGATAATAACTTTGGTATTATCTTATTAACGAATAAACTTCAAAGTCAGCAATTATCAAAAGCTAAATTTGCATCAGCTAAGTATAAAACACCGAATTATAGTGCTGTGATGAATGCTGTAGAAGAGGAGGTTTTAAAAATTAAGAACTAAAGAAGAGAATAAAATATCACTTGTGAAATCAAAGCCATTTGAATTATGCACATACTGATTCATATAACCGATCTCAATATGAGCTGTTTTATTAAAATTATAACCTAAACCAGCAAAAGCACGGTTTTGTATTAAGGTGGCATTTTCTATATTGCCATCACCATTGAAGTTGTTAAAAAACTCATTAAAAGCTATAACTTCAGTCTTACGATCCTCAGATATAGGATAAGCACCTCTAAGCATATATCTACCTCGTAAAACTGTGAATTTTCTAGTAGAGATGATTAACTCTTCAAGACGAGCACGAAAAAAATATTTTAGATCATTGTACTTGTTTCTATATAAGTACTGTTGCCAAATACCACTAGTATTTACAACCTCAGGGACAAGATCTCTAGTTTTAATATAGTCTGCCCCTAACCATAAACTATGTCGTTCATTTAGTTTATATCCTATACCACCTCTTAGTAGTGTTTGGTAGTGTCTACTTGCATCATCACCGAACCTTTCTTGATAAGTAAGCTCGTATATAAAGTTTGAAAGTCTTGGATCGACTTTGTCAAAGCCACCGAAAGCTGTGATATTATTCCATGATTGAAAATCGCGACCAATCTCTTCTCTTCTCTTAGAGAAAGCTATTCCTATAAATATAATTAAAAATAATATTATAACTATCAACTTTTTCATAGGTATATCGAAGACTTAAGTAATCAGTATTTATTTAAAATATTATCAAGGATACTTGTAGGTAGTATTCTCTTAAATATACCCATAAACCAAGTAGCTTTAGTTATATAATATCTTGGTTTAGGCTTGTCAGAGTTCATAATTTTTTCAACAACTTTAACTACAGAAATAGCTCCCTCATTAAATGGAACTTTTTTATTTTGTCTTGCTAGTATTTTTTCATAGTCTTTTTTGTGTGCAGAATTTTCAGAGTTTACATTTTTGATCGTTTTTATAGAATTTTCTCTAAATTTACTGGTTACAGGCCCTGTATTTAGTAGGCTCATATAGATATTTGAGCCTTGCAGTTCAAGACGCATAGTATCGGCGATACCTTCGATAGCGTATTTACTTGCATTATAAGCACCACGATATTTCATAGAAATAAGTCCAAGAACAGAGCTATGTTGAATAATCTTCCCAGAGCCTTGTTTACGCATAATTTTTACAGCTTTATTGGTTATGTAATGAAGCCCAAAAACATTAGTTTCAAATTGCTCCTTTAGATATTTAGTGTCAATATCTTCTAAAGCACCAGCTTGACCAAAGCCGGCATTATTAAAGACAACATCTAGCTTGCCAGCTGTTTTTTCTAAAATATCTGTCAAAGCATCATCTATTTGCTGATAATTTGTAACATCAACAAGATATACATCAAAGCCCTCTTCTTTCAGCATTTCAAAATCTTTATTTTGTCTTACAGAGGCAAAAACTTTATGCCCTAGGTTTTTTAGGTATTTAGCTGTTTCATAACCAATACCCCCATGAGAGCATCCTGTTATAAATATTGATTGTTGTTTCATTAAGATTATTTATTTGTAAATTGCTATGATGATTTTATCATTTTTTAGTTTAACTTATTAGGTCGCAATTTCAAAACAGGGTAATTAGTATATTTAATTTTAGATTAGTGTATCTATAAACTTTATTTTCCACCTGCCATATCTATAAATGTACCTGTGCAATAATTAGCACCATCAGATAGTAGCCAAATAACGCCACTTGCCACTTCTGTTGGAAATCCACCTCTTTTAAGAGGGATTTTATCTTTTAATTTTTCTATTCTATCAGGATCTCCAGATAATCTATGAATATCTGAGTGTATAAATCCTGGTCGAATACTATTTACTAAGATTCCATCATCTGCAAGTTCAAGAGATAATCCTGTTGTGAGAGTGTCCATAGCACCCTTTGTACAAGCATAATCAATATATTCATTAGCAGATCCAAGTCTTGAAGCAGCTGAAGAGATGTTGATGATCTTACCGCCATTATTACCATGTTTTTTCGACATGTATTTTATGGCACTCTTACAACAAAGCATTGTACCGAGTACATTAATGTCAAAAATACTAGAAAGGCGCTCATGAGACATATCCTCAAATCGTGATGCTGGGAATATAGTACTAGCGTTATTTATAACAGCATAGATGCTACCAAACTTACTGTAAAAATCTTTAAACATTTCTATAACATCATTTTCATTCGATATATCTGCCTGAAATACTTCAGCTTTTACACCAATATTACTTATTTGCTTAACTAAGGTATCTATCTCATTTGAATTTTTGTGGTAATGTAGTCCAATATTGTAACCTTGATTAGCAGCTTGAAGAGCTATAGCTGCACCTATTTTGCCATTAGCTCCAGTTATAAGAATATTTTTTGTCATGAGCTTGTTCTTTGATTGCTATATCTTGTCATTATAACTTTTTATGATTGTGATACCATATAGTTTTGATTTAAAAATTTATCTTATAGAGAGTTTATGAGTTTCTCAAAAAAGCATATATTCTGTGCATCTGCAAGTACTGTAGTTGAGTGGTATGACTTTATGTTATTTGCTTATCTTACTACTATATTTGCACATAATTTTTTTCCATCTGCTAGTCCATCTAGTGCAATTTTGATGACTTTTGGCGTGTTTGCTGCAGGTTTTTTTATGGGGCCAATTGGAAGCCTAGTAATAGGGAGTGTTGGAGATAGATTCGGAAGGAAAGTTGCTTTAGTGCTTTCTATATCATTGATGATTATACCAATGATTGTGATAGCTATTTTACCTACATATAATAGTATTGGCATTTTAGCTCCTATAATTTTAGTCTTAATGAGATTAGTGCAAGGTTTTTCAATAGGAGGATCTTATGGAGGAGTTATGGTTTTGATGATTGAGTCAGCTAAACCAAATCGTAGAGGGTTTGTAGCAAGTTTCGCAACGATGGCTTCGGGGACAGGAGTTTTTATAGCATCTTTAATAGTAATGCTTTTAACCTATAAACTAGGTAATCAAGCATTAGAAAGCTGGGGGTGGAGATTAGGTTATTTTATAGGCTTAGTACTAGCTATTTTAGCTTTAATCATGAGGCTTAGCATACCAGAGAGTAGTTCCTTTGAAAATCTTGAAGAACAAGGTGAGTTATCAAGCAAGCCAGTAAGATCGATGTTGAAAAAACAATTCAAACCATTATTTTTTGCAATATCAATATCAGCTTATGGAAATATTGCTTACTACCTTGTTTTATCGTATTTAGAGACACATTTTATACAAATTGGTTATGATGAATTTACATCTTTGGCAATTATAACTATTTTTAGTTTATTTTTTTCATTCTCAGCACCATTTTGGGGATGGTTAAGTGACTTATATGGGCGTAAAACTCTTATCAAAGTTGCTATTGCTTTGTATATATTAGTATCTTACCCTGCATTTATGATTATGGGTAGTAGCCTGGCAATGTTAGTTTTAGCAGTGATTTTACTTAGTTTGCCCCTTATGTTGATATGGGGGTCTTATGGTGCAGCAGCTCCAGAACTATTTCGAGCCAAATATCGCTATAGTGGAAATGCGTTAAGTTACAATATTGGTAACTCTTTTTTTGGAGGAACAATTCCTTTTGTAGCAACTTTACTATTTGTCTCACTAGGGTTTAATGCACCCGCTTGGCTGCTTATAGTTTCCTCAGTTATAATGATTCCAATAATTTATTGTATGCCAGAGACTAGGCAGAAAAGTGTCTGAAAAATGTGAGGTTATAGTTTTTTTCGGATGAAAAGCATATCAAGTGCTAGCTATTATTAAAATAAATGCTTCTTACTAAGAGCAATCTTCAGCTGAAATTTCTTAATAGCTTCTTGTGGTAATATATGGCGTATACCATATATTGGAAAGTCCATAGAGTTATATAGATATGTGTTTATAGCATCAATCAATTTCATTTTATTATCTTCGCTGATAGTACCTGGTTCATATTTCATCAAATTAGTAATTGCTAGTCTTGATAGTTCTTTCTTAGCCATACACTCAACAGTTAATTCTTTTAAGCAAATACCCCAAGTTCCATCTACCCAATAGCCCCATGCTTGATCAAAATTTTGACAACCTGGAGTTTTTATACCTTTGAATTCTTTTTCTAACTGAATGCGAAAATTTACTTTAAGCTGTTGATTTACTTCTGTTAGCTCGTGAAACGCAGATAAAGCAAGAGCTTCTTTTGCCAAGTTTATAATTGATGGATGATAATAGTGTACTCTAGTTGAAACAAGATGATCTTCTGCAACAGGACTTGAAAACATGTCAGTAGAGCGTACCTCGTAAGAAGGTCTCGGAATACATTGAGCTCTTTCTAATTTACAAATATCTAGTTCATCGACATTACATTTTTCAGCAAGCTCTAATAATGTTATATACTTTACCTTGATAAATTTTTTCATTTTTTCTTGTTTCAACTGTTGCATATAGTTGTCCTTATTTACTAAGCGTAATGTTTTTTTCATGATTGATGAGCCATTGTTTTCGTATAATGCCTCCGCCATAACCACCTAAGTCACCATTACTGTTTATAACTCGATGGCAAGGAATTATAATCGATATTTGATTTGCACCATTTGCTTGAGCAACAGCTCTACATGCAGTAGGTTTGTTTATGCATTTTGCAAGATCTGCATAAGATAGCGTTTCTCCGGCTGGAATATCTTGAAGAGTTTTCCATACTTGTTTTTGAAATGGAGTACCAACTAAGTTGATAGGCGTTTTAAAAATTATATTTTCACCTAGGAAGTATTGTTCAAGCTCAATTTTTAATTGTTTGGTAATATGTGTTTCTCCAGGGATAATAGCAGCACTTAATCTTTTTCTAAGACGCTCGACTTCAAGTTCTAAGCCACGACGGTCAACAAATTCTAATAGGTACAAGCCCTGATTATCAGTAATGGAAACCATAGGTCCAAGTTCAGTATCTAGCCAAGTAGCATTCAATATGCGACAATCGGATTTTGTCGGAGCTGCCCCCATAATTTTTGAAAATGCATCACGGAAGCCGCTTCCAGATTCATAGCCTGAGGAGAGTTGAGCATCGATAACTAAGTTTCCTTTTCGAATATGTTTCATGGCTAACCCCATTCTTCTTGCTCTAGCATATTCTACAAAGGTCATACTAAATCGTTTTTTAAATTGGCGTCTTGCTGTTGATGCATCAATAGATAATTTAGCAAAGTCTTTATCTTTCCAACGCTTCTCAGGATCAGCTTCCACGGCTTCTACAAGTTTTTTTATGGCTGGTGAAACTTGGTTAGGGTGTGAAAGAGGTTGACAACGTTGACATGCTCTATAAGAAGCTAGCATAGCTTCTTTAGCAGATTTAAAAAACTCACAGTTGATAAATTTTGGTTTTCTGGCAGGACAGGTCGGTCGACAAAAAACTCCTGTTGTCTTTACACCAACAAAAAAAGTTCCTTCAAATTCAGAGTTTTTATCTAACAGAGCCTGATAGTATATTTTTTTATCATTTTTTGAAATCACATTTAGAGCCAAGGTTGTTTTTTTGAAAGCAATTATATCCATTTAAAAAAAATACATCACCGAAAATCAGGCATTGATTTTTATCAGTTAAGATTTGTTAGTTTATTGACTATATCAAAGAAAAATTATTTGTTAATCAAAGGAGAGATATAAGTGAGATGATAAAATCAGGGGTTTAAAGGTTTGGGTTACGAGTTAAGGATATTATGTTTTATTGATTTGTCCTCTAAGATATTAACTAGCCTTATAAAACTTAGGTTCAAATTCTACACCGTATTTTACATTCATCCACATTCTACTGATAAAACTTTGCATTTTAGCATCATGAATATTTAGCACATACATTTTCTCAATTTGCTCATCTGTAGGTCTGATGTTTGTGTCGTCAAAAATCTTATCAAGATATTTTTCATTACCAGTCATAGCATTTGGCTGATATATGTAATTGCTATTTTTAGCAGCTACATAAGGATCTATGATATAGTTCATAAGCTCATAGGCACTATCAACATCTTTGGCACCTTTTGGAATCATAAGCATATCAAACCAAATATTTGTTCCTTCTTTAGGGGTTACATAAGCTAGCGTTACGTCAGGATTAATTAATTTAGCTCGCTCAACAGATCTTACTACATCACCAGAGTAGCCCATTACAAGGCATAAGTTACCAGCAGTAAAGTCATTTTGGTATTTGTTACTATCAAAATATTTTATGTGAGGGCGAATATGTTTGATGATATCTAAAGCAGCTTTTTCATACTCGGCTTTACTATCAGTGTTAGGATCAATACCGTGATAAAAGAAATAGTTACCAAAGATTTGTTCAGGCTCATCTAGAAGAGATACTCCGCAGCTTGAGATTTTTTTAAGATACTTTTCATTAAATACATATTCCCAGCTGTTTGGGATAGTCCCTTTGCCAAGTTTTTTCTCAATTTCTTGTTTGTTGTAAGCTAACCCAGTTGTACCGTAAGTATATACTACGGCATATTTGTTACCCGGATCATTAATTTGAGAAACTTTGTCATATATAGTTTTGTTAGCATACTTGAGGTTTGGAAGTTTTGATTTATCTAGTTCAATTAGAGCTTTAGATGCAATTTCACTATTAAGATAAAGTGCACCTTGCTCTACTAAGTCAAACCCTGATGAACCTGTCATGATTTTTGCTCTAGTCATATTGTCGTCTGATGTATATATATATTTAATATGAGTATCAGTTAGTTTTTTAAAGCAAGGGATAATATCAGGAGAGATATAATCAGCCCAGTTAGTAAAATTCACGGCAGATTTATATTCACTAGAAGTCAAAGGGGTTTTTAGAATCTCGTTATTGCAAGTATAAGAACTATTTTTTGCATAAACTTCACCTGCTAAAAGTGGTAATAAACTAATAAAAATGGTTCGTAATTTCATTTACTTTGTGTAGTTGTCATCATTTAGTTAAAAGTATATACTAGGCGGGTGAATCGTAGAAACAAAATCTCATTCTTATGGAACAAATAATTTCTAGTAAAAAGTTTGGTCTAGTAAGACTGATAATGATAAATATCATTGCAGTTGATAGCCTTAGGAATATTTCAATTACAGCTCAAGCTGGTTGGATTGTTATCACTTTTTATTTATTAGCAGGATTAGTATTTTTAATCCCTTGTGCTTTACTTACTGCAGAAATGTCTACAGGCTCAGCAAATGAGACAGGCGGTATTTATATTTGGGTCAAAAAAGCTTTTGGTAAGAAGATGGGCTTTCTTGTAATATGGCTTCAGTGGGTTTATAACTTAGTATGGTTTCCATCTATATGTGGATTTTTTGCAGGAGTTATAGCTTATGTTATGGCACCACTAGTTGGTGATAGTGCTAATGATTTAGTTGCAAATCCATGGTATATGATCTCTATGAGTTTGGTGATGTTTTGGGGTGCTACTGCTATCAATTTATTTGGTGTGAAAACATCTAGTACAGTAAGTACGCTAGGAGCTATTATTGGGACACTTTTGCCAATGATAGTAATCATAATAATTGCTATAGTTTGGTCTTTTTCTCATTCTCAAGACATAGTTTTGCCAACGGTTAAAAGCTTTATTCCATCTGGTGATAATATGAGTAGTTGGGCTTTATTTATAACTGCGATGTTTAGTTTATTCGGTTTAGAAATGAGTGCTATTCATGCTGCAAATGTCAAAAATGCCAAGAAGAATTATCCAAGAGCTTTACTAATATCAGGTAGTGTTATTTTAGGGTCATTGATACTATCAAACATTGCTGTGATTATAGTAAGTAGTCAGCTTGATGTCGGTGATGTTGATATAGTTACTGGTCTTATGGTGTCATTTAATTATTTTTTTAGTCAAATACACATGGAGTGGATGACATATCTTATCGCTATTACACTTATATTTGGAGCATTTACAACTACAGCTACATGGATTATGGGCTTGTCTCGAGCATTTATGGTAGTAAGTAATGACAATATCTTGCCAAAAATGTTTGGTAATACCAATAAAAATGATGCACCCGATACTATGCTAATTACACAGGCTATAGTCTTTACGGTATTTTGTTTTTCTTATATATTTATGCCATCAGTAAATGAGGCGTATTGGTATCTTAGTGATCTTACTGCTCAGCTTGCTGTTATAGCATATATCTTGATGTTTGTTACTGCTATAAAGCTGAAAATCAGTTATCCACGCCAAGAAGGTCAGTATGAAATTTATAAAGGCTTATTTGGTACAACTGTAATGGCAGTATTAGGTTGTATTGGTTGCGTAATAGCTATTGTTGTAGGTTTTATTCCTCTTGGTGATCAAGATATGTCGGCATTAGAGTTTGATTTGCTTTTAGTAGCTGGAATAGCAGTAGCTTTAATAGTACCAGTAATAGTGAGCCTCAAAAGAACTTAATCAATCATTCAATTATTCATAAAAACTGCTAAAATAAACTCACTTTTACTAGTTATTTTATAAAGTCATATGATTTTACGTGTTTTAAGAGGTTGGTATCAAAATAGGTACCTAAATAATGAGCCAATCATTTTTATTATAATGATGTTGTGTTTTTATCTTATCCTAAAATTTTTGGGTAGTTATATCGCACCTATATTAGCAGCACTGGTTATAGCATATTTGCTTGATACATTCGTTAATATTCTCCATAAAACGACAAAAATAAAAAGAATATTCTTAGTATATTTTGTATACATGATATTTTTGGTGATTTTATTATCGATGATATTTGTACTTTTTCCAATTATCATCAATCAAACAATAGATTTTGTTAAACAAGCATCTCATACACTATCAAGTTTAAAAGCAAGTTTAGAAGAATTATCTGTTAAATATCCTACTTTACTTACAGATGAAAGAATCAATTCTATTGTGAACTGGTTCAATACAGTTGATTGGAAAAATATTAGCTCGAATGTGGGTACATATTTGCTACAAAATACGGCAACGACTTTACCTATACTATTCTCGATACTTATATATTTATTCTTAGTGCCTTTGATGGTTTATTACTTCTTAAAAGATAAAGAGGTAATAATCAGTTGGTTTAAAGGTTTTTTACCAAAGCAAAATGCAGCTTTGTACTATGTGTGGGAAGATCTAAAGCCTAAGCTTGGAGACTATGTCAGAGGTAAGGCGATAGAGTTCTTTATAGTGTCTATTGTGACATATGCAGGCTTTGCATATTTTAACCTTAACTATGCGATACTTCTAGCATTCGGTGTTGGTCTCTCAGTAATTATCCCTTATGTTGGAATGGCTTTAATTACTGTACCTGTTGTAATGGTTGGGATACTTCAGTTTGGTTTGAACGGTACTTTTGTTTCAATGTTGGCAGTATTTTTCATTATACAAGCATTAGATGGTAATTTACTTGTACCATTATTATTTTCAGAGGTTTTAAATATGCATCCTGTAGGTGTAGTATCTGCTATCCTGATATTTGGTGGAATGTGGGGGTTATGGGGAATATTTTTTGCTATTCCATTAGGGCTTTTATTTATGTCTGGGGTAAATATGTTTCGTAATCATCTCAAAGGCAGAAGAGAAGGTGCTAATATAGTTGTATGATTATACAAAGGTTAATTAATCAGGCTATTTATCAAAAGCTTACAGCTCAGAATAAAGATTCTTTTTTAGCTAAAATAATAGCTGCACGAGTAACTGATTCAGCTAATTTAGATTTGGTTTTAGATGGTGGCATTAAAGATTTGTCATCGCCTTTTTTATTTAAAGATATTGATAAAGCTGTAAATAGACTTTTTGTTGCTTTGCAGAATGGTGAAGTGATAGGCCTTGAAACAGACCACGACTGCGATGGGCAAACATCTCATGCAATATTTTACGAGGCTTTAACTAAAATATTCAATCACCCTAAAGAAAAAATTCGCTCATATATTGGGCATAGAATGAAAGAGGGGTATGGGCTTTCAGAAGCTCTTATGACTAGGATTTTGACAGATGAAGTTCGACCATCGCTGATTATAACAGCAGATAATGGTTCGACAGATGAACCTAGAATATCAACGCTTAAGCAAAATGATATAGATACTATAGTTACAGATCATCATGGCATACCACCAGAAGGTTCACCAAAGAGTGCAGTTGCTGTACTTAATCCAACTCAAACAGATTGTAACTATCCTGATAAGTTTATAGCAGGGTGTATGGTTGCTTGGCTTTTTATGGCAGCTTTACGCAGAAAATTTATTCAAGAGAATATACCTATTTTAACAGGTTTTGCTTTGAGTAATCTTTTTGATTTAGTTGCTATTGGTACAGTTGCAGACTGTGTGAGTATGGCAAATAGCCATAATAATCGCATAGTAACAAAGCTTGGTCTAAAACAACTAGAAAAAAGTGATCGTATTTGTTGGGATTTTTTTGAGAAAGAGAAGTTATCTTCTGAGTATATAGGCTTTAGTATTGCACCGATTTTAAACAGTGATGGTAGAGTGGCTGATGCTTTAGGTTCGGTAAGTTTTTTACTAGAACAAGATGAATTAAAAGCAGCTGATATATTTGAAAATCTTAAAGAGCAAAACACAAATCGTAAAGAGATACAAAAACAAATAACAGCAGATGCAATGAGACAAGCTCGAGTGCTTGATAAAACTAAAAGCTCACTGTGTATACTGCTTGAAAATGGTCATGCTGGAATACATGGTATATCTGCAAGTAGGCTAAAGGATACTTTTGGTAAGCCTATAATTATATTCTCACAAACACAAACTGATAATTCATTAATAGCAGGTTCAGCTCGTAGTACCGATGAGATTCATATAAAAAGCATGCTAGATGAAGTTGCTAAAATTGATCCTAATTTGATAATAAAGTATGGTGGACATAAAGGAGCTGCTGGATTAACTATCAAAAAAGATGATTTTGAAAAGTTTTATGAATGTTTTGAATCTTGCATACTAAAAGAAATAAAAAAACAGGATCTAAAATTAGAGCCATTTGTAGTGTATGATTTTGAACTTGAAGATAGCCAGTTTAATTTAGCAACATTTTCCAAAATAGAATCACTAGAACCATTTGGTAGAGAGTTTGATAAACCAGTGTTTTGTAATGATTTTATAGTAGAGAGTTTTAGGCTTGTAGGTAAAGATAAAATCCATGCTCAAATGGTTTTACGGATTGGTAATACGTCTGTTAAATCTATATGGTTTAATGCTACGGATAACCCGATTGTTGCTGACATAAGTATCGGTGATAATATCAAAGCGTGTTATCAGCTTCAAAAAGAAGAGTTTCTTGGACAAGTTAATTTGGGCTTGAACATAAAGGCTATAGAAAAAAATGAAAAATCATAACTATATAAAAACAGAGTTGACTGAGTTTCTCAAAGATATTGAGCTTGAGTATTTTGAGAGTATTGGTTCAACAAATGATTATCTATTAGATAAAGTTTTTATGCATAAATACCATTTATGTTATGCAGGTGAGCAGACAAAAGCTCGAGGACGCCGTGGTAACAAATGGTTGGCCTCAAGTCATGAAAATATTTATGCAACGATCGGTTTTCGATGTGATTTTAGTGCTAATCAAACAGCATTAGCAAGTTTAAAGATAGCGCTAGGTGTTGCAGAGGGACTTAAGAAACTCATACCAGTTGAGCTACAACAAAACCTCAAGATAAAACTACCTAATGATATTTACTACAATGGCAAAAAACTTGCTGGAATACTTATTGAAACAAAAAATATCAAAAAAGATAGTTTTGATGTTGTGATAGGTGTTGGAGTTAATGTAAATATGACAGCCTTAGATGAGAGCATAAATAGAGAATGGACTTCATTAGCTATTATAAATGAAAAGCCAGTAGACTATGCAAAAGCATTGGTTAATGTTTTTAGTCATATTGTTAAAAATATAGATTTAAATCAAGAGTTAGTATTAGAAAAGTTTTGTAGTTATGATTATCTTTTAAGTCAAAAAATTTCTTTTAACCACTCATCAGAAAGTATTGTTGGTATTGCTAGAGGTGTTTCTAAGGATTTGAAGTTATTAGTGGATATAAATGGTTTAGTTCAGCAACAAGAGTTTGACATAGCTAATATAAATACTGTTAGGTTAGTTGATTAATGAGCTTGGTAAATATAAAAAAACGAGCAGAATATCTTGAGAAAATCCGTAAATATTTCAAAGATTTAAATGTATTAGAAGTAGATACTCCATTAGCTTATGATTATGGCGTTACAGACCCATTTATAGATGTGTTTGCTATAGATACTGTTTCGGGTAAGAGGTATCTACAAAGCTCACCAGAATATGCAATGAAAAAACTACTTGCTGAGGGTAGTGGAAGTATCTATCAAATATGCAAAGCTTTTCGTGATGAACCGTGTGGCCGACTGCATAATCATGAGTTTACAATGATAGAGTGGTACAGGGTTGGCATCGATTATTTTGAGCTTATGCAAGAGATAGAGCAATTGTTAGCTATTCTCAAACCGAACTTAGAGTTTAAATACCTGGGTTATCAAGAGGTTTTTGAGGTATATTGTGGTTTTAATCCTCATACTGCTAGTTTAACTGAGCTAAAGGACTATGTTTTTGAGGTTTTGGGTGATATACAAGGTTTAGAAAACCCATCAGTTGCAGATTGTCTAGATATACTGTTTAGTTATAAAATTGAAAAAAATTTAAATGCAGATAATACAGCTTATTTTATATATGACTATACTGTACACCAATCAGCTTTAGCTAAGAAAATCTCAAATAAAGTTGGGCAAACAGTTGCTGCAAGATTTGAAGTATTTATAGGTGGAGTAGAGCTATCAAATGGTTACTATGAACTTATAGATAAGGTTGAGCAATTAAAGCGATTTGAAGCAGATTTAAATATTCGTAAAGAGCAAGGCAAATATCTGCCAGAGATAGACTATGGTTTAGTCGACTGTTTAGATGATATTCCAGAATGCTCAGGTGTTGCATTAGGCTTTGATAGACTTTTAATGAGTCTTGAAAAGATAGATGATATTAAAAATTTATCGTTCTAATAAGCTTTATGTTAATATTCACTATAATTAATCGAGTAAACTTTATTAGAATGCATTTTTCCAAGAGAGTAGCAAAACAGCGAGGTATCACCTTAGTGGAATCAATGATATCTATAGCTATATTGATGTTTTTGTTATTTGCTTTTTTTTTAGTTTTCAATAGCACAATTTTATCATCGAGCACTTTAAATAAGCAGGTTGATATGACGAGTGCCCTAGATCAGAGAATTGATGATTATGTTTTAACGGGAAGTTTTAATGATACATCGTCAGGTTCGATGGTATTTTTTCAAGAGGCTACAGATGATCCAGCTATTGTTGAGTTTACAGTTACTGGTGATGGAATTACTGTATCAAAAGATAAAGCTATTTTTAATGGTTGATATTTAAACTCATGTTTTAGCTTTATTTTCACTAAATTTGCGATATAAATTATTTGTGTTACAATCATGCGTGTAAAGACTGTATTAATAATTAAGGTTTAACACCTCATAAATAAAAGTTCTAGTGTCACTTCGTTGTGGCGCGTTTAAAAAATATAATATTTTTCTACTTCGAACGGTCTTTAAGAGAACATAGAGAGCTTGTAAGTAGAAGACTATGTCTTATCTATGTTATAAGAGGGTAGTATTGTAATTTTTAAAGATTATATCTTTAATTCAATTGTCGCTAGCATTATAGCGACCAATGTTGCTTTTACTAATTATCTAAACCTCATTAAGTAGTGATGCTTAATGAAGTTTGATGTGTGAAAAGGTTGAGTTAAGAGTGAGATTTTCATTAAAATCAAATAAGAAAATATCAGGTTTAAGTTTAGTAGAGCTTTTAGTGGCATCTACTATTTCATTGCTTGTGATCGGGATGAGTGTAACAGTGTTTGCTTCTGCTAAGAAGAACTATGTGGCAGTAAGCACATCTGTCAAAGCTAATGTAGATCAGCTAAATGTGAAAAGAATTCTATATAAATCGGTTAGAACAGCGGGTATATCATGTAGTTATGGTACTAGTTTATCTAGTTTTCATAATAGTACATCAGATACTGTTGCTGCTAATAGCTTCTTACTTGATAGTTCTAATATCCAAGTAGGAAATGTATCATCTTTGGCAGGGAAACTTGATAATCCTGGAATTACATATGAGCCAAATACTAATTACATAATGGTTAAAACAGAGACTGGTTCTTCAAAGTTGGCAAACAAAGTAAATAACTTAAATGTTGAATTAGAGTCTAGTGATGATCTTAGTGATGGAGATTATCTAGCCTTATGTAGTGATGATAGTGTTGATTTAGTAAAGGTTGAATCTGAGAATTCATCAAGCAATATTGTTAAGTTAGTGCAAGCCCCGTCAAATAGTTATAATGCAGGTGATTATGCAGGTAAATATCAAATTGAAACTTTTTATACTGCAAATACAGGGGAAGTAGATGAAAATGGTCAGGCTATATATGCTTTATATATGCATATACAAGATGGACAAAATACAAAAAATGAAGAGCTTGTTGAAGGTATCAAAGATTTAAAGGTTAAATCTGCTAATGTTTCTGGTAGTAGTGTTACATGGAGCTCTATTACTTCAGATCAGAATTTTGATAGATCAGATACAAAAGCGCTACAAGTTGAGTTTACTTTAAACGGTAAGAGCTATAAAAAAACTGTATTTCTATAAGGTAATCGCATGAGGTTAACAAGTCATAAGATAAAAGGTTCTGCATTACCTATGGTAATTATATTATCTTTTGTTATTTTAGTTTTTATGTCAGCAATGGCTTATAATTTTAAGATGGATCTTGAAAGCATAAGAGTATCATTAAATTATGAAAACCTTGAAAGTTTAAATCAAGATAATATTGATGGTATTGGTGATGAAATAGATAATTTACCAGACTCTGATTATACAATAGGTATACATGAGGTTGATGGTTATGTTTTTCATAATGTGCTTGTGTCTAGTGAACCATCACTTTATAAGACTAATTCAGATGCATCTTTATATAATGCTCAGCCGCATGTTATAAACTTTATAGTAAATCACAGAGTTATTAAGGATGATAAGGTCTATAAGGAAGAACAAATTTCTATTAATAAATTACCGCTTTCCAATACAAAAATATCTTATGATGATAATATCGTCGAGCTAAATATTCCTTACATAAAAACATCTGGTTTGACTGAGTCACAGCAACAGTTAATGCTCGCTGATGGTAAAATTTTAGGGTCTAGAGAAGGAAATATAGGCTATCTTAAAAAAGAGGAAGGTAAGCTTTCGCTTGTTATAGGTGATACTTCTCAATCGATGAATGTTGAAAAATTAGGTTTATCTTCTGATTATGAGGTATCTGTTGGATGGAATCTAGTAGATGGTAAGTGGCAAGTATTATTAGCTCTTTATGATAAAGATCATCTTTATATTTCATCAACAGGTTTAGAAAATTTAAATTCAGAAAATTTATCAAAAGCCACATTGGATTTATTAAATGTAAATACTGTTAAAAGCGACAAGCATTTGAACGATATTGTATCGGCTAAGTGGTATTTTAATGAAGATCAAAATGGCCCAAGATTAGTTGTTGCTGCTGGCGAGCAGTCTAAAAAAAATGAAGCTAAGGTAAAAATTCTTGATATTAGCTATGATGAAAAAAAGAATGTTTATAAGGCATCAAACAAGGGTGTGATTAAAGATTTAGGACAAATCTCTAAGGATGAGTTTCACTTATCAATATTAGATCCTACAGCGACTTTTGCACCAAGTGATATCCTTATGTTTGCGGGAGATAAGCTTTACGATATAAGTGCTCTTTCAGAGGGTGAAAAAGTTGATAAAGTAGAACCTACTATTTTGAAAGGTTCTACAACTAATACGCCGATAGTAGTTAAAAAAGATAATGAAAATTTTTACATCATAACATATGATGACAACGGCTATTATCAATACAACTATACTCTTGGGTCAAATACTGCTCCAGGAGAGCGTATAGAAAAATTTGAAGAAGAAACTATAGAAAGTATAGTTGTTAAATACGGTATTAAATTTATAACAACTGATAAGCATTTATATGTTGTTGATTTTGATAACAAGATACTAAATAAGTTAGAACCTGCAGATAGTCAAGATGGGCATAGTGATGAAGGCAGTGATAAAGTAACTATTTGTCATAAACCAGGTACTAGTGCTGAGAAAACTATGACTTTACCAGAATCAGCGATAAAAGGTCACTTAGGACATGGTGATTATCTTGGAGCATGTA
Source organism: Francisella adeliensis (assembly GCF_003290445.1). Classification (NCBI taxonomy): domain Bacteria; kingdom Pseudomonadati; phylum Pseudomonadota; class Gammaproteobacteria; order Thiotrichales; family Francisellaceae; genus Francisella; species Francisella adeliensis. Next base: position 1,459,863 of record NZ_CP021781.1, on the reverse strand, counting down.
GAGATGAAGCTGTTGACTCTGCTGATGATCACGATGACCATGATTATGATGATAGTACTGATAGCGACTTAGATACTACAGAAAATAATAACGCAAACGGTAAAGGAAATAATGGCCACGGCAATAATGCTGACGGCGTAGACTCATCTAATCCAGGGAAAGGTGGCGGCGGACCGAATGGTCAAGTTGATCCATCTGGTGATGTTGATGACGAAAATAGCAACAGTAATGAAAATAGTAATAATAAAGGAAATGGTAATAGTAAAGGAAATAATGGAAAGTCTAAAGGGAATGGTAAAAAATGATGATTTTAAGAAAAAATGATAATTTTGCCACTAAGTTTTTGTCTATACTAATAAAATCTGTGCTTACACTATTTTTATTTACCTTATCATTTAATGGCTTATATGCATCAAGTTGTAAACTAGTTAAGTCAAAGGCTGATTTTACTGGCGAAGTTACATTTAAGTGTGATAAAGATACAGATTTATCTTTAGCTGATAATAAGCTTAGCTTTGAAATTAAATCAAATAATAGCTCTAGTCCAGTAACAGGAGTTAGTAATCTATACACTGACAAAGCTTATACCTCTTACAAAATCGAAGAGATAAGTAAAGGAGTGTTCAAGGTTGAGTTTAATGCTTATGATACATGGACAGAGAATAACCCTTATATAGCTGAAGAAGATAAAGATATAAGGTTTGAATTTGATGTAAAAGATAAAAGCTCGAAAGATTATGAGATTATATCTGATGAAGACGAGGCAAATCCTTTTGAAGTTGTACAAAATAATAAAGATGCCTATGAAAATAATGGATCAAATACTAATCTACTTTTAAGATCTGGTAGTGATGAACCTGTCGCTGATGATAATGCTATAATACTTTATATAGATTCAAAAATTGATAAAAAAGGTAAGCCGGTTGTTAAAAAAATTAGTGATCTTTGGGTAGATGGCTTTGATGCTAAATATAGTGTGGAAGATGTATCTGACACACGCAAAAAAGTCACGATAGAGCTGTATAAATGGTGGCCAAAAAATCAACCAGCTACAATTGCTGATGGTAATACAGTGCAAATAGGAATTTCATATCATTTCAATAGCTGGCCACATGAATATAAAGTCAGTTTACATAAAGAAGAAAAGCCTATAGAAGATGAAACTGATGAGGATAAGGTAGATGAAAATTTAGTCAATAAATATCAATTCTACCGAGGTTTAGGCAGTTTGATTTATGCAGCTACTGATAGCTTATATTGCACAGATGATGAGAAGTGCGATGATGCTAAGTTATCTATAGCAAAAGGTTGTAAAGAATTTGATAGTTGTGATGCTATTTCTGAGTTAAATACTTTACGACTAGGAATAGTTGGTGAAAAAGAAGCGTAATGAAGTTATCGTTTGATAGCTAATTTAAACCATATTATCTTATATTAAATAATTAAATAATGCTTTTTTCGTTTTCAGTTGCTTTGCATATTCTGCAATTAATACAGGTAAAGTTAGCAGTTCTCAAAAAATGAGTAAACTACAAGAAGGTGATAAGCTAAATATAATATATCAACCGTCTTCAAGGATTGAATCTTTCGAGTCAGTAGACTGTACTAATTGTCATATTTCATGTGGTGATCTTCAAGATTCCTGTAAAGTTCTTATCCTAGATAAGAAATCTTATACTAAAACAATTATAGAGAAAAACCTAAAGAAGAGTATGGCATTTCTACAGAAGTTGTTAGAAATGGAGCGAGAGTGTGATACTAATACTCGCTTTGTTAGAATTAATGGTGTTTCTATTCATTGTCAAAATAATTGATAGTTATGTATCAAATCTAAAGTTGTATATGATTGATCGTATGTAAATCAATATCAGTCATATTTTACAAGATTACACTACTTCGAATCAAAGCAATATTACTGTAGCTTATATACCTCTTTTTAATAACAAGAATTAGCTTACTAATAGATGATTTTATAAGTGTCTTTAGCTAGCTTTATGCTAAAATCAATATACAACTTATGTCAAAATAGTGTAATAATGAGTAGAGAAAAAGTTTTAGATAAAGTCAAAAATAACTCTAACCCTAAAGTTAAGCTGGCAGTCACAGATATAGATGGCGTCTTGAGAGGGAAATATATTCATAAAGATAAATTTGCTAGTGCACTAGACAACGGTATGGGTTTTTGCAGCGTAATCTTTGGTTGGGATAGTAGTGATGTCACTTATGATTATGTAAAGCACACAGGTTGGCATACCGGTTTCCATGATGATGATGCATTTATTGATCCGGATACTTTTAGAACTGTACCTTGGGACAATGATGTACCGTTCTTTTTAGCAGATTTTTCAGATAAAGATAAAAGCCATCCAGCTTGTCCAAGAAGTTTGCTCAAAAAGGTTAAAAAACAAGCTAAAAGCATGGGCTACGATGCTTTGTTTGGGCAAGAGTTTGAATGGTTTAATTTTAGAGAAACATCTGAAAGTATATTAGATAAACAGCCATCAGAGTTAAAGCCTCTTACTCCTGGCATGTTTGGTTACTCGTTACTTAGAATGAGTGAAAATAAAGATTTTTTTAACGATATTTATGACTTATTAAATGATTTTGATGTACCAATAGAAGGTCTGCATACTGAGACAGGTCCAGGTGTGATTGAAGCAGCCATACTGTTTGGAGATATTTTGCAAGCAGCAGATAGAGCGGTACTTTTTAAATCAGCAGTCAAAGAAATTGGTGTTAAGTATGGTATTAAGCCTACTTTTATGGCTAAACTAACAGCTAATCTACCGGGTTGTTCTGGGCATATCCATCAAAGTTTATCTGATGGTGAAAATAATCTTTTTTATGATGCTAATGAAAAAAATGATATGAGTAAACTAATGCAAAGTTACCTTGCAGGGCAGTTATTATGTTTACCAGAAATACTACCGATGATAGCTCCCACAGTAAATAGCTATAAGCGTCTTGTTGAAGGAATGTGGGCACCAACTAAAGTAAATTGGGCTGTAGATAATAGAACGGTAGCTTGTCGAGTCATTAATGGTAGTCCAAAGGCTACAAGAATTGAATTTAGAGTTCCTGGTTCAGATGCTAATCCATATCTAGCGATGGCAGCATCATTAGCTAGTGGACTTTATGGTATCAAAAATAATCTATCATTAGATCAAGAAGCGATAAAAGGTAATGGCTACTTAGATGAAAGTGCCGTGAAACTAAGTCCTACTCTTTGGGATGCTACTCAAAAAATGAAAAATTCAAGTATCGCAAAAGAGCTATTTGGTGAAGAGTTTGTTGAGCATTTTACTTCTACACGTGAATGGGAATGGAAAGAGTATCTTAAATCAGTAAGTGATTGGGAATACCAAAGATATTTTGAAATAATTTAAAGAAATATTGGATGTTTTAGGAGAAACAAAAATGAGTATTAAGCAGTTTAATTTCCCAACTGTTATTAGATTTGGTGAAAATGCAGTAAAAGAAACACCAAAGCACTTAGCAAATAATAACTGTAGTAACGTTTTGATAGTTACTGATCCAGTTTTAGCTACAATGAGTATGGTTAGTGATTTGCAAAGTCATTTGTCTGTAAATGGCATTAAAGCTAGTGTGTTTTCAGATATAGCTGCTAACCCTTGTGAAGCAGATGTGATAAATGGTGTAAAAGCATTTCATGAAAATAATTGCGATAGCATAATCGGTATAGGCGGAGGCGCTGCTATGGATACAGCTAGAGCAGTATTGCTTATGGCAAATCATCCTGGTAGTGTGATGGATTATGAAGATGGTACTGGTGCTGATGAAACAGTCGAAGATAGCAAAATCCCATACTTTATAGCTATACCAACAACTAGTGGAACTGGTAGTGAAGTTGGTAGAAGTGCTATTATTTCAGATGATAAAACTCATCAAAAGAAAGTTATATTTGCACCTCAGTTATTAGCAAAAATCATATTAGCCGATCCATTATTAACAGTTGCTTTGCCTAAGCATATAACAGCTGCCACAGGTGTTGATGCGTTGGTACATAATGTCGAAGCTTATCTTGTGGATAGTTTTCATCCGATGTGTGATGGTATTGCACTTGAAGGTATAAGGCTTATAGATGAGTCTTTAGTTACAGCTGTAAATGAGCCAACTAATGTAAAAGCTCGTACACAAATGCTTATAGCATCTACAATGGGAGCTGTAGCATTCCAAAAAGGTTTAGGCGTAGTACATTCATGTGCTCATGCTTTATCTGCTTTTAATAATATGCACCATGGTCTTGCAAATGCTTTAATGTTTGCAGAAAGCTTAAAATTTAATAAACAAGTTTGTACTGATAAATATTCTCGACTAGAGAAATTACTAGGTGTAGATTGTTTTATAGAGTATGTCGAAGACTTAAATGAAGCTGTTGGAATTAAAAAAGGGTTATCAAACTATGGTGTAACAGCCACAGATATTGATCAGATTGCAGATATTGCTCTTACGGATACTTGCCATTTATCAAACCCTAGAAAAGTATCAAAAGATGATTTGGTAAATATCTTGAAGGCTAGTTTATGATTAAAATAGGAATAACAGCCTGTATAATGCCACCAGATAGCACTCGTGCAACATTTTCAAAGAAAGATCTTTTCTATGTTGAGTCAGATATGGTCCATTATCTAAATACGGATAAATCAATACCGTTGATGATTCCAAATTTTAAGCAAGAAAAAGATTTACATAGATTTATAGATCAGCTTGATGCAATTGTTATTCATGGTGGTGTTGATGTATGTCCACTTTCTTATGGAGAGGATTACCTTGATAAAGCTTTATGGCCAGGCGATAAAGTTCGTGATGACTATGAACTGGCTGTCATAGATTATGCTTTTAAACAAGGTAAACCTATACTGGGTATTTGTCGTGGTTTTCAGCTTTTGAATGTATATTTTGGTGGTACACTTTACCAAGATATAGCTACACAATTAGAAACACCGATAACTCATGCAAACAGACCTATTTATGATCAAAATTATCATGCTATAGAGTTTTTAGAAGACAGCTTATTAGCAAATATAATTTATGCTAACAGGAGTCAAAAAGGTTTTGTAAATAGTATCCATCATCAGTCAATTAAAAAGTTAGGTGAAAACCTAAAAGTAGAAGCGATATCTCCGGAAGATAAAATCATTGAAGCCTTTAAATATGACAATGATGATAATTTTATTTATGGAGTACAATGGCATCCAGAGTTTAATCATACTTTAGGTGATAAGCTTATCGGTGCAAATTCATTACTAAAATATTTTATTTCCCAAATTTAAAAAAATAATCAAGGAGCAAAAATGGATATTATAAATCCTGCGACTAACAAAGTTATAACTTCACTTAAATCAGACACTAAAGATAGTGTAAATGTAAAAATACAAGAATTAAAATCAGGTCAATCTAAATGGGCAAAAACTACGCTAACTCATAGACTAGGGTGTATAAAATCTTTTCGTGATGATTTACTGCAAAATATTGATAAATATGCTAATGATTTAACTCAAGAGGTAGGTAAGCCGGTATTTGAATCAGTCAATGAAATTAATGCAGCTTGCGAAAGAATAGATTTTTTTCTTAATAACTTAGAAAAAGTGCTTCAAGTTGAGAGTTTTGCTCAAGATACTGCAACAAAAGAAGAACTAGGCTATGAACCTCTTGGAGTTATTGCAAATATTTCTGCGTGGAATTATCCATATTTGGTAGGAGTTAATGTATTTGTTCCTGCAATATTATGCGGTAATGCCGTTGCATACAAACCATCAGAATACTCTACACTAACAGGGCGAAATATCGAGCAAGCGCTTTATAACTCAAAAGTACCTCAAGATGTATTTAAATGCCTTGTAGGTGATGGTAGTGTGGGTCAAGCATTGTTGGATTCAGACTTAGATGGCTACTACTTTACTGGTAGTAAACAGACTGGGGTATATATCGCTCAACAAGTAGCTTCAAAGCTTGTTCCTGTTGGTTTAGAGCTTGGTGGTAAAGACCCCGCTTATGTAACACAAAATATTAGTGATGTTGATGGTGTTGCTGAAGGTTTAGTTTCAGGAGCTTTTTATAACAATGGTCAAAGCTGTTGTTCAGTTGAAAGAATATATGTGCATGAAAGTCATTATGATAAGTTTGTAAAAGCATTTGTGGAACATACACAAGAGTTGGTAGTTGGCGACCCTCAAGATTCAAATACTACAAATGGAGCAATCACTCGCTCTCAGCATTTAGCATTCTTAGAATCTCAAGTTAAAGATGCTGTTTCAAAAGGTGCTAGTCTTCTAACAGGTGGTAAAATTATAGAAGCTGATGGTAATTTCTTTGAGCCAACTGTACTTGTAGATGTAAATGGAGATATGTCTGTAATGGTTGATGAGAGTTTTGGTCCTATAATTGGTATACAAAAAGTTTCTAGTGATGAAGAGGCTGTGAAACTTATGAATGCTAGTGAATTTGGTTTAACTGCTAGTGTATTTACAGAGGATGGATCACAGGCTAGAGACTTGATGAAAAAAATCTCTGCAGGAAATGTTTATATGAACTGTTGTGATAGAGTGTCACCTAACCTACCATGGGCTGGCAGAAAAATGTCTGGTTTGGGGGCTTCACTTTCTAAACATGGTATCTATGCATTTACTCAAACAAAAGGTTTTCATTTTAGAAGGTAGTTGGGTAGGCATTTTAATTTAAGCAATCAATTATAATATTTAAAGGATAATACATATGCAAAGTAACTACCAGGTTTCAATTTCTAAGTTTGTTTTTATAATGGTTGGAATGGTTATTTCAGGTCAGTACTTTGGTTGGAATAGTGGTATAACAGCTTCATCGACAAACTCTTATATCTTAGCAGTACTTTTGTTGGTGGTATTCTTTGGTTTCTTTATATTTGGTTGTGCTATTCTTACCCACTATTTTATGGGTTCAGATAAGTCTATAACAGAGTTAGTGGGTAATGTGTTAGGTATTCGGACCGGTATCTTTACTGGGTTAATGTGCTATTTAGAATACTGGTTTGCAACGCCTGCTATAGCAATAGCTTTTGGGCTGTATTTAGAGTCATTGTTGCCATTTATACCTTATCACTTTGCGGTACTCATAGGCTTTATAATAGTTTTTATGGCAAATCTTGGTAGCTTAAAGTATGTCGCTAAAATAGAATCTATAGCAACTATTATTGCTATATTGGGTGTGTTTTGTTTTTATTATATAGGCTTTGAGTATCTTGGTGTTATAGATAATTCTATAGTTCAAGACTCTATCTCAATGTCAGCTTTAGGCAAAGGCATAGCATTTGGAGTTTGGTTATTTTTAGGGATAGAGGGTGGTATAACACTTATGCATGCTATGAAAAATCCTAGAAAAACAGGAAAAATAGCAATTTTAATAGGCTTAATGGTTTTGTCATTGCTAGCAATATTTACAAGCGTTTTATTTATAGAGTTGGCTCCAACTAATTTGTTATTAGACTCAAACCCATTACCAGCATTAGCTCAGTACCTTGGACATAGCGCTTTATTTGAAGTATTAGCAGTAACTGGAATTATAGCGATACTAGCTAGCTTTAATGGGTTAACAATAGGATATAGTCAGCAATATGAACTATTGGCAAATAATTATAGGTTCAAAAATACAAAATTCTATGCAATGAATTTACCTTTGCTAGTAGCGCTAATTTGTAGTTTATCTAATGATTTATCACAAGGATTTGTGATACTTAGTGTTTCAAGTGCAATAGTAGTTTATGCACTTGTTTGGGTTAGTGTTATAAAGCTAACTTATTCATTAAAAAGATATGTTATATGCGCAAGTTATACTTTAGCATTACCACTTTTATTAGTTGTTGGAGGTTGCACTTACTATTATGGAGCTCTAACAACTAGCATAACAATTTTTGATATTAAGGTTTTAGCAGCGTATCTGCTTGTAGTACTTATTGTTATAGCAATGTTTATAGCGTGCTTTATCTATAGAAAAAAGAGTTAGAGTTTCATTGAATCTATTCTATTGTTCTTTGCGAAACTAAGCGTTTATTTAATATAGCCATGCTATCAAAGAAGTTATTATATTGTTGTTTTACACTACCATACGGTCTTGTACCAAAATATCTATCAGGCTTAGCACTTTTTAGATTATCATCATCAACCTCTAATGAAAAGATAGTGAAACTAGATAAATTCACTCCCCTGATAGTTTTGAGTTTGTTTATTCTGTTATTAAGCTTACTAGATTGTTTCGTATCTAAAATAGGCTCATATTTAACACCATATTTGTTAGCTATATTTATAGCATTCTTAATATCTTCAAATTTTGGAGAGTCTCTATCATAAGAGTAAGCAGGAAATAAGATTTCCCCTTTATTTTTTATAGTTTTCATAAACAGTTGTAATAGCTCTTTGTTTTGTTTTTCTAGTAAGACAAGATTTTTGGGATTAATATATACTGAGATTTTTTTGTCTTTTAGATTTTTAATAAAGGCTATATGAAAATCAACATTATTTATTTTTCTCTCATAAAAGGGCTCACAGTCTAAAGAAATTTCTTTTATTGAGTCATAGTATTTATTATCATTTTTAAGTTTTTTAATAGCATTTTCTGCATTTTGTGGTTTTAATTTTACTTGATCAGATTCAATAGCACCTATATAGCTATAATTATCAAAAAATAGATGACAATCCCAGTTATAATAATCACCATTTCCCTCAAAGCCTCCGATGCCACAAATAATGTTTTCAGGGCTTAGGGGGCTTTTATCTAACATCTTTTTTAACTTTTTTATATCTTGCGAAGATTTACCGTGAGCATAAGCATATATTGAGATATTCTTATCATTTGCAAAGCTTTTTTTCATGGGCAAAAACATACACAATACAAAACTTATAAATAAAAATAAACTACGGGTATTTATAACGTTTTTCATTTTAAGTAGGCTCTTATACATTTTTATCAGTTTTATATTAATAGGGTAGCATTATTTTAGATATAGTGAAAATATTTAGCTTTGTACTATTCTGTAGTTTTAAGCTGTTGAAAATTTCTGTAAAAACTTAGTTGCTAGTAAATAGAAAGTTTTTTTATTTAAGCATATTGGTTAAATAATTATAGCCATTTATAATAATATTAGTTATCTTTTTTAATATCATCTAATTGTTTTTCCTTCTATATTCTATTAAAAATAGTACGGAGAAGATCTATGGTAACTATAGTAGATAGATTTTTAAAAAGGAGTTGGTTTTGAGAAGATATGATGTAATTGTAGTTGGTCTAGGAGCTATGGGTGCTTCAAGCTTATATCAGCTATCTAAAGAACAAGACTTAAAAATACTTGGTATAGAACAATTTACTAAAGGCCATGAAAATGGTTCTTCACATGGAGAGACAAGGATTGTAAGGCAGGCTATTGGTGAAGGCAATGGATGTTATACTACTATGGCAAAAAGGTCATATGAAATCCTTGATGAGATTGAATCTAGGTCAGGGAAAAAATTTGCAAAAAAGCAGGGACTATTGCTTTTATTTAATGATAGACTAAAGCCTAAAGGTGGCAAAGATGATTTTCTTGCAAAAACTATACAACAAGCGAAATTATACAATATAAACCATCAGATATATGATGAAAATTTAGTCTACCAAAAATTTCCATTTTTAGTAGAGCAACCAGGGCTTGGTAATTATTTTGAGCCAGGAGCAGCTTGTATATCTCCAGAGGATGCTATACATACACAGCTAAAGTTGGCTACTGAAAATGGTGCAAATATAAACTATCATGAAGAGGTATTAAGCTTGGTCAAGCAAGAAAATACCACCATAATTAAAACTACAGTAGCTGAATATGAAGCTAAGCATGTAATTCTTACAGCAGGAGCATGGTTGAAGAACTTTGTTGAGCCAAAATATAAAGGTATTTTAAAAACATTTGTACAAAAAATATATTGGTTCGAGGTTGAGCCAGAGTATGAGGATATTTTTGATAAAACTGGACCATTTTTAATTGGCGACCCAGTAACGAATAGTTTTATATATGTCATGCCGTCATATAATAAAGGATTAGTGAAATTTGGCTTTGAGGAGTTTAATGAAGAGTTTAACCTTGTAGATACTCCAATAATTGATGAAAAAGATACATCAAATATTTATAAAAATTATATTAGCCCAAATATTAAAGGTATCAAGGATGTATGTGATAAAGCAAAAACATGCATCTATACTATAACTCCAGATTACAATTTTATCATAGATGATTTATCTCATTATGGTAATGTGACTATTGTATCTGCATGCTCAGGACATGGTTTTAAACATTCTTTTTCTATAGGTGAAGCTATGGCCGATAAGGTCTGTGGTAGAAAGATGAAAATTCAGTTAGATAATTTTTCTATAGATAGATTTTAAGAGAGTTTTTGAAGATTATTATAGAATGAGAGAATGATTTTATTTAATAATAATGCTTGGAAAATGATGTTTTACACACTTACCATAATCACCTTGTGTAAATGCTGAATAAGGTGTTTGATAGCCAACAAGTTTACAAGCAAAAGATTTACCTTCTGGATTTTTTGCGTTATAACTAAAATCTTGCTCCCAAAAAATATTTGTAGCTCCAGCACCTTGTGCATCAAACTGCTTCATGCCTTTACAACCTAGCACTTCATCATTTGAGATATTTACACCTAAATGTTTAGTGAAATTATCATAATAATCTATACGGTTCAAAGATTGGGCTATTTCATTAGCACCACCACACTCAACACCACCATTAATGATTTGAGTAGTTACACCAAAACCAGGAGTTAAACCATTTGCTTTATCTGATGAGTTTGGTTGCCAAGTACCATCAATTACATGAAGCATAGATGGTTTAGGTGGTTGAGGATATACAAAGAAAAACACAGCAGAAGCTAAGTTTAACCATGTATCAGCAACAAGCTCTGGATTATTAAGTAGTACAGTTACATCACCATATATTGCTTGAGAGAATGGTCCGTAATTATAGTTATAGCTTAGCTGTTTTGCACCTCTACCAAAGTATGACTTAAATTCACCAGTGTTAAATTTACCACAAGGCCATGTTTGACCTTGCCATACATTAGGATTACATTCGCCATTATATCCTCCTAACATTGCTTCATTCCAGCCCATTTCTCTTACATGAACTAGAGCTTGACGCCATTCGGGAACATCCCAGTGAGCTGTGTGGCCACCTGTTTCTTGAGCAAAATGTGCAAACATAGTTGCTAGAGATTTTTTACAGATTGCATCAGAATCTCTACCATCAGTATATGTACCACAAAATGCAGGAAACTTAGCAACAGCTTTTAAGAAATTGCTATATGTGTATTCTGGAGCTCTTTCAGGGAATAAAAACTCCCAATCTTGACTAGAAACTATACTTTCTACTCGCTTAACATTTTCTGGATTATTCGGTAAACCAGGCTCTACAGCTTCTACAACCTCATTTGGGATAGTACGAATAGATTTTTTCACCTCTTTCATTACAGGACCACTAGTAAGTTCAGTTTCTTTTTTATCAAGTTCAGCTTGAGTTGTTTCGAACACATCACCTGGTGTAGGAGTTGGATCATCTGGATTTACAGGGTCAACAGGGTCGATAGGATCAACAGGTTCATCGCCATTATAAATTTTCCATGCTGAATCCCATGCTGTACCTGTGCTAGGAGCATAAGCCCATGCAGCAGATGAGCACCAAGCACTTACACCTTCTTTACATTGATATAATTTACCTTGAACTTCGACTATATCACCACTTTTATATGAAAAACCTTCCTCATATAAAGGGTAGTCACCACTAGGTTGAGGAGGATCAACTGGGTCGATAGGGTCAACAGGATCTACTGGATCAGTAGGTTCATCAGGAGTGTCTGGCGTATCAGCAGAATTATCACCGATACTTAAACTAGCTAAACTAAATTTAGGAGTACTTGGAGAAAAAGAAACGGTTGCTGATTGTCCTGCTTTTAAAATTACTCCTTTACCTTTAGGCCAATGTTTCTCAACAGCTATAGATGTTACACCATCTTTAGTTGTGACATGAGTTTCACCATTTAGTCCCCATACACTACCGATTTTAGCATTATCAGAGAGTTTGATGTTTATAGGGTTTTCCATAAGATTTGTGTCTTTATCACAGCTAAACTCTATACTACCACTCCAACCATTTTTTACATCTTCAACTTTACAGTCTGCAAAAGCAGTTGAGCTGAGTAGTGCTAAAGTTGTAGCAGATATTAGGTTTAATTTTTTCATTTTAATATTCCTTACAGTTAGTTAAAAGATTCTTCTAATCAGCTGTGCTGATATGGTGAAAATAATAACTCAGTTCTAGTGAATATTAATTACGTTAAATTTAACAAGGTTTATTAATTTTTAACAGTTATTTATGATAAGGGTGACCTTCAATGATTGTGTATGCTCTATAAAGTTGTTCAGCAATTATGATTCGCACAATAGGGTGGGGGAATGTCATTTTAGAAATAGAGATTTTTTCTTTAGCGATATTTTTTATACTTTGATCTATACCGTCTGGTCCACCTATTAGGATTACAACATTAGGGCTATTAAATTTCCAATTTTGCATTTTATCAGCTAGTTCTTCAGTCGATATAACTTTTGATGCAACATCTAAAATAACAAGATGTTCATTGGGACTTAGTTTGTTTAATATAGTCTTAGCCTCTTGCTCCATCCATAATTTTGGGTTACCAGTCTTTGATCGTTTTGCTATGGGCAATTCTACAAGCTCCAAAGGTATAGATTTACTGAGTCGTTTCTTGTACTCATCATAGCCGTCAGCTACCCATTTAGGTGGTTTTTCACCTAGAGATATGATTTTTATTTTCATGTTTATCTCGTAAAGCAAAGTAAGTTTTTGTTAGAAAGCTCAGAGTTAAAACTATATCCAGCTATATCAAATTTTTTAATGCTTTCTGTATCTTCTATTTTATTTTCTAGAATATATCTACTCATTAAACCACGAGCTTTTTTTGCATGGATACCGATAGTCTTGAATGCACCATTTTTGTTCTCTTTAAAATCAATATCAAGCCAATCAGCTTTAAGTGATTTTTTATCTATAGCTTGAGAGTATTCATTTGATGCTAGGTTTATTAGAGTTTTATTCTCTTGAGTATTAAATAACTCATTTAATTGAGCTGTGATTTTATCTTGCCAATACTTGTAAAGCACTTTGTCATCGATTTTTATCTTGGTACCCATTTCTAGTCTATAAGCTTGCATTAAGTCAAGAGGGCGAATAAGTCCGTATAATCCTGAAAGCATTAATAAATGATCTTGAGCATAGTTTACAGTATTAGAGTCAAGTGAATTTGCATCTAGCCCCTTATAAACATCTCCACTAAATGTGAAAATAGCAGCTTTTGAGTTTTCTAAGTCGTACTTTGTAGAGTCGAAAGAGTTATGTTTATCAAAAACTTCAGTTGCTAGTTTTGGACTTATTTTCATAAGTTTTTCAATTTCTGGTATTTCGTAATGTTTTAGCTTATTTATAAGTAGTTCTATTTGATCTTTAAATATTGGTTGAGTGAATTTATATTCATCATTTACAGGCTCAAAATTTTGACTCTTAGCTGGAGAAATTACTATAATCATATTGTTAAAAATGCTTGTTAAATACTTCGTTAAATAATACCAATTTATCAGCGATAATGGAATTTTGATTTAGAGATATATCTTTTTGAAATTGATTTGATTAAATCTATTGATTTTGTGAGTTTTAAAACTATAATATATTATTCAATACTCGCATAGCTCAGTTGGTTAGAGTACTACCTTGACATGGTAGGGGTCACTGGTTCGAATCCAGTTGTGAGTACCAGTAAATTCAATGCTTTTAGAAGATTTTCAAGAAATAATATTTAATGATGGGTAACAAATGGGTAACAAGTTATCCGTAAAATTTTTTAAAAATCTCAGTTATTTACTCTCTTAATCAGTTATTTTAGCATCGTAATGCTTATAACTAACAATTCCTGTTGAGTTCAGCACTTTATCTCCTATACCTATTTCATTAGTTCGAGTTCGAACGACATCTTAATACATTAAATTTCATATCACATATTTTGAATTTTGTCTATGACAAGTTTCTGAAAAAACTTGTCACAGATTTTTTGTTGAGCATGAAACATAATACCCATGCATGCAAAAAGTAAACCAAATAACTCTCGAGAGTTGAACTTAAAAATTCAACTAAAAGGACAAATTAAAAATGAAAAAATATTATTGGCTGAAGCTCAAGAATAATTTTTTCTCTCAACGAGAGATAAAAAAATTGAGAAATATTGCAGGTGGCGATACTTATGTAATTATTTATCTTAAGCTATTGCTTAATAGTTTAGAAAATGTGGACAAAATATTATATGCCGAAACTGAGGAGAATATTGTCGAACAATTATCTTATGATCTTGATGAAGATGCTCAAAACATTCAAGTGACTTTGAATTTCTTAGTGAAAAATCAATTGGCAGAAATAGCCGAAAATCAAGATATATGGATGATTGAAACAAAAGAGCTAACAGGCTCTGAAAGCGAGTCAGCATCGAGGGTTAGAAGACATAGGGAAAAGAAGAAAGCGTTACAATGTAACTCAGTTGTAACTGGAAGTAACAAATTAGTAACGACAGAGACAGAACAAGAAAAACAAATAGAAAAAAAGAAAGAAACAGAAACACAGACACAACTCGAAAATGATGATAAATCAAAGAAAAAATATTCATTCTCTTCAATTTCTGACTCCGATGAATTAGAAGCTATCAAGAATCATTTACATTCGTTAAGTTTAAGTAGTAATCAGGCAACTCAAATTTTAATTAAATATTCTATAGAGGATATAGAGAAAGCCATCTTATCGACGCATAACGCCTTCAAGGCAAATAAAATTAAAACTAAGCCTTTCCATTACCTTAATGGGGTTTTGCAAAATATGAGCAATGGAGGAGGAGTATGAGTCTCGAAAAACTACTAACAGAACAAGTAACTAACATCATTGAGCCATTTTTAGCAACCTACGAAGAAAAACTCAAAGCTTATGACAGTCGAGTCAACTCAATTATGGAGCTACCCTTGACACCTAAGCAGATAGCTTTGGTCTTGAATTACAAGACAACTACATCTATAGATAGGCTTTTTGAACTTGGAAGTCTCACAAATGTCTCTAGCAATAACACTAGAATGGCAACAGTTGCTGAAGTATTAGAGTATAAATTCAAGGAAAGAAACTAGAAATGAAAAACACAAATAAGAATATAAAACAAAATAATACAACTATAGCAATCGTACCGTTTATGCTAATTGGTATACCTATAATTACAGCTTTGGCTTTAATTTTTTCGTACAACTCAGATGGCTTGAATGGTTTGTTTACTACCATATCAAAATTAGTGAATTACTCGGGGTTTAAGGAAGATGGAGGTTGGCATTTTAGGTTGATACTAGTTTTGCCAATTTTGAGCCTTTCTTATTATGTTGGGTTTACGATGCTTAAAAAGCATGAGGTGATATTTAGTATTCAGATGATGAAATACTTACTAATGGTAGTCTTTATAGCTATATCATCAATTTTTCTAATGGGTGTAGGTTGGGCGATAGCAGTATATTTGATAAAGGCTTTTAGCTTCATACATCTGTATGGTAGCCCATTCGATAGATTATCTGCTATAACTAACTCATACCCTTATGCTAAAAGCTATGATCTACTTAGTGACTACCTATGGGCGAATATTGTGGTTTTTTACATTACACTGGCTTTATTGAGTATTACTCAGCTAGTTCTATCAAAGACAATATATCCAAGAAAAATTGAACCTTTCTTTTCTGAATATATGTCTGATAAGGCTAACTTTAACAAAAAATCAGAAGGTCTAAAAAGCTCTGAAGATGAGCTAGAAGAATTAGGCTATAGATTGAGCAAAATGAAGACATTTGAACCATCTTTCTATTTCAAAGATTCTTTTACTTTTATAGCAAAAGATATTGAGAATAAAAAGCCTGTTTACATCAATGATAATAAGATTGTAAATAAAGAATTGCCTCATATTGCAATTGTGGGTGCAAGTGGTTCTGGTAAAGGTGTATTTTCTCAAAGCTTTTTGGTGCAGATGATACTTAAAAACTATCCTGTAATAGCTTTTGATCCAAACGAAGATGAGCACATGATGAAAAACCTTAAGAATAATGCTGAAAAAATGGGTAAAAAGTTTCATTGGATAAATTTTAAAAATTACGATACACCGCAAATAAACATTCTACAAGATTGTAATGCTTATGAGTTTAAGGAATTAACCAACCTATTATTTCCAGCATTGAAGATTAAAAACTCAGATGGTAACTATTATGCTCAATTCTCAAGAAGAGCTAGAGGGCTTTATGAGAAAGAAGTTGGTGGTGTTAAATGTATGTATGATCTACATAAAAAAGTATTTGAAAAATACGGAGAAGATTATCTTAAAGACGATAATGGTAATTTACCACAATTTGTCCAAGAATTTGCCGAGTTTGCTAGCATTTCAATGTTTAAGGTAGAAGAAAGTATATCTATAGCACAAGCTATTCAAAATGGTGATGTGATATACATTTCTTGTCCTGAAATGTCAGCAGATGATGAAATAACTTATCTATGTAAGGCATTCTTTATAAGGATTTTACAAATAATAAAATCAAGAGATTTAAAGAATGCTAAACATGTATTTTTATTTGTCGATGAATTTGCAGAGTTTGTAAATAAAAGCGTCAAATCAGCTATTGAGCAAGTGCGTAAAAAAGGCTGTACTATGTTGATGAATATGACTAGCTTTGAAAGTTTAGATGGGATTGATACAGATGTTAAAGGATCAGCTGTTATCACTACTGTTAAGAATAATTCTCTAAAACTTATCTATCAGCAACCGCATGAAGAGCTATCTGAAAAAGCTAGTAAAATGACAGGTGAAAAGATAATCAAAGTCGAACGAAATCACATCAAAAGAAATGAGGCTATGCAGGAAATTGATCAAGTAATGGAAACAGTGCAAACATCACAGAAGACTAATGTATTTAGTCCGACTATGCTAGCTAATCTACCTGCAAAAGTAGGCGTGTTTGTTGGTCAAGGTTTGCCAAGATTAGTACAAACAGAAGTACTTAAATATCCTAAAGATACTCAATTACCGACTCTACTAGAAGCACCAGCTTACCATGAAGAGAAAGAGTCAGCTAATGATGATAGTGATATTATGGGGGCTTTATGATTGAGACTAGAGGTAGAAAAGACCTTATTGAGCAAGGTAATAAGCGAATTAAACTAGCTTTAGACTTTTTAGCTGATGAAGTTTATACCAATAGACAAATCTTACGAGAAGTCACAGGAATTACTTCATCACAAGGTATTGGAGGTTTTATCAAAAGACTAGAAAAACTAGGCTTTGCTAAAGAGGTTAATCTACCTAGTGTAGAAGAGCCGAATAAAACTTATAAAATAATCGGTATAACATCACAAGGTATGGGCGAAGTTGGCTTTACTGATAGGCGTGGTTTTGAGTTAAGTAAACTCAAGCATTCTCAACTACTGCATAAGTTTTTATGTCAACAAGTACACTTGCAAGCAATCAAACAAAACCATGAATTTATTAGTGGTAGATGGCTAACTGATGAGTGGTTTGGTGGCAGAAATACTAAACGACCTGATGCTGTTATTATCACTCAAGATAATCAAAAAATAGCTATAGAAGCTGAAAGAACGATAAAGAGCAAATATCGCTATCAGCAGATAATTGTGCAATATCTAAAGATGATAAAAGCTAATCAGATAACTAGAGTTAGATATATAATGCCAGATCAAGCTAAAGCTCAAATGGTTGAAAAAGCTATGAAATCCATTAAGTCTGTAACAGTTTCGACCAATGGGCAAAAACGACAATTCAATCTAACTGATGATGTTTGGAAGTGGTTTGAGTTTGGAGCTATCTAATGGTTATAAACTTAATAATGAACACAAAATTGTTATCTGATAAAATAAAGTATTAAGATTTTTTTATTAATACATGTATGAATAGCTTTAGTTGGCACAATATTATAAGCTTAAACAATTCTCAAAATGATGCTTTTGAGGAGCTAGTTTGTCAGATAGCAAAAAGAGAAGCTTTTCAAAATAAAAAGGACTATAAAAAAATAGGTAACCCTGATGCAGGGGTTGAGTGCTATATTATATTAGAGGATGGGGGTGAAATAGGGTTTCAAGCAAAATGGTTTCTTTCTACTCCTCAAGAGACTCAATGGACACAAATAGAAAAATCATTTAAAACAGCCTTAGAAAAGCGTCCTAAGATTATCACATACTATGTTGCCATTCCTATTGATAGAGCAGATCCAAGAATTAATAACCAAAAATCTTTCATGGATAAATGGAATGAAAAAACTAAAAAATGGAGTAAGTATGCCAAAGATGAGTATGATCGAGATATTAGCTTCATATATTGGGGTAGCTCTGAATTAATAGAAAGATTATCTAAAAAAGAAAATGATGGTTTAAAGAGTTTTTTCTTTAATGAACTTGATTTATCAGATGAATGGCTTAAAGACCAAAATGAGTTAGCAATTTCTGATTTAGGAAAGAGATATACCCCAGAGATAAATGTAGAGCTTGATGTAGTTGAGAATTTTGACGTATTAAGTTTAAATCAAAGCTTTAGAAATAAGGTTGATAAGCTTTATCATGAGATGATTGTTTCTTACAAAGATTTATCTATAAATGAAGAAAATCTCGAATCATTTTCAGATTCTTTAGGTAAAAAAATATTAGAACTAGAGCTTTTATATAACTCTATGATTTTTGATGGAGTTTCAAAAATTGATTTTCTAGAGATTAATTTATTACTAGAAAGTATTAAAGATGATGTGTTTAAATTAGATGAGACTTTACGTAAATTAAATGAGAAAGAAATAGAGGATAAAAAACTTGAGACTTTTGATGGTTATCGTCAGCCAACAAGTTATGATAATAGTATACGAACTTTGGCTAAATTTTTATCAGTATTATATGAATTCATAGATTTGCTTGATTCAAATGCTTTTAGGCTTATAAATACGCCATTTATGATCTTAAAAGGAGATGCTGGAATTGGAAAGTCTCATCTTTTAGCTGATGTAATAAGCCAGCGGTTAGAAGATGGTTTTAATTCTATTTTTCTACTAGGGCAACACTTTCGAGAAGATAAAGATCCTTGGAGCCAAATATTCAGTTTACTTGGGTTAAATACCAGTAAAGAAAAATTCTTAGGAGCTTTAAATGCAAAGGGAGAATCACAAAATAAGCGATTAATAATATTTATTGATGCTATAAATGAAGGTAAAGGACGTAATTTTTGGAAAGACTTTTTAATTGGATTTATAAAAACAATTAAAAGATATGAATGGCTTGGTTTGGTATTAAGTGTTAGGACTTCTTATTTTGATTTGGTTGTTCCCCAAGAAGTATTTGAAAGAAATTTAGCAATTTCTATAACTCACTCTGGCTTTGAAGGTGTTGAGTATAATGCATCAAAGAGATTTTTTCAAAACTATAACATACTACAACCATCTATACCATTGCTTAATCCTGAGTTTTCTAACCCTCTCTTTTTAAAACTTTTTTGTGACGGTTTAAACAAAAAAGGCTTAAGTTATATCCCTCAAGGATATGAAGGAATTACTAATATTATTAATTTTTTTATAGAAGGGATTGAAGATAAACTATCAAAAAAATATTCAAATATAAAAAGTCTGAAAACTGTTCAAAAAGTTATTGATGTATTAATTTCAATGATAATTAAAAATCAAGCAATATATTATGATGAAGCTTTAGAAACTATTATTCGAGAAGTCACTTCTAAATATGGCGTAAATAATGATTTTTTAGATGATTTGATAATAGAGGGTTTGTTAACAAAAAATCCATTTTATAATTATGATACAAAAAAGTTTGAAGAAGGTATTTATTTCGCATATGAGCGTTTTGAAGATCATTTAAAAGCAAAATATCTTTTAGATAACTATTTGGATATTAGTAATCTTACAGAATCATTTGAAAAAGAGCCTTTAAGTGATTATTTTAATGATGAAAATATTAATTATAATCGAGGTTTGATAGATGCATTGAGCATACAATTGCCAGAAAAATCTTCCATAGAGCTTATTGATATAGTTAATCAAAATAACTTAATTGTAGAGAGTTTCTTAGATAGTTTATTATGGAGAGAAAATAGTACTATAACTTATAAAACAAAAGATAGATTAATAAAAAATATAGGTAATGAATACTTTAGTGAAAAAATATACGACACATTATTTTCTTTGGCTTCAAATCCTAATCATCCTTTAAATGGAGATTTTCTATTTGATTATCTATCTAGTTTTTCTATGAGAGATAGAGATATATTCTTGAGTTCTATAATTAACAGAATTTATTTAGGTAATGATGTTAATTCTATTTCAAGATTAATTGATTGGGCTTGGTCAAATGATGATAAAAATCATATCTGTGATGAATCAATTTTATTAACTGTAACAACATTATCTTGGTTTTTAATATCGTCAAATAGAAAGCTTAGAGATTATACTACCAAAGCAATGATTTCTATCTTACAAAACAGAGTGAATGTGCTTATATACTTGTTACAGAAGTTTGAAGATATAAATGAACCGTATATATATGAACGACTATTCGCCGTTGCTTATGGGGTAGTTATTAGAGTTGAAACAAGTGATTCTTTAAATGAATTAGGTGAATATATTTATAATGTAATTTTTAATAAGGATGAGGTTTATCCGCATATTTTACTTAGAGACTATGCAAAAAATACTATTGATTATATTACTTATTTAAATGTTGATTTAGATATTGAATTTGAGAAAGTTAATCCTCCTTACAAGAGCTCGTTACCAGAAATTAAAGATCTTCCGACTGAGCAAGAAATAGAAGCTTATAGAGAAAAAGATGTGAATTATCATCATAGTAGAATAATTTCATCTATGCTGACAGAGTATGGGCATGACAATAAGGGAGGTTATGGAGATTTTGGCAGATATATCTTAGGTAGTGCCTTATCAAGTTTTGAGTGTAGAGAGCATGAGCAATTATTAAGTAATTTTGCGTGTAAAAAAATATTTGAAGAATATGGATATGATGCAAAATTATTTGATGTATGCGAGTCTCGAATAAATAATATTAATAAGAGGCAAAGATCGTATAGTAGATATGATCATATTATAGAACGTATTGGTAAAAAGTATCAGTGGATAGCATTCTACGATCTGTTGGCTAGAGTTTCAGATAACTTTAAAATGTTTGATTCATATTGGGCAAGAGATAAAAAAAAATTACCATATAAGGGTAGTTTTGAGCCGAACGTGAGAAATATTGATCCGACATTAATAATCAAAAGAAATAAAACTACAAAAAAGGAGAATGGTTGGTGGATTCCAAAAGTAAAAATTTCTTGGAATATTGATAGCAATGAGTGGATTAATTGTATAAAGGACTTGCCAAAATTTAATGACTGTATTGAAATAAAAGATAATCATAATCAGTCATGGATTGCTTTTTCTACATTTCCTGTATGGGATGAGCCATTAGCAAAGGGTTATAAAAAAGGTGATATTGAAAGTAAAGAGCTCTGGTATCAACTTAGAGGTTATTTTATAGAAAAGAAAAATAAACCTAAGTATATAAGCTGGGCTAAAAAACAAAATTTTTGGAATGATTGGATGCCTTCAGAGAATAATTGGTATCAGATGTTTAATCGAGAGAGTTACTGGTCAGACGCATATAAGTATTTTGAGGAAGATAAAGTTTGGTTAAGTGTAAGTAATTATTCAGATGGAGAGTGTTTTGAAGGAATTGCATTATCTACAGAAAAATATTATTGGGAGGATGAACATGATTACTCAAAAGATGAAACACCTTTAAGCTTTTTAAAACCATCTAAAATTTTATTTGATAGACTTAAGCTTAAATATAGCTCAAAAGAAGAAGGTATATTTTTAGATCAAAATGATAATATTATTTGCTTTGATACTAGTATATATGATGATTCAGCAGGTTGTTTACTTATTAAAAAAGATATTCTAATAGACTTTTTAGATGAATATGACTTAAGTCTAGTTTGGACATTAGTTGGAGAGAAGCTAGTACGTTTGTCTAATCATCAGTATCTACACATGAGTATAACAGGATGTGCTTATTTTGATGAAAATTCTATAGGAATGCTAGAAGTTAATAAAATATAACTAAAATATTATCATGTAACTATAAAGCTATTTACATGGTTTAAGTGACTGTAAACGCTACCTTGCATTGCATAAAATACCTGATTTCTCCTAGTCAAGTTAATTATAAGACCATAAAACATTCACATCTCTACCACCAATACTATTTGTCATAAGCCTCTAAAGCTCCACCAACACTATAATTTCAGTAACAGAAATACCCACTTTCATACTCTAACTAACCCTACCAAAAACAACGCATAAAATAGCCCAATCGATCAACCATAGTAACCACTAAACCAATCTTTCTAACTTCTAAAAACATCTATCTTTGCTAATCCATAAATACCTAGATAACCATTGCCTAGCCTTGCTAATGCGATGACTAAAATAATCTCTTCGTTGATATTTTATCTTTGATACCTTTTGCAACTGATTACACCAAAACAGTTTGCCAATAACCATATTAAATCAAGGTTTTGCCTGTGAGTTCCACCTTGATTTAATATGTTTTGTAATTGGCGTCCTTCAAGTTGTTGTAACAGTAAAACAAAAGGAAGATAAAATGACTAACAACTACGAGCCTAAAATTTATATCGCATGTCTAGCAAGCTATAACAATGGTATCTTATACGGTAAATGGATTGACGCAAACCAAGGTGCTACTGTTTTAGAAGAAGAAATCTCAGAGATTTTAGCTGGTTCACCAATGGCTGATGCAGAAGAATGGGCTATACATGACTATGATGATTTTGATGACTTGAGATTGTCAGAGTATGAAAGCTTAGAGACTATTTCTCAAGTAGCTGAAAGCATAGTAGAACATGGCGAGCTTTTTATAGAAGCTTATAAATACACAAATAATATTGATGAAACTATAGAGATGCTCAATGATCGTTTCATTGGCTACTATGACTCAATTGTAGACTATGCAGAAGAAACTACTGATATTTCAACTGTACCACAACATTTACAATACTATATCGACTTTGAATCTCTAGCTCGTGATATTGAGCTATCAGGCGAAATCAACACTTTTGAAGTTAATAATCAAATTGCTGTTTTCTTTTAAATTTTATTTCTCTTTTTTTTTAGTTTATTATCAAGCAATAAATAACAACTAAAAACCATTTGGAATGTTACTTAAATTATCAGCTAAACTATCTCTTCGATTAGATAAGTTTTTTCTATCGAAGAAACATAAAAATAATGTAAAAATAGAGATAATCAGTCTATTAGATCAAGCTTGTGACTCTTTAGAGCAAATATTAAAGTTCGAAGGCTATCCAGAAAAAATGGCAATTATTATAGAGGATTGCTATATTCAAGCTAAGGAGTCATATAGAAAGGCAGATAGTCTAATAAGGGTAAATATGGGATCAAAATACTCTCAAGAACTCAATGTAGTATATCGGGAGTTAAATTTTATTAATCGTTTAGTTAGTCAAACGAAAAATATGAATTTAGATCCTAGTTATATCCAAGAATCTACAAGCGATTGGGTTGGTGGTATCCATGATTTTATAAATGCAAAAGATAACTATGTTACTGATTATTTAACAAAGCAATAACTTTCTTAAAAATAACCTAAATAAAAACTTGAAAATGGGTTGAATGCCACAATCTATAAGATATGGTAATGCAAAATTTACCATAAAATGGCATCAATCTGATTATTAATAGTGACCTGAACAATTGCTATTTTAATTACATTGGTGCTGAAATGCAAACATAAACTAAAAATAAAGGAAATTAAAATGCAAAAAAACAAAAACTATTTCGTATCACCACACCCAGAAGGCTGGCAAACTAAGAGAGCAGGTGCTACTAGAGCATCTGCTGTTACTACTACCCAAGGAGATGCTTTTGAGATAGGTAGAAAACTTGCTAAGAAAAGTCATGGAGAGTTGTCTATACAAAATAGGCAAGGCAATATTCGAGATAAAAGATCTTATGGTAACGATCCATTTCCACCCAAGGGGTAGTATATGAAGTTAAGCAACATCGAAAAATTTGATATAAAGCAAATTGAAGGTGAGCCTTTATAAGGAGAGAAACTATGTTTATATAAAACATAGTGGTGATGTATCTCAATATACAGGTCGTAAGATATTAGATAATAAAGTGTAATAAAAAATAAAGTATATAGATTTTTGTCTGTATGCTTTATTTAATCATTTTTCTACATTTTCTAGATATAAAATCACATAAAAAGTATACTAATAACAGTATATAAATTTATCTATAAATCAACTATGATTAGTAAAGACAAAGCACACCAAAGCGAGTTAAATATATTAGACAGTTCGCAAGTTTTAGTAGAAGACAAAAATCAAATTATTGAGAAATTAAAGCAGTTGCTACCTGATGTGATAAATAGCGATAATCAGCTAAATACTCAAGCTTTACAAGATGTACTAGATATAGCAAATACTACTAGTAATAATCAAGGTTATGAGCTAACTTTTGCAGGTAAAGGTATAGCTAAAGCAAAAGCTGATGAGCCAACCATAAAAGAGCTAAAAGCAGAGCTTGAGCAGTCAAAAGATTTTGATAATACCGAAAATGTTGTAATCCGTGGTGATAATATTGACACGCTAAAAATCCTAAAAGCTAACTACACTAATAAAATCAAGATGATCTACATAGATCCACCATACAATACTAAGAATGAAAACTTTGTTTATAACGATAATTTTAAAAAGAGTGAAGCAGAATTAATCAAAGAGTTTGGTTTAGCAGAAGAGACACAAAACTTCTTAACAAATGTCTATGGTACTCGTAGCCATAGTGGTTGGCTTAGTTTTATGTATCCAAGGTTAAAAATAGCTCGTGAGCTACTCAAAGAAGATGGTGTGATATTTATATCTATAGATGATAATGAACAAGCTAATCTAAAAATAATGTGTGATGAGATTTTTGGCGAGGAAAATTTTGAAGGTCATATTCATTGGAGAAGACGAAGTAATCAGCCAAACGATAAAACTAAAATGATAGGTTTAGTAGCAGAGCATATACTTAGTTACTCAAAAAATAGTAGTCACTTAAAATCTACAGGAGTTGGTAAAATTGCTTTAACAGGAAGTTTTTCTAATCCAGATAATGATCCAAATGGGGCTTGGGCATCAAAACCATGGAAGGTGGGAAGTGATCAGAATGGATCTGTGTATTCTATAACTTTACCTTCAGGTAATTTGATTGAAGGGGAGTGGATGGGTGATAGAAATACTTATGAAAAGTTAATATCTGAAAATAAAATATATTTTTCATCAGAAAACTCTCTACCACGAAAGAAATATTATCAAAAAGATAGATTAGAAGAGGGACAGTGTGCAACAAATTGGTGGAATCATAAGCTTTTTGGTAATAATCAAGAAGCTAATTCTCTAATGACAGAGTTAATGAATGGAAAGAAGAATGTTTTTAGCAACCCAAAGTCCACAATATTAATTACAAACTTATTGAATGTTGGAAATGTAAAAAACGATATTATCCTAGACTTCTTCGCAGGTAGTGGTACCACTGGTGATGCTGTTATGAAACTCAATGCAGAAGATGGTGGTAAGCGTAAATATATCCTAGCTCAATTAGACGAGCCTATAGATGAGAAAAAAGAAGCTTATAAATTCTGCAAAGATAATAATTTTGATCCAGTTATTTCATCTATCACTATCGAGCGACTTAATCGAGCAGGTGAGAAAATTAAAGCTGATATACAAGCTGAGTTTGACACTGAAAACTCTAAAAAGAAACCAAATCAAGAAAAGTTGACAGAGCTACAAGAGAAGTTAGATAATATTAGTAAGCTAGATATTGGCTACAAAGTCTTTAGTTTAAAAGATAAGCCATGTCTTTCAGAAGTCACAAATGATGGTGGGCAAGTTAGCTTTGTACCGCAAAATCTAAGAGAAAGAACTATAGATACTCTTGCAAATATGCTTTGTGCAACTTGTAAACCATTACATACTAAAATTGAAACACTTATAGAAGATAAGCTTTATAAAACTGATAATGAGATGTATTTATTAGGCAATATTGATAAATCAGAACTCAATAAATATAACGATCTTAAAATAAATGTAGATGGTTATAGTGATTTAGATTTAGAACATTTCTTAAATTTGGGTGTTACAGATAAAGATAATGTTAGTGTGGTTTATTGATGGATAAAAAATTATTACGGCAGATAAAATTTATAGATCAAGCATTAGAAATATCCAGAAACTATTTTTTAGATAATTTTGCAAAAATGATTTGTGGAGATGAACCATATGACTATTTTATATATCGCTCAAGTTCCAATTTAACAAAATTCTTTCATGAGTTGGAAATACCTTATAGTCATGATGGCTCTACTAGATGGAGGTGGGTTAAGAGTGTTTTAGAGCAAATATCTATAGAGGAGAATGGTACACAAAAGCTTTTAAAAATTTATTATGGGTTGTTTGATAATAAATTAAATATTACAAATCAAAAATATAGCATATTAGATGATCTTTTAAATAATGAAAAAGATACTGATGATAATTCAAAAAAAGCTAAAAAAGCGTTTAAGAAACTAATAGAAGTTTCGTGCGAGGAATCTTCTATTCCTAATTTTAATGACAATTTGTTAAATGAAATAAAAAGAAATGAGGTTGTCAATATAAATGATAAGTATTGTGAAAATCTACTAAAGGTCGCCAAAGAAAAATTTGATAGGCATCAAAGAAAAGATGCAATAAATGATTTATGGGATATCTTTGAGAGGTTCAAAACTTACTTTGATAGTTCAAATAAGAAAAAATCTACTAAGGTATTAATATCAAAGATGTCAGCTTTTACAAATATAGATAAAGAATATTTAGAAAAAGAATTTTTATATTTAACAAGCCTTGGCAATAACTATAACATTAGACATCATGAACATAATAAAATTATTTTAGATGATAATGCTTATGATTTCTTATTTTATAAGATATTAAACTTTTTAAATCTAATAATAGATGTTTTAAGAAATACAGATAAAAAATAGAGTGGTAGAATATGGCTGATATTAGTGGTTTTATAGAAAGAGAAAAAAATAGAAGTGACATTCTTTCTCTAAATGTTAAACACCATGATTTAGAACTCAACATATTGTTTATATGTGATAGAAAAACATTTCTTTTTGCAGTTAAAGGCAAAAATATTGCATGGCAACCACCATGTGAGGATAACTGGTTAAAAGAATTTGTCCCTAAAGATGTATTTGATGAAATAAAATACTTATATGTAGATAAGGATAACTGGAGTAATAAAAATCTATTCAATAAAATAGCTAATATCTTAAACATTAATGAAAAAATAAATAGAGACACTGAGATAAATAAAGAACTTTATCTAAAAGAATTAAAAAAAACAAAAACAACTGATCCTAAATATGGTAAAGATGGTAATAAACCTTATTTTTGGAGATTTAAAAAAGCAAATCCAAGCCCTGAAAATCTATCAAAAATAAAAGTTAATTTAGGGCAGGAAGTATTTGATATATGCAAAGAAAATAAAATAACTGTAGATTGGTCTGATGATACTACAAAAAATATTTATAAACCTATTTCTGACATTCTTAAAGAAGTTGATGAAAAAATAATGCCAAACTTACAAGAGAATAAAATAGATAAAGTTGTTAAAGGTTTGAAAATCACAAGTTCTTTATGTCCTTATGCTGGAGGATTATTTTCTGAAATCATAACTAATATTATTCCAAATCAACGAATAGATAGAATGGTAGAGTTCTTGAAAATACTTGATACAAAACTATCAAAATATGGCGAGAGCATGGCTAACCTAGAAAAGAAACTTGAGAAACCAGAGAGTATCGAATTGTTTGAAGAAGCTATGTGGCAATCATCTAGGGCTATTTCTAAAGAAAGAAAAGAGTATATTGCATCAATATTAGCAAAAGGTTTAAGCAATGATCAACTTGAAGAAATACAAAATAGTGTTTTATTAAATATACTTTCTCAACTAAATGACAATGAAATTATTATCTTATCAAGTTATATATACAAAAACATGGTTAATAATGAGTTTAAAAGTAAATATGAAAATGTTTTGCATGTACCATTAGCATATATAGGTGCAGACAAAGATTTATTAGCAAAAAATACTGTTTGTTCTATATATAGAGAAAAACTGTTTAATTTAAGTCTTTTAAGGAAGAGGTTTAAAAAACCTAAAAAAGATACTCTTCCCGAGTTTGATGAAAAAACAGGGATGATGAAATCATCTAGCTATGAAATAACTTATTTGGGTAGCCTATTCTTGGACTATATAGGCTTAGAAAGCGATCACAGCGAAAATTGAAATACTAACTAGTTCAAAAAATACATACCACACAAATCAAAAGTAATATACAAATTGTGTATATTCAATAGGTAACAAAAATGCTATTGGAGAAATAAGAAAATAAAATGTCAGAACAAAAAGATTTAATAATATATCAGCTAGAAAGCGGAGCATTAGAGCTAAAAGCAGATTTTAGTACTGAAACTGTATGGGCTAGTCAGAAAGATATTTCCTTAATATATGGCAAAGATCAGTCTGTAATATCTAGACATATAAGAAATATTTTTAAAGATGGTGAGGTTGATGAAAAAAGCAATATGCAAAAAATGCATATTGCAAATTCTGATAAACCAGTTGTTTATTACTCGTTAGATATAGTTTTAGCAGTTGGTTATAGAGTTAGTTCAGCTAAAGCTATTATGTTTAGAAAATGGGCAACACAAACATTAAAGAAACATATTACAAATGGTTATACTATAAATAAATCTAGAGTTGAAAAGGATCCTAAGTTTTTATTAGAGGTTGTAACTAGTTTGAATGAAATGTCCAATAAGAAGTTAAATAGCGATGATACATTAGAGCTGATTAAAACATTTTCTTATACTTGGTTTTCATTGCAGAGTTATGATGAACAGAAATTCCCTAAAACACATTCAAATATAGATATTGAGCTATCAGTAGAGAAATTATATAAAGATTTAGCTAATTTAAAAGAGAGTCTTATATCTAAAAAAGAAGCTACTATGTTATTTGCTCAAGAAAAAACTAAAGGCAGTTTAGATAGTATATTTAAGAATGTGTTTCAAGATGTATTTGGACAAGAGCTATATCCAAGTATAGAAGAAAAATCAGCTCATTTATTATATTTTATAGTGAAAAATCACCCATTTAATGATGGTAATAAAAGAAGTGGTGCTTATGCATTTATTTGGATGCTTAAATCATTTAACTATAATCATAGAATAACGCCAGAAACTTTAGCTACATTAACAATATTAATAGCAGAATCATCGCCAAATGATAAAGATAAGATGATAGGTATGGTTCTATTACTATTAGCAGGACAAAAAAATGTTATTTGAAAAACAACAATACCAAGAAGACTGTGTAAATAATATTACAAGTATTTTAGAAAGATGTGATGTGTTTAATAATGACTATTCAAACCTGAAAAAAGTAATTGGTGAACATTATAAAACTCATAAATATAGCCAATTTGAAACATCTAATAAAAAGCAAATTGATGTGCTCATGGAAACAGGTACAGGTAAGACATTTACATATATCAAAACTATTTTTGAGCTAAATAAATTATTTGGCAAGACTAAATTTATTATCGTGCTACCTCGTACTGCTATCAAACAAGGTGTTATTCAAAATATCAAACTTACAGATGAATACTTTTATAATGAGTATGGTAAGCACCTCAAATATATAGATTATGCAAGTGGTAACTTATCTAGTATTGAACAGGATTTTAATAAAGATAATAATGATTTGACAGTTTTAGTGCTAACTAATTCAGCATTCAATAGAGAAGAAAATCTTATAAATAAAACAACCGAGTTAAACTTTGAGTTTGGAAGTGCTTGGGGGGCTATAGCAGATAAAAAACCAATAGTCTTTATTGATGAACCACATTTACTAAAAGGTGGTGCTACTGTAGAAGCACTAGAAAAGCTAGATAGTTTATTTATTCGCTTTGGTGCGACATACCCAACAGAGGAAGAGCATAAGCTAGTTAATGTTGCTTATGCCTTGGATAGTATTAATTCATTTGAAAACTATCTAGTAAAAAGGATTGCCGTTAAAAATATTATAAGTGATGCAGAAGAATCAGATATTAAAATCACAAGTATAATTAAAGCAAACAAAAAACAGAATATAGAAGGTAGAGCAACTTTTAGTTATGCTAAAAATCAGCAAATATATTCAGCTAGTGTAAAAATTGGTGATGATGTAGGTTCTAAAACTGGTTTAGATATATATCATGGTGTTACTATTACAAAGATTAATGCTAAAGAAATATTTTTCTCAGATGGTGATATTAAAAAAGTTAGCGAAAAGTATGAGCTAAATGATGATGAAATTGAGCAAATGCTTAGAGTTACAATATCTAATCATTTTGAAAAAGAAGAAAGGCTATTTAAGCAGGGAATTAAAGAGCTATCTCTATTTTTTATTCCTAATATTGCAGACTTTAGAGGAGATAATCCTAGAGTTAAAAAAGCGTTTGAGAAAATATACAGAGAAATTCGTGATGAATATTATCAAAGTACGACAAACCAAGAATATAAGAAATATTTAGATAAAGATTTTAAAGATGGCAAATTGCAGGTTTTAGAGGGATATTTTTCAGTAGATAAAAAAACAGATCCATCGATTGATTTGATTTTAAACAAAAAAGAACAGTTATTATCACTCAATGAACCTTTGAGGTTTGTTTTTTCCGTATGGGCTTTGCAAGAGGGTTGGGACAACCCTAACATCTTTAACATCTGTAAGCTTGCAACTACCGACAAAGAAACATCAAGAAGACAGCAGGTTGGACGAGGTCTTAGATTAGCTGTTAATCAAGTAGGTAAGAGGCAATCATTTAAAACTTTAGCAGAAAATGAAAATGCTTTTTATGACATTAATACCCTTGATGTCGTAGTTTCAGGTTACGAGAAAGATTTTATAGAGGGTATTCAGTCAGAAATTCAAAAAGCTAGCTTCGGTATTGTTGGTGACTTCTTAGAGAATAGTTTACTAGAGGCAAATGGTTTAAACTTAAGAGAAATTAGTAAGCTAACAAACACTTTAGAAGATTACAAAATTATTGAGTTTGATGATGAATTAGAAAAGTATCGAATTATTAGTAGTATATATGACTTTATAGAAAATAATTCTGATAAGTTATCCTTCTTATCGGATGATAGATTGCAAGAAATAAAAGAATTATTTAAATCTAGAAAGCCACTTGTTGAAGATAGAAATCAAGCTAGAGAAAAACTAAAAATTCGCCAAGAACAAGCTAAGAAGTTTAAAGAGCTATGGGAAACTATCAATCGTAAAGCAGAAATTGTTTATAAAGACATAAGTGAGCAGGAGATTATCTCTAAAATAATAAATGAATTTAACAAAGAAAGTTTTGCTCAAGTTGATACAAGAGTTATAACCAAGGTATACGACCCTATCAAAGATAAGATTCTAACTAAAGAAGAGCAATCTTTAGGTAAAATTGATTTCTTTGCTAAAAACAAGCTTAGTGAGTTTGTATTTGAGTTTTCTAAGAAAGAGAAACTCCCTTTAGGTTTTGTTACAAGACTATTTAGTAGACTTGATTTACAAAAGATAAAAAATAATCCGAGTAAAGCTATTAATTTTATAAAATCTCAAATAAAAGAGTCTATTCATACAAGTATTTTGCAATGTGTTGATTATCAGTTTAGCCAGACAAATATCTTTAGCAAAAATATTTTGCAAAATGATGACGGTAGTTTCATAAAAGAAATTGAATATACTAAATTAGGTCGAAATATTGGAAATGAAGCGTCAGATGTGTTTTTATTTGATCGAGTTGTTTATGATTCAGATATTGAGAAAAAATCTATAGAAAATGATCCTATATTGATTGATGGTCAAAGGATAACAGTATTTGCTAAATTGCCAAGTATATCTATACCAACACCATATAAAGCATATAATCCAGATTTTGCCTATCTTGTAGATAGAGGAGAAAAACAAAGACAATTATTCTTAGTTGTTGAAACTAAAGGGTATAAAAATAATAGTGATATTCCACAAGCAGAAAAAACAAAAATAGATTATGCTAAAAAGTTCTTTGAAGGTTTACAGAAGCAATTGCCAAATGTCGATGTAAGGTTTGAAACTAGGATTAATAAAGATGAGCTTTCAACTATCTTAAAAGACAACTAAGCATAAAGATGATTATGAAAAAACAGATATATGCAGAAATAAAACATGCTTTTAGTAGAAACTTATTCAATATAAATATTGTTGATATTCAGGATTTTATAGATGTTTGTAAGATGACTAAACAGATAGACTTTGTAGAAAAGCATAATCTACATAAATACATAGGAGTATCATTTAAAGAAGTTCTTAGAAGAGAATATAAAGATATAAAGAGTTTTATAGATACATTACAAATCAAGTATAAAAAGAAATATGTAGCTAACTATATATTTTCATCAATTATTGTTGAAGTGATTACCAACATTCAAGATTGGTTTGATATGCTTTATAAAAAATTTTATTTACCAGAATATAAGAAATATGAACATCTAGCATATAATATAAATCCAGAGCAAAAAGATGCTTTGAAGTATTCTACAATTACTCGATATCACATAGCTTGTTGCACTTTTGCTATTGTTTTCTTTATTAAAATGAAATTAAAGTATTTTGATGCTTTGAAATGGCATGAGCAGAATCAAGATATTTACCCTATAAAAACTGTTAAATATTCTAAGCCAAAGTCTTTGAAAAGAATTGCTATGATGTACTTAATGTATTCGCCGATGCAAAACTAAATCATCGCTATGTAAATATTCATGATGTTATCTTTGGGTATTTTAGAAAGCTAGCTTGTAAAAAATATCAGAAAATGATTCTCAGAGATAACTTTAACTATATACTTTATAAGAGGTTTGATATAGATATTTCATCATTTATTGAAACACAGAGAAGTTTAAAAAAACCAATCAAAATAAATATTGATCCAAATAAGCAAATATCAATTAGAGACATGCGAAATATTCTTTTTTCAATTATTTCCGCATTTTGTTCTTTTGCAGAATATCACGATCAGTTTATGTATAAGCTAAGTAAAAATACAATCAGGAAGAAAAGACAGGCTATAGATACTTTTTATAGGGAAAATATGGAATACTTAGTTTCTTTTTTAAAAGATATATATGATTTTAATGGAGAAAATTATAACACCATAAATTTTGAATATAATAGTCATGAAATTTCTGGACGAAATAATCCATTCATTGGGGAGGGTGTTTCCTTTAAAACTATGGAAAAAAGAATCCATGATGCAAATATAAAGTCACAAGATGTTTATTTGCATAAGCAAGATTTTGGTATTAAAAGAAGAAAGCAATTAGATAGAACCGATTATGTTAATAAAATACAAGAGTTGAAAATCTATCAAAATCATAAATCGGACTTTTTTATGGAGTTTTTTGATAAAAGTAATAGCCTAAATACAAATAAAGAGGAGCTTGAACGGAAGCTAAATAAGTTTTGGATAAATGAGGGGCGGTTATCAATTTTAATAACTATGGTACTTGAAAAAATTTTAGGCTTAAAAGGATCTAGATATTTTAATGATTATTCAGATATTAACCGAGATAATAAATATTACCAAATATATAAAAAAGAAATTTTATCGAGATTTAATTATGAATATTGTGTATGGGTATCTTACGCTGCTGATATTTATGATCTTTAAAATAATATACTATCCACCCTTAGCTAAAATAGCAGGGCGTTTAAGCAAGCTGGTAAATTTTTAATCAAAACTACCACATCAAAACCATAGTACTAAACTATGGTTTTTCTTAATGATAGCCATCTACTACTATCACATAAGCACACCATAAAATACTAAATTTTAGGTGAGTTTATTAGATGATTTATTACTTTTGTCAAAGCAAGTAAATAATCAAGCTAGTAGCACTAGCAAATATAAACCCCTTTAGGCTACTTTATAATCCATATCGTCCACCCCTTAACACACTGTATGTGTTGCAGGGCGTAGGAGCAAGCCGATATAGATTAACAGTTCGCCGCTTCCCCAATTTCATTTGGGGAATGCTCAGCCCACCGTCTACACTACGCTTGACCAACGAGTTTTACACGATGGACTAAAGCCGAGCAAAGCACCCTGTCATTCTTAAGGGTACAATACAAGTTTGCTAGTCTAGTCACATCACGCTATCGCTTGTAAAAAACCCGTTGGTCAACCCTATCGGGATAGACGGTGGGCGTATGTAATGCTTCGCATGGTAATACTTTGAAACGCTATTGTAATAGCTTTAGATAACCCAGCGGTCATCTAAAGCGACTAGCGTTTCTGATTTATTCTAATAAAACAAGACAGTTGTTTTATTATAAAATGTCTATAGCGGACTTCTTAACATCTGGCGATAGGTGAGCATATATCTGAGTAGTTTTAACATCAGCATGCCCAGCTAATTGTGCAACTGTATATATTGGCACACCGTTCATAACTAGCATAGAGCAAAAGTTGTGTCTTAAATCGTGAAACCTGAAATTTTCAATTCCTGAAAGTTTCATAAGTTGTTTCCAGCTTCTATCTATATTATCGTACTTTGTACCAGTCTTTTTTGATACAAATAAGTAGCCATCTTTGTGATCAATAGAGTCTAAGATTTTATTTATATTTTTATGAATAGGTATATATCTAACTTTATTACTTTTTGTGTTTGATGATTTTAAAGTTATTTGATTTGTCTGAGTATCAATATCATCAAAGGATAGGCTGAGAATCTCATTTTTTCTCATACCAGTATAGTATGCTATTTCTATTATTTGCTGAGCATGTAAATTTTTTAATTGTGGGAGTGCTTCAAAAAATGATCTTGTTTCTGTTTCACTCAAATATCTGATTTTACTAGTAGTTATTTTTAGTAGCTTAACATCTCTTACAGCATTTGATTTTATATATCCAAACTCATACGCTCTACTAAAGATTCCTTTTAATGTGGATAGCATTCTATTGTATGTAGCGTTTGATGAATTATTTGTATTTTGATAATTAGTTAAAAACCTAGTAATGAATTTTTTATCATTTAGTTCTAACATAGTTTTATCAAGAATCTTTTCAAAAGGCTTTCCCATATAGTAGAGTAGGCTTTTTATATTTTTGTTATGAGTTTCGTACCACTGTAAATAAAACTCATCAATAAATTTTCTAAGAGTTAGTATATTCGTTTCAGTTTTTTCTTGTTTTGTTTCTTGAATATCCTTATCTTGAGCGATTAAGCCATTTAGTCTTTGAGCCTCTTTTTTAACTTGAGTGACTGTGAATTTTTCTAATGCACCTATAGTATATCTTTTTTGAATTTTTTGTGAATTTCTATAGTTTAATCTCCAAACCATATTTCCACTTGGTTTGACTCTTAAAATAAGCCCTTTGACTTCTGTATCTGAATAATCTACGATTTTATCGGCTGGTTTTATAGTATCTATAAATGATCTTGTTATTTTTACTGATGGCACTGGGTAACAAACTGGGTAACAAAAAAAGTAATTAGAAGTATATATTATCTATATGGTTTTATCTACCATAACTAGTGAAAGCCTTGTTTTGCTTGGAATTTTTAATATTTGATATTGTTTTTTAATTGGTAAAAATCAAATTGACATGGTAGGGGTCACAAGTTCGAATCTTGTTGCGAGTACCAGTAGGCCCCGTCAAGTTAACTAACTCTAAAATCATCTAGTATATAATTATACCAAGTTCATACCACTTATTCATATACATGCTTACAGAAAAACCTAAAAGATATCGTTATCCAGTAGAGATTATAAGTTATGCTATTTGGATATATCACAGGTTTAATACTAGCTATAGAGATGTAGAAGAAATGCTGAGGTACAGAGGTGTATTAGTTAGCTATGAAACTATAAGAACTTGGAGTAATAAGTTTGGTAAATCATTTGCCTATGTGATCAAAAAGAAAGAGCCTAAACCTACAGACAAATGGCATTTAGATGAGATGATTATTAAAATAAATGGGGTTAAATTCATACTATGGAGAGCAGTAGACTCTAACGGTCATGAGTTGGATGTGTTTCTACAGAAACGTAAGAACAAAAAGGCTGCAATACGCTTTCTTTCTAGGTTTTTAGGGTCTTACCCCTCTCCAAGAGTTATAGTTACTGATAAGCTCAATAGCTATACAAGACCAATAAAACATATGACTAATGCAGAACATAGACGACACAAAGGTCTAAACAATAGAGTAGAGAATGCACATCAACCAATTCGAAGAAAGGAGAAGAGTTTAATCAAATTTAAATCACCTAGGGGACTGCAAAGGACATTAACATTAATGGGTAAGGTTAGAAATATATTTGCAGTACCAGTAGGCAGATATTTAAATTCTAGAGAAATGCAAAGAACTAAGTTTGATGAAGCGATGAATATATGGCAAGAAGTATCTAAAGAGGTTTACTGTTTCTAAATATTAATCAAACAGTCTTTTTACGATCGTATTAGTTAACTTGACGGGGCCCCAAAATCATCAATTATCAAAACATCATACCTATTAAAGCGTTTGAATAACTGGTAAGTACTTTCATCAGTTTTAGAGCGATGAAATTCTAGTAAAAAATCGTTATAGAAACTTTTAAAGTTACGATATTATAGTATCTGATACATTATCAAGATTGTCATAATTTCACTTAATGATAATAAAGGTTTTGGTCCTGTCTTATAGCTTTTATAAGATATTGATTTGTTTTGTTGTTGTTTTTCATGGATAATACAGAAGTCGTCTATACGACAAAAGGTTGAAGTAAGTTGATCTATCATTATTGATTTTAGTGGGTTTTTAACGGTAATTAGCTTATTTTAACCAAAAAAACCTCTACAAATCTTATTTTATATAGCTTATAATTCCGAATTGAGGTTATAATAGACAATAAATAATCTAATTTTAGATATGTGTGTTTAATAAAACGCTTACATAGAGCTTATACAAAATGAGTAAAAAAATATTATTTTTTATTGTTACTATTTTATGTTTCAATATAGTCTTCGCAACTAATGTATTATTTTTGAGTTATGACTATGGTGATACTAATGCTTTTAAAGAACTATTTAGTAAGTTAAAAAAAGTTAATTATGAAATTATAGGTATTGGAAAAGCAAAAGATTTATTTACTAATAACGTAGTTAATGATGCAAAATGCCTACAAGATTTTAACAATGATGATTTAATCAAGAGTAGGGCAACAAGAATAAGTAAAAAGAATTTAGATTGTTTAAAAAATAGTCTAAATTCTAAGCCAGATATAATAGTTAGTGGTATGTCTAGTGCTGCTTTGGCAGAAATACTTAATAGTTTTAAAGATGTAAAAAAGATTGCATATTATGATAATTTTGACCCATATCCAAAAAATGATTCCAAATACTATACTCATGATTTTATAAAAACAGTTTATAAACCATTAGATAAACTCTTAATATCTGCAAAGGTAACAGAAAACTCATTTTTACAAAAACATAGTAATTTATTTAAAGCAATAGAAGTCGTTGGTAATCCCTCAATACTTGAATGGCAAAGAACAAATAACTGCCTTTCGAAAGAAAATCTATTAAACGAGTTAGAAGTACCTAAAGACAAAAAAGTAATCATTTTTGCTGGAGATACTACAGATGATTATAAAGAAGCTTTTTATAATTTTGCTACAGCTATTAAGAATAGTCAAAGTGATGAAATCATAGTAAGCTATCATCCTAAGACTACAGGTGATTTTGAAAGAAATGTTAAAGAAGTATTAAACATAGATAATATGATTATAGCTGATGCTGATAATAAAGATTATTCAACAATTTGTTTGTCAACTTTAGGCCCTCTTTTTGTAGTGCATAAATCATCAATGGGCGTTCAAGCATTAAGCATTCCTAAAAATGTAATTTATATTGCCGACAATAAATATGAAAATAAAGCTATTAAATGCAATTTAGCTGATCTGGTTTATTCTCCAGAAGACATATCTAATAGTATTAAAGATAATTATAGTAAAGAGCCTACTGGCAATTTTTATGAAGTTTTTGGAGTACCTAAAGACTCTATAAAGACCTTTACTAATGCTATATTACATTAATTCATATCAGACGGCCCCGTCAAGTTAACTAACTCTAAAATCATCTAGTATATAATTATACCAAGTTCATACCACTTATTCATATACATGCTTACAGAAAAACCTAAAAGATATCGTTATCCAGTAGAGATTATAAGTTATGCTATTTGGATATATCACAGGTTTAATACTAGCTATAGAGATGTAGAAGAAATGCTGAGGTACAGAGGTGTATTAGTTAGCTATGAAACTATAAGAACTTGGAGTAATAAGTTTGGTAAATCATTTGCCTATGTGATCAAAAAGAAAGAGCCTAAACCTACAGACAAATGGCATTTAGATGAGATGATTATTAAAATAAATGGGGTTAAATTCATACTATGGAGAGCAGTAGACTCTAACGGTCATGAGTTGGATGTGTTTCTACAGAAACGTAAGAACAAAAAGGCTGCAATACGCTTTCTTTCTAGGTTTTTAGGGTCTTACCCCTCTCCAAGAGTTATAGTTACTGATAAGCTCAATAGCTATACAAGACCAATAAAACATATGACTAATGCAGAACATAGACGACACAAAGGTCTAAACAATAGAGTAGAGAATGCACATCAACCAATTCGAAGAAAGGAGAAGAGTTTAATCAAATTTAAATCACCTAGGGGACTGCAAAGGACATTAACATTAATGGGTAAGGTTAGAAATATATTTGCAGTACCAGTAGGCAGATATTTAAATTCTAGAGAAATGCAAAGAACTAAGTTTGATGAAGCGATGAATATATGGCAAGAAGTATCTAAAGAGGTTTACTGTTTCTAAATATTAATCAAACAGTCTTTTTACGATCGTATTAGTTAACTTGACGGGGCCGCTCTAATATATAAAGATATATGAAAAAGCATTTATGTTATGTAAATATTATAAGTGTTTTTTTATTAAAATAGAATATAAATGAAATAAAAAATATAATTAAGAAAAAACTTTTGAGTAATCACTTTATAAAATAAAGTGAAATACTAAAAGTGGTGCGGTCGGGGAGACTCGAACTCCCACAGATCTCTCCGCTGGAACCTAAATCCAGTGCGTCTACCAATTTCGCCACGACCGCAGTTTCTGGGGTGATTGATGGGGCTCGAACCCACGACAGCCGGAATCACAATCCGGGGCTCTACCAACTGAGCTACAACCACCACAACAACCCTTTATTATGGCGCGTCTGGCAGGATTCGAACCTGCTACCCTCGGCTTAGAAGGCCGATGCTCTATCCAAATGAGCTACAGACGCATCAAAAAATGGTCGGAGCAGAGGGATTTGAACCCCCGACCCTCTGGTCCCAAACCAGATGCGCTACCAAGCTGCGCTATGCTCCGACAATCTTTTAAAATGGTGGCCTGAGACGGAATCGAACCGCCGACACGAGGATTTTCAATCCTCTGCTCTACCGACTGAGCTATCAGGCCAATGTCGTATATTATACCTATACAACTGCTTTTAAGTCAACAGGTTTTTACAACAATTTTTCATCGTAAAAACTTTTACTAATCTTACCATCAGTATAAGCGTATAAGGTTTGAGCTACTTTTGTTGATCCACTACAGATATTTCCTTCTTTATCTATAGCAATCAGGCCAACATAGTCTCCTAATTCATCACTCTCTTTTATAGATTTATTTACTGCTGACTCTAGTGACATGCCGTCTTTTACACGAGTAGAAATTTTTGCTGCCACTGATTCATTGTTTATATGTTCGCCTATGCCTGTGCAAGATATTCCCATAAATTCATTTGCAAAATTACCTGCAACAGTAGGGCTATCTCCAACCCTACCTGGGTATTCAAAGCCTGCGCCACCTGTTGAGGTAGCAGCACATATTCTACCGTTTGAATCTAGTACAACAACACCAATTGTTCCAGTGAAGCCTTTTTTGAGCTCAAGATATTCTTTATATCTTTTTTCTGTCATAGGGTTATATTTAGGCAGTTGCATTACGTTATGAGCGAACATAGTTGCTGGCTCACCACCCAGTACACTATGATGTTGCTCCATAAGCCTATTTGCAACTTCAATAGGGTTTTGAATATTCTGAATGTTTATCACTCCAGCAAATTTTCTTCGCTGACTATCCATGATAGATGCAGACATTCTGATTTGGCCATCTTGCTGTACTCGAGATCCAGTTCCAGCATTAAAGATTTCGTTATCCTCTAGTAGCTTAGCTGCATATACAGCGGTTTTATTAGCATCATTTGTAGTTTTAAGGTAATCAAAAGCTTTATTTACTATAGGGATTAGTTGTTCATGATAGTCAGTGAATGAAGTGTTCTTGTCTTCTCGAGCCCCACAGCCACCATGTATGATTATTTTTTGCATAAGAGATTTCCTTGCATTAGAGAAAGTATATTTGAATATTTATTTAGAATTCTACGAGAGTTGTGTTTAAGTCAAACTTTTGACCTTCTAGTAGCATATGCATACGGATATCAACTAAGCTAATAGGAGCGTTGTTACGAGCATTGTGTAAAGAAGAGTGCTTTAAGTGAGAAAAGTCAATTACTGTAACCATTCCAGAGCCAACCACTTCTACTATGTTATTATGATTTAAAAGAGCAGCTGTGTCTTCATCAATTCCCACACCAACCATATATGGGTTATAAGAAAGCGCAGACAATAGTCTACCAAGTCTATCTCTCTGTGAAAAATGTTGATCTACAAGTAGTTTATTTGTAAGACCAAGTCCCGGTGCTAAATTTACCATGTTACAACGAGGCATAAGGCCAGCTTGACCACCCGCTATCATAAACCCAGATATGAAAGCAGCACCGGCAGATGTTCCTGCAACATTAACCCCTTTAGCATTTAATCTACGAATTAATTGAGCAATAGGTGTACCACCAAGTGTTGTTGAAAGTAAAAGTTGATTACCTCCAGTCATAAAAATTCCAGTACACTTTGAAAGGGTATCTTGGTATTCTTTATTTGTTGTTGCTTCAAGACGACTCTCTATTTTTAAATTATGGGCTTCTTTGACCCCCATTTTTTCAAAAATATCAACATATATGTCGCCAGTGTCTGCAAGCTTAGATGCTGTTGGTATTACTGCTATAATAGCATCACTACCACCAGAAAGTTCTATGAATTTCTCTAGAACGGTTGGACTTGCAAACTTATCTTCACCACCACCAATTGGCATTATGAAGCCACGATGGTTTTTAGAAACAGGTTTAGAAGGCATTAACTCTCCCCTTATATATTTTGTAAAATGTTAATCGCACAAAAGCAATAATACTAATTAATGACTAATTTTTCTATATAAAAAAATTAATTTTGCCAATAATACTTGATGTATCAATATATGTTTAATGGTATTCTATTAGGCATATTTTGATATAAACCTTAATGCTTAAAGAATGAAGAATAATATAAAAGCACTTACTATTGGCGGTGCAACACTCGATACTATTATCCAGTATGAAGAGATGTTCACAATGAATATGCAAAAAAAAGATGTTACTCAATCTTATATGCTTTTAGAAGAAGGAGCTAAAGTAGAGGTTAAAGAACATAATTCATTTTCTGGTGGTGGTGCTACTAATGCTGCAGTATCTTTTAAAAAGCAAGGTATTAATGTTAGTTTTTTTGGTAAGGTTGGTAAAGATCTTGCGGGTGATAAGATTGTTGAGGAATTAAAGAACTTTGGTATAGATACAGGAAATGTCCGATATTCGAGTAGCTACGGGACAGCAACTTCTTATGTAATTCCTACTTTGAGTGGTGATAGAACTATATTTGCATATAGAGGAGCAAATAAAGATATATTGAAAGATGATCTTCCCGAAC
This sequence comes from Francisella adeliensis, assembly GCF_003290445.1. Taxonomy (NCBI): domain Bacteria; kingdom Pseudomonadati; phylum Pseudomonadota; class Gammaproteobacteria; order Thiotrichales; family Francisellaceae; genus Francisella; species Francisella adeliensis. The sequence continues at coordinate 1,417,603 of NZ_CP021781.1, read as the reverse complement.
AAGCAATTGCAGATAGTGATTTTATATATATAACCTCTTTAAGTCAGTCATCAGCAGCAAGACTCCCTGAAATTGTTGATTTAGCTACTAAAAGCGACACTAAAATAGCTATAAACCCAGGTTCTTCACAGCTCAGTATTGGTGAAAGTTTTATTAAGGAGTCTATGTCGGGTATAGATATACTTGTCTTGAACTATCAAGAAGCACAAAAATTAATGTTATCGTTATTATCTTTAGATGATGAAGATGTAGCAAAATCAAAAGATAGATTAAAAACAAGTCATGAAACTGATAATAGTGATTTTCTAAATGCTACATTTAGGCTGCCAGACTTTTTTAAAATTTGTTTAGATTTAGGTGTTAGGTTGATTGTAGTAACAGATGGGTCTAATGGTGTTTATGCTGCCACTAAACAAAAAATATACCATAGTGAATCGCTTTATATTAAGAATGTTATCAATACTTTAGGCGCAGGTGATGCGTTTAGCTCAACATTTTGTGCTAGTATTTATAAAGGTTTCTCTGTGGAAGACTCTATAAAATATGCTTTAATTAACGCTAGTCATGTTATTCAGTATCCAGATGCAAAGTTTGGACTTCAAAGCTTCGAAAAACTTAATGAAATAAAGTCAAAAATGAATACTGGTTTAGATAATAAAATTACAGTATCTGACTGGTAAATAGATAGTGAGTAGATGTTTTTTTTGATAGTCTGAATTATTTTTTGATACTTTAGTATTTGAAAAAAATGTTATACTAGAAATTAATTCTTAAAATATTGTAGGGAAGATTAGTGGATTTTTGGCTGATTTTAGGTGCTCTTATAATATTATGCCTATATTTGATAATAGAAAATATAGTGCATAATACAAGTATTAAGAGTATTCCTGTAAGAATACATGTTAACGGAACTCGTGGTAAATCCAGTGTTGCAAGACTTATAGCCGCGGGTGTTAGAGCAGGTGGTTATAGAACTGTTGCAAAAACCACAGGGACTCTAGCACGATATATAGATATAGATGGTTCAGAAACGCCTGTTTTTAGGATAGGCTTTAGCAATATTGCAGAGCAAGTTAGAATTATGTTTAAGGCAAGAAGAGCCAAGGCAGATGCTATAATTATAGAGTGTATGGCACTCCAACCATTATTACAGTCTTTATGTGAGCTTAAACTTATAAAAGCTACTCATGGTGTACTTACAAATGCTAGACCAGATCACTTAGATGTTATGGGTCCAACAGAAAGAGATGTCGCTAAAGCTCTTGCTGGAACGGTACCTGTAAACTCTAAGTACTTTACTGCTGAAGATATTCATTTGGATTTTTTTGAATATGCTTGTAAAGATAGAAATACTCAGCTTATTGCTGCAACTGAAGAAGATGCTAATTTAGTTTCTGATGAAGAGATTAATAATTTTGTTTATTCAGAGTTTAAGATAAATGTTGCATTAGCTCTTAAAATTACAGATGATTTGGGGATCCCCAGAGATGTGGCGTTAAAAGGTATGTGGGCAGCTACTCCAGATCCAGGTGCTATGACAGAGTACACATTTACTGTAAATGAAAGTCAAATCAATTTTGCAAATGCTTTTGCTGCTAATGATCCAGTATCTACAAAGATGCTATGGGATAAACTTTATACAAAATACCTAAGTTGTGATAAAAAAGTATTAGTAGTGAATTGTCGTGCAGATAGAGAAGATAGATCTAAGCAAATTGCAGAAGCTATTTTAACCTGGGAAAAACCTGATTTAGTTGTGCTTATAGGTACAGGTACTGATGTGTTTGTTTCGTTCTACAAAAAATACGCTAAATCATTGGAAAAAAATATGGCCCAAACTGTTGTTTGTGAAGGGATGAAACCAATAGAAATACTTGAGAAAATGGCTTCTGTACAACCAGCCAAATCATATATATTGGTAGGTGTTGGTAATATCAAAGATATTGGTATGGAACTTGTTGATTTTTGTGACGAAAGTCATAAACAAGAAAATAGTTTATAAAAAAATAGGAGAAAAAATGGATCCTTTGACGCTCTCGATAGGTATAGGATTAATCGTTGGGTTGATTTTTGTATCATTATTAGGACTATCTACAGGTGGTATGGTTGTACCAGGGTATTTCGCATTAGAAATGGGCGCTCCTGATAGAGTAATTGTTACACTAATAATATCTATTGTTATATTTGCTATAGTAAGACTTTTATCAAAATTCATGATTATTTATGGCAGAAGAAGAATTGCTATAACAGTGTTATTGTCGTTTATACTAGGAACTTTGTGTAATGCTTTTTTAGCGCAACATTTAACATCAAGTTTCTATTCTGACCAAGTACAGGTTATTGGTTATATTATCCCAGGGTTAATAGCGCTATCTATAGATAGGCAGGGTTTAATAGAGACTATAGGCTCTTTACTTATAGCTTCGATAGTTATTCGCTTGTTATTAATTGTTTTAATCGGACCACAAATAGTAGGAATTTAATATGAAATCTATATACTGGCACCGCAAGTTTTTATCGCGTTACATAATTTTATTTCTTACTGTGTTTATGCTTATATCGTTGTATATTGTTGAGAAAAATCTTGTGGTTGAAACTAAAGGCTATAATCAAAAGATTGAGGCTGCAAATACCGCAAGTACAGCTTTTAAGCTAACAAAGAAGTTTTTTGTGTCAAAAGGATATCTTTGTAAGGATATAGGGGATGTTTCTTGTACTGGGCTTATTGGTCTTTCTATGACTGAGATAACCACAGATTCTGGTGATTTATATGCAAAAAGATCATCTGTTAATCCAAATATGGCCGCTATTTTTGTTCAATGGTTAAGTGAACTTAAACTTAAGAAAGGAGATGTTGTCGCTGTACAGCAGACAGGATCTTATCCAGCTTTAGATATTGCAATGTTATCAGCTATTAAAACACTTGAGCTTAAACCTCTAATTATATTTTCTGTTGGAGCATCTCAGTTTGGTGCAAATAGACCTAGCTTTACATGGCCAGATATATACAAGCATTTAGTAAATGAAGGCTTGTTTAGCTATGATGTCTTAGGGATAACTCTAGGTGGATCAAGAGATAATGGTTATGGTATGACTCCAGCAGCTATTTTAAAAATGAATGATGCGATAAAAAGAAATGGCTATGAAACTATTAATGTTCCTTATCATTACTCAACAACATCTTCCATTAAAACTAGGATGGAAATGTATAAAAAAGCCGCTGGTGATGAAAAGATACAGGCATATGTAAATGTCGGTGGTAACATGGCATCGATAGGTTTAAAGCAGCCGAAAATTATAGCAGTTGATGATAGCAAAGGTGGTAAAAAAAGTGTGAAGAATAATGTTCTTAAGCTTCCTAGTTTCCCTTCTGGCGTAACTAAGAAGTTGCCAACAGGTTATGAAAATGTACGATCTGTGGCTGTTAATTTCTTAAAAGAAGGTGTTCCTGTTATTAATATTAGGGATATCGGGTCTTCTTTAATTAAGAAGTATGGCCTTATATATAACCCAGCGTCAGTAAGCCAACCAGGCCAAGGTGCTGCATTCTCACAAAAAAATTATAATACCAAACTAGCTATAGTATTATTAATTATTGATATTTCATTAATTATCTTTATGGCTTCTATCTCAAGAAAATATCTAATTTCTTTTAAACGCAAGTAATAATTGCTTTGCAAAAAAAATCAATTTATCATTAAGTAAATTCACTATATTCTTGTATGATAATGTTTTGTTTTTATGAATTAAATAAACTGATTTCAAAATACCTTCCGGAAAAGGAAAGGTTGAAAATTTCAAAGGCATTCATATTTGGTGCAGATGCGCATGAAACTCAGGTGAGAAGTTCAGGAGAGCCATATTTTACACACCCTGTAGAAGTCGCCTGTATTTTAGCTGATGTTAGAATGGATGTTGACACTATAATAGCAGCATTACTACATGATGTGGTTGAGGATACTGAATATACGGCTGATGATATTACAGAAAGGTTTGGTGAAAAGGTATCTCAACTCGTTGAAGGTGTGACCAAACTTACGCAAATTAGACATAAAAATAGAGCCGAGCAACAAGCTGAAAATTTTCGTAAGATGCTTATGTCTGTAACTAAAGATGTACGAGTGATATTTATCAAGCTTGCAGATAGACTTCATAATATGCGAACACTGGCACCTCTTAAACCAGAGAAAAAGCGTAGAGTTTCTCAAGAAACACTTGATGTGTTTGCACCTATTGCTCATAGGTTAGGTATAAATACCTTAAAGGAAGCTCTTGAAACCTTAGCCTTTGAGGGTATATACCCTTATAGATATCATATTCTTGAAGAAAAGGTTAAAAAAGTAGAAAAAAATAAGGAAAAAGTTTTCTATGAAGTTAAGCAATCCTTAGTAGATAGGTTGGATGGGCTAGTTACTGAAGACAATATCAAATCTCGTAAAAAAACCTTATATAGTATCTATAATAAAATGAAGAAAAAAGGCCTTTCATTTGAAGAGATAATGGATATGTATGCTTATAAGGTTATTGTGCCATCAAGAATCGATTGTTATGTTGCTTTAGGTAAAATACATGAGCTTTATAAGCCAGTGCCTCAAAGATTTAAAGACTACATAGCAACACCAAAAGCTAATGGTTATAGATCTATCCATACTGTAGTGCTAGGTCCTTATAATATTCCTCTTGAGATACAAATCAAAACTGAGCAGATGGATAGGCAGGCAGAATATGGTATTGCAGCACATTGGAGCTATAAGATTGGAGAAAAGACTGATAAGGCAATACAAAGATGGCTTAACAAAATTTCTGACATACAAGTTTATACTGCAAGTTCCGTAGAATTTCTAGAAAATGTAAAAACAGATATGTTTAATAGTGATGTTTTTGTATTTACACCACAAGGTGAAATTGTTGAGTTACCTAAAAATTCCACATGCATAGATTTTGCGTATTTTATTCATACAGATATTGGTAATAAGTGTATAGGTGTGAAAGTTAATCGTAAATCTGTGCCTTTAAATCACAGGTTGAGTCAAGGTGATAATATTGAGATCATAACTTCAGCTATAGCTGATCCAAATCCTTCTTGGTTAAAATTTGTTGAAACTGGAAGGGCGAAAACAGCTATTAAAGACTTCCTGAAAGATCAATATAAGAATATTGATTATATAAGAGGTAGAGACATTGTTGAGGGTGAGTTAAGGCTTGCAGGGATAGAGCTAAGAAATATTCCAAGTGAAATTGTCGATGGAGCTTTGTTTAACTATGAGGGTATAGAGACTATTAATCGTTTTTATTTAGATACAGGTTTGAGTTTGATAGACCCAAATAATTTCATAGATTTTGTTACAAGATATGTGAATGATGTACAGAATTCATATAATAATTCTGAGTCTGCTAAGGTGCAGATTCGCTATGGAGATGACCCTCGTATAGCTGACTGCTGTTTACCTTTGCCAAATGATGAGATTACTGCTATATCAAATGCTGAAAGTGTGGTTGAGGTTCATAGAAGTAGCTGTAACGAACTTTATGCCTCACTAAAATCTGAGAATGTTAATAAGATAGCGGCTGATTGGTTTGTTAATGCTACTGATGAACCTAGCTTTAGAGCACGAATTGCTATTAGTTTAAAGAACATACCTGGAGCAATAGCAAAAATAACGACAAGCTTAGCAAGAGAGGGTGTCGATATTAGAAGTTTTGATATGATTATGGTAGATAATGATCTTGCTAAGTTAGCAGCAGTAGTTGTTGTTAGAAATAGGCGAGAGTTATATTTATTACTTCGCGTGATTAGAAAGCTTGATACTTGTGTAGGTGTAGAAAGGATTTTGAATAAATAATTCCTTTTTAAAAGTTCTATATCTAAAATTATACATTTGTTCGAGCATTGAATGCGTGAAGAAGTGTTTGTTGGTCAAGATATTCAAGTTCTCCACCAAATGGAACACCAAAACCTATTCTTGAGATTTTAATATTTTTACTAATCATTTGTGATATAAAGTGAGCTGTAGTTTCACCCTCAACTGTAGGGCTTATTGCTAATATAACCTCATCTATATCTCTTGATGATATTATTTGTTGTAAAGTATCTAATTTAAGCTCATTAGGGCCTATGCCATCAAGAGGGGATATTCTACCGTTTAATACAAAATATTTGCCTTTGAATATTCCAGCATCCTCTATAGCAATCATATCAAGAATATTTTCAATAATACATAATCTTGTATTATCTCGGCTATTACTATTACATATATCACAGATTTCTTTTTCTGTTAAAACTTGGCATTCACGACATTTAGAAATATGTTTGGTTGCATCAAGAAGTGAGTTTGCTAATGCAATCGCAGTTTCTGGAGATTTGTCTAAAAGATGTAAAGCAAGCCTTTGAGAGGACTTTTTGCCGATAGTAGGTAGCTTTCTTAATGATTCAACTACAGCTGTAATTTTTGGTGAAAAAACTATACTCATTTTAAAACGGAAATTTAACGCCATCAGGTAAGTTTATACCTGCTTCTTCAGCCATTTTCTTCATATCTGGAGAAGATGTGTTTTCCTCTACTTTTTTAACTGCACCATTTACAGCAGCAGCTATTAAGTCTTCTAGCATTTCTTTATCTTCACTCATTAAAGAATCATCGATGTTTACAGATTTCACGTCATATTTACCAGTCATCGTAATTTTAACTAGTCCAGCACCAGCTTCACCAGTAACTTCTAAGCTATCTTTTTGTTCTTGAGCTTGTTTCATTTGTTCTTGCATTTTTTGAGCTTGTTGCATCAATTTAGACATATCAAAATTCATTGTTTAATCCTTGTTTTTTATTTAAGACTTTTGTTTAAGCACTTCATATATACTATTTAATATCTGTTCACTAGCATCATTTTTCAATGCTTTTTTTGCATTATTCGAAAGAGTAGCTAGTTTGTTCGTATCTTTTACTAAAGGATTAATTATATCAAGTAGGTTATTAACACCCATTTCGTTTTGTTCTAAACAAAAACTAGCATCGTGTTTCACAATATTTTGAGCGTTGAAAAACTGGTGATTATCCGCAGCTATTGGTAGTGGGATATAGATTGCAGGTATTCCAGCTATAGCACTTTCTGAAACTGTCAAAGCACCAGCTCTACAAATTATTAAGTCAGCCCACCTATAAGCTTCAGCTATATTTTCGATAAATGGTGATATCTCTTTTATATTTGAGTCTGAAATTTCTTGGTACTTTTCTTTTGTTTTATCAAAGGTTAATGCGCCTGTTTGATGCCAAACTTTAATACTTATTCCTTCATCAGTAGCTTTAACAATAAGTTCAGGTATTATGTCATTAATTACTTTAGCTCCTTGGCTACCACCTAATATTAATAGCTTTAGCTCATTACTAAATTCTTTAGTTTCTTTGTTTAATGCTACTATATCTTTTCTTACTGGATTGCCAACAATTCTAGTTTTTTTTAGTTGTTTTTCTGTGAAGTGATTTTGAATGTCATCAATATCAAAAGCTAGGCATATTCTAGAAGCTAGTTTTGCTAATACTCTATTGGTTAAACCAATTTTTGCATTTTGTTCATGGATTATAATAGGAATACCTTTTGACTTTGCTGCTAGGCAAATAGGACCAGATGCAAACCCACCAAAGCCAATCACTAAGTCAACTTTCATTTTCTTAAGCATTGAACGAGCTTCAAGAGTATTTAATGCTAATTTTATAGGGAAAATAATCTTCTTTGCTAAACCTTTGTTTCTTATACCTGAGGATTTTATGTATTGAATATTAAATTTTTTAGGGACAATCTTAGCCTCCATGCTATTTGGAGTTCCAACCCAAGTAACGGTCGCACCATTTTCTGCTAGTAGTTCAGCTATTGCTATAGCAGGGTAGATATGCCCTCCAGTTCCGCCAGCTGTTACAATAATATTTGTATTTTTCAAATCCATATTTTTTATCAATTAGAGGTTATAGCAAATTAATTTTAAAGGATTTTTGTGCTATTATCTATGAGCTTATTAGAAATTACTATTTAGGAATTTTATATGTCTAAAATTAATCAAGATTGTTTGTACACAGAAACTAACGAATGGGTCTCCGTAAAGGGCGATCATGCAAGAATTGGTATTGATGATTACTCTCAAAATGAATTTGGAGAGATTGTTTTTGTTGATTTGCCAAAAATTGGTCAAGCTTATTCAAAAGAAGATGAAGTATGTGTAGTTGAGTCAGTAAAAACAGCATCAGATATTTATACTCCATTAGCAGGAGAAATTACTGCAGTAAACGATCAGCTTGAAACTAATCCTAAACTTATAAACCAATCTTGTTATGAGAGTGGTTGGCTTTTTGAGATTAAAATAGCAAATAAAGAAGAGCTAGCTACGTTGATTAAAGCTGATGATTATAAAAAGATTATTTCATAAAAAAAATACAGCACTAATAACTTGTTTATTTACCTTTTGTGCTAATACTGCTCAAGCAGAGGAGTATGTTAATTTTTGTAAAGTTTATAATCCTAAAAAAGGAATAGAATATGAAACGCATACAAAGATTACCAAAGGCTTTTGTGAATATTACTTAAAAATCTGTAACGAAAAATATAACAATAAGTGCCATGCAAAAATGAATGCTTATCAAGGGTTATATAATACTAACCCTTCCTTAGCTTTTATGCATGTTGCTTATAGAAAGGATTTTGATAAAGATTAAGTTTAAAAAATATTTAAGAAGGACCTTTTTTATAATTTTAGTTATCTTTTATTTTACATGTAACACTGTTTAAATTACCAGATACTATGTATGTAATGTCATCTTGACCATTTGAAGGTTTAGGGCAATTAACATAATCTGAGGTACTATTGCCACTAGCTTGACTAGCTTTAGACCAAGGCATGATTCTAACTTGTTCATTACCAAAGTTTATTGTACCTAAGTCTGCATACCAGCTTCGAGGTGTTACAGTGTCATTTTTATTAACTTGATAGAAAGGTATGTTTGATGAGATATCTACACTAGCATTTTTATCAGCACCAGTATTTGTATCATCACTGTCATTTCCTTCAACATTAATATCAAGAGCTTTTTGCCATGCTTCTGCACCAGTCATTTCACTAGAGAAGATTAGTTTATATTGGCCTACAGGTAAGTTTTCAATCTTCCAAGCTAAGTCATATGTTGCCATAGGTTCTATCATTATATTATTTTGACGTTTAACAGCTTCACCATTTTTATTTTGTAATACTACAGAAACATTTGTTTCTTTAGAGCCGTGAGACATTATTTTCGCATTTAAGTTTAAATCCCCATTCCTATCAGTAGTATACGTTTCTTTAAGATCCATTAAATGAAGCATGTTTTTTAGGTTATGATCGGCTAATTGATGAGTTATGCCTATTTCAGTAAATGGTTTGTTAGCTGTTTGGTATATTTTTAGGTCATCACTGCTATTAGCAATGCTGCCGCTAGTACTTTTAATACCAGCCATAAATTTCTCATTAAACTTGGATTTGCTAAGTTCATTAATTTTATTGGTCAAAATATTTATAATATCAGCACTAGTCATACCTTTCTCAACAGTCATTAGTTCATATTCTTGTTGTGAGTCTGGAAATATGAATAATCCAATTTTATCACCCGCAGAAAAAGAATCAGGGTTAATATTTAGCTGACCAATTTGATCTGGATAATTGTCATTAGGGTTTACGGGTGAGTTATTTTCATCCTTGCCAATTAACTTCCATGGACCATATAATTCACCAGGTTCTTGACCAGGGTTTACGTACCATTTAGACTCATAAATACTACCTTCATAGACTACGCGAATTCCACTATCTCTATATGTTTTACTAGAGTCATAGATTGGGGTGTCACTGCTGTCAGTATCCCCAGAAGATGATCCATCAGGTTTTATTATAGTGCCTGCAGGCACATCGTTCGTGAAATCAAGATCAATTAGGTTGTAGAAGCTAGCCGCGGTATCATCAACATCCCACACAGCCATAATTACTTGATATCCTGCTCTTTGGGGCATTGTGCAAGTAAATGTTAATCCATCCATCGGTGGTTGGTTTGGAGCTACCCATGCTGGCTGAGGGTTGTAACAGTTAAGAGGAGTACTTTCAAAACTATCTCTCGTTAATAGTTTATCTGGGTCCCAATTAGGCTTAGTAATATAGAAATCAAAAGTTTTTGATTTATGGTTTGCAGTAAATTGCCATTTTATATCAAGAGGTTCTCCAGGCCTAACAGCTGTTTTAGCCCAACGAGACTGTTCTTGTTCATCAAGGGCTTCAAAACCTGTTACACCAGCACTCCCTATATTGTTGTTTAGTAAAGAAAGAGGTTCACCTGTACTACTATTGAACTGGAAGTCAGCAGCCTCCACTGACTGTGGTTCATACCTTGATCTACCGCAGTCGGTATTGTTACCTTGTTTACACATAAAGTTTCTTGATTCTGGGCTTTCAACATAGCCGTGAGAAAACGCTTGGGTTGAAGCTAACATTGCTAAACCTGTTAGTACTGTTATTTTGTTAAGTTTCATAATAGAACTCCTATTTATATTTTAAACAAAAGCAGCTAGGTACCTTAATATTCCTAACTACTAATTTCATCGTATATAATAAGAATGTAAAAACCAAATTTATTTATTTTAGAAGGTGTTTTCGTTTAAAAGAGCTTAAAACATACAAATTAATATGGAGTACCTTTTATACTGTGGTATAGAAGAAGTTTTGTTTTAGTTTAAAATAATAAATATTGATTGCATGAGAATTATCTTGACAAATGGGTTTTAGGTTTTAATTTACATAATTATATGCTATGGCTATAATCTTATCTATAAGAAAAATGTTTACCGATAAGTATCAAAGACTAATTTGCAAAATTTTTAGTATCTAATATAATATCTCGGTTAATATTCAAAACTATATAAGATCTAAGCTTATGATAAAAATTACATTTCCAGATGGTTCTATGAAAGAGTTTGATAGTGGTGTTAATTCACTACAAATAGCAAAATCAATCTCACCAGGATTAGCAAAAGTTACAGTTGCTGCTTATATTGATGATAAGCTTTGTGATGCAAAAGATGCAATTATAACTGACAGTACTTTAAAGCTAATTACTGTAAAAGATGAAGAGGGACTAGAGATACTTCGCCACTCATGTGCGCATTTATTAGCTCATGCAGTAAAAGAGCTTTATCCTAGTACGGAAGTGACTATAGGCCCTGTTATTGATAATGGCTTCTTTTATGATTTTTCATTTAAAAAACCAATTGGTGAAGCAGATCTTACAACTATAGAAAAAAAGATGAAGCAATTAGCTAAAAAGGGCTCGCCTGTAAGCTATGAAACTGTATCGAAAGAAAAAGCTATCGAAATATTTAAAGCTCAAGGTGAAAACTACAAGGTTGAGATAATCGCTAGCATTCCAGATGAGAATGTAAAGATATACACACAAGATAATTTCTCAGATTTATGTAGAGGTCCGCATATTCCTAGTACTGCGGTATTAAAAGCATTTAAGCTTACTAAGTTGGCTGGTGCATATTGGCGTGGCAATTCTGACAATGAGATGCTTACTAGAATATATGGTACTTGTTGGGCTACGAAAGAAGATCTTGAGAATTACCTAACAATGCTTGAAGAAGCAGAAAAACGTGACCATCGTAAGATTGGTAAAGTTTTAGATTTATTCCATTTTCAAGAAGACTCTCCAGGGATACCATTTTGGCATGATAATGGTACTAGAATTTGGCGAGAAGTTGAAGACTATATGCGTGCTTCAAACAACAAGTATGGTTGTAGTGAAATAAGAACTCCACTAATTGCAGATTTTTCAATGTGGGAAAAGTCTGGTCATGCTGATAAGTACGCAGATAATATGTTTGCAACTAAATCAGAAAATAGAGATTTTGCAATCCGTCCAATGAATTGCCCAACTTGCGTGCAGGTTTATAACACTAAACTACATAGCTATAGAGATCTACCGGTTAGAATGGCAGAGTTTGGTATAGTACATAGAAATGAGCCCTCAGGTTCGCTTCATGGACTTTTACGCGTTAGAAGTTTTACACAAGATGATGGTCATGTATTCTGTACTTCTGAGCAGGTTGAAGAAGAAGTTATTATGATGGTTAAGCAGTGCTTCGAAGTCTACAGTGATTTTGGCTTTAATGATTTCTCTGTAAAGATAGCTTTACGACCTGAGCAAAGAATTGGTGAAGACGATGTTTGGGATAAGTCTGAGCAAATGCTTAAAAATGCTTTAGAAGCAAATAATGTTGAGTATGATCTTTTACCCGGTGAAGGAGCTTTTTATGGTCCTAAAATTGAGTTTCATCTAAAAGATGCTATCGGTAGAAGCTGGCAGTGTGGCACGATACAGCTAGATTTCTCTATGCCTGAGAGATTAGGTGCTACTTATATTGATAAAAATGGTGACAAACAAGTTCCTGTGATGTTGCATCGTGCTATAGTTGGGTCACTAGAGAGATTTATTGGAATGCTTATCGAGCATTATGCTGGAAATCTACCGTTATGGCTGGCACCTGTACAAGTTGTTGTGGCTGGTATTAGCAATTATCAAGATGATTATTGTAAGAAAGTGTATCAAACACTTGAGAAAAGTGGCATAAGAGCTAATTTAGACTTGAGAAATGAGAAGATAGGGTTTAAAATACGAGAGCATACTCTTTCGCGTGTACCATATTTTGTGATTCTTGGTAAAAATGAAGAGGAGCAACAGATTATATCTGTAAGAAAACATAATGGCGAAACTCTAGGTCAAATGACTGTAGAGGAGTTTTGTGAGTTCTTAGATAAAGAAATTAAAAGTAAAGAATAGCAAATTTCTCAGGAGGAATATAGTTATTAAAGCAGAAAAGAAAGCACTAATTAATGATCAAATAAGAGCAAAAGAAGTGCGTCTAGTTGGAATTGAAGGGGAGCAGTTAGGTATTGTTTCTCTTAACGAAGCATTAGCGTTAGCAGAAAAAGCTGGCGTTGATTTGGTTGAAATGGTAGCGAATGCTAAGCCACCAGTTTGTCGTTTGATGGACTATGGTAAATACTTATTTGATTTAGGTAAGAAAAAAGCACAAGCTAAAAAGAACCAAAAGAAGACACAGGTCAAAGAAGTAAAGCTTAGACCTGTGACTGATGTCGGGGATTACCAGGTAAAACTACGCAACCTGATAAAATTCCTAAATAACGGCGATAAAGTAAAAGTTACTCTAAGGTTTAGAGGCAGAGAGATGTCACATAAAGAGTTAGGTATGGAAATGCTTAAGCGTATGGCAGCTGATGCACTAGAGCACGGAGTGGTGGAACACCAACCTAAGATGGAAGGTCGTCAGATGATAATGGTTCTAGGACCAAAGAAAAAATAACAACAATAACAGCAACAAATGCGGAGTATTTGAAAAATGCCAAAGTTAAAATCTAAGAGTGGTGCTTTAAAGCGCTTTAAAAAGACGGGCAAGGGTGGTTTTAAACATCGTTGTGCAAATCGTGCTCATATCAACACTAAAATGACAACTAAAAGAAAGCGTCATTTAAGAGGTATGAATCAAGTAGCGAAAGTTGATACAGCTAGTCTAAATCAACAAATGCCTTACGCATAGATTAACAAATTTTTAAAGTGGAGAAATAAACCATGTCAAGAGTAAAAAGAGGCGTTACGGCGCGCGCAAGACATAAGAAAGTCTTAAAACAAGCAAAAGGTTATTATGGTGCTCGTTCAAGAGTATATAGAGTAGCTAAACAAGCGGTAATTAAAGCAGGTCAATATGCTTACAGAGATCGCAAAAATAAGAAAAGAACATTTAGATCTTTATGGATTGTTCGTATTAATGCTGCAGCTAGACAACATGACATTAGCTATAGCCAATTAATTAATGGTCTTAACAAAGCTGGTGTAGAACTAGATCGTAAAGCATTAGCAGAATTAGCTGTATACAACAAAGATGCATTTGGTGCAGTTGTTGCAAAAGCAAAAGAAGCATTAGTTTAAAAAATATTTCTTAAAGAAAATCTAACAGTGAAATCTCACTATCTATTACTTATGAAAAGACTACTTTTAGTAGTCTTTTTTTGTCTTGGGCTTATATTATTTTTTATATTTGATGGTTTCAAATATTTTAACTTAAATGAGATTCAGCATATTTATTATAAAATGGTAGACTACTCGAAGCTAAATTATATTAAAGCTTTATTTATCTATATATTTTTATATATAAGTGCTGTATTTTTTTCTATACCAGTAAAGCCTTTTCTTAAGATAATAGGCGGCTTGATATTTGGTTTGTGGATAGGGTTTATATCTGCATTATTTTCAGCAACAACTGGTGCAATGCTAGTATTTTTATGTGTTAAATACGGTTGGGGAAGATCTGTTGATAGTGGTAAGGTAAATTATTATTCAAAATTCAAAACCTTAGTTCAAAACCATCCTGCGAGTACTTTATTAGCATCAAGATTATTACCACTACCTTTTTTTATTCCAAACATACTAGCTGGAATCTTGCAGATTAAAAGTAGAGTGTTTTTCCTTACAACTTTAGTCGGGATTATTCCAGTTACATTTGTGTATGTGTGGCTAGGTACTCATTTAGGAAAATCTTTATCTCGTGAAATTACTAACTTTATTGATTATAAGTTTGTTTTAGCATTAAGTTTGCTTGGTTTATTGGCATTATTGCCTTTAATTGGTAGAAACTTTTTGAACAGACAATTTAAGAAGTGATTAGAGATTTTAATAATAAATAAGTGATAGGTGTATTATTTTCCCCATTATATTTTTATTTAATAAAAATTACAGTTTTTGCTTTTTATAATTCCAAAAAAGTATTAAAATCATTAGTGTAATTATTTTAACTAACAAAAGGTTTGTGATGTCTGAAGATTTGATGATTTTTAGTGGTAATGCTTCTAAAGAATTGGCATGTGAAGTGGCAAAAGAGTTGGGAGCAACACTTGGCAATGCAACTGTCGATAAATTTAAAGATGGTGAAATTCAAGTGGTACTAAATGAAAATGTCAGAGGAAAGGATGTGTTTGTGATACAGACTACTTGTCCTCCTTCAGATAATCTTATGGAGTTAGTTCTTTTAATTGATGCATTAAAAAGGTCATCAGCTGAAAGAGTTACAGCGGTGTTACCATATTTTGGGTATGCTAGACAAGATAGACGTTCAAAATCTGCAAGAGTACCTATTTCAGCTAAAGTGATAGCTAATTTACTTCAAGCTGTCGGATTAGATAGAATATTATCTGTTGATATTCATGCTGAGCAAATACAAGGATTCTTTGATATACCTTTTGATAATGCTTTTGCAACTAAGATATTTCTTGAGCATGTACGTAAAAATCCATCAAAATTTGAGAATATTAAAATTGTGTCTCCAGATATGGGTGGTGTAGTTAGAGCAAGATCTGTTGCTAAAAATTTAGGTGTAGAAATTGCTGTGGTTGATAAAAGAAGACCAAAGCCAAATGTTGCGGAAGTTATGAATATTATAGGTGATGTTGAAGGTAAGCATTGTATTTTGGTCGATGATATTATGGACACTGGTGGAACTATGTGTCAAGCAGCCAAAGCTCTTCTCGAAAAAGGAGGGGCAACTAAAATCTCAGCTTTTTGTGTACACCCTTTACTTTCAGGCGATGCTATTGAAAATATTGAGAATTCTGCGATTGATGAGCTTATAGTTACTGATTCTATAGCTCTTAAAGAAAATGCAAAAAAATGTAGCAAGATAAAAATTATATCTTTAGCTCCACTTTTGGCTCAAATTATTGAGAAAACTAACGGTGAAGAATCTGTTAGTGACATCTTCCGTACTGATGGTTTGGTTGATTAGTACTTACAAGTAATTAATTTCTACCTTGAGTTTTAGCAGTTTATTTACTACAATAGCTTAGTTAATCTAGGGTCGCATAGATTACGTAACAATAAATGTTTAAATAAAACAAGGAAATAACAATGTCAAATTTTAAATTGAAAGCGCAAAAAAGAGATGACTTAGGTACTGGTGCGAGCCGCCGCTTAAGAAAAACTGGAAGTATTCCAGCTATTATTTATGGTGGTAACAAAGAAGCTGTATCTCTAGTAATTGAGCATGATAAATTATTACACGCTACAGAAGATAAAGCATTTTTCTCAAGTGAAATCACTTTAGATGTGGATGGTTCAGAAGAAAAAGTAATCATTAAAGCTCTTCAAAGACACCCATACAAAGTTAAGTTAGTTCATGCTGACTTTATGAGAGTATAAATCTTTTATATTTTTTAAATCTATCTATATTCTATTATTAATATAAGTTCTTGTGCTAAAATTATTTTCATATAAATAATCAAACAGAGTGTTATGGGTACATATACCGTAATTATAGTTATAACTGTATTAATCAGTGCATCTGCATTTTTCTCAAGCTCAGAAACAGCTATGATGGCTTTAAATAAGTATAAATTAAAGCATCTTGCAAAAAATAACGACAAAGCAGCAAAGAGAAGCTTATCTTTGGTGTCTAAACCTGAAAAGTTACTTATAACGATACTAATAGGAAATACGTTTGCAAATATATTTGCAGGAACAGTTATATCTTCATATTCAGAAGATCATTTTGGAGATGTCGGGCTTTTAATATCTACGATAGTGGTAACAATGCTTGTACTTATATTTGGTGAGATTATACCTAAGTCATTTGCTGCGGTATATCCTCAAAGGCTGGCATTTCCCTTTTCATTACCATTGAAGTTTATAATGTTAGTACTATATCCAGTAACAATTATACTGAATACTATATCTACTCTTACTCTAAAAATATTTGGTATTAAAATAGAAACTGTAAATAATGAATCTTTAAATAAGGAAGAGATACATACAGTAGTGCATGAATCTAATTCAAAGCTTGGTGCTAAGAATAAGAATATGTTATTGGGTGTATTAGAGTTAGATAAGATAACTGTTCAAGAAGTGATGACACATTTTAATAACATAGAATATATTGATTTAAGTAATTCAACAGATAAGATTCTATCTAGAATATCAAAGGCAAAATCTATTAATTTAGTTGTGTGTGATAGTAGTATAAATAATGTTGTAGGCACGGTGAATATAAAGCAAATAAATAACCTTCTGATTTCATCGAAATCTATTACTAAAGGTAAGCTTCGTAGATTAGTTAGTCAGGCTTACTTTATTCCTGAAACAGTATCTTTACAAACACAACTAATAAATTTTCAGAAGAAGAGTAAGCGCTTTGCTATAGTTGTAGATGAATATGGTGATGTAAATGGTGTAATTACTATAGAAGATATTATGGAAGAAATTGTTGGAGAGTTTTCAGATAGGTTTGACATTCATAATAATATTAGAAAATTAGATGATACGAGTTATCTTGTTGGAGGAAGTGCGACTCTTAGAGAGATTAATAGACACATTGGTATACAATTTAAAAGTGAAGATGCGAAAACACTTTCTGGCTTAATAATTGAAGAGATTGAAAATTTACCATCTGGTAACTGTTGCATTAGATTTGATAACACCTTATTAGAAATATTAGATATTCATGAGAATAAAATAGTCTCAATTAAGCTTAGCTTTTTGTAGAATTCTTTAATTAAGAAAATATATTCTAAAATAAATATTGATACATTGCTATAACTGCAATCGTTGCTCTGTTACAATTTAGATATTAAATATAAAAAAATCTGATAATGCTACAAAAAATCAGAGAAATAAAAAGAAAACTAACGAGTAGAAATTCACTTAATAACTCATATCTTAATGAGCTTGTTTCATCGATTCATCGAGCTGATATCAAGGCTACTGTATTTTCGATTTTCTGGGCAGCAGGTCCAGTAACAATCATTGCTATTTCACTGGGTTATTATTTGAGTCATGGAGTTAGAGTACCAATAGAGACAGTTTTATATTTTTCATTTTATGTGTTTTTTGTAGGTCTTGTAGGTTTTGTTAGTAAATTAGTATTTGACTCTATACAGTATAGAAAAAAAGAGGCTATACAGGAAAAATTTTTAACTGTTATAGATGAGTCTTATAATAATCTCTTTTTATCAAAGAAGCTTAATCTTGCAAATCTTACTGATGATGTTAAAAACAATAAAATTGCTTACGATATTCTTTGTAAATCACATCCAACAAGTAAAGAAATTTTTTATGCTTTTGATTTACACTTTGATACAGAAATTGCTGAATTTGTTCAAATAATTCACCTGTATAAAGAAAATGGTTTTCCAATTGATAGTCAGGCTAATCGTCAAAAGTTAATTAAATATTATAAAAAAATAGATATAAAAGTTGACATTCCAGATATTTTAAAAATGAAATTTTTAGAAGCTTTGAAAGGAGATTATGCTAGTATTAAAAAAGGTGTTGAGAGAAAGCTTGGCTTCTTAAGTAAAATTTATAATAGTTCAGGTCAACATGGACTTTTTGATTTAGATGATGCATACCATGCAATAGCATTTTTTATTGAACTATTATCTGGTAGGAAAATCTATTATTATAAGGCTATTTCAAAGTTTGATGATGTTAAGAAAGATTATTTGTTTAAATCAATAGAGAGTTTAAGAGATAAAATTATTCAAAAATATAATCATATACAAGGAGTTCATAAACAATTATTTTTAACTGTATCTGAGATGTTACCAAATCTAGAGTTGTGTGAAGTGCTTAATATAAGTGAAGATATATCTTATAACCTGAGTCTTTTAGATGAGTCATTAAAAGAGATAAGGGTTAGATCTTTAGATAGATCTGTTAAAAAACAATTTCAACTGTCTAGATATCGCTTTCATCAAAACCTTCGCATAATAAATACACTTTTAAAGCGGTTAGATTTATTGTTAAAGCAGTGGCACTCTTTAAGTTTTGATAAAACTGAGCAAATTAATAACCATAATGTTAAGTATGAGCTAGCTTATGTTCAACTCGAAGAGAAGTCACGGATGTCTATTGCATATGATATGGCAACTTATCTTAATTATAATAATGAGTTTGAATCATCTGATGATATGATTAAATCATTTGCTCACCAGGTTGTTAAAATTATTCAAGAACCTATAAGTTTAGATCAACCATCAATACTAACAGCTATAGAGCTTTCAAGTGGCGCAAATTTAAGTAGTGTACAGCTAAATAATTCAACAAAACAGAAACTTGATTCTACTTATAATTTATGTAAGTCTGTAAAAACAGATATCAAAGAAATTAGACAAAGGGTTAAAAAAGTAGTTATAGCCCAGTATGCTTAACCTATGTCTATAACTCTTTTATCAAGGTTGTTGGGTTGATTGCGAAACTTATGTTTTTTACATTTAAGGATTGAGCAATTTGTATAAAAATATCATCCTGTATTTCTCTAAAGTCAGCATTAAGTACATACGCAGTCATAGCATAAATTTGGATGTTGACTCCTCTATCGCCAAAAGATCCTTCTGTACGGTTTCCAATTACAGTGCCTGAGGGGCATAGAGATACTAGAGTTTTCATGTTTGGATCAAGTTTTGGGTGGGATTTAAGAATTTTATAAATCTCTTCTTTAATCATAGATATGTCATCTAAATGCTTATAATCAACAGTAATGTTTTGCAAAATCCTTCTATGAGTTCTTCTTGCAAAGTTGGTTATACAAGTATTTAAGAAAACTGAGTTTGGAATATGCATGGGGGCCGTTTCATAACTGTCTATTTGTGTAGTAAGAGTACCAATTTTTTTAATTTTTCCTTGAAATTTTATTGATGAATTTATATCTGAAGCTACCATATCTCCCTCGGAGTATTTCCGGTTGAAGATAACAAACAGGCCACCAAAGAAGTTAGTTAATATAGTGCTTTGTGACAAAGTTAATCCAGCTATGGCAACACCACTAAATGCTCCTAATGCTGTAGGAGGGACTCTTAATGCTGCTAATATTAAAATAACAGATAAACATATTCCTATTAACTCTAAAGCTTTAAATACGGCATTTATATCTCGATAGTCTTCATAACCGCCTATGGTTTCTTGTTTCTTTTTTTCTATAAGCATCATTTTGCTTTTTTTAATAAATCTAAATAAGCTGATTATAATTGCAATATAAACGCAAAAATCAAAAATTTTGTCTGTATAGCTGATAACTATTTCTTTATAGTTTGGTAGTTGAACTATTACAAATAAATCAATACATGTCTTTATAAAATATACTGTAATAATAAGATAAAGTGTAAGCTTGAATGATTTTATGAAGCAAAACTTGATAGTGTTTTTATGTTTTGCTGTAAATATATGACCAATTATATATATAATGAGTCCTACCATTAAACATATTAATAAATCTATTAGTATGATTTGGAAAGGGTGGAGATTTTGTACTCTTAATAAAATATCATTCAATGCATTCATAATTAAGCCCCTATAGATATCAGTTAGGTTTTAAGAGTTAAAATCAACAGATTTTGAATCTGGATCATCAATTACAATATTATTCATATTAGCTGTCATAGGTGGATGAGCTACGGTTGTACTTATTGTCTTTGATGTTGTATCAGAAGTGCTGTCGGCTGTTTTAGGTTTTGCTGTTTTTTGTGCGACATTACTACTATTCATTGAGGGGTTACTTTGATTATTTAAATCGTCTACATCATAGTTTACAGGAGTGTATATGATTGATGTCTTTGAGTTTTGAGGATTAGAAATACTGGAAGCAGAAAAAATATTTTTTTCAATATGTTGGTACCCTAATACACTAATAGCTACTATCAAGACCAATATTGCCAGACGGTTGAAGTAATCAAAAACTTTTAGTTTTCCATAACTAGATTTTTTATAATATAAAATGTCTAGTTTATTTAAAATAGAAATAATTTTATTTTCTTTGACCTCTAAATATTCACAGTACCTTCTAATTTGATTCTTTAGTAAGGTACTTGATGTTTCAAGTAGAGACTTACTATCGGCATCTTCTATTAGTTTTATAGTTTCAATTGAGAGATTTGTAGCATTAGCCACAGTATTTTGCTCAAGATCTTTAGACTCTCTAATACTTTTAATATATGATTGGAAATTAAACATGTGAAAAATTGTTATTTTAAACTTAAAGAGAATTATATAAGAAAAAGAAAGAAATTAAAATGAAGAGATTTGCGTGATTACTTAGATTTTTTCTCTTCAAGCATTTTTTCTAAGAAATGAATGTTAGTTCCACCTTCGATGAATCTTTCGTCATTAATGATCTCTTGGTGAAGAGGTATATTGGTTTTGATGCCATTAATAACCATTTCTTCAAGAGCAGCACGCATTTTCTTCAGTGCTGTATTTCTATCGTGAGCTCTTACGATTACTTTAGCAATCATAGAGTCATAATTTGGTGGTACAGAGTAGCCTGAGTAGATATGAGAGTCTACACGTACTCTAGGGCCACCTGGAGGGTGATATACATCTATCTTACCGGCACATGGAATCATTTTTTCAGGATCTTCAGCGTTTATACGACACTCTATCGCATGACCTACTATTTTGATCTCTTCTTGCTTCCAAGTTAGACCTTGACCAGCTGCTACCTTCAACTGTTCTTTAATTAAGTCAGTAGAAGTGATAGATTCAGTTACTGGGTGTTCTACCTGGATTCTAGTATTCATTTCAATGAAATAAAACTCACCATTTTCAAATAAGAATTCAAAAGTACCAGCACCACGGTATTTTAAGATTTTACATGCATCTACACATCTAGCACCGATGTCTTTTCTTTGCTGCTCAGATAAACCAATTGCAGGAGCTTCTTCAATTACTTTTTGATGTCTTCTTTGAGTTGAACAGTCTCTTTCAAATAAATGTACGGCATTACCTTCACCATCACCAAAAACTTGTATTTCAATATGACGAGGGTTTTCTAAGAATTTCTCCATATAAACTACATCGTTATTGAAAGCTATTCTAGCTTCACTCTTAGTTAAAGAGATTGAGCTGACTAAGTCTTCTTTTTTGCGAACGATACTCATACCACGACCACCACCACCACCAGCGGCTTTAATGATTACTGGATAACCAATTTTGTCAGCAATCTCCAAGTTAGTCTTATCATCACTTCCTAATGGTCCATCAGAGCCAGGTACACATGGTACATTAGCTTTTTTCATGTATCTGATAGCTTCTACTTTATCGCCCATTACTTCGATGCTTTCTGCACGGGGGCCAATAAATATAAAGCCGCTTTCTTCGACAGCTTTAGCAAAACCAGCATTTTCTGATAAGAAGCCATATCCAGGGTGAACAGCATCAGCATTAGTGATTTCAGCAGCTGTGATAATACTTTGGATGTTTAAATAACTTAGGTTTGGAGCAGCAGGACCAATACAAACAGCTTCATCAGCTAGTTTTACATGCATAAGGTCAGCATCAGCAGTTGAGTAAACAGCTACAGTTTTGATACCTAATTCTCTACATGCTCTTAAAATTCTAAGAGCAATCTCACCTCTATTGGCGATTAGTACTTTTTTAATCATGTTATATTACCTTATAAATAAAAGTTTATACTTGATTGTTAAATTGCGAATAATATTATAAAGTTTATTCAACAATAAATAGAGGTTGATCAAACTGTACTGGATCACCGTCTTTAGCTAATATCTTAACTATTTTTCCAGCTTTATCAGCTTCAATTTTATTCATTATTTTCATAGCTTCGATAATGCAAAGAGTATCGCCTTTTTTTACTTCTTGACCTGCTTTTACATAAGGGGCAGCATCTGGAGATGAGGCACCATAAAAAGTACCAACCATTGGTGATTTGATTTCTTCACCGTCTACAACTTCTTCTTTAGGTGAAGCTACTGAAGGACTGGTTGTAGTTTCGCTTGAACTTGCCACAGGTGCGGCACTAGCTATAGGTGCAGCACTAGCTACAGGTGCTGAAATTACGCTAGCAGTATTGTTTTTTGTCATAAAAATACTTGAGCCACCATCTTTAACTCTGATCTCTTTGATATCGCTTGAGTTAAGTATTTCTGCTACTCTATCGATTGCTTTTAATAAATCCATTTTGTTATATACTCCTTTACTAAGTATTTTGTTTTATGTAGTTTATTGCTTCTATCAAGGCAAGCTTATAGCTATTGGCCCCAAAACCATATATACCACCATAAGCGATATCTGACAGAAGAGATCTTGTCCTAAATTCTTCTCTATTATATATATTTGAAAGATGTATTTCAATAAAAGGCTTATTTATCGCTAAAAAAGCATCTCGGATCGCTATACTTGTATGTGTGTATGCAGCTGGATTAATAATGATAAATTTAGCGCTTGTTTGTTGGATTTTATCAATAATTTCACCTTCATGATTACTTTGGAAAAAGTCTAAGGAACAGTCAGCATCTTTACATGAGTTTTGCATCGATGATTTAATGTCTGCTAGTGAAATACTCCCATAGGTTTTAGGCTCTCTTTTGCCCAGTAGGTTTAGGTTTGGTCCATTTATAATTAAGATATCCATATTAAATATTCCTATAGCTTTTATTTGCTGTAACTTTGTAGATTTTATCGTTATCAATACAGTAACAGCTTAGTTTTCCACCAAACACACACCCGGTATCTAAGGCAATTGAATAATCGTTACTCGTTTCACCTTTTATAGCAGCCCAATGCCCAAAGATTATTTTTTGTCCAGGTTTTAATTTTTTATGCTTTTTAGCGAACCATGGTTTATAATTTTCAGGTAAGTTTTCTAAATTTGAACTATATTTGATGTTTAACTTTCCATTTTTATCAATAGTTCTCATCCTTGTGAAATAATTCAAAATACATAGCCATCTTTCTATACCTTCAAGCTCTTTGTTCCATGTTATGGATTCTTCGTTAAAAAGATTAGCTAGTAGAAGTCTTCTTGTGGTGTCGTTTCGCAATACAAACTCAATTTCATTAGCTCTTTTAATCGCTTTTTTTGGTGACCATATATGAGGAATTCCAGCATGAGTAATAAAGCAGTCTTGTTCTTTAATTAGTAAATTTTGATTACAGAGCCAATCTTGAATTTGTTTTAAGTTTGATGCTTCTAAGATATTATTAAAGGTGTTTTTGCTACTGTTTGGAAGATAGTTATAGCTAATTCCTAAAAATAAAATTTCATGATTGCCGAGTACTAGCCTTGCTGAATCTCCTAAAGACATTATAAAGTTTATAGTTTTTAAAGATTCTGGACCTTTATTTATTATATCTCCTGCAAAAATAAGTTTATCTTTTGTTTTGCAAAAATCTATTTTTTTTAGTAATTGTTTTAATTCATCAAAGCAGCCTTGTACATCACCAATAACATAAGTAGCCATTTAAATCCTCTAAGTTAAAAAATTTGCTAAAGCAACAAAATCATCGACACTTAAATTTTCTGCTCTTAGTCTTGTATCTACAGGCAGTTCTTCGATATCAATATTAAGTTCTTTAAATATATCCTTTAAATTATTATGCAGAGTTTTACGCCTTTGTGCAAAGCTTTGTTTGACAATTTTTTCAAAAAACACATGATTTCTAAGTATTGGTTTGTCTGTTCTAGGTTTTAGTCTTAGAATTGCGGAATCGACTTTAGGTTGAGGATGAAAAACTTCAGGTGGAACCTTTAAAATATTACTACATTCGAAATGGTATTGTAATATCACAGAAATTCTTCCATACACCTTTGTGTTTGGTTTTGATGATATTCTATCAACCATCTCTTTTTGTAGCATAAAGTGAGCATCTATTATTTTGCCTTGGTGCTCAATTACCTTAAATAGGATTGGTGATGAGATGTTGTATGGTAAATTACCAACTAGCTTTAGTTTATTTTTTGAAATCTGATTAACATCAAACTTTAGAAAATCTGTATTAAATACTTTAGGAATACCATATGGTTTGCAGTTATCTAAAAGTGTATCTATTATTGAACTATCATACTCAATAACATTTACGCTATCAGATTTAAGTAGAAGATGTCTTGTTAGTGCTCCAAGACCAGGTCCAATTTCGACAACAGTATCGTCTTTTTTAATATTAGCAAGATTGACGATTTTCTGAATAATATTCTCATCTTGTAAGAAGTTTTGGCCAAGAGATTTTTTCGCTTTAGTAGTGTATTGCATAATTTAGTATAAATCAGGTGTTTTTAGATCAGGCTCTAGAATTTCGACATATGCATCATCTTTCATTGAAGCAATCCATGTTTTATATATTTCCTGAGCCTTTTCGGAGTAAATTGCTTCTAAAGCTTTTTGCTCCATTAATTGATCTGCGGCGTTATGAATTTTAGTTTTTGTATATTTGATAATCATCCATGTTTTAGCATCAGCTTGGAAAGGTTCTGAAAGTTGTCTTTTTTTAAGAGACTTTAGTCTAGCGAAAGCTGCCATAGGCAGGGAAGGAGGACTATCCATAGTTGAAACCCAACCAAACTTACCATTTGCATGATCATAGTCTTGATTTGTTTTTTCTGCAATACTACTAAATTTTTGACCACTTTCAATTGCTAGGCGTGCTCGATCTAAGGCATTTTTAGCACCGTCATCATTCATGCTTCCATCGAGTTTTATAACTATGCCGTACACAAAGTATCTTGTTATTTTCTTACTAACCAATGGAGCTTGTTCATCAACATGATCAACATAAATCATCTGCAATGTGTGATTAATCTCAAAAGGTTGAGAAGTTTCATGGACCTGAATATTTTTAACTTTATCTTTATACATTTCAGGAATTGCATCAATAGTTACTGGACGGCTAATTAACCCACCATTACTAGCATTAGGTGCTTGAGAGAATTGCTCAGCAACCTCTTTAAAGTCTATTAGACCTTTGTTAATAGCAGTTGCAAGCTTCTTATAGAGATTGAATTTACGATCTCTAGCTTTCTTAGATTTAGGAAGTGCTATAATCAAGTTTCTAGCTGTATAGATTTTTATAGGAGCCATTTCTTTATCAAAAGCAGCTTTATGTTTAGTAATATATTTTTTTATCTCTTCTGGTGAGACATAAACCTGTTGAGAAATAGCTCTTTGTTGAAGTTGGCTAATCATAAGCTGGTCGTGTATTCTTTCTTTATATTTATCAAAGCTCATTCCAGAAGCTTCGATGTTTAGTTTTAATGAGTCGAGACTTACACCATTTTTAGCTGCAATATCTTTTATAGCGGCTTCAGTTTGTTGTTGTGATACATTAATGTTGTTTTGTTCAGCAAGCTGTAAAAGAACATCTTGAGAAATTAAATCTTGTAAGGCTTGTCTTTTAATATCTAATGGATTTTGGTTGAATTGAGGGTTGGGATTGCTAGCTTTAAGCTTTGATACTTCTCGTTCAAGTTCAAGGTCAGTAATAGCTTTGTTGTTTACTATAGCGACAGTCTTATTTAAAAATTCTTTTTTATTTGAATTTGGTGCTGTAGGTTTTGGTTTTTGTGAATCAATAGATGAATCAAAAGAGTTTTGAAAGAGATTACTAGTTACATCAGTATAGCTTGTACCAATTATGCCAACGGTTAGAGTTATAAAGATGACTATTTTCTTTATCATGTTCCTGCTCCCCACTGCCCAGAAGTATAACCGTTTATTTGGTTTAAGCGGTTTGATAAATTTGAAGTATCACCAACACCACCTAAGCCTTTTAGTTCAAACTCAAGTATGTATGAGGTAGTTAAGGGGTCTAAAGCTTCAGGATCGTTAGGAGTAGCATTAGTGAAAGCACTTGCCTGGATCAATGCTCTAATGGTCCATGATTTAGCGTCATACTGAACGCCACCAAAGACATCAGCAGTTTTATTTTGTATGAAATTATAGTTCCAAAGAGCCGCGACTCCCCAATGATCAGTAATGTTTAGTATAGTTGAGAGTGTAACAGTTTCCTGAGGTCTTGGAAGTTGCCCTTCATTGATCTGTTCTTGGGTCATACCATTCCAGTTGTTTTGAATATTGTCATAAGAAACATTGAAGATGTTTTCATTATCATCTTTGTATGATAATTGATAAACCTGATAGTCAACTTTTCCAGTCTGCATACGATAGTTTGCCTGTGCAGAGAAGTAAATATTTTTAATTATCTGGAATTCAAATGAACCCATTATAGGAGAAAAGCTGTTATCAGAATATGGATCCATTAAGTCTGTGTTGCTACAACCGCTATTTCCTTGACAAAGCGTAACATTTCTATCCGCGAGGAAGAGTTGTTGACCAATTTTTGCAGATACTATCGTCGATCCGTCTTCCTGGTTTACAGTTGTTGACTCTAAAGCATAAGTAACTTGGTTAGCATTGTTAATTCTATCATGACCTGTAAATCTATTTACTTGGAACATCTGCATATATTGTTCATTTTGCAGGCCAGTATCAAACAACGGTATGTCTGACTGATTTTGGTAAGGGATATAAGTATAGAATAATCTAGGCTCAAGTGTTTGAGTATATGAGCCATCTTTTGTAGCATAATCCCTATCAAAGTAAGCACCTGCATCTATGTTAAATATTGGGATTACACTAGAAACATTTCCTTTGTTAAATTTTATTGTATCAGTATTTCTGTTTTGTAATTGATAGTAACGAACAGGTACTTGTAGAGAAGGGTTTATGAAGCCCCAAGTATCAGAGAAGTTCCCCTGTATTTTTGGATTCTCATAGCTACGAAAGGCATTTACGTTTGTACCAACCTTAGGGACTTTTGCTGCAGTATCTATTATGCTAGCTTCTTTATAGAAATAAGTATTTAAAGTTTCGATACTCAGACTTAATGAATCAGATGTATAGCCATCAGCATTGGCATCAAATTTGAATTCAGGGAGCTTCGCATAAGGCCTATTTGCAAGGTTAAGGTCGGGGTTTACAACACCGTAGTCAAGTAAAGTTAAACTAGAGTCTATGTTTGAATTAGCATAGTTTACATCAAATTGTCTATCTAGTAGCGTTTTAGTAACAAGGTTAACATCCCCAACTGAGAAGTCATCATAAAAATCTTTATCGCTTACATAATCATAACGCAAGTTGGTAGTTATACCATTTTTAAAGTTGCCAGTGTTAGTATAAGAAAAAGCACCTCTCATTTTGCCTTGTTGAAAATCAATAGGTAATATAGAACCATCAAATTCACCTTCGAAATAGTCTGTCATATATCTAAAATTAGCACTTTCCATAATACCAGATTTAGACCAAATAGTTGTACTTAGTAATAGGTCGTAGTTAGGTGCTAAGTTGAAGTAGTATGGTAATGTGACACCAAAGCCAGCACCTTCTGTGTTAGCATATTGAGGCATTAAGAAACCAGATCTTCGTTTATCATTTATAGGGTGTGATAAGTAAGGTATATAAAGCACAGGAATATCTTTTATTTTGAAAAAACCATTTTTCACATACGCCATTTCTTCTTTAGTATCTATATCTATATTTTCACCACTGATTTTCCAGTCATTGTCATATGGACCACCAGAAGTTATGTATGCGTCATTAAATATAAGGTTGTCAGCATCTTCTTTTTTCATACTGTTTGCATAACCTCTTAGATACCCAGAATAATGATCTTTATCATATATACGAGTGTTAGGTGTTTGACTAGGCATTCTAAAATAAATGTTTCCTGTACTATAGGTATCATCATTTAAGTTACTATCAAACTCTTTTGTTCTTAAAACAATACCTGTAGAAGGCTGTCTAGATATTACGTCTCCAGTCATCACAAGAGACCTGATTGAACTTTTGTCCGTATTGAAGTCAACTATAGCATTATCACCGTATAACTCTTGGTCACATTGCAGTACTTCGACGTTGCCTGATGCAACAAATGTTCCATCAGTGTCATACTCACCATTTTGGTAGCTTAAGTCTGTTTTCTTTGATTCACATAATGCTTTAGTGAATTGGCTATCATTATTATAATAGCCACCGACAAATGTTGAAACATCTTTGACCCAACCCAAGTCATCAGCTAAAGCTTTCTCTCTTTCCGGTGTTTTTAACTTCTTATCAAATACATTTTTGGGTTTTTCTGGTCTTTCACAGCTCCATTTCCCATCTATGACCTTACATTGCCAATCTTCTTTAGTCAGATTTTTCTCCATAATACGTGCAGCATAGGCCTGGGTTGAGAAGCATATGGTTCCCAAGCTCACTAGCAAGTATGTATGAAGTTTTTTGATCATAGTAGTTATTAAAGACCTTTGTTAAATTGTTTGAGTTTTTGAAAATAACCGTGATATTATATCTGTATTTCGCGTATATTTCTATGGCAATATACATAAATACAAATTTTTGGATAACATAATGAATATAGAAGATTATCTTTCTGAAATCTTACAAAAAAGTTTTGCTAAACTAAATTATGCTGAGAGTTTTGCTCGGGCTGTTACATCTACAAGAGAAGGTGTAGGACATTTTCAATGCAATGGGGCGATGCCTTTAGCTAAGTTTGCTAAAAAAGCTCCAATTATAATTGCGGAAGAAATTGTGGAAAATATAGAGGACAAAACTATTTTTTCTAAGCTAGAAGTTGCAAAGCCTGGTTTCATAAATATGACATTATCTGCTGAGTTTTTAGCAAAAGTGAGTAATGATTTTTATAAGAGTGAGAAATTTGGCTTTAAAAAACCTGAAAAGCAACAAAGGGTTGTATTAGACTTTGGTGGGCCAAATGTCGCAAAGCCAATGCATGTAGGACATATTCGCTCAGCATTACTTGGTGACTCATTACAAAAAATTTATAAGTTTTGTGATAATGATGTAACTTCTGATGTGCATTTAGGAGATTGGGGTACTCAAATGGGTATGCTTATAGAAGAAGTGAAACTCATGTTTCCAGAATTAATCTATTTTGATGAAAACTACAATGGAGAGTATCCTAAAGAGTCTCCCGTAACGGTAAAGGAGTTAGCGGAAATTTATCCTCAAGCATCAAAAAGATGTAAGTCTGATATCGTTGAGATGGAGAAAGCAAGACAGGCTACTTTTGAGCTTCAACAGGGCAGAAAAGGGTATGTAGCATTATGGCAACATTTTGTGAAAATATCTGTAGAAGCTGTTAAACAAGATTTTGATTCACTTGGCATAAAGTTTGATTTATGGCTTGGCGAGAGTGATGCTGATAAATACATATCTCAAATGATAGAATCTCTAAAGCAGGAAGGTTATGCACAAGAAGATGATGGTGCTTGGGTTGTTGATACCGGTATTGAAAATATACCTCCTTTAATCTTAATAAAACGAGATGGCGGTGTGATGTATGGGACTACTGATCTTGCTACATTATGTCAAAGAGAGAAAGATTTTAAGCCAACTAAAATTGTATATGTTGTAGATAAAAGGCAATCATTACACTTTAAGCAAGTTTTTGCAGTGGCTCATAAATCTAATATTGTTGGTAAAGAATGTCAGCTAAAGCATGTTGCATTTGGTACTGTAAATGGTAAAGATGGTAAACCATTTAAGACCCGCGAAGGTGGGGTGATGCGTTTAGCGGACTTAATTGAGCAAGCTAGAGATTGTGTGAAAAATAGGATGCCAGAAGAAGACAATCAAGAACTTATTAGTCAAATTGCGATGGCAACTATAAAATTTGGTGATTTAGTGAATGTGTACTCTAATGACTATGTTTTTGATTTAGAGAGGTTTTCTCAGTATGAAGGTAAAACAGGTCCATATCTGCTTTATACAGCAGTAAGAGCAAAGTCTATTTTGCGTAAAGTTTTTGGTGATGATTGTAATCTTAGTGATGTAATCTCTAGCAACACTATAAGAGCCGCAACTACTGAACAAGAAGAAAAGCTTCAACTGCAATTATTACAATTTCCTATTGCTGTTGCTAAAGCTTATGAAAATTCACAGCCGCATTTTATTTGTGAATATGCATATTCACTAGCGAATGCTTTTAATAAATTTTACGTAAACTCTCCAATAGCAAGCATTGAAGATGAAGATCTTAAGTCTAGCAGGGTGGCATTATGTGCTGCTACAGTAAAAGCTATGACTATAGCCACTGGTTTGCTAGGCATCTCGATACCAGAAAGAATGTAAGTTCAATAAGTAAAAAATTTTTCTATAAACTTTTCATCTAGCGATAAATTATTTGGATGAGAACCTTTTTCTCCTTGAGGAACTTCTAGACCTTGCTCAGCATATAGGTTTTGCCAATAGTTTGATATTTTGTGAGTTTCTAGACAGTAGTAGTTTAAGGTTTGCTCTTGAAAATATGGTTTACCTAAAATTCTAGCAAAAGCCTCATGTATAAGTTCAGAGCAATAAAGTGCATTATTTTGATTTGGTAAAAAAAGATCATTATATTTAAGCCCAATAAATGATCTAGCTTTAATAACAATTCTTTCAAGTGTATAGGAATCTAGGTTTGTACGAGTTACTAGCTTTTTGTTTGACTTATACTTATCAAGATTTGCTTCAATAACTCCTTGATAAGTAACGGCTTCAATTATTTTATTATTACCAATATATATACCGCAATGATAAAAACTAACACCACTAAATCCAGAAGATAAAGAAGATATATTAGTTTCTGATTTATCAGCAATAAATATCACATCACCTTTTATAAGCTTTTTGGGTTTTAAAGTGCTCATAACATTTCTCTAAGCTGAGTTTCTGTGATTATTGTGACATCAAGGTTTTGAGCTTTCTCAAGCTTACTTCCAGCATTGTCTCCACAAATTAATATATCTGTTTTTTTAGAAATACTTCCTGTAACTTTTGCCCCCATTGACTTTAAATCTTGAGTTAGTTGATTACGATTAAAGTCCTCAAATGTACCTGTTATAACTATAGTTTTATCTGTGAAATTATCGTTTAGAGTTTGCTCTATGATTTCAGGGTTGATGATATTTATGCCTGTAGCTAAAAGCTCATCAACGATAAAGTTATTTAATTCATCTTGCCAAAAATTAACAATATTAGTTGCCATAATTTCACCAATATCCTTAACTTCTACAAGCTCTTCATAGTTACTTTTACGGATATTGTCTAGGTTAGAAAAATGATTTGCTAACGCTTCTGATGAAACCTCGCCAACATCTTTAATACCTATTGAAAATACAAATCTTGCAAGTGTTGAATTTTTACTTGCTTGTATAGATTCGATAACATTTTTTGAGGATTTTTCGCCCATTCGTTCAAGAGATATTAGCTCATTAAAGCTAAGTTTGTAAATATCAGCAGGGTATTTGATGAGATTAGCTGTCACAAGTTGCTCGATAAGTTTAGAGCCTAGTTTGTCGATGTTCATAGCTTTGCGTGATACAAAGTGTTTGAGTCGCTCGGTTGTCTGAGCTTGACAGTGCCAGCCACCGGTGCATCTATAAATTGCTTGGTCATTGATGTTTTCAATACTTGAATTACAAATAGGGCAGTTAGTGGGCATTTGTATGAGAGTGGTATTATCTTTACGATACTCAGGTAAGCTCTTTACAATCTCTGGAATTACATCACCAGCTCTTCTGACAATCACTCTATCGCTAATACGGACATCTTTACGTTTTATTTCATTGATGTTGTGTAAAGTAGCATTTGAGACAATCACACCACCTACAGCTACAGGTTTTAGTCTTGCAACAGGAGTGATTGCACCAGTACGACCAACTTGAAATTCGATGTTTAAAACTTCTGACTCAACTTCTTCTGCTGGGAATTTGTATGCTATAGCCCACTTTGGAGCTCGAGCAACATAGCCTATGGCATCTTGAAGCTTTATGTTATTAACCTTAAAAACTAAACCATCTATGTCATAATCTAAATCTGCACGCAGATGAGTCATTTTCTCAAGGAAATTTTCTACATCAGTAAAGTTTTTAGCTAAGAAGGTTTTATCTGAAATAGTAAAGCCAGTATCGTTTAGTAGATTCATTAGCTCAAATTGAGTAGTAGGGTAGTTAAAATCTTCGCTGAAATATCCTATACCGTAGCTATATAGTTTTAAAGGTCTTTTAGCAACTATTTTTGAATCAAGCATTCTGATACTTCCAGCAGCAGCATTACGAGGGTTAGCAAATGTTTTTTGGTTATTTTGTAGCATATAATCATTTAGTTTAAGAAAACTTTGCTTATCTAAGATGATTTCACCACGAACTTCTAATTCTTCTGGAGGGTTTGGCATATTTAGTTTTAATGGTATATTTCGAATAGTTTTGACATTTTCAGTAACTTTTTCACCTTGTACGCCATCACCACGAGTTACAGCATAGTCAAGCTCACCATTTTTATAAAATATACTTATCGCAAGCCCATCAAGCTTTGGTTCACACTCAATGCTTATATCTTTATACTCAAGTTTCTCATAAAAACTTCTTAGTTCATCGAGGCTAAACACATTAGCTAAAGAAAGCATTTTCTTTTTGTGTTTGATAGTTTCAAAACCTGATAAAATCTCTCCACCAACTCTATCTAATACCGAATTATCAGGCTTGAACTGGAGGTGTTTCCCAACTAGTTGTTGGAGTTTTTGAAATAGTTTGTCGTAATCATTATCTGAGATGATTGGTTTATCTAGTGTATGGTAAAGGTAGCTTTGTTTATTAAGGAAATCTGCTAATTTCTGAATTTCATTTTTAAGAATGTTTAGCTCTAAATTATCGTAGTTTTTGTTTAGAAAATATGAGGCTTGCATAAAAGTTTGTATGTATAAGTTTATGCTAGTATTTTATACTATTGAGTGGTGAAGTTAAAAAATTACTTTTAAATATTTAATGTGTTTGAAGTATTAAGCACTAAAGGTGTTTTCACATGTGTTTGGAACATTATGAAGAGTTAGGCTTGAAGCATTCGTATTAAAAGCACAACTCCATAAGAAAACACTACCACTTTCAGCTCCAGTAAGTCGGATAAGATCGTTTGCATTCGAGAAATGCTCAGGAGATGTTTCGCTAAGGTTTATCTGAATTGTAGCTCCTGTTTGAGATGCATCAATTACTGATACCCCTTCAGGTGTATCATAAGATTGTCTAGATAAGTCCATAGCGTTATTTATATCATCTTGAATTTGAGCTTTCACAGCACCCGTTATATTAAACGACTCTGTGATAGCAGCTCTTTCTTTATAGTTAGAATACATAGGCATAGCTATAGAAGCTAGTATCGCGATGATAGCGATTACAACCATTAGCTCAACTAATGAAAAGCCTTTTAGTTTGTGTGAATGAGTTTGCATGGCAATATATATTTATAAAATATTATTTTAAAAGTTTATATGTAAAAAGTGTATTGTGCAATTTATTTGTAATTATAGGATATAAATATGGTCATACCCGCGAAGGCCGGTATCTCAAGTATATTGATAAAATCTTAAAGATTCCCTCCTGCGAGGGAATGACTACGGGTTTTGAAGTTTTTGTAGGAAAATATAAACATAAAAAAACCGCATAAAGCGGTTGTATGATTTAATCTATTAGTTTATTTATTAAACACAGTTACCAGGTAATTGCGAGCTAGAAAGAGTACCACCATGGGTACAAGCAAATGTTATTGCACCACTACCAGCAGTTGGAGTCAAGATTAGACTTGTGCCAGATACAATCGATCCTGTGTCGGAAGTGATAATACCATTAGCTACAGTAGTACCTGAAGGAAGGTTTGAAGCATCTACAGTTACACCAGTAGCAGAACCATTGTTATTTGCTATACCTTCAGCAACTTCTGCTTTAACACCGCCAAGTTTAGCTAAGTCAGTACCTAGATTAGCACGAGTAGTATAGTTAGAGTACATTGGAATTGCAACTGCCGCTAGGATTGCGATAATTGCGATTACAACCATTAACTCAACAAGTGAGAAACCTTTTTGCGTTTGTTTTTTCATGATAATTTTCCTTATCTTTATATTTTGTTTTTTACTTACTTATGAGCCTTAGTAAGCCGGAACTTATAACCCTAAGTAATCACCATTATAAATAGTTTTTCATAGTGTGCAAGTTTAATTGGATAAAAAAATGATTTTTTTTTAATATAAATTTCTGATTATACTAGTTTGGTATACCTTATGTTTATTACAGAATAAGCGGTTATAAGTGGATAGCTTGGGGGGAGATTTCCACTTGAGTGGAAATGACAAGCTTGTGTAGTAAACAAGTTATTTCGACCTAACTTGAAATGTGGGTATGATAATTCAAATGTTTGTGAGATATATGCAGGGACTGATCTATGTGTTTACTCTTTCACATGTTAGCCACCAGTAACATCTTTAGGTACATAGTCTTTTAGGTTTGTTTCTTGGATTTTAACTTTTGAGTTATATGCAAAGTTACCGGTTTTTACAAGTATAGGTCTAAGCTGTGAGTTTTCCCAAACACTGTGTTCTTTCACTGCATCGATAGAATTAAGCGTTGAGCATATTAAAGCCCAGACGAATAAATACCTGATCAGAGCAATAAAAAAAGCAAAAAAAGTGTTAGATAAACCCTCTTTTTCCTCATTTTTCTTGAAGAAAACTTTCATAACCCCAAATATAATTAAATAAGCTCCTAGTAGAACTAATATAAAAGAAACTATGTAAGCTGTATTTGGGTCTTCTATAAAGTTATTAATATATGCAGACTGAATTTTCTGAGCAAGAATACCTGCTAGTGCTACAGCAAATATCATAAGTATTAATTGAATGATGTTTTTCATCAAACCTTTAACAGCAGCAAATAAGCTTATGATAAAAGTACTAAGAATGATGAAAATATCTAGAATGTTTAGACTTTGTAGGAATTCCATAGTTTTATAAATCCATTATTAACTGTTTAAGTTCTTTTAAATTACTAATACCGATAACATCAGCATTTGTTTTTTTAGTTAGCTTTGAAATATTTGCTTTTGGTACAATTATTTTCTTGAAGCCATGTTTTGTTGCCTCATTGATTCTTTCTAAGCCATAGGGGATAGGACGAATTTCACCAGAAAGACCAACTTCACCCATTATCAGCATATTATGAGGTATTTGAATTTCTTCTAAGCTAGAGTATATAATAGCAATTACAGCTAAATCTATACTTGTTTCTGTGATTTTAATACCTCCAACCACATTGAGAAAAACATCTTTGTCATATAGGTCTAGATGCATATAGCGTTGAATTACAGCTAAAATCATGGCTAGGCGATTACTATCTATACCGACACAAAGCCTTTTAGGTGGTTGATTTTGATTTTTTTCAACAACTAAAGATTGTAGTTCAACTAAAAGAGGGCGAGTACCTTCCCATACAGAGACTATTACGCTACCAATTAGGTTTGTACGACCATTGTTTAGAAATATAGCAGATGGATTTTTGACCTCTTTCATACCTTGATCAGTCATTGCAAATACGCCAATTTCATTTACAGCACCAAAACGATTTTTTAAAGCTCGCATCATTCTGTAGCGACCGTTATCTTGTGATTCAATAAATATCACAGCATCAACAATATGTTCAAGGACACGAGGTCCGGCAACTTCACCGGATTTGGTGACGTGACCAACTAAAAATACAGATACTTGATGCTGTTTAGCAACTTGAGTGATGTACGCAGATGATTCTCTAACTTGAGAGACACCACCAACCATCGATGAAAGTTCAGGATTGTAAATTGTTTGGATAGAGTCAATAACTACTATCTCAGGTTTTTGAGTAACTATGTAGTTTGCTATGAGCTCTATATTAGTCTCACACATTACTAGTAGCTTATCTTTACGTAGATCAAGTCTTTCTGCTCGAAGTGCAATTTGTTCAAGAGATTCTTCACCACTTACATATAGTACTTTTTTCTCTTGAGAAAGGTATGCCATGATTTGTAGCAATATTGATGACTTACCAATTCCAGGATCTCCACCTACTAAAGTTACTGAGCCCCTAACGATACCACCACCTAAAACGCGATCAAATTCTGCAATATTTGTTTGGGTGCGACTATGCTCTTTGCCTTGTATGCTACTTAATGGAGTTGCTTTAGTTACACTACCAGCAAAGCCTGACCTAGCAATAGGCTTTTTTGAAGTTTCAGTTTTTACTTCTTCTATTAGAGTGTTCCATTGATTACAACTATGACATTGACCTTGCCATCTTGGAGAGCTAGCACCACATTCTTGGCAGATGAAAATAGTTTTAGATTTAGCCATTTGAGTTATTTTCCTTTAAAACCAAGAAGGTATTTAGAAAGAACTCTTTCAGTCTCAGAAGCGTTTGGACCAATAAATTGAACTATGTATTTATATTGGTTTTTATCACCACTAGCACGAATGTTACGAGGAAAAACAGAAACCACTCTACCTTCACAGCCAACCTGTTCTTTTAGTTCACTTAAAGTAATCGATACTCTAGTAATATCGCCTAAGTTAAGAACTTTTGCTACAGATATTTCAAGTCCACCATCTTGTATCACTTTTACATGCTTATCATAAGCCTCTTCACGATGCTCAAAGTTATATTCAACCTCTACTTTAATATCATCTTCACTATAGTCTACAAA
This sequence comes from Francisella adeliensis, assembly GCF_003290445.1. Lineage (NCBI taxonomy): Bacteria > Pseudomonadati > Pseudomonadota > Gammaproteobacteria > Thiotrichales > Francisellaceae > Francisella > Francisella adeliensis. Next base: position 1,380,189 of record NZ_CP021781.1, on the reverse strand, counting down.
AACCTTCCCTTCAACTCGTTCTGATATATCACTTTCTATATCATTATCAGTCTGCTCTAGTTCTTCACTTGAACCTTCTGAGGTTTCATCGTCTTCATCATCACTGAGTAAATCAGATTCTATATTTAGTCCTTCATTGTTATCAAGATCGATATCAAGTTCAATAATATTTACATCTTCATTACTTTCATCATCATTATCATCAATATCGAAATCAGGTGAAGTAGAGTCATTTAGTTCATTCTGGAAGTCATCATCATTTAAGTTTAAGTCTTCATCATCAAGCTCATCTTTTCTTTTGTTATGATGTTTAGTTTCTCCTCCGAGCAGGCCACCTCGACTAGATGGCTTTTTAGTAGGAGTATTTGTTTTTGAACCGGTGCTTTTTTTTAAAAGATCTAATCTACTCATTATTTATGCCTTTTGAGATAATTTTTAAATATTCTGTAGCTGATATATATAATACTTGAAAGTAGTAAAACTATAAATATAGTTAACCCTTTGTTATCACGGACCCAGTGAATAATATCATCATGGTCAACTAATTTTAGTATAGCATGACCAAAAAAGTACCCTAATGTAATATAGATGGTTGACCAAATAAGACTACTTATAGCATCTAAGACTACAAATTTTAGTTTTTTTACATTACCTAGACCAATAATTAAAATAGTTATTGTTCTTAGCCCATACAAAAATCTAACACTTAAAATTGCCCAAGAGTCGTATTTATCAATAATTCTTAGAGATCTATCCACCTTTTTTTGCCAATGAGGTCTTTTTTCTATAAATTTTCTACCTGTGAGTTTTGAAAATATAAAAACACTATTATCGTGAAATATAGCTCCAGCAGTTGCAGCTAGTATAACTAAAGGATAATTAAAAAGAGTTGTAGCTGTCGTAATGCCTACAATAATTAAAAATATCTCTCCTTCAATTATTACTGCTAAAGCTACAGCTAAGTAGCCCCAGTGTAAAAGAAATTGATAAAAATCGTGCTGACTCATAAGTTTCTATATGTATGCTTTTGATATTAAAAATTCATCAATAATTACTAAAGCAAGCATAGCCTCAGCAATAGGAACACCACGGATACCAACACATGGGTCATGGCGACCTTTAGTGATTATATTGGTGTTTTCACCGTTAGTATCAATCGTTTTACCAGTCTTTAAAATACTAGATGTTGGCTTAAAGGCTACTTTAGCTAAAATCTCTTGCCCACTTGAGATACCACCTAAGATACCGCCTGCATGGTTAGTTAAAAAACCATCTTCTTTTGTGATTTCATCACGATGCTCACTACCTTTTTGAGCGACACAGTCAAAACCATCTCCTATAGATACAGCTTTTACTGCATTTATAGACATCAAAGCATGAGCAATATTTGCATCAAGTCTGTCAAATACTGGTCTTCCTAACCCAGCTTCGAGACCATCAACAACTACTGTTACCTCAGCACCTATCGAGTCACCTTCTTTCCGAATTTTGTGAATTAGACTTTCACACTTTTCAATATAGTCATTATTTGCGATAAAAAAAGAGTTTTGATTGATATTGTTTTTATCAGCAAAAGGAATTTTAATTTCACCTATTTGAGAGCAGTAACCATAAATTTCAATTCCAAAATGAGCTAATACTTTTTTTGCAATTGCCCCAGCAGCTACACGCATAGCAGTTTCACGAGCTGAAGATCTACCACCACCTCGATAGTCACGAACTCCATATTTCTTAAAGTATGTGTAGTCAGCATGGCCTGGGCGGAATTTGTCTTTTATATCACCATAATCTTTAGATTTTTGGTCTTGATTTTTTATGATTAAGCCAATTGGCGTACCAGTAGTTTTCCCCTCAAATACTCCTGATATAATCTTTACCTCATCAGGCTCTTTGCGTTGAGTTGTAAATTTTGATTGACCAGGTTTGCGTCTATCTAGCTCAAGCTGAATATCAGCTTCTGTGATTTCAATGTTCGCTGGACAACCATCAATAATTGCTGCAAGAGAGTCTCCATGGCTTTCGCCACAAGTAGTTACTGTAAAAAGTTTACCGAAAGTGTTTCCTGACATAATTTTGTGTGTCTGTGTTTTATTTAACTATAATATCATAACCATTTAGCTCTTTGGTAGTGGGATAGTTAGTATTATAAGTTTAGTCTATATAATTCCTCAATTTCTTATATAGTTGATAGGTTATTAATACTATTGTTGATTTTATCAAAGCTGGTAATAGTAAAGGTAGTAACCCATTATATAAGCTAAATGTGAAGTTTTTTAAAAGTCCTAATTGAAGAAATCCACAAGCGACTATAATTATGTGAATAATTATTGCATAAATGAAAATATTTGATTTGGTTAATTGCAAGGTCTTCACATTTCTTATCAAATAAATGAGGGTTGAAGCTAGAATAAACCCTAATATATATCCGCCTGTATATCCAAACAAAACATTTATACCGCTAGCTCCACCTGCAAATACAGGGATATTTAAAGTGCCAAGTACTACATATAAACAGACACTGATACTTGCTAACTCTAGAGGTGCAAATATAAGAATCATACAGATAGCATAAGTTTGTAAAGTAAGAGGTATTGTTGGAATTATATTTATTTTTATCTGAGCACTTAAAGCTAATAAGCAGATTAAGGTCAAGAGTAGTAGAAATCTATTCATCGAGTTTGTAAAGTAGTATTCCTATAATAAAATTTTTGGTATAGGACAAAGCAGATTGTGAATGAACAAACTATAAGATTTATATGTATTACAATATTATCCGTAATAATTAAACTACTAGCAAGTTCGCAGAGTATCGCTACAAGAGATAGAACTACAAATAGCAAACTATAACCATCACATCTTTTTTGCTTGATGTTTTTATGTATCTGAGGAACCCATATTGCAAAGTTAAATGCTAACTCTATAACTATAGATGTTTGAGGTACTAGAGTATTATTAGATCTAATAGCTAGAAATGCAATAGATAGTAGCATCGCATACATAAGGTTTATAACTGGGTTTAAATTACGGTTGTTTAGCGAGATTTGAAGTTGTTGTATAGTTAAGCAAGTGCAGTAGATAAGAGGGATTAGTATAAATGACCAATGTGCATCATTGTGAAACTCTTGGACTAAGTCACATAGAACTATAAATAACATACCAAATTGTGTGAGAATACTTATATTTACTAGGCTATTCTTATTTATGAGGTTGTGTATTATTTGAGGTAAAAATTGTATCGCATATATGAATAATGATACTTGGAGTAAAGTTTCGCCGTACTGTTGCATTGGATTGAGAAGAATCTTTATAATTTTGAATAAATATATGAGAATATTAGATTAAAAAAGATAGCTTAGCAATAACTTCTAGAATTTATTTATTTGAAGCTTTTTTATCAAACAAATATAAGTACTCGCCGTAACCATCTTTTTCCATATCTTCTTTTGGAATGAATTTTAAAGAGGCAGAATTCATACAGTAGCGTTTGCCAGTGGGCTTTGGTCCATCATTAAATACATGACCAAGATGCGAGTCGCCATATTTTGAATTAACTTCTGTTCTAGTCATAAACCAGCTGCTATCCTTGTTAAGTTTTATGAACTTAGAGTTTATTGGCTTAGAAAAACTTGGCCAACCTGTACCAGACTCATATTTATCTGTTGAGCTAAATAAAGGCTCGCCTGAGACTATATCTACATAAATTCCTTGCTTATGGTTATCCCAATATTTGTTATGAAATGCTCTTTCAGTACCATCTTCTTGTGTTACAGAATACTGAAGTTTAGACAGCTTTTTAAGTTTTTCCTCTTTGTTGAAATTTTGCCAAGGTTCAGTATTACAATATGCAAAAACTGGTAAAAGGGTTGTTAAAATAAGAAGTTTTTTCATAATCTATCCTTAGAGTTGATTAGCTTAAGCTACTTAGAGCTTGTTTCACACCATCAGCATAAGTTGTACAGATTTTCTCAAAATGAGCTAATTGCCTTTCTATTATATGCTTAGGTACACCTTGCATAGATTCAGCTATATTCATAAATAAACGCGATTTTTGGTCATTATTAAAAAGCTCATATAATGCTCTAGGCTGGCTATAATCATCATTACCTATTCTATGGTTATAGTAGTCTGCATCGCCCCTTATTTTTAGTGGAGGTTCTTTGTACTTATCGTCTTCAGTAGCACCATTAAAACTATTTGGCTCATAATAAGCATCACAATTTTTTGCAAAATTATCAAAAAATCTCATCGAACCATCTTTGTGATAATGATGTACAGGACATTTAGGAGCATTTACAGGTAGAGCCTCATAGTGTGTACCTAATCTATATCTATGTGCATCAGCATAAGAGAAGATTCTAGCTTGAAGCATTTTATCTGGTGAAAAACCAATACCTGGTACGATGTTTGAAGGGCTAAAAGCAGCTTGCTCAATCTCGGCGAAATAGTTATCAGGATTACGATTTAACTCAAGTTCACCAACATCAATCATCGGGTATTCACTATGTGGCCAAACCTTAGTTAGATCAAAAGGGTTGTAACTAGTTTTATCAGCATCTTCTTCAGGCATTATTTGCACCTGAACATCCCATTTAGGATACTTACCTGATTCAATAGTGTAAAACAATGATTCTTGATAACCTTCACGAGTTTTACCAATAACTTTTTCAGCTTCTTGGTTTGTATAATGCTCATGACCTTGTTGAGTTTTAAAATGCCATTTCACCCAGTAGCGTTTATTATCATCACTAATTAAACTAAGAGTATGAGAACCATAGCCATTCATGTGCATAGGTGTCTTAGGGCAACCACGATCAGAGAAAAGGATTGTAAGTTGATGTAATGACTCAGGACTTAATGACCAAAAATCCCAAGCAGCTGTAGAGCTTCTTAGGTTTGTTTTCGGATGGCGTTTTTGAGTGTGAATAAAATCAGGAAATTTTTTAGGGTCACGCACAAAAAATACAGGAGTATTGTTACCAACCAAGTCCCAGTTACCTTCTTCTGTATAGAACTTAAGCGCAAAGCCCCTTACATCTCGCTCGTTATCTGCAGCACCTAGTTCACCTGCAACAGTTGAAAATCTTAATAAAACTTCAGTTTCTTTATTTGATTGTAAAAACTTAGCTTTAGAGTATTTGCTAATATCTGGGTTTGTAACTTTAAAAGTACCATAAGCACCCCAACCTTTAGCGTGAACAACTCGCTCTGGTATTCTTTCACGATTTTGATGTGCTAGTTTTTCTATAAGTTGGTAGTCTTGGAGTAGTACAGGACCTCTCTCACCAGCAGTTAGAGAATTTTGGTTATCTGCTATTGGACATCCTGCAGAAGTAGTCATAGTTGTTTTTTTAGACATGATTAGCTCCTTAGCTTAAGTAGTTAAATTCAAGTGTCTAAATTCATTCTACATAGGGTAGATAATAATGAAAAGGAAAACTGAGAATATTATGCTTATAGGGTTAGTAAAGAAAGCTTATACGATGTAGGCGAGTATCTTTTTAAGTGTGCAAAAAAAGCTGAGAAGATTCCTATTTTCATGGGATTACTCTATGATTAAAACAACAGTCTTTTCATTGTATTTGCTTTGCTTGTATCTATTTGAGCTATTTTCTTTTAAATCTTGAAGAAATAAGCATAGCGGCTAATACACCAATCACTATAATAGCTATCATAATAGTAGCTAAAGCATTTATCTCTGGTGTAGGACCATTTTTAACTGTTGAATAAATATACATCGGCAGGGTAGGGTTATCACTACCAGCAACAAATTCTGTAACAACTAAATCATCTATAGACAATGTAAATGTAAGTAAAGCAGATGTAATTAAGGCGGGCAAAAGTTGTGGAATCATGACACTGAAAAATGTCTTGATAGGCCCAGCACCTAGATCTAATGCTGCCTCTTCAAGAGATATATCTACACTAGCGATGCGTGATTGCATTACGATAGTTACATAAGCTGTACACATTGTTACATGGGCTATAACTACTGTTGTAGTTCCTCGCTCTGTTGGCCAACCGATAAACTGCCCTAAAGCAGAAAACATCAGCAAGAATGCAACACCTAGTATAATATCTGGTAATACCAATGGGGTAGCAACTAGCCCATATAAAAAACTTCGACTTCTAAAAAAATGAAACCTAGTAATAGCATAAGCAACAATAGTTCCTAAAAAAGTGGAAATAACCGCAGTAATAGTTGCTATTTTGAGGCTTGTAATAGTTGCATTAATGATGTCTGTATCGTGAATTGCTTCATGATACCAGTTAAAAGTAAACCCACCCCATAGATTGATAATCTCTGAATCACTAAATGAAAATAATACAAGTATTACTAATGGGATATATAAAAATACTAAGCCAAGCATAAGCATAATATTACTAAATGAGAATTTTTTCATACTAGCTCCTTATATAAAAGTCTTTTTGACTTGTATTCGTTGCATCCACAATATCGGTAACGCCAATATTGCAATTAAGGCTACAGAAATTGCTGCAGCCATACCCCAGTTGTTTGAGGTAAAAAACTCTTCCCAAATAATATTACCAATCATTAGTGAGTTCATACCACCCATAATTTGAGGCACAACCACTTCACCAACAGCAGGGATAAATATCAATAAACTACCAGCTATAAGTCCTGGCATAGAAAGTGGTAGAGTGATTTTGAAAAATGAATTTATAGGTTTTGAGCCTAAATCTTCAGCAGCTTCGTATAGCGTAGGATCTATCTTAATAAGAGTGCTGTAAAGTGGCAAAACTAAAAAAGGTAGGTAACAATAAACCATACCAAGATACATTGAAAAATCATTATAAAGTAAAGCCATGCTCGGTAGTCCTAAACTCATTAGAAACTCATTAAATGTATGATTACCTAATAAAGTTACCCAAGCATAAGTCCTAAGTAAGAAAGAAGTCCAGTACGGAATCACAATTAAAATTAAAAAAAATAGCTGAGTTTTTTTCTCTGCTCGTGATAAAGCAAGTGCCATTGGGTAGCCAATTAATATACATAATATCGTTGTGACAATAGCTATTTTGAGAGAGTTAAAAAGAGCTATAAATATAATATTATAGTGAATAAGCTCAAGATAGTTTCTAAGATACAGAGTGAAGTGAATAGTACTATCACTATAATCAAAAATATGTGTGACAGGTGGTGTACCATCAGCAGGTAATGTAAAACTTATACCTATTACAAAGATAAAAGGTATTAGTAAAAATACTAAAAACCATACCATAGGCACCAAATAGATTAGCGTATGTCGAAAACTTTTTTGTAAATTTTGCATTATGAATATAACACCATAATATTTTGAGATTCCCAACTTAGATATACTTCATCTTCCCAAGTTGGATTGTCAGCATTTCTTTCGATATTAAAATCGGTAGCTTTTACAATCATGCCGTTTAAAGTTTTAACATGATATGTTGAAAGTCCACCAAGATACGCTATGTCTTTTACAATACCTTTTACGCAGTTGATAGGATTCTGAGGGTTATAATCTTTGGGCATTTCTTTACTGATAGTTATCTTTTCAGGTCTTATCCCAACCCATATCTCTTGACTCTCTATAGCCTCAATATTTCTTTCTAATATAAAAGAAGTGTTGGCTTGGTTTGAGGTTATTATACTTTTGTTGTTAGATATTTGTTCAACTTTACCTTCAAATATAGCACTTTTACCAATGAAGTTTGCAACAAAACGACTTTTTGGGAATTCATAAATCTCACTTGGAGGACTCACCTGCTCAAGCCAACCATCAGACATAATCCCAATACGAGTAGACATAGTCATAGCTTCTTCTTGATCATGAGTTACCATTATAAAAGTACTACCTGTTTGCTCTTGAATATCTACAAGCTCAAACTGCATTTGATCGCGTAAGTTTTTATCTAATGCTGAAAGTGGTTCATCTAGTAGTATAAGTTTGGGCCTTTTTGCAAGACATCTTGCTAAAGCTACTCTTTGACGTTGTCCACCAGATAGCTGGTGAGGTTTTCTCTTTTCAAGATGATCCATTTTGATGATTTTAAGAGCAGAATTCGTAGCTTTTTCAATATCTTCCTTTCTTAGGGATTTCTCTTGTTTAAGTCCAAACATGATGTTTTGCTTTATATTCATGTGAGGAAATAGGGCATACGATTGAAACATCATATTTACAGGTCTTTTGTATGGAGGAATATTTGACATATCGACACCATCAATGATAATTTTACCATCAGTGGGTTTTTCAAATCCTGCGAGCATTCTAAGTAGAGTACTTTTACCACTACCAGAACCACCTAAAAGTGAAAAGAATTCTTTAGAATAAACATCAAGGTTTACAGTATCTACAGCTACATGACCATCTTCAAATTGCTTAGATAAATTCTTAATGGAGACAATAGGTTTTTTAGATATATTACTCATAATTTAAGAGCCGATATTTTTATATAAAAAAGATTCTTAATAATAAGCAATTTTTAACTAGAAAAAAAGTAAAAGTTGAGATGATTAGACTATAATTTTAGTTATAAAGAACTATCAAATACTCTGTTCATTTTTCTAGAGGCAAAGAAGTATATTGCGGCAATAACAGCAGTTAAAACTGATAGCCCTACAAATAGGTTTGTATATAGTTGGTTTGTACCTAAGGCAGTGATTTCATGAGAATTCAGTTGATTACCTATAGTATAGTTTGCCATATATCCTGAAGCAATCACACCTACAGCCACACTTACAAAGAAGTAACCTGTAAATAAACCCTGGTGTTTAGGTTCGATAAGTTTACCTACTAAAGCGTAATTTGTAGCATTGATTTGAACCTCACCACCACCGACTATAAGTAACATTACTATAGGTATGATCAGACTTACCATACCATCATTGCCTGAAACTAAAATTCCAAAAGGAATTATTAAAAAAGCAAGTACATAAAATACTAAGCCTCTAATTATACTTGTGGTTGGATATACGGCTTTATTTAAATCATTCTTTTTAGCAATTATCTGAGCAAGTATTATACCAAACACGATAACGCCAACAGTTTCAAAAGAATTTACAAAGGCCGGAGAAAGATGGATGCCTAGTATCGTTTTTGTAGTGTTATACTCTACAAAGTTTTCTATCGCGGAAGTTTGCATACCTAGTACAAAAGCAGTTATCATGCCTGCTGATGCTAATGCTAAAAAGACTAAAATTCTTGAGCGATAAATTCCTTCTTGCTTTAATGCTAAACGAATTAGGTAGATTAAAACTATAAAAAATACAGAAACAATCAGGTCAACTCCGTATTCAGGGTTCTTGATTAGTGTTAACGAAAAACCAAGACAAAGGATAATAATTGACGGCATTATAGCAAAGCGAACTTTTTTCTTAGAAAAAACTTTAGAAAAATAAGTATCGTGATCTTTGACATTTTTAAAGTTTATAAGCTGTAAAACAGAGGCAATTACAAGTAAAAATGATGCTATGTAGAAGGCAATATTATATGCTGAATAACTTTGTAGCATTCCAGAAAGCACAAAGCAGCAAAGAAAGCCGAAGTTCATAGCCGTATAGTTAACAGAAAAAGCCATTTCTCTTCTAGAGTCATTTGCATCAAAAAGTTGGGTAAGCATCATATTTAAACAGCTTGTATTTAGACCAGCTCCTGTGATAAATATCGCAAGACCAATAACGATAGCGTCATAATCATGAGGCATAGCTATTAGTACCATACTGACAGCTTGTAATATTAAGCTTGTTAAAAACAATCCTCTAAAACTAAAATAACGCCCACCTAGAGCACCACCTAAAAAGTGTAATAGAAAGTTTAAGGCAAAGAAGCTAGCAGTTAGAGTATTTGCTTCTACTTTAGTGAAACCTGCTTCATTGCTAAGATAAAAGTTTAACATTCCGATTAAGATAGCATAACCAGCTAGTGATAAAACTTGAATAACATGCATTTGAACTACGCCTTTAGGCATAGTTTTTATATAGTTTGTCATTAATAAGTTGAATATTTTTTATATGAAAAGAGCATTATAAGCTAAAATGCTCTGATTACATAGTATTTAGGGAAAAGTTAGAGTTATTTTGACTATGTTGAGTGTAGTCTTTTAAACACACTATTTATTTTTTTTGATATCAAGAAGAATATAATAGTTAGTACAATAGCAATTACTGCCAAAGATATAAAAATATTTGAATACATTGGATTAGTACCAAGTGCTGTGATGTGTTTGGCACTAATTTCATTACCAATAGCATAGTTTGAAACAGGCCCTGAAATAATAATGCCGACAGCCACATTCACGAATAAATATCCAGTAAACATCCCCTGATGAATAGGTTTGATTAAGTCACCAACTAAAGCGTAGCTTGTTGCGTTTACATGAATCTCACCAGCTGCAACTATTACAAGTAATAGAATAGGGAATATCACATTTACAGTACCAGTATCTTTATTAGCAAGTATTATGCCTAAAGGGATCATTAAAAATGCTACGATATATAGTCCTATTCCTCGAGTTATAAGGCTTCCTGGAGCTAAAGTAGTGCCATTCTCAAGTCTTCTTTTTGCAAATATTGCTAGTAGAAAACCAAAAACGATTACGCCTAAGGTTTCAAAAATATTTACAGTAGCGGGTTGCATTGTGATACCAAATAGCGATTTGTTAGTGTTAAATTCAACAAAATTTTCTAAAGCTGAGCTTTGCATTCCTTGTACAAAAGCAAAAACCATACAAGCAGAGCTTAGTATCATAAATGCAAATATTCTCTCGCGATATTCTGGAGTTTGTTTTAAGGCAGTATAAACAAGGTATAT